>JBEKIJ010000012.1:0-90643 GCA_050011815.1 Acidimicrobiales bacterium | reverse complement strand
AACCCTCAGGGAATGTGCACGTCATGGTGCTCCGCCGCGGTACGTCTCTCCTCGTCAGTCAACTCCGAGTCCTTGACCGGGTTGACCACGGCCCAGTGATGTCCGACAGGGCAGTACTGAAACCTCGACATACCCAACCGGATCGATTTGAGCGACCCACCCGGCACCCAGATCGTGGTGAAGAGATGCCCTTTGCTGCAACGGACGACGGTGTCGCCTCCCATACCGGAGTACCCTTTTCGCCTCAACACGATCGTGCCGATCGCGAGAGCGATTGCAATTCCGACGACGACGACGACTGGGACGAACATACGGGCAGAGTGCCATCGATGTCTCTGATCGACCAGGGACGTTTGTCACAAAGTGCCGACTCGCCTGTTGGGTGCGAGATCCAACGAGTGCGCGCAATCGGCCGAGTACAGGGGATGGCCTGGATGAGGGTGGGTCCGTGGGTGCATCCGAGGGGGTCCGAGGCGCTCTGCGGGACCGATCGGTACCCCGAGTCTGCGCCACCGGGCCTGATCCTCGCCGTTGCCTTGGTCCTCGGCCGGGAACGGCACCTCTGGGAGGGCTGACAGAAGGCCGAGGCAGCCTGCGTTGCTCCGAGTCCGGTATCTGGGACGAAGGTCCCTATCCAGCCGCGCACCTGAGGATCACGCTGGTTCTTGGGCGGCTTGCCGTGCCGCGAGAAGGAAGGTGCCTATGCGACGTCACCGCAATCTCCTGGGCACGGACTTCGCCTGTCGATGGACGCATCTAGGTCGGCGGGCGAAAGGCGAAGACCCCCGACCACGAGTCCTGATTGAGGAACCCGACGTGGCCGGGGCGTACGCATACTGGCGCCTTCTGGACAAGAACGGATACGAGGTGTCGTGGTGCCGGGGGCCGAGGGGCCTCGGTCCACGTCAGTGCCCGCTCGTGGCTTGCGGGCGATGCGAGCTGGTTGAGGGCGCCGACGTCGTGGTGTCGTCGCTCGGACTCCATCGCCAATCGTCGCGCAGGGTCGTTACGGCCCTCAGGCGTCTGCATCCGGACACGCCAGTGGTCATACGGGCTTCCCAGGAGACCTTGACACGGTGGGCACCGTTGTTCGAGGGCCACTGGGGGCCCGTGCCGATACCGGCAAACAAACGAACGCTGCTCGACTCGGTCGAGTCCGCCCTCGCCAAACCCACGGAGGAATCACCAAACTACATCGACGCTCATCCTCTGCCAGACGCAACTGACGTCGTGAACTGGTCGCCCAGTGGCCGAGGTCCAACCGCGAGGGCATGAGGGTACGGAACTGACGATCCAGACGCTCGGGCTCAGCCTGAGTGGTCACAAGACGGGGTGGAAATGCCGAGGCTGCGATGCCCTGGGTGATCCATTTCGCCGACCCCGCACCTGCCGGGATCACCTGTTGGGCGTCTACGGACCAGACAGCCCCAGCATCTCGGTGACGCCATGGTCGCGCCCGGCGGTGTACCCACCGTCGACGACGAGGGCGTGCCCGGTGACGAACGACGAATCCGGCGAGAGGAGGAAGGCGGCGGCCGCCGCGATCTCGTCGGGCCGGCCGTAGCGGCCGAGCTTGTGCTCCTTGGTGATCTCGCGCTTGGCCCGCTCCATGCCCTCCATCCCGAAGATGGCCTGGGTCATCGGCGTGTCGATGAAGCCCGGGCAGATGGTGTTCACACGGATGCCGCGTCCGGCGTAGTCGATGGCCATGTTCTTGGTGAGGATGACCACGCCCCCTTTGGAGGCGCTGTAGGCACTGCCGCCGGCGGTGCCCTCGATGCCCTCGATGCTGGCGATCGTGACCACCGCGCCCCGGGCCTCGTCCACCAGGGGCTGGTCCAACATGCGGGCGATGGCGTACTTGGCTGTCAGGAAGGTGCCGTAGAGGTTGACCCCGACGACGCGGTTCCACTCCGCGGTGTCGATCATGTGGACGGCACCGCCCCCCGCCACCCCCGCGGCGTTGACGAGACCGTCGACGCGCCCGAAGGCGCGAGCCGCCTCGTCGACGAGATGGATGACCGAGGCCTCGTCGGTGACGTCGACCGGGGTGAAGGCCCACGACCCTTTGTCGGAGGGCACCGCCGGGGCCTCGCCGGGGGGAGCGAGATCGCCGCCCATGACGCTGGCCCCCTCTTCGAGCAGGCGCTGCGCACAGGCCCGGCCGATTCCCGAGGCCGCCCCGGTGACGATCACGTTCTTGCCCGCCAACCCGCGCATGGGACCTCCCCGGTGTCTGTCCCCCGTCAACGGCTTGTCGACGGGTGGGCTGGATGATAGGACCCTGCACCGTGCAGTTCGCCTTGTTCTACGAAATACCGGTCCCCGAACCGTGGGGGCCCAACAGCGAGCACACGGCCTACAAGAACGTGCTCGCCCAAGCGGTGGCCGGGGAGCGGTACGGGTGGGACGCCTTCTGGACCGTCGAGCACCACTTCCTCTCGGAGTTCTCGCACTGCTCGAACCCCGAAGTCCTCTACGGGGCCATCGCCGCGCTCACCGAGCGGATCCGGATCGGGTACGGGGTGCGGCTCATGCCCCAGCCCTACAACCATCCCGTCCGCACGGCGGAATCGGTGGCCGTGCTCGACCTGCTCTCCGACGGCCGGGTCGACCTCGGGACCGGCCGGTCCTCGACGCGGGCCGAGCTCGAGGGGTTCGGTGTCGACCCGGCCGAGACCCGGGCCATGTGGCAGGAGGCCATCGGCCACGTGGTGGGATGTTGGACCAACGACGAGTACGAGTTGGCCGGAAGGTACTGGCAGATGCCCAAGCGACGGGTCCTGCCCAAGCCCCTCCAGAGCCCGCACCCGCCCATCTGGGGAGCGACCAGCAGCGAGGACGGGCATCGCCAGGTGGGCTCTCTGGGCCTGGGTCTGTGCTCGTTCGCCGTGGGGGTCTCGCCCGAGGAGGTGAAGGCCAAGGTCGACATCTACCGCCAGGCCGTCGCCACCTGCACCGAACCCATCGGCGCCTTCGTGAACAACAGGGCCGCCACCTTCACGATGGCGTTGTGCGGGCCCGACCGGGCCGCCGCGCAGGAGATGGCCCGGGAGTCCTTCGAGTGGTATCCCAAGGCCGGTGCCCGGCACATCGCGTCGATGACCGACTGGATGATCGAACGGAACCAGGACCTGGGCTCGTACGCCTACGCCGCCGACATGAAGAAGATCGACGACGAGGGCGCCCTCGACCTGCTCTCCCTCGAGTACCTCGTGGAGGCCAACGCGTGTGTCCTCGGGACCCCCGAGGACTGCATCAAGACCCTCCGGCTCTACGAGGCGGCCGGCATCGACCTCCTCCTGTGCCTGGTGAACCCGTACAAGATCCCCCACGAGGCCGTCATGCAGACCATCGAGCTCATGGGGAAAGAGGTCATCCCCCACTTCCGCCGGTGACGGCCCGGCCGTGACGCCACCGCTCCCCCCGCTCGATCCCGAGCTGGCCGAGGTGCTGGCGGCAATGCCCGCCGGGGTGGACCCCGGCGCGCACCTCCGGGACATGAACATCGTGCGGATGCTGCGGTCCACGCTCGACCTGCTCGGGGTCATGGGGGGCAGCCTTCCCACCGACGACCGGGTGACCGTGGAGGACCGGTCGATCCCCGGAGTCGCCCCCGGGGCCGAGATCCCCGTCCGCGTCTACGCCCCGGTGGTCCGGGCCGAGCCGGCCGCGCCGGGACTGGTCTTCTTCCACGGCGGGGCCTTCGTCCTCGGGGACAGGTACACCGAGGAGCTCCGGTGCCTCCGGTACGCGGCCGAGGCCCGGTGCGTGGTGGTGTCGGTGGACTACCGCCTCGCGCCCGAGAACCCCTACCCCGCCGCCGTCGACGACTGCTACGCCGGGCTCGTGTGGACGGTGTCGCAGGCTCCGGCGTTGGGGATCGACCCCGACCGTGTCGGGGTGGGCGGGAGCAGCGCCGGCGGGGCGCTGGCGGCGGCCGTCGCCCTCATGGCGCGCGATGAGGGCGGGCCGGCGCTGCGGGTCCAGATCCTCAACTACCCGGTGATCGACGACCGCATGCACAGCCCATCGATGCGGGCCTTCGACGCCACACCCATGTGGACGACCGGCGCCACCACCGACATGTGGCAGCACTACCTCGGCGATCCCGGGGGGCGGGGCGAGGTGTCGGCCTACGCCGCGCCGGGGCGCGCCACGGACCTGGCCGGCCTCCCTGCCGCCTACGTCCTGACGGCCGAGCTCGACCCCCTGCGCGACGAGGGCATCGAGTACGCCAGACGGCTCATGGAGGCGGGGGTGGCCACCGAGCTGCACACCGTGGCGGGCGCCTGCCACGGATTCGACATCATCGCGGCGGGGAGCGCGCTCGGACAGCGGGCCATCGAGGAGCAGGTGCGGGCCCTGGTGCGGGGCCTGCGCCCCGCTACCGGCTGACCTTCGGGCCCGGGCGCCCCGACACGAGCCCGTCGAGCAGGGCGCGCGTCGACCGGGCGATGTCGTCGACAGCCCGCTCGAAGGTGGCCCGGTTGGCCTCTGAGGGGGCCCGGTAGCCGCTCACCTTCCTGACGAATTGCAGGGCGGCGGCCCGGACGTCCTCGTCGGGGACGGCCTCGGGGCTCCGGAGGGTGACAATGCTTCTGCACATACCGACCACCGTGCCACACAGGGTGAGGTCGCGTCACCTGGGACCAATGGCCCTGCGGAGTGCCCCCCAACGACCCTAGGAGCCGGGCTCTCAGGGGCGCAGGCTGGACGGAATAGCCATTCGACCGACGAGCGAACGATGAACCCAGTCCAGCGGTGTGACGAGATCATCAGGATGATCGACGAGATGCTCGACCCCGGGAGGACCGAGTCCTCCACCGGGCTGGCGTCTCACCAGGATCCCGGTCCCGATTCCCGGTTCACCCACCCCCGGTTCGCCTTCGATCCCAAGTTCGCACTGACGCAGTTCATCCCGAACCACCTCGAGAGCCGGCGGTGATGTCGCTGCGCATCCACCACCGGGGCTACTCCTTCTTCTGGGACCTCATCGACCTGGCCCGGTCGGCCTTCCAGTACACCGCTCGCTGACCGACGCCGCCGCGCGCCGGGCTCACCCGGGGGCGGGCGTGGACCAGGCCCGGCGCGCTACGGTCCGGCCCGATGGGGGCGGATGCGGGGGGCACGGTCGAGGTCACCTGGGGGTTGGTGGACCCCGCCACCCTGGCCCGGATCGTGGTGGTGTCCCCGCACTTCGACGACGCCGCCCTCGGTGCCGCTCACCTCATCGCCGGGCACCCCGGCACCACCGTCATCACCGTGCTGGGCGGACGGCCCCCGGCGTATCCGCCGGAGCCCACCTCGTGGGACGCCTGTGGAGGGTTCCTCCCCGGCGACGACGTGGTGGCACTGCGGCGTGAGGAGGACCGATCGGCCATGGCCTTCCTCGAGGCCACGCCGGTGTGGCTCGAGTTCCCCGACCACCAGTACCTCGCCAAGGACCAGCGCCCCCGCCCCGACGACGTGGCCCCGGTCCTCGAGCAGGCCCTCGTGGCCGCGGCGCCCACCGCGGTGTTCCTGCCGCTCGGGCTGGCCAACCCCGATCACGTCCTGACCCACGACGCCGGCCTGCTGGCGCGAGACGCCCTGGCCCGGTCCGAGGATGCGCCGGCGTGGTTCTGTTACGAGGACCACGGCTACAAGCACATCCCCGGGATCATGGCCTGGCGGGTGGCGAGGTTGTTCAAGAGCGGCCTGTGGCCCACCCCTGCGGTCGTGCCCATCGTCCCCGACATGGCTCGCAAGCGGGCCGCCATCGAGCTCTACAAGAGCCAGGTCGCCCCCCTGCAACGCGATCACGTGCTCGACGAACGCCTCGACGCCAACGTTCCCGAGCAGTACTGGCGGCTCGAACCTCCCCCTCCGGGGTGGGAGATCCTGGCCGACACCGTCTAGAGGAGGAGTTGTCGATGAAAGGACTGCTCTACGGGGTGCGGCCCGACGCATGGGAGGCACCCGATGCCTCGAACCCACTCCTGGTGGGGTTGGCCCGCACCCCCATGAAGCTCGTCGACCTCGAGGAACCCCACCCGGCCCGACCGGGGTGGGTGATGGCCAAGACCCGGATGACGGGGATCTGCGGGTCCGAGGCCAAGCAGGTCTTCATGGACTTCGGCGAGGCCAACGCGGACAGCCCCCTGGCCAACCTCTTCACCTTCCCCACCATCCTCGGCCACGAGGTGGTGGCGAACGTGGCCGACGTGGGTCCCGGCGTCCCCGGCCTCGAGGTGGGGCAACGGGTGGTCCTCAATCCCTGGCTGTCGTGTGCACCGCGGGGCATCGAGCCGGTGTGCCCGGCGTGCGAGGCCGGCGACTACAGCCTGTGTTGGCACTTCACCGAAGGCCCCTTGGCGCCGGGCATCCACACCGGAACCTGCAAGGACGCCCCCGGTGGCTTCGCCGACTACTTCCCCGCCCACCACACCATGCTCTTCCCGGTCCCCGACGGGGTCCCCGACGAGCTGGCCGTGTTCGCCGATCCCTTCGCGGTGTCGCTGCACTCGATCACCCGTCATCCGCCACCCCCCGGGGGACGGGCGCTCGTGTACGGGGCCGGGGCCCTCGGCACCACCGCCACGGCCATCCTGCGCGCCCTGCACCCCGACGTCGAGGTGATGGTGGTGGCGCGCTTCCCCGCCCAGGCGGCGCTGGCCCGGCGTCTGGGCGCCACGGTGGTGGCCCCCGAGCCTCGTGACGCGCTCATCGAGCAGGCGGCGGCGTGGTCCGGCGGCGTGCTGCAGCGGGTCCGCGACGGGTTGCCCATGGCCCACCCCGGGGGGATCGACGTCGTCTACGACACCATCGGCAAGCCCGAGACCTTCGAGGTCGGTGTGCGGCTCCTCAAGGCACGGGGCACGCTCGTGAAGAGCGGTGTCCACGGGCCGGGCCGCTGGGAGTACTCGCCGCTCTACTTCAAAGAGATCACCTGGGTGGGGTCGAACGCGTTCGGCGTGGAGGAGATCGACGGCGTGCGCAAGCACGGCATCGCGCACTTCCTGGACCTCGCCGACCAGGGGAAGGTCGACCTCGACGGGATGCTCACCCACACCTTCCGACTCGACCAGTGGCGTGAGGCGTTCACGGTCCTCGCCGAACAGGAGCGCAGCGGCGCCATCAAGGTGGCCTTCGACTTCCGGTGATCAGGGTGCCCCGGGCAATGCCGCGGTCGTAGGCGGTCCGAACCAGGTGGTCAGCGCCTCGGGGAGCCCCGGGTCGGCGGGGCCTCCCACCCAGGCGACATGGCCGTCGGGTCGGATCAAGACGGCGGGGGGAGCGGTGACCTCGCCGAGCACCGGGAGCTCCCAGGTGCCGGCGTACGACGCGTCGAGGAACTGGACGCGGTCGGCCCACGGTGCGATATCGAGCCCACCGGGCTCACCGGGCTCACCGAAGTTGAGCAGCACAGGCTTGGCGCTGTGCAGGAGCTCATAGACGCGAAGCCGGCCACGAGGGGTCTTCAGATCCAGGTCGGGCATGCGGCGCCCCACCAGCGGATGTCCCTCGCCCAGGTCGTAGGCGACGTCGAGACCGGAGATCATGCCGGCGACGTGCTTGCGCGGTTGATCCATCGTCAGCAACTCGGCCAGGATGTCGCGCAGGGCGACCGTGCGCTCGTCGTTGGCGCCGATCGCTCGCTGCGCCATGGTGTTGTGCAGCACCCGGGCACCGACCGGATGCCGCTCGTCCTGATAGGTGTCGAGCAGCGTCACCGGTGACGTTCCGCTGACCACCTGGGCCAGCTTCCACCCCAGATTCACCGAATCCTGCACGCCGATGTTCAATCCCTGCCCGCCCATGGGCGGGTGGACGTGGGCGGCGTCTCCCGCGACGAGCACGCGCCCGTTGCGATACTCCACCGCCTGACGTGTCATGTCGGTGAAGCGAGAGATGAAGCGCGGGCTGTGCACCCCGTGGTCCGTCCCGTCGACGCGGATGAGCGCGGCGCGGAGATCCTCCAGGGTGGGCTCATCGGTGCGGTTCGCGTCCGGTTCGATCAGGGTGACGCCCACCCGTCCATCTTCGGCCGGGCCGATGCCACCCCCGCCCCGCAGCCCGAATTCCGGCACCTCCTCCATCTCGACCTCGGCGATGATCCACCACGTGGTCGGATCCCAGCCCGCGAACTCGATGCCGGCCGCCTTGCGGACAACGCTCCGGCCCCCGTCGCAACCGACCAGATACTGCGCCCGCAGTGATGAGCCGCCGGAGAGTGCGACGTCGACGCCACTGTCGTCCTGCCTGAAACCCGTCACCTCGCGCTGGCGCAGGATGGGAACGCTCAACTCGTCGAGCCATCCGGCCAGGATGCGCTCGAAATGGCTCTGCAAGAGCGCCATCCCATAGTTGTGGCGGGTGGGGAAATCGCTGATGTCCATCGGCACCCCGGCGAACGCCTGCACCTGCATCGCCTTCCCCTCGGCCAAGAAGCGATCGACGACACCGCGCTGATCGAGGACTTCGATGGTGCGGGAGTGCAGACCTCTGGAGCGCGAGCTTTCGAGCTCGACGCTCGGGCGTCGCTCGACGATGAGGACGTCGGTCCCCGCCAATGTCAGCTCGGCCCCCAGCATCATCCCCGTCGGACCGCCACCGGCAATCACAACGGCGCGTTCGGTCATCGCCGACGACACACGCATCTCGCCACTCCCTCTGCCTTCACCCGCCGAGCTCACGCCGAGCATTGTCAGCACATCCGAGGTCCTTGCGGGAAGCCCCCCTCCCTGCGATATGCTTTTCCCGGCGGGGATGTCGGACAGAACCGACAAGGACCGTCGCCCCTCGCAGATATGGATGCACTTTCGAGGCGCGCCGCGACGAGCAGCTCCCGGTCGATCCACGAACGGTTTCACTGCAGCGGTGAACGATCTGTCCGGCGCGTCGAGGCCGGCGCGTTCGGGTTCCGACGGTTCCCGCCCGGCGGGATCCGCCCTCTCCTCGACCCCAGCAGAGACCTCGGCTGAATTCCAGACGCCGGAGTTATCCGCACCCCATCCACCGTCTGTGGATGGGGTGCGTGAACAAACACCACATTTCTCGTGCCCAGGGTTACCCCACGCTGAACGCCGGGTGACGGACCCGGCGGGTCGGCGGCTACGCGGCCACCGACCCCCCGTCGTGGACGAGCTCGTCCATCCGGTCACGAGCCGTGCCCGATGTGACGTCGTCCATGGCCGCGCCCTCGAGCGCGGCGCCCAACACGTCGGACACGGTCTCGGCCAGGTGGAAGGTCATCTCCTCGCGCACGCTGTCGGGCACGTCCTCGAGGTCGGGCCCGTTGCGCACGGGCAGGACCACGTCTCTGAGCCCGGCCCGGTGGGCGGCGAGCACCTTCTGCTTCACACCGCCGATGGGCAGCACACGACCCTGCAGAGTGACCTCACCGGTCATGCCCACGACGGGGCGGACAGCCCGGTCGAGGAGCAGGCTCACGAGTGCCGTGGTCATGGTGACCCCGGCCGAGGGCCCGTCCTTGGGCACCGCTCCGGCGGGGACGTGCAGGTGGAAACGCTTCCCGGCAAATGCCCCGGGGTCGATCCCGAGCTCAGCCGCGTGCGACCGCACGAAGGACAGCGCGATCTCCGCCGACTCCTTCATGACGTCACCGAGCTGTCCGGTGAGGGTGAGCCCCTCGGCGCCGTCCATCACGGTGGCCTCGACGAACAACACGTCGCCGCCCGTTCCCGTGACCGCCAGCCCCGTCGCCACGCCCGGCACGCTCGTGCGGTCGGCCGCCTCGAAGAAGAAGCGGGCGCGACCGAGCCAGGTGCGCACGTCGTCCACCCCGACCACGACGGGTGCGGTCACCGTTGCGCTCGCCAGCTTGGTGGCGACCTTGCGCAACAACCGTCCGATCTCGCGTTCGAGGTTTCGCACACCGGCCTCGCGTGTGTAGTCCGAGGAGATGGCGCGCAGGGCATCATCTGTCACCTCCACCTCGTCGGCCCTGAGGCCGGTCCGTTCGAGTTGACGGCGCAAGAGGTGGTGGCGGGCGATGGTGACCTTCTCGTCCTCGGTGTAGCCATCGATCCGGATGACCTCCATCCTGTCGAGGAGGGGGCCGGGGATGGTCTCGGCCACGTTGGCGGTCGCCAGGAACAGGACCTTCGACAGGTCGAGCTCCACTTCGAGGTAATGGTCCCGGAAGGTGTGGTTCTGGGCCGGGTCGAGGACCTCGAGCAGGGCCGACGACGGGTCACCCCGATAGTCCGCACCCAGCTTGTCCACCTCGTCCAGCACGATCACGGGGTTCATGGTCCCCGCTTCGCGCAGGGCGCGGGCCAGCCGTCCGGGCTGGGCCCCCACGTAGGTCCGTCGGTGTCCCCGGATCTCCGCCTCGTCGCGCACGCCCCCGAGGGCGACCCGGACGAACTTGCGACCGAGAGCGCGTGCCACCGACTCCCCGAGGGAGGTCTTGCCCACACCCGGAGGCCCGACGAGGGCCAGGATGGCACCCGAACCGCGCACACCCGTCGACGCGAGACCGCGATCGGTGCGGAGCTTGCGCACGGCCAGGTGTTCGAGGATGCGCTCTTTCACGTCGTTGAGCCCGTCGTGGTCCTCGTCGAGGATGCCCGCCGCGGCGGGGACGTCGAGGTTGTCGTCGGACACGACGCCCCACGGCAACTCGAAGATGGTGTCCAACCACGTCCGGATCCACCCGTGCTCGGGGCTCTGCTCACTGGTGCGTTCGAGCTTGTCGACTTCGCGCAACACCGCCGTCCGCACGGCGTCGGGGAAGTCGCGGCCCTCCAACTTGGCACGGTAGTCATCGACCGAGCCTTCGTCAGGGTTGCCGTCGAGCTCGTTGAGCTCCTTGCGGATGGCCTCGAGCTGACGGCGCAGGAGGAACTCGCGCTGGGTCTTCTCCATGCCCTCTTCGACGTTGGTCTTGATCTGCTCGCGCAGGGTGAGATCCGCAAGTGTCTCGCGCGCCCACCCGAGGACCAGACGGAGCCGGGCCTCGAGGTCGACGGTCTCGAGCACCTCCACCTTCTGGGCCAGGCTGAGGTCGGGGGAATACCCCGACAGATCGGCGATCTGGGAGGCGTCGGTGATGTCGCGCAGACGCTCCGCCATGCGGCGCGCCCCTCTGGTGAGGAGGATGTTCTCGAGCACGGCGCGGTATTCGCGTCCGAGCTCTTGGGCCCTGGGCGTCTCAGGTTCGTCCACGATGGGTTCCACCTGGACCCACAGGGCCTGGCCGGTCCCCGGCACGGCGGTGCCGACCGTGGCCCGACGCAGCCCGCTCACCACCACGGCGACAGGGCCGCCGGGCAGTTCCCCGGTCTCGAGGATCTTCGAGATCACTCCCACCGAGGCATAGCGCCCGTCGATGTGGGGCACGAGGACGAGCTCGCCACCCACCGACCCCGCCGCCTCCGCGGCCGTCTTGGCCTCGTCGGTCTCCAGGGCCATGGTGAACACCATCCCCGGGAGCACGACCCCCGAGGTCAGCGGCAACAGCGGCAATGTCTGGTTCAGCTCGGTCATGATCTTCGGTCCCTCTCCCGCCCCGGTCGCACCCCCTGACGGGTTCCGCCCCGGATCGTTGCCTGTGCAACAACCCGGAGGGTACCGGGATTCCCCCGGGGGTCAGCCGCCAGCGGGCAGGGGGGCCCGGCGGCGAGGACGGGCCGGGCAGCCGAAGGGGGACAGGCGACCTGAGCTGGTCCGATACCCGATCAGTCCGCGGGGCGGGGCGCCTCGTCGCGAGCCATGTGGGCGGCGACGAAGAGCTTCCCGTTCACCGTGACGGGCTGGAGCCGTCCCGTGATGGGGACGACCTCCCCCTCCGCCGTCTCGGCCTCGGGATAGAGCCCGGGATCCATCTCCCTGTCCCTCGGCTCCACCAGGTAGCCGCGGCGATAGGCCTGGTGGCCCCAGCGCTTCTTGGTGGGCACGAGCATCTCCACGAACTCGCCGGCGATGTCGGCGCTCTCCATCTTGAAGAGCTCTTCGGCCGGCTTGTTCAGCCCCAGCACGACACCTTGGAAGTCCACGATCACCACCGCTTCCTCGTCGGCCCCGTATTCGGGCACGGCGGCGAGGACCTCCTCGGGGATCTCGAGAGAGGGCATCTCGGGAGAGCTCACGGCAGCGGACTCCTTCTGGTCGTGTCTCGGCTCATCATGATCGGCTCATCATGTGTCTGTGGCGTGTCCGTGTCTGTGGCGTGTCTGGGGATGCGGCGCGGGGCCGATGGAGCCGGGCTGCGCGCCGGGATCGAGCGTACCCTGACGAACACGCAGGGAAACGAGCCTGCATCACGCGCTGTCGCTCTCGAGGATCAGGCGGGCGGCTTCCGCCACGTCGCCAGCCATGAGCTCCGGTTCGTATTCTCGGGCGGTCCAGGGACGGTCTCTCGCCATCCAGATCGTTCGCAGCCCGGCGCCGATCCCACCGAGGATGTCGATCTCGGCGGTGTCTCCCACCATCCACCCCTGCAGGGTGGCGCCGGCGCGGCGAGCCGCTTCCTCGAAGATGGCCCGCTCGGGCTTCGCCACCCCGACGAGCCCCGAGATGCACCACGCATCGAGCACGGTGTCGAGGCCCGCAGATCGGATCTTGGACTCCTGGGTCGCCGGGCCGTTGGTGACGACCGCGGTCTTCCATCCCGCGGCCCGGAGTGCTCGCAACCCGGCGAGCACGTGCCGTTCGGGGTGGTGGAGGGTCGGGATCGCTTCCTGGTAGGCGCCGACGAGATCCTCGACGCTCTCAGAAAGCCCGAACCGGGCCCGCAGCGCGGCGAAGAAGACGTGACGGGAAGCCTTGCCGTCGTCGTCCTCGCGCCGCACCCACTCCAACTCGGTCGGGTCCAGATCCCGATCCGCCAGGAACCCCCCGGCCCAGTGGCGAAAGGCGCCGTCGCGATCGATGAGCGTGTTGTCGAGATCGAACAGGACCACGGGCGTCATCGCCCCATTGTCGCGAAGGGGGTCCCGGGGCGGGGCTGTCCGCCGTCACCGAGGACCCGCCGTGGCGGGTGACAACGAGGTGATGCGCTACCGGTGCGCCCCGTCCAGGAGATCGGCGCGCGTGAGCACCTGGCCGTAGCGGCGCCGGGAGGCACCCGTGGCCGAGGCGTCCGCCCGGCCGCCCACGAGCTCGCGCCCGCCCCCGCCACCGAGGCGGGTGTTCGCCGCCCGGCGCTGGCGGAGAAGGCGGCGGCGGTGGCGCTCCGAGGCGCCGCCCCACACGCCTTCTTCGATCTTGCTGGCCAGGGCGTACTCCAGGCACGGCCGCGCCACCTCGCAGTCGGCGCAGATGCGCTGGGCGGCTTGCACCCCGACCCCGTCGCTCGGGAAGAACACCGCCGGGTCCATGTTCCTGCACTTGGCTTGGCTCATCCACTCGGTGTTCATCGTGCTCCTCTGGACCAAAGCGGGCCCTTCGTTGCCCTCTGGCTCGGATTCGAACGCACCACGCTTTGAAGTGTCCATGAGATGTCTGTGGGGATCCTGTGAAGGCCGCCGGACCGCACCCGCCGCCGGTGTCCGTCGCCCCTGGTGGGAGACCTCGGGGACAGAAACCCGGATCCGAGGGGGCCTGAGGTAGAACGGTGCCGTGTCGGCCCCCCAGCCCACCATCCTGGCCACGAGCATCGGCTTCCAACCCGATGGGGCGGACATGTGGAACCTCCGACCCGGGCCGGCCTACTCGTTGGCGGCCCAGCTGGCCCGAGCAGGGGCCCATCCCCGCCTGTGCATCATCGCCACCGCCGTGGGAGACAGCCCGATGTGGCTGACCGCCATGCATCACGCATTCTCGAAGCTCGACATGGTGGTGTCGCATCTGGACCTGTTCCCCATGCCCAACTTCGACGACATCGAGGGCCATCTGTCGAAACAGGACGTGATCTGGGTGAGCGGAGGGAGTACGGCCAACCTGCTGGCGCTGTGGCGGCTGCACGGGCTCGACACCATCCTCCGTTCGGCATGGCAAGCGGGCACGGTGTTGATGGGGGTCTCGGCCGGTTCCCTCTGTTGGCACATGGGAGGGACGACCGATTCCTTCGGGTTGCCCCTGCGCGCCGTGACCGACGCTCTGGGGTTCCTGCCTTTCAGCAACAGTCCGCACCATGACGCCGAGCCGCAACGTCGTCCCCTCATCCGGCGTCTCGTGGCCGACGGCACCTTGCCCGACGCCTATGCCACCGACAACGGGGCGGGACTCGTCTACCGGGGCACCGAGCTCTACGAGGCGATCACCGAGAAGCCCGGTGCCCAGGCCTACGAGATCCGCCGCCAGGGCAGCTCCGCCATCGAGACGGCGATTCCGACGCGCCAGCTCTAACGGCCCGAACACCGGTACCGACCCTCATGGCGGAGGATCATCGCGGCAACCCGATTCGAGGGGAGAGCGTGGTCCTTCGACGGGCCCGGGTGGAGGAGATCGAGGACCTCACCCGTCTGGCCCTGCGATCGAAGGCGCACTGGGGCTACGACGCGCAGTTCATCGAAGCATGTCGCGACGAGTTGACGGTGCGACCCGAGGACCTGATCACGCACCGATTGACCGTTGCGGTCGACGAGACGACCCATCGCCTCTTGGGCTTCTACGGTCTCGTCGGGACCGACAGCGACGACGCCGAGCTGTCGACGCTGTTCGTCGAGCCCGAGGTCATCGGCACCGGAGTGGGCGCCCTGCTGTTCGACGACGCCGTGCGAGCGGCCCGGGACGCGGGGTTCTCACGCTTCCGGATCGAGGCCGATCCCTTCGCCGCCGGCTTCTACGAACACGTGGGGGCCGAAGCGTTCGGCACGACGGCGTCCCACTCGATCGCCGACAGAGAGCTTCCGCTCTTCGTCATGGATGTATCGTGATGCACAATCGAACCCCGGAGTACCCGCACCATGGGGTCGACCGACAGCGGGAGCACGCGGAGACAAGGTGAGTGATGCTGGTTCTCGTCACAGGCGCCACGGGGTTCATCGGGTCACACGCCGTGGCTGCGCTTCGACGTGACGGTCACGACGTGCGGATCCTCGTCAGGAATCCCGACCGGATTGCGGGAGCGCTCGGACCGCACGGGGTGAGCGCGACGGCGGTGCAGGGCGACATGACCGACCCGGTGGCGGTGGCCGCGGCGGTGAAGGGGTGCGACGCCGTCGTCCACGCCGCCGGCGAGGTGGGCGTCGAAGGCGGGACCGGGCCCAAGACGACGGCGAATGTGGACGGGGTACGCACGGTGATGTCGGCCGCCCTCGATGCCGGGCTCGACCCGATCGTCTACACCTCGACCATCACCGTCCATCTCCCCACCGACGAGCCGATCATCACCACCGACAGCCCGCTGGCCCAGCCTCTGTCGAGCTACGGCGCCTCCAAGCGAGAGGCCGAGCTCCTGGTGCGGGGGTGGCAGGCGGCGGGTGCCCCCATCACGAGCTTCACCATCGGCGGGGCCTACGGGCCCATGTCGCCGCACCTCGACGGGAGCTTCGGGGCCGTGCTCGCCGCGCTCGAGACCTTCATGTTGGTTCCTCCCGGCGGACTCGGCGTGGTCGACGTGCGCGACCTGGCCACGATGTTGGCGAAGGCCGTGGAACCCGGGCGGGGGCCCCGGCACTACCTCGCCGGTGGCCGGTACGTCACGTGGGCGGAATGGACCCAGGCGCTCGGCGCGGCGGCGGGAGTCGAGGTGGCCCACCAGGAGGTGACCGCGGCCGAGATGATCGACCTGGGTCGGCAATTCGACCGGATGCGCGCCGAGGGAAAGGGCTCCGCTCCTCTTTCCGAAGAAGCAGCCATCATCATGACCAGCGGCGTCCCCACCGACGACAGGTCCACGCTCGCCGATCTGGGCTGCACGTACCGTCCCCTCGGCGAGACCTTCGCCGATACGGTCGGCTATCTCCGCGCTATCGGTCGTCTTGCTCCCGCACCGTCTCGGTGACCGGGTGAGGTCCTGATCAGACCGGGTCCACGACGACTCATTCGGTGGCCGCGATGGAGCGGCGGTGGCGCCTGTTGCCACCACTACCGCCACCGCGTTGATCCTCGACGGCGGTCCGGACGAAGGCCTTGAGGATGTCTGCGGTCAGTACCCCGACCTCGGTCGGGTTCTTGTCGAAGTCGATCATGAGCGAATGCGTCGTGAACGCCGAGAGATTGAGGGCGAACGCCAAGACCAGGTCCTCGGGTGGATCGCCCACGCCGCCGGCAGTCCGCCAGGCCACGGCGGTGAGATATCCCACCCCCTGGAGGCGGTACTGGCGGCGGAAGACGGCCAGCTCCGACAGCGCCGCCGAGGCGGTGGGATTGGGGGCGTGGATGTCCCAGAACGCCCTCCCGAAGATGCGGGCGGTCCTGGTGTGCACCGTCACCGCCAGCTTTTCGAGCCAGGCGTCGAGGTCGTCGAAACTCTTCGGCAGCCTGTCGATCCAGCCGCCGAGGTCATCGACGATCCGAGGCGAGCTCTCGATCGGATACCGCCCGCACTCCTCGAACATGTCCCTGACGGTGGCGGCGATCAATCGGTCGTGGCTGACGTAGTGGCGGAAGATGGTGCGGGGGCTGACCCCCGACAATTGCGCGATCTCGTCGACGGTGGCCTCGAATCCTCGTTCTGCCACGACTTCCATGGCGGCTCGCGCAATGCGAGTCCGCGTGAGGTGCTGTTGCTCCGAGGCCAATGAAGGAGGCGTCGGTCCCTGCGGTTCGTTCACACACATCCTCTTTTGGGGCCCCGATGCGACCGGATGGTCGGGTTCTCCCGAGAGCAGATCAGCCTCTCCACCGACCTCCGGAGAAGTAATTGTGCACCTCGAAGAACTGGATCTCGGGTGGGTCGTCCACGCCCACCTCCGGCGCCACCGCCCCAAATCTCAGAGACATGAACTGGTCGAACGCCTCGCGCGACTCCCAGACGTCGACGACACGGATGCCGTCGTCTGTCTTCGTCACCCAGTGGAACAGTTCCTCCGGCGCGCTCGGGCCGCCGGGAAGCAACCCCATCCGCTCGATGACCTCGTCGTATTGATCGAGCGTGCCGCCTTTGAAGTCGAGTTGTACTCCGATCGCCATCGGATACCCCCAAGTCTCAGCCGTCGGTGAAGCCAGGGATGACCTGAGCTCATGGTGCGCCGCTACCCAGCCTACGCCGTGACCCGACACCGGTCACTGGCGCCATGGGACCCTCGGGGGATCCCGGTCAGACCTCCTGTCAGGAGGCCAGGTCGAGGCTCCGGGCGATCTCTCGGAGGACGCCCAGGTGGTCGTCGACCGTCGCCAGACCGCAGCCCATGGTGTTCACCGACAGGTGCGAGGCACCGGCACTGCGCCAGCGACCCACCTGCTCGGCCAGTTTGTCGACCGTCTTGTCGCCCCAGCTGACGCGGCCCTCCATGCCGAGCGCACTCGGATCCCGTCCCGCCTGGCGGGCCGCGCTCTCCACCATGGCCCGGGCCTCGTCGAGCTTGGGGCCCGGAGGCACCTGGGGCAGCCAGCCATCTCCCAGACGACCGGCCCGCCGGTAGGCGGGTGGCGACTGTGCCCCGAACCACACCGGGATGGGCCGCTGTGTCGGGAGCGGCGCCAGGCCCGCACCGGTGACGTATTCGTAATTGCCCTGCAGCGTGACCGACGGCTCGGTCCACAGCCGGCGCAGCAGCTCGACCTGTTCTTCGATCCTCTTGCCGCGATCGGAGAAGGCCTTCCCCATCGCTTCGTACTCCACCGCGTTCCAGCCCAGCCCCACACCCAGGCGGAGGCGACCGCCGGAGAAGAGGTCCACCATGGAAGCCTGCTTGGCCACCAGGGCGGTCTGGCGTTGGGGGAGGATGATCACCCCCGTGGCGAACTCGAGCGATGTGCAGGCCGCGAGGTAGCCGAACAGCACGAACGGCTCGTAGAAGGTCGATTCCAGGTCGTAGGGGCCCGACCACCCCCGATGCACGGCCGGATCGGCGCCCAGGACATGGTCGTAGGCCAGGACATGGGTGAATCCCAGGCCCTCGATCTCCTCGGCGTAGGCGCGCACCGCGCCCACGTCGGCACCGATCTCGGTCTGGGGGAAGACGACACCGATTCGCATGGACGACTGTCTACCCCGTGCCTCTCCCCCGTGGGGCCCGCCGTGGTGGGTCGACCGGCGACCGGGGCCGGGGCGCCGTCGCCGGCGTCACACGGAGATGATGGAATGGTCCCGATGCTCCCCACCGACTCGCCCCCTGACCGGGCCGGGCCCACCGGCCTGGACGGGTTCCATCCCGCCGTGGCTACCTGGTTCGCCCGGCGTTTCCCGGCCGGTCCCTCGGCACCTCAGGAGCAGGGCTGGCCCCTCATCGCCCAGGGCACCGACACGCTGATCGCCGCTCCCACCGGCTCGGGGAAGACCTTGGCCGGATTCCTCGTCGCCATCGACGCCGCCTACCGGGCCGCGGCGCGCGGCGAGGACATCGCCGGAACCGTCCGGGTGGTCTACGTCTCCCCCTTGAAGGCCCTGGCGGTGGACATCCACCAGAACCTCGAACGCCCGCTGGCCGAGATCGCCGAGGTGGCGCGGGAGCTGGACTTGGCCGTCCCCCCCGTCACCGTGGCGGTGCGCACCGGCGACACCACCGCCAGCGCCCGCACCGCCATGCTCAAGACGCCGCCGACGTTTCTGGTGACCACCCCCGAGAGCCTCTACCTTCTCGTCACCGCCCAGCGCAGCCGGGCCGTGCTCGGCGGCGTGGACAGCGTGATCGTGGACGAGATCCACGCGCTGGCACGGGACAAACGGGGCTCGCACCTGGCCATCACCCTCGAACGCCTCGAGCATCTCCAACTCGGTCGGCGACCTCAGCGCATCGGCCTGTCGGCGACGCAACGCCCCATCGAGCAGACCGCCCGCCTGCTGAGCGGCGTCGGTGACCCTCACAAGACCGCCATCGTGGACTGCGGCCATGCCCGGCGCCTGTCCGTCCGCATCGAGCTCCCCGAAACCGAGCTCTCCGCGGTGTCCTCGACCGAGCAGTTCGGCGAGGTGATCGACCGCATCGCCGCCCACGTGCGCGACCACCGCACCACGCTCGTGTTCGTGAACACGCGGCGGATGTCAGAGCGCCTCGCCCACCTCCTCGGCGAGCGGCTCGGGCCCGAGCAGGTGGCCGCGCACCACGGCAGCCTCTCCAAGGACCGCCGCCTGCGCGTCGAGGACCGGTTGCGGGCCGGCGACCTCCGGGCCCTGGTGGCCACGGCATCGCTCGAGCTCGGCATCGACATCGGACCGGTGGAGCTCGTGTGCCAGGTGGGATCGCCACGCGCCATCGCCACCTTCCTCCAACGGGTGGGGCGCTCGAACCACTCCCGGGGCGGCACGCCCGAGGGGATCCTCTACCCCATGACGCGCGACGAGCTGGTGGAGTGTGCGGCGCTGCTCGCCGCGGTGCGCGCCGGACGCCTCGACGCCACCGTTTCCCCGGTCGCCCCCCTCGACATCCTGGCCCAGCAGATCGTGGCCGAGGTGGCCGCGGCCGAGGAGTGGACCGAGGACGGGCTCTTCGAGTTGATGCGCCGATCGGCGCCCTACGCCGAGCTCGAACGAGCCGACTTCGACGCCGTGGTCGAGCTCGTGTCGGAGGGCATCACCACGGGCCGGGGGAAGCGCATGGCCTACGTGCACCGCGACGGCGTGCACGGCGTGCTGCGCCCTCGGCGCGGGGCACGCCTGGCCGCGCTCACGAGCGGTGGTGCCATCGCCGAAGTGGGCGACTACCGCGTCATCGCCGATCCCGACGACACCCCCGTGGGCACCGTGAACGAGGACTTCGCCATCGAGTCGATGGTGGGGGACGTGTTCCTGCTCGGGACCCACTCGTGGCGGATCCGGCGCGTCACCCAGGGCGAGGTCCGGGTGACCGACGCCGAAGGTGCGCACCCCACCATCCCGTTCTGGGTCGGGGAAGCCCCGAGCCGGACCGAAGAGCTCTCCGAGGAGGTCTCGGCGCTGCGCCACGCCGTGGGTGAGCTCCTCGCCGATGCCGGCGCCGGCGACCGGTCCCCCCGAGGCATCGACCAGGCCCGGTCGCATGTCGAAGAGGCGTGCGGGCTCGAGGGCGATGCGGCCGAGCAACTGGTCCAGTACCTCGCCGCGGCCCTCGGCGAGCTGGGAACGCTCCCGACCGGTGACGACATCGTGTTCGAGCGGTTCTTCGACGAGGCGGGCGGCATGCAGATGGTGGTGCACGTACCGCTCGGGGGCCGCATCAACCGGGGACTGGGTCTGGCGCTTCGCAAGCGGTTCTGTGCCACCTTCGACTTCGAGCTCCAGGCCGCCGCCAACGACGACTCGGTCGTGCTGTCTCTCGGCCCCCAGCACAGCTTCCCGCTCGACAGCGCCCCTCGCCTGCTGCGGTCGGGGACGGCCGAGGGTGTCCTGCGCCAGGCGGTGCTGGCATCACCCATGTTCGCGGCCCGATGGCGGTGGAACCTCAACCGCTCCCTGGCCGTGCTGCGCTTCCGGGGCGGGAAGAAGAATCCCCTCCCCATTCAACGGATGGAAGCCGACGACCTCATGGCGGCGGTCTTCCCGGCCCTCGCCGCCTGCCAGGAGAACACGCCCGGAGGCCCGGTGGTCATCCCCGACCACGTGCTCGTGCGCCAGACGCTCCTCGACTGCCTCCACGAAGCGATGGACGTGGACGGGCTGGTGGCACTGCTGCGCCGGATGGAGGCGGGTGCGGTGCGCGTGCACTTCGTCGATTCGACCGAGCCCTCGGTCCTGGCGCACGAGATCCTCAACGGCAAGCCCTACACGTTCCTCGATGACGCCCCCCTCGAAGAACGCCGCACGCGCGCCGTCCAGCTGCGACGGGGGCTTCCCCTCCACGCCGAATCCCTCGGGCGCCTCGATGCGGGCGCCCTCGAGCGCGTCCGAGGCGAGGCCGCGCCCGACGTGCGCGGGCCCGAGGAACTCCACGACCTGCTGCTGAGCGCCGTCGTGTGGCGCCCACAGAAGGAGTACGCCACCTTCTTCACCACCCTGGCCGACTCGGGACGCGCCGCATGTGCGACGGTCCCTGCGACAGACGCCGACGACACCGGTATCGACCTGTGGTGTGCCACCGAGCGCCGTCGGTGGGTGGAGGTGGCCTTCCCCGCTGCCGCGTTTCACCCCGATCGCCTCCCCGAGATGAGAGCCGGCGCGGGGGTGCCCGGCACCGAGGAACCCGACGCTGATGTGGTGGCCGGCGAAACCGTCCGCGGCCATCTCGAGGTGACGGGGCCGGTCACGGTATCGGAGCTCACGGCCCGCACCGGGCTCGCCCGCACCCGGGTCCAGGTGGGGCTGGGACGACTCGAGGCCGAAGGGTTCGCCATGCGGGGCCACTTCGACACCGGCGTCGACGACGAGCAATGGTGTGCCCGGCGACTGCTGGCGCGCATCCACTCCTACACCCAGCACCGCCTGCGCCGTGAGATCGAGCCCGTCACCGCCCAGGACCTCGTGCGGTTCCTGCTGCAGTGGCAGCACGTCGCCCCCGGGACCCAGCGCCAGGGGCGTGCGGGCGTCCTGGCGGTGATCGACCAACTCCAGGGGTTCGAGATCCCCGCCGGCGCCTGGGAGGAGTCCATCCTCCCGGCCCGCGTGGAGGGATATCAGCACCGCTGGCTCGAGGACCTGTGCCACTCGGGCGAGCTGGTCTGGGGTCGCCTGTCGCCCCGACCTCCCGATGCCGAGGACACCCCCCGGCGGGGATCGGCCACGCCGTCACGGGCGACGCCGATCACCTTCGCACTGCGCGAGGACCTCTCGTGGCTCCTGCGCGCCGCGCGCGGTGACCTCGTGCCGTCCGAGCCCGTCCACGGGGCGGCCCGAGACGTGCTCGAGGCGCTGCGAGCCGGTGGGGCCATGTTCCATTCCGAGCTCCGCAACGCCACCGGACGCCTGCCGGTCGAGGTGGAGGAAGGGTTGTGGGACCTGGTGGCGCGCGGCATCGTCACCGCCGACGGCTTCCAGGCCGTGCGGTCGCTGCTCTCGGCGCGCCAGGCCTGGAAGCGACGCCAGCGCCACGAACAACGCCTCCGCGCCGGCGGGCGCCGGTCGGCGACCTGGCGCGAAGGTGGCGAGGGACGGTGGGCGCTGTTGCCCACGGGTGGGCCCGGGACAGAAACCGGGGGAGAAACCGACAACGAGACGATCGCCGAGCAGGTGGCCGGACAGCTGCTGGCGCGCTGGGGCGTCGTCTTCTGGGATCTGATGGCCCGCGAGAACCTGGCCCTGCCCTGGCGCGACGTGATGTGGGCCCTGCGCAGGCTCGAGGCGCGCGGCCTCGTGCGGGGCGGCCGCTTCGTGACGGGCCCTGCCGGCGAGCAGTACGCCCTGCCCGAAGCCGTCGAGGACCTGCGCCGCGTGCGACGGACCGAGCGAGCCGGCCAGACCGTCCGCCTCAACGCCGCGGACCCCCTCAACCTGGTGGGGATCGTCCTTCCCGGGCCGCGCGTGGCGGCGGTGCGCACGAACTCGATCACCTACCGCGACGGCGAGGCGGTTCCCGACCCGGGTCCCGACACTTCGGCGCGGGAAGCCAGGCCTGCCTGGACGGGCTCGACCCCGGCTTGAACGGCGGCGGGCGCCCGGCCCCCTCCCCCTCCCCTGACGGCGCCACCTTCGTGGCCGCCATGCGCCTCGAGGCCCTCGCCATCGGGGGCAAGGTGCTCCGCACCGGCATGGGCCACGCCCGCGCCCATGCGGCGGCCCAGACCTTGGCGCAACGCATCGAACCCGGTGCCCCCGTCGTCCTGGCCGGGATCTCCGGTGGGCTCGACCCCGCCCTGGCGCCCGGGGAGATCGTGGTGGCCACATCGGTGCGCGGTCCCGACGGGGACGAGCTGGACCTGTCGGCCGCCGATGCCGACGCGGTGGCCACCGCCCTGCGAGGCGCGGGGCGCCGCGTCCACCTCGGGCCCATCGCCTCGTCGAAGACCCTCGTCCACGGCGAACGCCGCGCCGAGCTGGCCCGCACCGGCGCGCTGGCGGTCGACATGGAATCGGCGTGGGTGGCCCGGGCGCTGTCGGGCCATCGTCTCGTGATCGTCAGGCTCGTCGCCGATACGGCCGGGAACTTCGTGGTCGGACTGGTGAAGGGGCTCGTGGCTCTGCGCCACGTGCGAGCCGCCGTCGATTGCTGGCCCGGAATGCCCACACCCGGCGCCGGGTAACGTGGCGACCGTGCCCGGAGTTGGGTTGACCGTGGTTTTCCCGCCGCGGACCTTTCCAGTCCGACTCCGGGCGCGCTGAATCCCGGCGCCGGGCCGGAGACCAGGCGAGCCTCGCTCAGCCCCTTCTCGGCCCCTTCTCGCTCAGCCTCTTCTCTCTCGGATCGGTTCCACCGGCGTGGGCGGCGGCGGCGCCCCGGGTGCCGACCGATGTCCCACGCCGACCAGTGACGTGACGCCGGGGAGCGAGACCACCACCGCGGTGGTGAGCACGAGCCACCCCGCCCCCAGATAGAGCGAGCCGTCGATCCCCAACAGACGCGCCAGGGTGCCGGCCAGGGCGTAGCCCAGGGGGAGGAACACCATGGACCCGAACCAGTCGTAGGCGCTCGCCCGCGACAGGACGGCGGGTGGCAACTGGCTCTGCATGGTCGTGTCCCACAGGGGCCCGAAGACACCGATCGACGCTCCCGAGACGAGGGCCGCGGACGCCACCACCGCCAGCGGGGCCCGTGCCGCCAGCGCCACCATCGGGAGGGCGAAGCCGAAAAGGCCGACCTCGGCCACGAGCAAGGGACGGCGCGGCCGCACCCGCAACATCACGACGCTGCCGAGCACGGACCCGAGACCCTGCAAGGCGAGAACGGTTCCCCACGCCGCGGCTCCCCCCAGGGACTGGTTCGCCACCACCGCACCGAGGACGAAGAACGGCGCGAACACGAAGAACCCGTAGGACGAGAACTGCACCACGATGGACCACAACCACGTGCGGGATCGAAAGGCCCGCCATCCGGTGCGCAACTGGGCGACGAACGACTCGGTGGCGGCGGTCCCCGACCAGCCGACCCGCAACCCCGCCAGGCACAGCGCGCTCAGGAGGTACGTCCCGGCGTCGGCCCCCACCGCCCACCCCGGCCCCGCCGTCGCCACGATCACGCCCGCCAAGGCGGGCCCGAACAACCGACCCGACCACTCGGCCATGCTGTTGAGCACGTTGGCCTGCTGGAGCGTTTCGGCCGGGGCCACCTCGGGAATCAACCCCGTCATGGCCGGCGTGAAAAAGGCGTTGCCCGTCCCCACCAGGGCCTGGGTGACGAGGAATCCCCACAGAGGAGGACGGCCCACCAAGATCCACGCCGCCAGCACGCCCTGGGCGACCGCCCGCAGCACATCGGCGCTGAGCATCACGACCCGCCGGTTCAGCCGGTCCGCGGCGGCCC
The DNA here is from genome assembly GCA_050011815.1 of Acidimicrobiales bacterium. Classification (GTDB taxonomy): domain Bacteria; phylum Actinomycetota; class Acidimicrobiia; order Acidimicrobiales; family UBA8190; genus Chersky-840. The sequence continues at coordinate 66,278 of JBEKIJ010000012.1, read as the reverse complement.
CACCCACCAGGAGGAACACCACGAGCGGGAGCGTCTCGGCGCCGAGCACGTACCCGACCTCCGACGTCGACCCGTGTCGACCGAGCACGGCGAAGGCCAACGCCACCGGCAGCATGCCCGTCCCGATGAACGAGGTCAGCCGGCCCACCAGAAACAGACGGAAGTCGCGCGACGACAGCGGACCCAGCCGGCGATCGGTCCTCACGGCTCGAGGCTACGACCTGGGCGGCGTGCACCTTTCCGACGCACCCGAGAGGCTCCATGCGCGAGCCCGATCATGGGGTGTCGGCCCATCTCCGCAGGCGGTGTGATAACCAGGCCCGATGCTGGAGTTTGACGGGCTCACCCGCCGCTTCGGCGACGTCGTCGCACTCGACGCGCTTTCGTTCACGGTGCCCAACGGGCAGGTCTTCGGGTTCCTCGGTCCCAACGGGGCGGGCAAGACCACAGCCATGCGCGCCGTGTTCGAGCTGGTCGGGCTCGACGCCGGCGTCGTGCGGTGGAACGGCGCGGCGGTGACCGCCAAGGATCGTCAGCGCTTCGGCTACATGCCCGAGGAGCGGGGCCTCTATCCGAACATGGTGGTCGTCGACCAGATCGAGTACCTGGCGCGACTGCACGGCGTGGCCGCCGGCTCGGCCCGGAGCGCGGCGCTGCGTTGGCTCGACAAGCTCGGCGTCGCCGACCGTGCCACCGACAAGCTCGAGACCCTGTCGCTCGGCAACCAGCAGCGGGTCCAACTGGCCGCCGCTCTGGTCCACGAGCCCGAGCTCCTCGTCCTCGACGAGCCCCTCTCGGGGCTCGACCCCGTGGGGGTCGACGCCGTGAGCGCCGTTCTCGTCGCCGAGGCTGCCGCCGGGCGGGGCGTGTTGTTCTCGAGCCACCAGATCGACCTCGTCGAAGACCTCTGCCAGTCGGTCGCCATCATCGACCACGGCCGCCTGGTGGCAGCGGGGACGGTGGAGGACCTCACCACGGCCGGGCGCCGACGACTCGTCGTCAAGGTCGAGGGCGACTTCGCAGGGGCATGGGCGGGATCGGTCCCCGGTGTGCACATCTCACGCGTCGAGAGCGGCGCCGTGCGCATGGTGCTCGACGAGGGAACAGACCCCCAGGCCGTCCTGGCGGCCGCCATGCAGGCTGGCCCCGTCGAGCAGTTCGGGTTCGAGAGACAGCGGCTCTCCGAGGTCTTTCGCGAGGCCCTGGTGTGAAATTCATCATCCTGCCCCTGGTGGCGGTGTTCCTGGTGGTGCGCGTCACCATGCGACTGCGCAACCGCCGCCGGGCCGGCGCCGAGGCGTCGGTTCCCGACGGCGGGGCCGGCCCCCGGCCCGTCGCCGCGATGCTGGACAGACTGGGCGGCGACGTCGGGCTCGTGGCCCGCCGCGAGGTGCGCGAGCGCATCAAGGGCCGGACCTTCCGGGTGGCGACACTCATCATTCTGCTGGCGGTGGCGGCGGCGGTGACGATCCCGGTCCTGCGCAAGAGCACCACGCACCCCACCCGCGTCGGGGTCGTCGGCACCTTGTCGATCCCGCTGCGCACCACGGTGGTCGCCGCCGGTGACGCGGTGGGAGTCAAGGTGAGGCTCGTGCCCGAGACCTCGCTCGCCTCGGCCAAGGGGGCCCTGGCCGGAGGCCGCGTCGACGTGGTCCTGGACGGCACCCGACGGATCCTGGTCGACCAGGCGCTCGATCCCTCCGACACGTCGAACACCGCCCTGGTGGTGGACGCCCTGGCGGAGTCGGTCAGCGTGCAGGCGGGGCTCGAGGGGGCCGGCATCGCGCCGGCGAACGCCCTGCGTCTCGCCCATCCCCCGCCGCTGCCGGTGCAGAGCCTGAAACCGCTCCCCCACAAGACCAAGGCGAGCGAGACCGGGAAGACCACCGCGGTGTACGGCCTCATCCTCACCTACGTGCTCCTCACCCAGTTCGGCACCTGGCTCCTCATCGGCGTGGTGGAGGAGAAGTCGTCGCGCGTCATCGAGGTCCTGCTCTCGACCTTGCGCCCCCGCCAGCTCCTCGCCGGCAAGGTCATCGGCATCGGGGCGGTGGCCCTGCTCCAGGCCGGGCTCATCGTCGCCGTCGCCCTCGGGCTGGGCGCGGCCGAGGGCTCGACCCTGATCCACGGCACCGCTCCCCTCGGGATCGTCAGCGCCCTGTTGTGGGTGATCCTCGGCTACGCCTTCTATTGCTGGGTCTACGCCGCGGGAGGCTCGCTGGCCGATCGCCAGGAGCAGGTCCAGAGCCTGGCCTTCCCCCTCCAGCTGCCGATCCTGTTCGGCTACATCGTCTCCTTCACCGCTCTGGGCGCAGGCCAACCTTCCGAACTGGTGAAGGTGCTCGCCTATCTGCCGCCCACCGCCCCCTTCGCCATGCCGGTGCTCGTCGGGCTGGGTGCGGTCACCTGGTGGCAGTTCACGGTGTCGGTCGTCTTCATGCTCGTCGCCACCGTGGGCGTGGCCCGCCTCGCCTCGGTGGTCTACCGGCGCGCCATCTTGCGCACCGGGGGCCGCGTCCACCTGCGCCAGCTCTTCGCGTCACGCACCGCCTAGCCACCGACGCTCGATCCACGTCCGGCCGGGCTCGGCCGCGGCGTGGACCACAATGGTGAGGTGACTGCGACCGGCGCTGATTCACCGCACCGAGACTTCGTGCCGGTGGCCGACGCCCGGCCCGAGGACACGGCCTGGCCGGCCATGTCATGGCCACCACCACCCGACACCGTGCTGGCCGGGCGGGTCGTCGCCGTCGCCCCCGTCGATCCCGACCGCGATGCCGAGGCGCTCTTCGGGGCCCTCGATGACGACCGGGTCTGGGAGCACCTCCCCTTTCGGGTCTCGGACCCCGGCTCCTACGCGCAGTTCCTGAGGGGCCGCATCCAGACAGGCTGGTTCCCCTGGGTCGTCCGGTTACAGGTGCCCTACGCCGGCCTGCCGGCCGGGGCGGTGGTCGGCACCTCCAGCTACCTCGACATCGCGGTGCACGACGCCCGCCTCGAGATCGGCGCCACCGCCTACCGCCACGACGTGTGGGCCACGGCGGTCAACCCCGAGACCAAGCTGTTGCTCCTCGGCTACGCCTTCGACGACCTCCGGGCCGGCCGCGTCCAGCTCAAGACCGACGTGCGCAATAGTCGCAGCCAGCGCGCCATCGCTCGGCTCGGCGCCCGCTACGAGGGCACCTTGGGCCGTTACCAGCGACGGGCCGACGGCACCGTCCGTGACACCGTGTTGTTCTCGGTGCTGGCCGAGGATTGGCCACGGGTGAAAGACGGCCTCCACACCCGCCTGGCGACCTCGGCTCAGATGGCCTCGACCGGACCGAAGGCCACGGCGCCCATCCCCGCCTCTCGGGTCGAGGAGTAGAGCTCGGACTCGATGTCCTCGGATCCGACGTCGAGCACCGAATCGCTCTCGTCGTGGTCCAATCCTTGTGTCTCGAGGTCCTGCTCGACCGGCTTGTCCATCGGGCCTGCCTTCTGTGGGAGCGCGACCCACCACGAGGTGGATGGATCTCTGGGACCCAGTCCTACTCCTCGGGGCGGCGCGTTGAAAGGCCGCCTTTCACAACGGTGGGGAAAGTGCTGGTCAGATCTTCTTTCCGAGACCGAGGTGGGCGTGGCTGAGGAGCCCTCCGAGGACGCTCGTGACGACCGACAGCGGGATGGCCCTCACTTCCGACGACGGCGGCACCGTGATGGTGACCGGACCGTCGTAGCCGGTGAAGTTCACGACCGCCGAGATCCCGAGCGAGCGGTGCCCGCCGTGCACCGTGGCCTGGACCAGTTGGTCCGACGAGTTCGCCCACAAGGTGGCGGCGAGGGTGAACCCCTGCAGGTGCGCCGAGACCCGACTCCCCGTCACCGACGTGCCGTCCACGTTCGAGGACCCCAAGGAGTGCACCGAGGCGTGATGCGACCGAGCGAAGGCAAGGATCTCGTTCACATCGCCCAGCGCGCCACCCACCTCGGTGAAGATCCCCGGAATGGCACTGTTCGCACTCGACGGCAGGGCCACGGAGATCCAGGGCTCACCCACCAGCGTGGCGAGCGCCGGCACGTCGACGTAGACGGTGCCACCCGACAGGACGGCGTTGACCGTCTCGGGTGCGGCCGAACCCCCGGGGATGAGCGCGGCCACCGAGGCGGGCAGGGTGGCGGACAACGAGACGGCGTCATTGACGAGATCGGCCTGACCGGTCCCGCTCAAGCTGATGGTGCCGAGACCCTTGGCGATACCGCTGACCGACACGGTGAAGCTGAACGACGCCGTGGTCACCGGGGCGGTGGCGGGCGTGGCGGTGGCGGTGGTATGGACGTGCCTCGGTCTCGCCGACGCGCTGGTCGCGAACCCCGCGGCGGCTCCCACTCCCAAAGCTGCGACCAATCCCAGCGATGCCACCCACTTCACCCGGCGTCTCACAACACCCACCCCACTTCCGACGTGTTGCGCCCAAGACCCCCGCGGGACTTGCAGCGACCCACGAAGCCTAGGCGAGGCCGGGCCCGGTGACCCGGAGGTCTCTGCACCGTCAGGGCGGGTTCTCCGGTCGGTAGGGCCCGGGGCCCAACCCCAGGTAGGGTCTCCGTTGACGTGAACGTCAAGCAGGGGCCCTCGGGCAACGGCAAGGTGGGCGACCGCTACAAGTGGGTAGCCCTCATCAACACCACCCTGGGCGTCGTGATGGCGACGATCGACGGCTCGATCATGCTCATCTCCCTGCCCGACATCTTCCGGGGCATCCACCTCGACCCGTTGCAGCCGGGCAACAGCTTCTACCTCCTCTGGATGATCCTCAGCTTCCTGGTGGTGACGAGCGTCCTCGTGGTCAACCTGGGTCGCCTGGGAGACATCTACGGCCGGGTGCGCATGTACAACCTGGGTTTCGCCATCTTCACGTTCTTCTCCCTCTTGCTCACGATCACGTGGTTGTCCGGTCCCGCCGCGGGTCTCTGGTTGATCGTGGTGCGCGTCTTCCAGGGGATCGGCGCCGCCTTCTTGGTGGCCAACTCGTCGGCCATCCTCACCGACGCCTTCCCCGAGGACCAGCGGGGCATGGCCCTCGGGATCAACCAGGCCGCCGCCATCAGCGGCACCTTCATCGGGCTCGTCCTCGGCGGCGTGCTGGCGCCGATCAACTGGCGGTTGATCTTCTTGGTCTCGGTACCCATCGGTCTGTTCGGGACGGTGTGGGGCTACCTCCAACTGCGCGAGGTGGGCCGGCGGACCCGGGCCCACATCGACTGGCCCGGCAACCTCACCTTCGCCTTCGGCCTCGTCTTGATCATGATCGGCATCACCTACGGGATCGAACCCCACGGCAACCACACCATGGGCTGGACCTCACCCGTCGTGCTCAGCGAGCTCGGCGCGGGGGTGGCCCTGCTCATCGCCTTCGCCATCATCGAGACGCGGGTGGACGACCCCATGTTCCGACTCCCGCTCTTCCGCATCCGCGCCTTCACCGCCGGCGTGCTGGCCAGCTTCCTGGCCGCGATCGGCCGCGGCGGGCTCATGTTCATGCTCATCATCTGGTTGCAGGGCATCTGGCTTCCCCTGCACGGTTACGACTTCGCCCGCACGCCGCTGTGGGCGGGGATCGCCATGCTGCCCCTCACGACCGGCTTCCTCATCGCGGGTCCCCTGTCGGGCCTGCTGTCGGACCGCTACGGGGCACGCCCCTTCGCCACGGGCGGCATGCTCGGCTGTTCCGCGTCCTTTGTGGCACTGGAGCTGCTCCCGGTGAATTTCTCCTACTGGATCTTCGGCGTGATCCTCTTGCTCCTGGGGCTCACCATGGGGGCCTTCGGCTCGCCCAACCGCGCCGGGGTCATGAACAGCCTGCCCCCCCAGCACCGCGGGGCGGGCTCGGGGATGAACTCCACCTTCCAGAACTCCGCTCAGGTCCTCTCCATCGGCATCTTCTTCACCCTCATGATCGTCGGGCTCTCTGCTTCGCTGCCCGCCTCGATGTACCACGGCCTCGTGGCCCAGGGAGTGCCCACCGGCGTGGCCGACCGGGTGGCGCACCTGCCGCCGGTGTCGACGTTGTTCGCGGCGTTCTTGGGGTATAACCCCATGCAGCACCTGCTCGGAAGCTCCGTGCTGGCGCACCTCTCGGCCGGCCACCGCGCCGTGATCACGGGCCGAAGCTTCTTCCCCACCCTCATCTCGGCGCCCTTCCGCCAGGGCCTGCACGCCGCCTTCGACTTCGCCATCGTGGCCTGCCTGGTGGCCGCGGGGGCCTCGTGGATGCGGGGTGGGAAGTACGTCTACGTGGAGCCGCCGGCACACCGCCCCGATCCCGACGGGCGCGACGGCCACGACCGCGAGGCGGCCTCGTCGATCCTGCAGACCGAGGGCACCCGATGACCGAAGGGCGCACGACGGTGCGGGGGACGACGAACCGCGGGTCGGCGCACGGAGAACCGACCCCACTCGGCGACGACCACACCTTGCGCATCGGGGAGGTCGCCAAGCTCTGCGCGGTCACCACCCGCACCCTGCGCTATTGGGACGAGATCGGCCTGCTGGCGCCGAGCGAACAGCGCTACGGGAGCGAACGGGTCTACACCGGCCCCGAGATCGAACGGGCCAAGCGCATCCGGGAGCTCCAGGCGCACATGGGCTTCTCCCTGGCCGAGATCCGGGTGGTCCTCGAGACCGAAGACGTGCTCGACAAGCTGCGCAACGCCTACAAGGCCAACGCCCGACCCGAGCTCCAGCGAAAGCTCCTGGCCGACGCCCTCGAGGCCAACGACAAGCTCGTCGCCCGCCTCGACGACACCCTCGGTCGCGTCAAGGCCTTCCGAGACGAGCGCGTGGCCAAGGCCAAACGCATGCGCGCCCGGGCCGCGGAGCTCGACCGGGAGGCTGCGCAAGGGTCCAAGGCCAAGCGGCGATGACCCTCCGCATGGACCCGGCGGGCGGAGATATCCACCGGGAGGCCACGGCGTCGGACGCGATCCGGAGCGATGACGATCGGGTTGGGCCGCGATCAGTAGCCTTGCCCGTTGAACGACCATGACCATGACCAACCTCGACACCGAGCCCCACGTGGACGGGCTCGACGGGATCGTCCGCACCGTCGACCTGACCAAGATCTACACCGGCACCGACTTCCGCGCCGTCGACGAGCTCAACCTGTCGGTGGGTGTCGGTGAGATCTTCGGGTTGCTCGGCCCCAACGGCGCGGGCAAGACCACCACGGCGGGGATCCTCACCACCCGCGTCATCCCCACCTCGGGCAAGGCCTTCATCGCCGACATCGACGTCGTGGCCCACCCCGCTTTGGCCAAACAGCTCGTGGGGGTGGTCTCTCAGACCAACACCCTCGACAGACAACTCAACGTGTGGGAGAACCTCTACTTCCACGGCCGCCTGTTCGGAATCGGCGCGGCGGACTCCCGCAAGACCGCCGACGAGCTCCTCGAGAAGTTCCAGCTCTCGAAGTGGGCCAAGGCATCGGTCTACGCGCTGTCGGGCGGCATGGCCCAGCGCCTCATGGTGGCCCGGTCGATCTTCCACAAGCCGGCCGTCTTGTTCATGGACGAGCCGACCGCCGGTCTCGACCCCCAGAGCCGCCTGGTGCTCTGGGACATCCTGCGGGAGCTCAACGCCGAAGGCCAGACCATCGTCCTCACCACCCACTACATGGAAGAGGCCGACCAGCTCTGCGGGCGAGTGGCCATCATGGACCACGGCAAGATCCTGGCCCTCGACACCCCCGCCCGCCTCAAGGGGGGCGTGGGGGCCGACACGGTGGTGACCGTCAAGGCCCCCGGCGACCAGCAGCGGCTGGCCGAGGTGCTCCAGCGCGAGATCGAAGAGGTGAGCCGCGTCCGCTCCACCGAGGCCGGCCTCGAACTCCATGTCCGGGGCCGCAACCGCCTCCTCCCCCGCCTGGTGGCGGCGGCCGAGAGCGGCGGCTTCGAGGTCGCCGACCTGTCGGTGGCCGAGCCCAGTCTCGAGACCGTGTTCATCGACCTCACCGGTAGGGAGCTGCGCGACTGATGACGACGACCGTACCGAGCCCGGCCGGCCACTCCCCCATCGCCACCACGCCGATGCGCACCGCCACGTCGGCCAGCCGCATCGCCCTGCGCGCCCTGATCCTGCGCGACCTGGTGGTGCTGTGGAAGCACAAGATCGAGTTCGTGATCCGCACGGTGGTGCAGCCCTTCCTTCTCTGCTTCGTCTTCCTCTACGTCTTCCCCAAGATCGGGCAGGCCGTCGGGGGGAGCGGCAGCCGGAGCGCGGGAGCGGCTTCATCGGCATTCGCCACCGTCCTCGTTCCCGGCGTGGTGGGGATCTCCATCATGTTCCAGGGCGTCCAAGCCGTGGCACTGCAAATGTCGCAGGAGTTCGGGTTCACCCGCGAGATCGAGGACCGTGTCCAGGCACCCTGTCCCATCTGGTTGGTGGCGATGGCCAAGGTTCTGTCGGGAGCCATGCAGGGCGTGATCTCGGCGGTCATCGTCCTCCCCATCGCCTCGGTGGTCCACGCCGGCGGTGTGGAGGCCCACATCAACCTGCACTGGTGGTACATCCTCACCCTGGTCCCCATCTCCTGTGTGGCCATGGCGTCGCTGGGCCTCGTGCTCGGCACCAGCTTCGAACCCCGCAACATCGGGCTGATGTTCGGGTTCGTCGTCCTTCCCATCACTTTCCTGGGCGGCACCTACTACCAGTGGACCCGCCTCGTCCCCGTGAAGGTGGGGTCCTGGCACTGGCTCCAGACCATCGTGCTCGTCAATCCGCTCATCTATGTGAACGAGGGCATGCGCGCCGCCTTCACCAACGCCCAGCACATGCACCTCTATGTCATCTACCCGGTCCTCATCGGGTTCTGCACCCTCTTCCTCCGCATCGGCCTGCGCAACTTCCGCCGCCGCGTCCTGGCCTGAGCCGCCGCCGCCCCGGCGCACCGGCCCGGCTCCGCGGGATTCATCCCCGCTTGGCGAAGGGGGAGGCCCACTTCCGACCGGGATCGCTCCGGCGGGGCGCCCAGCTCCAACGCCGGACGGCGACGACCATGCCCCCCACGGCCCAATAGGCCATGACCCGGATGTCGTCCCACGACCACGCCGCACTGCTCTTGTCGGCCAGGAAGGGCGCCACGGTGGCGGTGATCATGTGCCGCACCGGGAAGTACCTCGAGAACTGCGCCAGGCCGGAGCTGTTCTGGATCGGGTAGTAGAGCCCGGCCAGGAACAGCAAGATGAAGAAGATGATGCTCACCACCGGCCCCGCCGCCTCCTGATTGGGGATGAACGTGCTGATGGCGATCCCGAGCGAGGTGAAACAGATCGCCCCGACCACCACCGCCACGACCAGCGCCGCCATGTTGGGGGGGAAGGCCACGTGGTAGGCGAACCTGCCGAGGAGCACCACGATGACCACCTGGACGATGGAGATGATCAAGGCGTTGATGAAGATCGCCGCCAGCATCACCCAGGTCGGAAGGGGAGAGAGTCTGACCCGCTTGAGCAGTCCCATCTCCCGCCGCACGACGATCGAGATCGTCAGCATGTTGAAGCAGGCCGACATGACGCCATAGGCGGCAAAGGACGGCACGTAGTAGCGGACGGCGCGAATGTTTCCCAGAAAGGCAATTCGCGAGTTGCCGGCGGTGGCGGCCAACAGCACGAGGAAGACGACCGAGAACACGATGGTGAACACCGCCGCCACCGGGTTGAGCCAGAACCCCAACTGCTCGTAGCGGACCTGGCGCGCCACCAGGCGCAGGTCGTAGAGGCCCCGACGACCGCCGGTGCCGGTGACCGCGCTCATGCCCCGATCCCCGACGGGGCCGCCTCGGCGTCGGACCCGTACCCGGTGAGACGCAGGTACACGTCTTCGAGGGTGAGACGCTCCACGGTGAGACCGATCAGACCGATCTCTTCCCGGAGTGCCCAGTTCGTCAGGGTGGCCAGGACCTCGATCTCTTTCGTCGTCCTGATCTCGATGGCCCCGCTGTCTGCAACCGTGGCGGGCACGGGAAGGTCGGTCGCCGTGGTCGTGGGAGGAAGCCTGAACCGGATGGTGACGTCTCCCACGTCCCGCCCACCCAGGGATTCGGGCGGGCCCTCGGCGATGATCCGGCCGGCGTTGATCACCGCCACGCGATCGGCCAGGGCTTCGGCCTCGTCCATGTAGTGGGTGGTGAGGATGATCGTGGTGCCGCCGCCCGTCATCGACCGCACCAGGTCCCAGGCACCGCGGCGAGCTGTCGGGTCGAACCCGGTGGTGGGCTCGTCGAGCACCAGCAGCTCGGGGTTGCCGATGATTCCCAGGCCCAGATCGAGACGGCGTTGCTGGCCACCGGAAAGCGTCTTGACCCTGGCGTTGGCCTTGGAGCCGAGCCCGACCAACTCGAGCACCTCGTCCACCGGACGAGGCCTCGGGTAGTAGCCGGCATTCCGGGTGAGCGCCTGGCGGACCGACAGGAAGGGCTCGACAGCCAGCTCCTGCAGGACGACGCCGAGACGCTCGCGCAGTTGCCGACTGGTGGCGGAATTGGCGGGGTCGTAGCCGAGCACATTGACCCGGCCATGGTCGCGACGGCGGAAACCTTCGAGAATCTCGATGGTGGTGGTCTTGCCGGCGCCGTTGGGTCCGAGCAGGGCGAACACCTCCCCCTGCTGCACCTCGAAACTGACGTCGATCACCGCGTCGACCTCGCCGTAACGCTTGCTCAGGTCCTCAACCGAAACCGTCGCCACGCGACCCCCTTCCGGCGTCTTGGCGCCGCAGCGCGAGCGCGTCGCCGGCTGATGTCGGCACTCCCTGGCGCACCGTCCAGCGATGGTACCCCTCTGCGACTGACATGCCGATGCCCGCTTCTCAGTCCCTCTCTCTTCCAATAGCATCGTGCGGCACCGCCAGCAGACGTTGTTCGGCCGAATCCAGGGGCTGCGGATCGTGCTTGCCTTCCTCGCCGAGATCAAAGAGACGATCCTTCCTGATCGAGGGAGCGCCGACGGGCCCCTTCCGCCCATGCTGCTGGGCTTGACCGTGGTGACCGGCCTGGTCGACTCCTTCAGCTACTTGGTGCTCGGCCACGTCTTCGTCGCCAACATGACCGGGAACGTCGTGTTCCTCGCCTTCGCCCTGATCGGTGCCCGGGGCTTCTCCATCCCGGCCTCGCTGGCAGCTCTGGGTTCATTCGGCCTCGGTGCTTCGGTGGGCGGTCGGGTGTCCGCCCGGCTGGCCAAGAACCGAGCCCGCCTCTTGGGCTCCTGTGTCACCATCCAAGCCACATTCGTCACCATCGCCGTCCTTCTGGCCGCGGTGAGCGCCACGCCGGTGAGCGCGGCGTTCCGCTACGGCTTGATCGTCTCGCTCGGCATCTCCATGGGGATCCAGAACGCCGCGGCCCGGAAGCTGGCGGTGCCCGACCTGACCACAACGGTGCTCACCATGACCCTCACCGGTATCTCCGCCGACGGTCCCATCGCGGGTGGGACAGGGGCCCGGGTCGGGCGCCGGGGGCTCACGGTGGTGGCGATGTTCTGCGGTGCACTCGTGGGTGCGGCCTTCATCGTGCACGCCCAGACCGTCTATCCCCTCGTCGTCGCCCTGGTCATCACCATCGCCGTCGCCGGCACCACGGTGGTGCTCGGGTCGGCCGATCCCCCCTGGACGCTCGTCGAGCGTTGAGGGGAGGGCGGGGCTGCAGCGCGAGGGTCAGTCGGGGGCGGGCGTCACCGGTCGGTTGGCGCGTGGTCGGGTGATCTCGAAGAACCCGGGCTCTCGAGCCATCACGCCGATGGCGTCCCAAAGTGCGACGGCGGCCTCACCGGTCGGGGCCGGGGCCATGACCGGGCCCTTGAACCCGTAGGGGGGATCGGCCCTCACCACGATGGTCGGCGTCTGGGTCTTGGGCCCCCCGAAGGCGTAGGCGACCTCCATGGCCTCGACGATGGGGCCGTCCCATTTGTCGTCTTCGGCGGCAGCCACGAGGTCGAGGGCCAGGCCACACGCCGCCACGCACTCCGGCAACAGGACGTCGTCGGTCCGATGGTCGATGAAGAAGCGCCGGCCCCATTCGGTGTAGAGCGCGTCCACCGCCTCTTCACCGGCTCGGGCCCGGGCCGCCTCGAATATCCGGAGCATCCGGTGCGAGAGGGCGTGACCGGCGAGCGCCGCGGCGCGGAAGTTCTCCGGCACGGTAGGGGCCACGCCGTAGTCGTCCCTGATCTCGAGGCAGTACGAGCGCCACGTCACCGCCAGGTCGCGGTGCGGGGTGATCTCCTTGATCCACCGGGCCGTGATCCATGCCCAAGGGCAGCTGGGATCGACGAAAACCTCGACCGTGTCCACGCTGCCAGGCTATAGGGCGTGGCATGCGGCGTCGGCCCGCCGGTGGGTGAGCGAGGATATCGGTGGTCCCCGGCGCGTTGATATTCGACAGCAACCTTCCGACGGCGCAGCTGCACACTGCTTGTGCGGTGCGGATGGAGGTGGAGGAGTCCTACGCGCGCTCGCGGCGCGACGATGCGCTCCCCGCGCTCGGCTGGTTGCGCCGGCACGGGTTGCGGGTGGGCGTGGTGAGCGACTGCACCCACGAGCTGCCCGATCTGTGGACCAGCCTTCTCGTCGCTCGGTTCGTGGATGCCACCGTGTTCTCTGTCGTCATCGGGCACCGCAAGCCCCATCTCTCGCTCTATCAGCGTGTGTGTCGTCAGCTCGGCATCGCACCCTCGGAGGCGATCTATGTCGGGGACGGTGGCAGCAACGAGCTCACCGGAGCGACCGCGGCGGGGATCCCCGCCGTCCGCCTCGTGACCGAGGACGCCGCCGATGCCCTCGTATACGACGCCGAGCCGGCGTGGAGCGGTCCGGTCATCCACAGCCTCACGGCCTCACCCAAGGCGCCCTCGCCGACCTTCCCCGCCACGAGTCGAGCTGATCGTGGGCCCCGCCGATCGGGCGCCCTCGTGGCCCGGGTCGGGGCTGACCCATCTCGAGAGCAGAAGTCGGCTAATCATAAGGAGACGCTGCCAGCCCGGCGGTGAACTGATCGCCGCCGCGGGTGGGATCATCAGCCAGATCTCGCGAGGAGACGACATGATCGGTGAGAAGGTCAAGCAGTTCCAGAACAAGAACACGGATTTGGGGGGACTGCAGACCAAGATCGAGGAGTACCTGAAGTCCGACGGGTTCACCACCTCGACATCGGCGCCGAGCTCCCACGGGACGGTCATCCAGGCCAAGAAAGGCGGCTTCCTGCGCGGGGTCGTCGATGCGGATCGCGCCCTGACGATCGTCATCTCCGGCGACCCCAACGACTTCACGGTGCGGATCGGCGTCGGCAAATGGCTCCAGAATCTCGGCGTGGCCGCCCTCGAGACACTCTTGCTGTCGGATCTCTTCCTCGTCGTCGACGTGGCCGAGACGGCGTGGAACCTCGAGATCGAGGACAAGCTCGTCAAGCAGATCGAGTCGTTCATCGGCTAACGCCAGGCGGGACGTGGCCGTGATCAGCTCCAGGAGGAAGCATCTTGCGTCTGAAACCTCATGACCTGCCGGGTCGGGTCACCACCGGCGCCTTCATCCTGCACGCCGGGCTGCAGAAGTGGCACGCCGACGAAGCCCGGGCCACCGCCGTCCACGGCATGGCCGCCGGTGCCTTCCCGATGCTCAAGTCCGTACCGCCCACACGCTTCGTCCGGATGCTCGCCGCGGGAGAGATCGTCACCGGAGCAGCCCTGCTGTCGCCGTTCGTGTCCACCGCCCTCGCTGGCGCCGCCCTCACCGCCTTCTCAGGTTCCCTTCTGGCCATGTACGCCCGCACCCCGGCCTTGCGCCAGCCCGGCAGCATCTGGCCGAGCCCGGCCGGGACCGCCGTCAGCAAGGACGTCTGGATGTTGGGCATCGGCCTGGGCTTCTTGGCAGATGCATCCTTCCGAGCTCGGCGGGGGTCATCGGGGCGAGACGGGTAAGCCCAACCCAGCGCGCCGGGATCCCGATTCGGGTGGTGTGCCCGGCACGAGGAAAATCCCCCTCCCGGGGAACACACCCAAGGTGCCGGGCGTTGACACTGAGGTGGCCGACACCCCTGCCCGCACCGCTGCCGACTTCTGGTTCGACCCCTTGTGCCCGTGGGCATGGATCACCTCGCGGTGGATGCTCGAGGTGGAGCAGGTAAGACCGGTCACGACCCGCTGGCACGTGATGTCACTGGCGTATCTCAACCTGATCCAGCACGAGGGCGAGGGGCTGACCGAGGAGTACCGCCAGCGCATGGAGCGGGCCTGGGGCCCGATCCGAATCTGCGCCGCCGCCGCGGCCGAGCGCGGCGAGGACGTCCTCCTCCCGATCTACACCGCGCTGGGCACGCGCTTTCACAATCAGCAGCGGAGGGACGAGGTCGCTCTGGCCGAGGCGGTCGCGGAGGTGGGCCTCCCCCCTTCGGTGCTCGATGCCGCCACCAGCACAGAGTTCGACGAGGGGATCAAAGCCTCGCATCACAAGGGGATGGACCAGGTCGGCCTCGACGTCGGCACCCCGATCATCAGCGTGGAGGGCAACGCCTTCTTCGGTCCGGTGGTGACACCGATACCTCGTGGCGACGCGGCGGGACGCCTCTGGGACGGCGTGCTGGCGGTGACCGGCACCGACGGGTTCTTCGAGGTCAAACGCACCCGCGACCGGAAGCCGAGTTTCGACTGACCGGCGTCGCCCGGTCCCTCCCTCAGGGTGCGGGGCGGAGCCGGGGGCCCCGGACATCCCCGTCCTGCTGGTCCGCATGCACCGCTCCGTCTGGGGCGGTGGCCAGCTCCCGGCTCGGCACCAGGGCCACCTCGTCGGCTGACGCCAGGGGAACGGCACCGGGAACCGCCGACAACAAGGCGTCGTAGATCGATCGTCCCGACGCCACCAACCCCGTGACGACCTGTCCGACGCCTTCGGCTCCGTTCACCACACTCAGGTTGGCGCCGCTGAGACCTTGGGCCAGTGACGCCACGATGGCCGGCATCATCTCGACCATCTTCGAGGCGACGATCCGCTCGAGGTTTCCCTCGCCCAGCGCGTCGGCTTGCGCTCGCATGGCATCGCGTTGTGCCTCGGCCAACTTGACCGTCTTGTACGCCTCGGCGTCAGCGGGCTTCTGAACCTCGGCGACCAGCTCGGCCTGGCGCTTCTCGGCCTGCTTGGCCGCCAGGGCCGCCTGCTCCTCGGTCACCTTCTGGGCGGCCTTGGCCTGCGAGAGGGGCCCGGCCTGATCGGCTTCGGCCTGGGCGGCCTGGACCTCGGCCCGAGCACCGGCCTGCTTGATCTCGGAGTCCCTCGTGAACCCGGCCTTCTGGGCGTTGGCCTCCTGCTCTCGTTCGGTGGCGGCCTGGTCCGCCTGGGCCTGCGCGATGCGGGCGTTCTTCTCCACTTCGGCGATGTGCGGCGCGGCCAGGTTCTTGATGTATCCCGAGGGGTCGCCCACCTCTTGGATCTGGAAGGCGTCGACGACGAGCCCGAGCTTCTCCATCTCGTCCGATGACGCAGACTTCACCTCCTGTGCCAGGCTGTTTCGGTCCGTGATGATCTTCTCGACGGTGAGACTGCCCACGATCGACCGCAGGTGGCCGGCCAGGATCTGGCCCACGAGGGACTCCATCTGGTCCTGCTGGTCGAGGAAACGCCGGGCGGCGTTGGCGATGGACTGAAAATCGTCAGCGACCTTGAAGACGGCGACCGCCTGGACCGTCAGCGGGATGCCCTGGCCGGTCACGCAGCTCTCTTCGAGCTCGGCCTCGTAGAGATCGAGGGACAAGATCCGTGCTCGCGACCGCCAAGGGGCGACGAAGGTGCCGTGACCGGTGACGATCCGGAACTGGGCGCCGTCGGCGCCACCTTTGGATCCGGAGATGACAAGCGCTTGGTTGGGCTCGGGGATTCGGTAGAAGAACATGATGTCGGACCCTTCTCAAAAGGAAGACGATCAATACCCAGCGGCTGTAACCAAGATTGTGCGCGGACCCGTCTGCTCGACGACGACAGCGCGGGCATTCTTGGTCAGGGCCTCATTGCCTTGCGTGTAGGCCGTGAAGGCCTCGGATCCACCTCGGACGCTCAATATGACTTCCCCCGATCCATCAGTGGGAATCGGAACCGAGACACGCCCCACCATGCCCGTCAAGTCATCGTCGATCATCGAAGTGCCGAACTCCTCAAGGTCACTGCCAGCAGTGTATGCACAGGGCTTCACGTCCTGGCTTGCGCCCCGATCGTATCTGCCGGCGAAGCGCCCCGATCGGGACGGAGCTCGTGGTCGGACGACAACCACGAACCGGACCCGGCTCCCGTCCCAGAAGCGTCCGAGAGGCGGCCCCAGGAGCCGCCCTACGACGTCGTCGGGGGGGAGGTGGTGATGGTCGCGCCGGGGGGCAGCTCGAACAGGGAGTCCGGCGGCGACGGCGAATAGCTCTTGAGCTCGAAACTGGTCGAGTCCGACGCCACCTGGACAAAGCCCAAGATGCCTTGAGCAGTCGTGCAGATCGTGCTCGTGCCCGCCACCCCCGATGCCTGGAAGTCGACGCACTGCATGGCGAATCCGTTCACCGTCGTGGCCGACGACGTGACCGTGTCGCCGGCCAAGCCGGCGGCGAGCGAGAAGTCCTTGAGGAATGCGGTCCAGTGTGCCGGGGTGTAGAGGTCGAAGATCCTGTTCTCGGCGGCGGCGTCGGCCGTTCCCAACTTCTGACAGGCCGGCCCTGAGCTCGAACCATTCGAGGCGGTGCAGGAGTACTCCCCGGACGTGTTCACGATGATGTGCACACTGCTCGTACTCGTTCCCGTGGGGGTGACCTCGAAGGCGAGGCCCTGTGGCGGTTCGACGGCGTAGACGACCGTCGCCGGCGAGCTACCGGTGGTGGCGTAGGTGGCTTCGAAGGTCGCCCCCTGGCTGGAGTTGATCTTGTTCGTGAAGGCATCGATCGTCGCCTTGTTGCCCCTCACGTCATGCTCGACCTTCTTGACTGCGTTCACGACGCTGCACCCGGTGAGCCCAAATCCCCCCAACACGACAAGGGCGGCGATTGCCCGCGCCCCGCGGCGGCCGATGAGGGTGCCAACTCGGTCGGTGTTCGGGTTCATTGCTCGGCCTCCCGGGCGACGAAGCCATGGAGCCGGGTCCAGAGAGCTCCAGGGCCGAGGTTACGACATCGGGGATTTCTCTGGTTGCATCCGGGATCACATGCTCCGGAGGAGCCGGGACCCGAGACCTTGTAACGCGTTTGCAAAGTCCTTCCCTCTAGCCCCCGGTTGGTCGGCGGGTCCATGATGAGGGTGGTGCTGCTTCCTCACCCCGACGGAGTCCGCCGCCAGTGGTTCAGCGACGCGCGTGACGACGGAAGGCGGATGGAGGTCTCCTGGCACTCCCATGAGGGACTGGTGATCGTCAGCCTGTGGCACGGCTCGATCTGTCGGGCGACGTTCCGGCTGCCGGCCGACCAAGCGCCCGCACTGATCCAGATCCTCGAAGACGGGGCCGATGATGCAGAGCCAGAGACGGGTTCGCCCGCGGCACCGGTCCAGCCGTCGCTGTTCGACATGGGGCGGGACCGGGTCAAGAGACACGTCGCCGAGATCGTGACCCTCGAAGGGCGCCAGAAGCGGTAGTCGCGCTGACCGCCGAGCCGACGTGCCCGGGCCCGCGTGCCCGGTACGAGCGATACTGAGGGCATGGACGGGCCCGAGACACGCGATCCCTATTACCGCGACGACCTGGCACGCATCCACCATCTCGGGTTCGGATTCCACGCCGACGCCTGTGCTCCGGGGATTCTCGAGCTCTTGGCTCCGGTCCGCGACCGCAACGGTCTCGTGGTCGAGATCGGATGTGGCAGCGGCCTGTTGACTAAACACCTGGTGGATGCCGGGCACCGGGTGATCGCCACCGACGCGTCGAACGCCATGCTCGAGTTGGCACGGCAGTACGCGACCGGCGCCGAGGACATCCGACCCCTGCGCCTCCCCGACGACCCTGTCCCGGGCGCCGACGCCATCGTGTCGGTGGGTCACGTCCTGAGCTACCTCGACGACGAGGATTCGGTCGACCGGGCCCTGGCGGCGCTGGCGGGAGCGCTGCGGCCCGGCGGCGTTCTCGCCATCGACCTGTGCGACGTCGAGTACGGGCGCTTTCGCCAGGGGGCACCGACACAGGTGCGGCGGGGCGACGGCTGGATGATCGTGACCGAATTCTCGATCCCGTCGCCCAACCGCTTCGTCCGGGAGATGACGACCTTTCTCAGGAACAGCGACGACTCGTGGCGGCGCGACGACGAGACCCACCACAACGTCCTGGTCGACACGGCCCGTGTCCCGACGCTCCTGGCGCGGCACGGCGTGGACGCTTCGATCCTGGCGTCGTTCGGTCAGGAGACCCTTCCCGTGGGCCTCGTGACCGTGATCGGCCACCGACCCCGGTAGCACTCGGACTGCCGCACTAGCGCCACGGGCGCGGGTGGGCCACGATCGCGCCATGCGGATCCTCTCCCTGCTGCCGTCGGCCACCGAGATCGTCTACGCCCTGGGCCTGGAGGACGACCTGGTGGGGGTGACCCACGAATGCGACTGGCCCCCTGGCGCCCGCACCAAGCGATCGGTGTCGTTCTCCACGCTTCCCGACGCCTCGGACCCGGCCGAGGTGGACCGCCTCGTCAGCGCCTCCATCGGCGGGGGTGAGCCGATCTACCGGCTGGACAACGAGGCGGTCCGAGAGCTTCGCCCCGATCTCGTGCTCACCCAGGACCTGTGTGCGGTGTGCGCCGTGCCCTCTGGACACGTGAACGAGGCCCTCGAGCTCCTGGGGTGTCGCGCCGAGGTCCTCTCCATGGATCCGAGCTCGCTCGGCGACGTCCTGGATTGCCTCGTGCAGGTCGGCGCCGCCACCGGGACGGAGTCCGTGGCCTCCGAGCTCGTCGAGGTCCTGCGGGCCAGGCTGGACTTCGTCGCCGCCAAGGTGGCCGGGAGGGACGAGCCCCGGACGTTCGCCCTCGAGTGGTCCGATCCTCCCTTCAACGGCGGCCACTGGGTCCCCGAGATGATCGAGCTCGCCGGAGGCGAAGCCGTCCTGGCCAGCCGGGGCACCCCGTCGGTCCGGGTCACCTGGGAGCAGATCGTCTCGGCCTCGCCCGAAGTGGTCGTGTTCATGCCCTGCGGGTATGACCTCGAAGCCGCCGCGCTCGAAGCCACCCCTCTGCTGGATCGGGCCGAGCTGGCGGGAGTGCAGGCGTTTTTCGCCGTGGATGCCAGTTCGTACTTCTCACGGCCGGGACCCCGTCTCGTCGACGGCGTGGAGATCCTGGCGTCGGCGCTTCATCCCGGTGCCGTGCCGGCGAGCCCGGCCGGAACTTTGCGTCGGCTTCGGTAGCCGCTGCGGTGCGGGCCGAGCTCGTCCCAGTACTCTCGCCGTGTCCGTCCCGTCGAAGGAGAGCGCCGCGATGACCACCGCTGCCGGAACCCTCGCCTACGACCCCCTCGACCCCGACCTGTGGCGCGACCCCTACCCCACCTACGAGCGCCTGCGCGACGAGGACCCGGTCCATCACGTCGAGAAGCGAGGATTCTGGGTCCTGTCGCGTTTTGCGGATGTGATGGCAGCGGCCTGTGACACCGGGACCTTCTCCTCGGCGCAGGGCCTGACCTTCGAAGAGGACGAGATCGCCAAGCTCGGGCTCATGCCCACCTTGGTCATGATGGACCGGCCCCGCCACACCCTCTACCGCCGATTGGTCAACGCCATGTTCACGCCGCGGGCCGTGGCCGAGCGCGAGGACTCCCTGCGTCGGTTCACGAGGTCGTGCATCGAACGCATCGTCGAGATGGGAGAGGCCGACTTCGTCTCCGAAGTCGCCACACCGGTCCCCTCGTTCGTCGTGGCCGACTACCTCGGTGTCCCCGAAAGCGACCGGTCCACGTTCGGCACCTGGAGCAGTGCCATCGTCCAGGCCAACGCCAGCGGGAACGTGCTCTCCGCCGGCCGGGCCGTGGGAGAGCTCTACGGGTACTTCACCGACCTGGCGGGAACCAAGAAGGGGCACTCCTGCCCCGACATGATCTCGGTGCTCCTCGAGTCCGAGATCGACGGACGTCCGGTGAGCCTCGAAGAGATCCTGGGGTTCTGCTTCGTCATGATCGCCGGCGGCAACGACACCGCGGCGGGACTGATCGGGGGAACCGCCGCCCTCCTGAGCGAACACCCTGACCAACGTCGACTCCTCTCCGCCGACGGGGGACTCGTCGCCGGGGCTGTGGAGGAGCTCTTGCGGTTCCTCTCCCCTGTCCAGGGGCTGTCGCGCACCACCACCACGGACGTGACCGTCGGTCCCGCCGAGGCGGCGGTCAGGATCCCCGCCGATCACAAGGTCCACCTGCTGTTCGCCTCGGCCAACCGGGACCCTCGGGAGTTCGGGCCCGATGCGGGCAGCCTCGACGTCACCCGCACCGTGGCTCGTACCTTGGCCTTCAGCTCGGGGCCGCACCATTGTCTGGGAGCCGCCGCGGCCCGGCTCGAAGGCCGGGTCGTCATCGAGGAACTGCTGCGGATGGCGCCCGATTTCGTCGTGGACAGCTCCGCAGGCCGTTACGCACCGGGGCCGTTCACCCGCCGGTTCGAATACCTGCCCATCCGAGCCGAACCGTGACCCTCCGGGAGCTCTTGCGGTAGGGCGATCCACCGCGCCCCGAGTCGTTGTCTGAATCCTGGGATTCCCGCTCCGCTGCGCGCATCTCAGATGAACTGCCTGGTCACGGCCCTTCTTCGCGGTCGGTGCCTCGGTGACGCTAAGCGGCGAGTGTCACAATTATCACATAGGGTGTTTACAAGACCACGTATTCGGGCAAAGGTGCCTCAACAGCCATTACACGCTCGGCTCGTCCACCGGAACATCGGCGGGGGGACGGGCGACTCGGCCTGCCAGCGACGGACCGAGCGATCTGCACTCAACACAGGGGGGATTCATGTCCAGAACATGGCGCATGGCAAAGATCGCCATTTTGGCGACACTGGCGGTGGTCCTGCTCTCCGGCGCAGCGGCGTCGGCAACGACGTTGCGTGCTTCGGGTGGGCTCTCGACCGGCAGCGGCCACCATGGCCGTCACCATCATCGCGACGCGCCAACGGGCGTCTTCGGAACGGTGGCCTCGGTCAACGGGACGAGCACCACCGGCACATGTGGCGTCGCCGCCACCGCGGGAGCTTTCGTCTTGGACGCGCTCCCCAGCACGACCTTCACCGTCGACGTGAGCACCACGACGACCTTCTCCGAGCACGGCGTGAGCACACCGACCTTCGCCAACGTCTGCGTGGGTGAGAAGGTGGGTGCCGTCGGCATGATCTCGAGCGGCACGGTGAGCGCCACCAGCGTATTCGTGACGACGCCCCCGACGCCCAAGCCCCACGCCGTCTTCGGAACGGTGGCCTCGGTCAACGGGACGAGCACCACCGGCACCTGTGGGGTGGCGGCCACGGCGGGGACGTTCACCTTGAACGGGTTCCCCAGCACGACCTTCACCGTCGACGTGAGCACCACGACGACCTTCTCCGAGAAGGGCGTGAGCGCACCGACGTTCGTCAACGTGTGCGTGGGTGAGAAGGTGGGCGCCTTCGGCATGATCTCGAGCGGCACCGTGAGCGCCACCAGCGTGTTCGTGACGCCGCCCCCGACGCCCAAGCCCCACGCCGCCTTCGGGACGGTGGCTTCGGTCAACGGGACGAGCACCACCGGCACCTGTGGGGTGGCGGCCACGGCGGGGACGTTCACCTTGAACGGGTTCCACAGTTCGACCTTCACCGTCGACGTGAGCACCACCACGACCTTCTCCGAGCACGGCGTGAGCGCACCGACGTTCGTCAACGTGTGCGTGGGTGAGCAGGTGGGCGCCTTTGGCACCATCTCGAGCGGCACCGTGACCGCCACCAGCGTGTTCGTGGTTCCCTCCCCACCCACGACACCCAAGCCCCACGCCGTATTCGGGAGCCCGAGAGGATCAGTGGCCGGAGGGTCGCCAGACGTGTCGGGGCCGAAAGGTCATGCCACGAGCAACCACGGCGGGTTCGGGTCGGGGGCACCTACGAACGGGCCGGAATACTTCGGTCACAGCTCGGGACACCGTTCGCACTAAGAGGCTGTTGAAAAGCGCCTACCCGGTGTCATGACCTCTCGTGGTCACGGGCACCGGGTAGGCATCCGAAGCGTGCTCTCGCCAGCGAGCCTGTCCTACTACGAACAGCCGCTCGTCGTCCCGCAGCTCGTGCACAGGTAGCAGGACCCTGCTCGCTGCATGACCATCCCGCACTGGTAACACAGGGGTGCGTTGCTCTGCTCGGCCCGTGCCGTCGCCGAGCCGGAGGTAGACGGTGACGACGTGCGGTACACCGCCGAGGTCCGGTCGCTGCGTCCCGTCGGCGGCACCGAGCTGATCCCCGAGTCCTCGACGAGGTCCTGTTCAGGCGTGGCGGCTTCTTCCACACCGGGCAGGGTCGGCTGCATCCGCTCCACTGTCGACAACACACCGAGCTCCTCGCGCTCGCTGAGCGGCAGGTAGTCCACCGCCAGCCGGCGGAAGATGTAGTCCAACAGGCTGGTGGCGATGCGGAGTTCGGGGTCATCGGTGATCCCCGCGGGCTCGAAACGCATGTTCGAGTACTTGCGGACATAAGTGGCCAGCGGCACCCCGTGCTGCAGACCCAGGCTGACCGAGATCGAGAAGGCGTCCATGATCCCCGCCAGGGTGGAGCCCTGCTTGGAGACCTTCATGAACACCTCACCGGGCCGACCGTCGTCGTACTCCCCAACGGTCACGTACCCCTCGCAGTCGGCCACTCGGAAAGCGAAGGTGCTGGACTTGCGACGCCGGGGCAGGCGCTCGCGCACCGCTCCCACCACCACCGTGTCGTGGGCCCGGCCCTGCTCGTGGGCGAGGGCCGCCTCGAGCTCGGAGATCCGGGCCGCGGCGGCGCGGTCACGGGCTTCGGCATCAGATCCGGGCGGGGCGAAGTCGCCACCCTCACCCACGCCGGCCTTCTTGGTGGTGGAAAGGGGCTGTCCCACCTTGCAGTTGTCGCGATAGATGGCGACGGCCTTGATCCCCAGGCGCCAGGCGTCGAGGTGCAGCTGCTCGATGTCCTCGACGGTGACGTCCTCGGGCAGGTTCACCGTGTTGTGGTTGACGATCCCGTTGGCGACGAAGGCATGCGTGTATGGCACCGACACGTCGAATACCTCGCGCGCACCGGCATCGTCCACCGATGCCACAGGGCTGAAGTGAAGGTTGTCGTCGAGGACCTGGCCCAGCCATTCGGGGAGGGTGACGCCTTCGATGCGAGCCACCCGTGCGACCGTCTCCCGGCTCACGAACCTGGTGCGACGATCGGCCAGGAAGCTGAACTCGGTCCGGAGAAGGACGCCGAGCTCGTTGCGACGTCGGTAGGGAACGAGCGCATAGAGCTCGCCCGGCGTGATCCCCGGCACCACGTCAGCCGTGTTGTGATGCGTCTCCGTGATGCCGGCCACCATGCGGGCGGCGGCTGCCGACTTGTGGGCCTCGAGGAAGGGGGCGAGCTCGACCATCTTCTTGGCGTGGACACCCGCGGCATAGACCTCGTCGTAGGTCTTGCCGTTGAGCTTGTTGGACTTGCTGATCCGGCCGTGCACCACGCCCAGGTTGGTCAGGACCGCCTGCAGGTCATCGAGGAGCGCGGGCGCGTCGAGGCAGATCGCCCATTTCGTCGTCGTGGCGTCACTGGTGTAGGCGTCGAGGGCGAGACCCTGGAGGAACGAGAGCACGAGCTCCCGGGGGGAACGAAGCACCGCATCGGGGATCCGCTTGGCCGAAGCCCGTGCGCCGCATCCCAGGTACTCGAAGAACTCGACGATCGTCTTCGAGGAGATCTCAACGCTCGGGCAACGGTCCGCGGGACGGCGGATCTTGGCTTCGACGTCGAAGCACACGCGAGCGGCCTCAGCGATCTCCTCCAGGACGGCGTCCTCGGAGTTCGTGATGACTATCGTCCACGTCGAACGCGAGGTATGGCCCTCGGATGCGTAGGCGCCGAGCAGGAACGCCAGCGGGTCCGTCATCTCGTCGGGGATCCGGACCGTCTTCTGGGAGCCGTAGGAGCGAGTCGGCGTGAAGTCGTCGAAACGGGCGGGAAGTTCCGACCACAACTCGTCCCCGTACTTCGAGGCCACGTAATCGCCCGGCTCGACCTGGTCGAGACGCTTCCAGTCGAGGCCCGTCGCCCCCGCGGTCAGCACCCGGTGGTTCGGGGTTCCGGTGACGGCGTGGCCGGAACGGAGCACCACCCGACGCACCGGGCGGACACCGCCGTAGTAGAAGGCGTCGGTCTTGTGGATGCCACCGATCGACGCCACGGCGAGGATCTCGTCGCGGAAGCTGTCGGGACTCTCGCCCTGGTGCAGGCCACCGATACGGATGAGCCCGTCGGTAGTGGCAAGCAGGGTGTCACCCACGACGCACTTGCTGATGGCGCCGCTGATGAACGGTTGGACGGCACCCATCATGCGGACGTGCCCCGTGTAATGGATCGTGTTGTCGCCCATCGAGCAGGCGAACACGGCCATGTGCTCGCTCGCCAGGTGCGGGGCACCCACGATCGACTTGTGCTCGTCGATGTAGGAGATGATGTCGTCGACCTGCTCGGGCATGTAGCCGAGCCTCGCCAGGGCACGGGGCACCGTCTGGTTGACGATGGACATGGTCCCACCACCGACGAGCTTCTTCGTCTTCACGAGGCCGAGGTCGGGCTCGACACCGGTGGTGTCACAGTCGAGCATCAGGGCGATGGTTCCTGTCGGGGCGAGGACGCTGGCCTGGGAGTTGCGCACGCCGAACTGCTCTCCGAGCTCGACGGCATCGTCCCACGCTTCCTGAGCGGCGGAGAGCAGATCCATGGGAACGAGCTCCTCGTCGATCTTGGCGACCTCGGCGCGGTGCATCTGCAGCACGTTGAGCATCGCCTCGCGATCGGCGTGGAAGCCGGCGAAGGGGCCCATGCGCGACGCCGTCCGAGCGGACACGGCGTAGGCGTGGCCCGTCATGAGGGCCGTGATCGACGCGGCCCAGGCCCGACCCTCGTCGGAGTCATAGGGCAGGCCCTGGGCCATGAGGAGGGCACCCAGGTTCGCGTATCCGAGGCCGAGCTCACGGTACCGGCGCGAGTTCTCGGCGATCTTCTCGGTCGGGTAGTCGGCGTTGCCGACCAGGATCTCCTGCGCCGTGAACACGACGTCCACCGTGGCGTTGAAGCTCTCGGCGTCGAAGCTGTCGTCCTCGCGGAGGTACTTGAGCAGGTTGATCGAGGCCAGGTTGCAGGCGCTGTTGTCGATGTGCATGTACTCGCTGTTGTGGACGATGACTCCGGTGGAGTCACTGGTCGCAACGGCGAAGTTGTGAACCCCCGCCACCTCCAGGTCGTATACGGGGACTTCTTGTTCCAAACGGAGCCTGCCTACGGACACGATCCGCTCAGTACCCTCAAGGCCGTGAAGCCTCGTTCCAGGAACGAGTGACTGTGCGTGCACAAACTCGCCTGTCATGGTCAGGAAAGGATGCTCAGGCGTACAGCGCAAGCGACCCCGGTCAGTGGTGACCTCTACGAGGTCTGACGTGTATCCCGCAACCCAAGCCTTGACCATCTCGGGCATGACCAGCTCACTCTTGGTGAGATCGAAGGCGACGACGTTCGGCGCGTCCTCACCCAGCTCACAACGGAGGGCCAGTTCGGCGATAGAAAGCCGACCATCGGCTGTTACGACCTCTGTCTCACCCACGAAGCAGCAAGGGTTACTGCCGTTGATCCGGCCGGCGTTGGGGGCCGTGTGCCAGCGATTGATGGTCGTGTCGAACTGCATGCCGGGGTCGGCGCATTCCCAGGCGGCGTGGGCGATCTGGCGGAACAGGTCTCGAGCCTTGACGATACGGACCGCCGAGCCGTCGGTGCGGGCCGTGAGGGCCCAGTCGGCGTCGTCGAGGACGGCCTGCATGAACTCGTCGGTCACGCGCACCGAGTTGTTGGCGTTCTGGTACTGGATGGAGAACGAGTCGGATCCGTCGAGGTCCATGTCGAACCCGCTGTCGCGAAGGACCCGCGCCTTGCGCTCCTCGAGGGCCTTGCACCAGATGAAGTCCTCGATGTCGGGGTGGTCGTCGTTGAGGATGACCATCTTGGCGGCCCGGCGGGTCTTGCCACCGGACTTGATCGTCCCCGCCGAGGCGTCGGCTCCGCGCATGAACGACACCGGGCCCGAAGCGGTACCGCCGCCTTGGAGCCGTTCGACCGAGGCGCGGATGCTCGACAGGTTCACGCCGGCGCCCGAACCACCCTTGAAGATGATGCCTTCTTCCCGGTACCAGTTGAGGATCGAGTCCATCGAGTCGTCGACGGCAAGGATGAAACACGCGCTGGCCTGCTGCGGGACACCTTTCACACCGATGTTGAACCACACCGGGGAGTTGAATGCGGCCCGCTGGTTCACGATGATGTGCTTGAGCTCGTCGCTGAAGGTCTGCGCCTCGGCGTCGTCCTCGAAGTAGCCGTCCTTGATGCCCCAGGCGGTGATGGTGTCCACCACCCGGTCGGCCACCTGCTTCAACGAGGTCTCGCGCTCGGCGGTGCCGGGGGTCCCCCGGAAGTACTTCTGGGCCAGGATGTTGGTGGCGTTGAGGCTCCAGGTGACAGGCACCTCGACCTCGAGCTGCTCGAAGGCGATGCTGCCGTCGCGGTAGTCGGTGATGCGCGAATCGCGCCGGTCCCATGCGAGCTCGTCGTAGGGGTGGACCCCTTCGGTGGTGAAGTACCGCCGAATGCCGATAGCGGTCCGCTGCGGAGCGATTGCCATGTTCGTTGGTCCCTTTCCTTGGTTCCCAGCGTAGGTGTGGGCCCCCGGGAGAGGAACAGGGCCCCCCGGCCCGTCGTCCCCCCCAGACCACAAGATGTTGTGGTCTCCCCTGTGGGGCCTACCAGATGCAGGGGCCATTACAGCACTGTAGTTACGAAGGTGTCAACGGGATCGGTCCGGCGTCGGCCCTGGTCGCGACCCGTTCGCGAAGGTTTGCACCCGGGGCCCGCGGCGAGGGCGGGTCGAGCCCCACCGGGTCGTGCCTGGGGGTCCGGATAGGGTCCCCGACCGTGGCCTGCGTGATCGCCATCGATGCGGGGACGACCGGCGTCCGGGCCCTCGCCGTCGACGAGACCGGGGCCGTCATCGACGTCTCATACCGCGAGCTCGCCCAGTACTACCCCCGCCCAGGATGGGTCGAGCACGATCCGGCCGAGATCTGGGACTCGGTGGTGACCACGGTGGCCGAGGTGGCCGGGCGCCGCCACGCCGCGGGCCACGCGGTGGCGGCCATCGGCATCACCAACCAGCGAGAGACCGTGGTCGCCTGGGACCGGGCCACGGGGAAGCCGCTGCACCGGGCCATCGTGTGGCAGGACCGGCGCACCGCCGAGCGATGCGACCAGCTGCGCGCCGAGGGCCATCTTCCCGTGGTGCGCGCCCGCACCGGCCTGGTCCTCGACCCGTACTTCTCGGGCACCAAGATGGAGTGGCTGCTCGGCCCCGGGGGGGTGAAGGTCACCGACGACCTGGTGCTCGGGACCGTCGACGCCTGGTTGATCTGGAACCTCACCGGTGCCACCGACGGCGGGGCGGTCGTCACCGATGCCACCAACGCCTCGCGCACCTTGCTCTATGACATCCGGGAGCGGTGCTGGTCCGACGAGCTGTGTCACATCTTGGGCGTGCCCCGGGCCGCGCTCCCCGAGGTGCGGCCCTCGTGCGGGCGGTTCGGTGTGGTGCGGGGAGTGCTCGGCGACCAGGCGCCCGCCATCGCCGGTGTGCCCGTGAGCGGGGTGGCCGGGGATCAGCAGGCCGCCCTCTTCGGCCAGGCCTGTGTGTCACCGGGTATGGCCAAGGTGACCTATGGGACGGGGAGCTTCGTGCTGCTGAACGTCGGTGAGGAGTGCCCGCCGCCTTCCGAGGGCCTCCTCACCACGGTGGCGTGGGACCTCGGCGAGCACGGCGGCTCGTCGCCGGTGGCCTACGCGCTCGAGGGCGCGGTGTTCGTCACGGGCGCGGCGATCCAGTGGCTCCGCGACGGGCTCGGCCTCATCGAGGAGGCGGCCGGCATCGGACCGCTGGCCGAGCAGGTCGACGACAGCGAGGGGGTCTTCGTGGTGCCCGCCTTCACCGGGCTCGGCAGCCCGTGGTGGGACCCCTACGCGCGCGGGACGATCACCGGTCTCACCCGGGGTGTGGGAGCCGCCCACATCGCCCGGGCCGTGATCGAGGCCATGGCGTACCAGGTGCGCGACGTGGTCGACGCCATGAAGAAGGCCGGGGCGGAGCTCGCCGCCTTGCGCGTCGACGGCGGTGCGGCCGTCCTCGACCTCCTGTTGCAGAACCAAGCCGACCAGTTGCGCGTGCCCGTCGCCCGTCCCACCACCACCGAGACCACCGCCCTGGGTGCCGCCACGCTGGCGGGAGTGGCCGAAGGCGTGTGGGAGACGGTGGGCGACCTCGAGTCGATCTGGTCCCTCGACGCCCGGTTCGAGGCTCAGGTCACGGAGGTGGCGGCCGATCGCGCCTATGAGGGCTGGCGCCACGCCGTCGAGCGGTCACTGCGGTGGGCGGTCCCCGGGAGCTGAAGGCGCCGCCTCCGAAGGAGGCGTCATGGCCGGCGCGAGGCGACGTCGTTTCCGACCGCCCCCTTCGTACGATGGCGGTACCGGACGCCACCGAGGCGTCGGAGAGAGGGCCGCCCGACCGTGCTCCTGCTGTATGGCATCGGATTCGTCGCGGGGATGATCGCGGGCATCTCCCCGTGCATCTTGCCGGTCCTCCCCGTGGTCCTTGTGGCCGGGGCGACGGTGCCGACGACAGACGACGCCGAGACCGACACCGCAAGCGGAGAGCCCGGAGCCGAATCTCGACCGACCCGCACGCGCGTGCCGGCAGGGACGAGAGGCTCGGGCGACACCCTCCGGGTGGCGGTGCGCCCCACGCGGTCGACCACCGTCCGGACCCGGTCGCTGCTCGAGGGCCGGGCCCGCAGTTACCGCGCCTACGCGGTGGTGGCCGGGCTCGTCGTCAGCTTCAGCATCGTCACCCTGGTCGGGTCCTCCCTGCTGAGCGCCCTCGGGCTGCCTCAGGACTTCCTGCGCGACGCCGGGCTCGTCATCCTCGGCGTGGTGGCGGCCGGGCTCATCGTCCCCCCGCTCGGGCACCTCCTCGAGCGGCCCTTCGCCCGGGCGGCCCAGCGCCAACCCAACGGGAACGCCGGCGGGTTCGTCCTCGGGCTCGGACTCGGCGCCCTCTTCGTGCCGTGCGCGGGCCCGGTGCTGACCGCCATCTCCGTGGTGAGCGCCAACCACCGCGTCGGCCTGGCCTCGGTTGTGCTCACCATCGACTTCGCCCTGGGGGCCTCGGTGCCCTTGCTCGTGTTCGCGCTGGCGGGCCAGCGCGTGGCCGAACGGGTCTCGGGCTTCCGGGCCCATGCGGCGCGGGCCAGACAGATCGGCGGCGTGGTGCTCCTGGCCATGACGTTGCTCATCGCCTTCAATGTCACCAACGGCCTGCAACGCGTCGTGCCCGGGTACACGACCATCCTCCAGAACCACGTCGAAGGTGGTTCCTATGCCAAGAGAGAGTTGGCGTCGATCAAGCAAGAGAAGAAGACGGGAAAGCTGGGCAGCTGCGCGCCGGGCCTGTCCTCGCTCGAGGACTGCGGCGCCGCCCCGAACTTCCAGGGCATCGCGGCCTGGCTCAACACGCCCGGT
This sequence comes from Acidimicrobiales bacterium, assembly GCA_050011815.1. Lineage (GTDB taxonomy): Bacteria > Actinomycetota > Acidimicrobiia > Acidimicrobiales > UBA8190 > Chersky-840. The sequence continues at coordinate 36,471 of JBEKIJ010000012.1, read as the reverse complement.
GATCGGCCCCTGTCGCTGGCGTCGCTCAAGGGCAAGGTGCTCCTGGTCGACTTCTGGACGTACTCGTGCATCAACTGCCAACGGTCGCTGCCCCATGTCGAGTCCTGGTACTCGAGGTATCACAAGGACGGGTTCGAGGTCGTGGGTGTCCACACCCCGGAGTTCGCCTTCGAGCACGTCGTGTCGAACGTCTCCCAAGCTGCCAAACAGCTCGGCGTGGTGTACCCCGTCGCCATCGACAACAACTACAAGACCTGGGATGCCTACCAGAACGAGTCGTGGCCGGCCGAGTACCTGATCGACGCCACCGGTCAGGTCCGCCACGCCGAGTTCGGCGAGGGGGACTACGGCGTCACCGAGTCGCTCATCCGCACACTCCTGACCGATGCCAACCCGAAGGTGGTGCTCCCGGGGCGCACCGACGTCCCCGACAAGACGCCGACGAGTGAGCAGACGCCGGAGTCCTACCTGGGCTACAAGTACGGGCTGCCCAACTACGACGGCACCACCATCTCCGAGAACCAACCCGCCGTCTACAAGTTCCCCGGCTCGCTCCCCTCCGACTACCTGGCCTTCTCCGGCACGTGGACGGTGGGACCGGAGAAGATCACCGCCGGCGCCGACGCCCGCATCGAGCTCGCCTTCCAGGCCAACGACGTGTACCTGGTCCTCGGGGGGACGGGCACCGTCAAGGCCACGGTCGGATCGCACACCCAGACCTTCGACGTGTCGGGCATCCCCCGGCTCTACACGCTGGTGTCGTCGTCGGAATACGAGTCGGACACCATCGTGCTCGACGTCTCACCCGGAGTGGACGCCTACGACTTCACCTTCGGCTGACCGGGGCGGCGTGTCGCCGTCTAGCTTGGCGGGTAGGTGCTCGACCCGGCGAGGGGGTGTCCCATGGTGGAAGATCTGGTGGACCCCCGACGGAGCGAGCCGCCCTACGTGGCCCCGGAACGGGCCATGCTCGAACGGTGGCTCGAGTTCCACCGGACCACGTTGCTGCTCAAGTGCGAGGGGATGACCGATGCCGGTCGAAAGGCACGGCCCGTCCCCACCTCGAACCTGTCGCTGCACGGCCTGGTTCGCCACATGGGGGAAGTGGAGCGGGGCTGGTTCCGGAGGACCCTGCTCGGTGATTCCGAGGCACCACCGATCTGGTACGACCCCGAAGTCGAGGACAGCGAGCTCGTGCCCCTCGACGAGGCGGACTGGGAGACCGACCTCGCCACATGGCGCGAGGAGTGTGAGCGCAGCAGAGCGGCGGCCGCCGCCCACTCCCTCGACGACACCGGGCTGCGAGACGGCGAGCCCTGCTCCTTGCGGTGGATCTACGTCCACATGATCGAGGAGTACGCCCGCCACAACGGCCACGCCGATCTCATCCGCGAGCTCGTCGACGGCACCGTCGGCTGGTAGACGCGCTCAGGCGCCGCCCCGGGTCACCGGGTGACGGATCCCGGAGGGCCCACCGCCACTATCGGCGTCCGATCGAGGCACAGTGAGCGTTCTCTGCGCCCTCGCAAGGGCACCCGCGCCGGGCATCGCCCCGGCTCCTCAAGGCCCGGTCGCCGCGGTGCCGATGGTCAGAGAAGGTACCGAGAAGGTGGTCCGTGGTGAACGACGTGTGGCAAGGCGCTGTCTGTGGGCAGTCGTCGGGCGAGAGGTGGCACCGGCGCGGCTGGTCTGACGCCGGTACGAGCTCGACCGCCCCCGCCACCGCCCTGAGCAGCTAGAGCGCTCTCGTGCTGCCGGCATTCGTCATCGGCCTCCGCGAGGGCCTCGAGACCGTCGTCATCCTCGGAGCGATCGCGGTCTTCCTCAACCATCAGGGACGGCGCGACCAGTTGCGGCTGGTGTGGCTGGCCTCGGCGGCGGCGGCGGCGCTGTGCCTGGTCGTCGCCATCACGCTGCGGATCGTCGAGGTCAACCTCTCCACCATCGCCGCCGATCGGTTCGAAGCGGTGGTGGGGGTGGTCGCCGTCCTGACCGTGACCTACATGGTCATCTGGATGCGCCGGTTCCCCAAGGACCTGATGCAGGATTCCGGCGCCACCGCCGCGGCACGTCTGGCGCGCGGGTCGGGTCGAGCCCTGGCCGCCATGGCCTTCTTCGCCGTGCTTCGAGAGGGATTCGAGATCTCGGTGTTCGTCCTGGCCCTCATCGGGACCAAGGCCAGCAGTCCGGTCCTCGGGACCGTCGGCGCGGTGGCGGGGGTGGTGCTCGCCGTCATCGTCGGGGTCGCGGTGGTGCGCGGTGGTCTTCACCTCCACATCGCCCGGTTCTTCCGGGCGACCGCCTTCGTCCTCGTCCTCAGCGCCGCGGGCCTGGCCATGACCGCGGTCCAGGCGGCCAACGCCGCGGGGTGGTTGGTCTTCGCCCAGACGCCACAATTCGACTGGTCGCACTTCACACCCCCCGGGACCGTGACCTCCTCCATCGTGACGGGGATGTTCGGCATTCAGCCCTACCCGGTCCTCCTCGACGTCGTGGTGTGGCTCGGCTACCTCGTCCCCATGCTCCTGGTCGTGGCGCTGCCCCGCCGGACGCCGGCGGCGGAGGGGAGCACGCCCCGGCGAAGGTCTCTCACCCGCCCCGTCGTGGTCCTCGCCGTCATGGCCGCGCTCGTCATCGTCCTGTTGAGTGCCTCGGTCCTCCACGGCGCGCTCAACGACCCTTCCGCCGCGCTCGGCCAGTCGCCGGCGGTGCCCCAGATGCCCCTCCCCACCCAGGGTCTGAGCGCCGGCTCGGATCTGCTCTTCCGCAGCACCACGCTCGACGGCGACTACGGACGCCTCGACCTGGTGGCCGCCGACGACCCGGCGGGGCCGAGGGCGACGACCCCCCTGTCGTGCAACCGTGTCGACTTCGAAGGAGGCGTCGGCCTCTGCCTGACCAGGCCGTCGACCGGCCTCTACATCACCACGAGTGCGATCGTCTTCGACGCCCACTTCAAGAAGCTGCACGAGGTGTCGCTCACCGGGCTCCCGAGTCGGGCCCGGGTCTCGCCCGACGGCCGCTACGGGTCGGTCACGACGTTCGTCCGCGGTGACTCCTACGCCACGGTCGGCCAGTACTCCACGCGCACCGACGTCATCGACATGCGGACGGGGACGGTCCTCTTCGACCTCGAACAGCTCGCCGTGACCAAGAACGGCAAGCCCTTCGAGGCCCCCGACTTCAACTTCTGGGGTGTCACCTTCGCCAACGACGGCCGCCACTTCTATGCGACCCTCGGAACGGGCGGCCAGACCTACCTGATCGAGGGTGACCTCGAGACGCGCCGGGCCTCGGTGATCATGTCCAACGTCGAGTGCCCCTCGCTGTCCCCCGACAACCGGGAGATCGCCTTCAAGCGGCGGCTTCCGGGCTCGGTCGTGAAGTGGCGGCTGTCGGTCGTCGACCTCGCCACCTTGAAGGTCCACCCCCTGGCCGAGACCCGCAGCGTCGACGACCAGGTGGAGTGGCTCGACAACTCCACCGTCCTCTACGGCGTCCTCCAGGACCAGGCCATCGCCTCGCTCAACCCCCTCGCCGCCACCACTCCCAACATCGCCGACGGCACCCAGCTCGCCACCGACACCTGGAGCGTCCCCGCCGACGGCACCGGCACCCCCCACCTCTTCACCACCGGGGCGTGGTCGGAGGTCGTCACCAACCGGTAGCCGGCGTTCTCACCACGTGCGCGCGTGGCCGGGCCCGACGCCGCTCGACCGGGCGACCCTGAGCCCAGGCGGCGGGTTCAGGCGGCGGGTTCAGGCGGCGGGCTCCGACGTGGCGCCGGCGTGCTGGGGCGTGCGGGACGACACGGGGGCGTCCCCGTAACCGTCGCCGTTGGTCGAGGCGTGGACGCGCGCCACGTCGGAACCCCCCACGACGTTGTGGCGTTTGGCGTACCGGTCGACGTAGCTCTGTCCCGACAGGTTGCGGATCTCGAACATGAGCTCGTCGGTGGCGGCCCGCAGCATGAGCGGGTCGCCGGCCGCCTCGCCCTCGAAGCGCGACAGGTCGAGAGGGGCCCCGAAGCGCACCGTCACCTTCTTGAACAACCGGGGCCGGTTGGAACCCGGGGGCTGGACGAGAGACGTTCCCACCAGTCCCACCGGGACGATGGTGGCCCCGCACCCGAGCGCCAGCCGGGCCGCCCCGGTGTGGCCCCGGTACAGCCGCCCGTCGGGCGACCGCGTGCCCTCGGGGTAGATCCCGAGCACCCTGCCTTCTTTGAGGACGTCGCGGGCCGCGGCCAGGGCCCGCTCCGAGGCGCTCCCGCCCTCGCGCCGCATGGGGATCTGCCCCGCGGCGCGGAAGAACCACGCCGTCTTCCACGAGTCGAAGTACTCCGCCTTGGCCACGAAGGTGACGCGCCGGCGCAACACGAGGGGGAGGAACATGGAGTCCAGGAACGTCACGTGGTTGGGCGCCAGGATCACCGGCCCGGTGGCGGGAACGTGCTCGCGCCCTTCGACCTTGATGCGCCACAGGAGGTAGAAGACGGGGCTGAGCAGGACCTTCATCACCCAGTAGGCCACGCCCAAAGGGTAGCGCGCCATGTGGTTCGGCGAAATGCACAACATGTGCACCCCGTACCCCGACCGACACCACCTGTAGCGTCTCCCCGATGGCACGCCGGTTGACCGCACGGGGACAGCGGCGCCGGCTCGAGCTCCTCGACTACGCCGCCCGGCGCTTCGCCTCCCAGGGATACCACCCCACCTCGGTCACCGACATCGTCGACGGCCTCGGTGTGGCCAAGGGCGTCTTCTACTGGTACTTCGCCTCCAAAGAGGAGCTGCTCCGGCAGATCCTGACCGACGCGCAACGCGACCTCCGTCGCACCCAGCGCCAGGCCATCGCGGACGAGCCCGATCCCGTGCGCCGGATCGAGGCGGGCATCATGGCCTCGGTGCAATGGCTCGACGCCAACCGCCATCTCTTCGTGCTCCTCGAGTTCGCCCGGACCGAAGAGCGCTTCGCCCCCCTCATCCGCCAGGGTGAGGAGCAGGCGGTGGCCGATGCCCTGCCCCATGTGAAGGCGGGCATCGCCGCCAACATGATCCGCCGCGACGATCCCCTGGTACTGGCCCACGCCATCCTGGGCGTGACCGACCGCCTGGCGAGGGTGCTCGTCTTGGAGCAGGGCCGGCCCGCCGACGAGGCCGGCGCCGCCGCGGTGGCCTTCTGCCTCGAGGGCATCCTCTCCCCCGCCGCCGCCCAGCGCCGCCTCGGTCATCGGTGACACACTGACCCACCTATGACCGGCACCGGTTCGTTCAAGATCCTCTACGGCGCGTTCCGCCCCCTGCTGTCGTCACTGGGCATGGGGCCCCGGTTCTCGACGGTCGAGCTCGACAGCGGCACCCTGCGCGTCCACATGGGGTGGGCGTTTCGCGCCGAGATCCCGGTGGACCACGTCACCGGCGTCGAGCCCCGCCAAGGGTTTCCCGGTGGCATCGGCGTGCACGGCTGGCGGGGGCGCTGGCTCGTGAACGGCGCCGCCACCGGGCTCCTGGCCATCACCGTCGACCCCCCGGTGCGCGCCTGGGCTACGGGCATTCCCATCCACCTCCGACAGCTCACCCTGAGCCTCGAAGACCCCGACGCCCTGGTCGCCGCCCTGGGCCGCTGAGCCGGACCCACCCGGTCGGGTGGCGGCGGCTCAGTGCAACTTGGTGAGGGTCTTGCGCAGGTTCCGGATGGCCTGGCCGATGCGCTGTTCGTTCTCGATGAGCGCGAACCGCACGTGGCCGTCGCCCCCGGGCCCGAACCCGACCCCCGGTGAGGTGGCCACCTCGGCCTCTGACACGAGGAACGAGGCGAACTCGAGCGAGCCCATCTCCCGGTAGGGCTCGGGGATGGGGGCCCACACGAACATGGTCCCCTTGGGGGGCGTCAGGTTCCACCCGATGCGGTTGAGCCCGTCGCACAGCGCGTCGCGCCGGGCCAGGTAGTTCTCGTTGACCCACTTGGGGTAGTCGGGCACCTCGTTCATGGCCACGATGGCGGCGATCTGGATGGGCTGGAAGGTGCCGTAGTCGAGGTAGCTCTTCAACTTGGTGAGCGCGGCGACGATCTCGGCGTTGCCCACCATGAACGCCACCCGCCACCCCGCCATGGAGAACGACTTGGTGAGCGAGTACAGCTCGACGGCCACGTCCTTGGCCCCGGGGACCTCGAGGATCGAGGGCGGCTTGTACCCGTCGAAGGAGATGTCGGCATAGGCGAAGTCGTGCACCAGGATGATGTCGTGTTCACGGGCGAAGTCGACGATGCGCTGCATCCAGGCCAGGTCGACACACGCCGTGGTGGGGTTGTGGGGGAACGACAGCACCACCACGCGCGGCTTGGGCCAGGCCGACTCCCACGACTCCATGAGATTGTCGAAGAAGGCTTCGGACGCCGGGGGCCCGTCGACGTTGGTGGCCAGTTCCAACCGCACCTGGCGGACATCGGCGCCGGCGAAGAGCGGGGCGTAGATGTGGATCGGGTACGACGGCGACGGCACGAGCGCGCTGTCGCCGGGGCCGAGCAGCACCCACATGAGATGGGACATGCCCTCTTTGGCCCCGATGGTGGTGACCACCTCGGTGTCGGGGTCGAGCTCGACGCCGAACTTGCGCAGATAGAGCGCGGCGATCGCCTGGCGGAGCTTGGGGATGCCTTTGCTCGCCGAGTACCGGTGGTTCTTCGGATTGTGGACGGCCTCGGCCAGCTTCTCGACCGCGGCATCGGGCGAGGGCAGGTCCGGGTTGCCGAACCCGAGGTCGACGACGTCGCGACCGGCTCGACGGGCCGCCAGTTTCAGCGCCTCGATGTGCGCGAAAACGTACGGGGGCAGGCCGTTGATCCGTCGGAACTCCATCGCGAGAGGTTAGTCCCCGGCCTTTGTCCCTCCGGCGACGTCACCCCGATGGCGACGTCACCCCGATGGCGGCCTCACCGGCGCACGAAGGCGGCCGCCTCGGCCACGGCCTCGATCGACTCGGGCCACGCGCACACGGCCCAGGTGGCCCCGGCCCCGGCCACCTCCTCCAGCCACTGCGCGATCTGGGGGACCTCTCCCGCCACCGGGCCGGCCCAGGTCACCTCGCAGCGCGCCTGGAGACCGGCCACCGCGGCGGGCTGGCCCTCCCACATGTTGACCGCGGCGCCGATCTCGAGCGCGACCTCGACGGTGGAGACCGACCCACCTCCCACCCACACCGGCACACCGGCCTGGCCCAGGTGCCGGCCACACCGGGCCAGGGCCAACCGCCGCTCGTCGGCGGGATCGAAGGCGATCCCGTAGGCGAGGTTCTCGGGCGCGCTCTTGGTGTCCCCGGTCCCGAGCCCGGCGATGAGCCGTCCCGGCGCCATCGTCTCCAGCGACACCAGCTCGGCCACGAGGACCTCGTCGGGGACGAGCCCGATGCGCGCCACCAGCGGGCCGAAGCAGACCCGGCGCGTCGCGGCGGCCACCGCACCGAGCACGGGGAAGGCGGACAGGGCGGGTCGCTCGGGCGCGCCCATCGGCCACAGATGGTCGAAAACGAACACCCCGTCCAGGCCGACCTCCTCGGCCCGCAGCGCGGCCTCGACGGCGGACGCGTCATGGCGGAACGTGGGAAGGGTGACCCCCACCTTCACGGTCTTCGCCCCCCCGCGGCCAGGGTCAGCTCCGCGGCGACCGGGACGACCCTCGGCCCCCGGTCACGTCACCTCGACCCGGTAGCGGTCGCCGGCGCGCGCCACCAGCGCGGCCCCCATGGCCCCGGCCCGCTCGCCCAACAGGGCGGGCAGGATCTTCACCTCGGGTCGATAGGCGTGGCCCTCGAGCAGTTCGTCGAAGGCGATCCGCACCTTGTCGAGCACGAGCGTGACGGTCTCGACGAGGCCTCCCCCGTAGACCATGACGGTGGGGTCCAAGGCCAGGGCGAGGTTGGAGAGACCGAGCGCCAGCCACCACCCCAGCTCTCCGAGCACGGCCAGGGCCCCGGCGTCACCCTGCTTGGCCGCCATGAGGACGTGCTCCCCCCGCACCGACTCGGCGTCCCCCCCGGCGAGGCCCACCACCTCGTCGAGACGTCCGGCATGGGCCGCCTCCCGGGCCAGGCGCCCGAGACCGCTCCCCGACGCGAACCGCTCCCAGCACCCCCGCTTGCCACAGGGGCAGGGCGGGCCGGTCGGGTCGACCACCATGTGGCCGATCTCCCCCGCGAACCCCGAGGCCCCCCGCACCACGTTCCCCCCGGCGATCACCCCGCCCCCGATCCCGGTGCCGAGCGTCACCATGACGGCGTCGCTGACACCGGCGGCGGCTCCGAAGGCCCACTCCGCCACCGTGGCGCAGGTGGCGTCGTTGTCCACCACCGTCCGCATGCCCCCCAGGCGCGCCGAGAGCCCGCCGGCGATGTCGAGCCCGGTGCCCCGCGGCAGGTTGGGCGCGTACCGCAGCACCCCGGTGTTGTCGACGAGGCCCGGCGCCCCCACCCCGACCGACGCCACCTCCGCGTCGACCTGCTCGCACAGCCGCTCGGTCGCCGTGGCCAGCACCTCGATCACCACATCGGACCGTTGGCCCTCGTCCTGGGGATCCCCCTCGCCGGCCCCGGTGCCGTCGACGGCCACGCGGCGACCCGGGCTCGCCATCCGCACCTCGCCGACCACGACCCCTTCGTCGTCGACGGCCAGGCCGAGCACCTTGGTGCCCCCCATGTCGATCCCGATCGTCACCTCCCTCGCCACGCCGACCTCCTCTGCATCGGCGGAGCCGGCAGCGACGACGGCGCGCTCACGTCGTGAGCGAGGACTCGACGCGTGCCTTCAACTCCTCGAGGGCGGTATGCATGATCCGGCTCTGCGCCCGCCGCTTGATGAACCCCGGGAGCGGCACCCGCAGCTCGACCTCGAGGGTGTAGGTGACCTCGGTGGTCCCGTCCCCCTCGGCGTCGAACCGGTAGCTCCCGTCGAGCTTGGAGGTGAGGTCGCCCGAGGTCTGCTTCCAGGCCAGGATCCGGGGAGCCTTGGAGAAGTCGTAGGCGAGGGTGTAGCTGGTGGACCGGCCGAAGGCTCCTGCCCGGAAGGTCGCCTCGCCCGGTCGGCCCTCCTCGTCGCGCCGCTCGATCACCACCTGCTTGATGTCGGCCGCCCACTCCGGGTACCGCTCGATGTCGCTCACCACGGCGAAGCACTGCTCCGGCGTGGCGGTGACGACCATTCGCTCGGTGGCCAGTTCCGCCACAGACACTCCTTTGTTCGTCGTCACGCTCCGGCGGGGCACCGACCACGGCGCCGCCACCAGGCCTCGGGCGGGGTGGGCGGCGTTCAGCCTTCCACGTCCTGCAAGGCGCCGGCCAGCCTATGTGCGAGAAAGTCCCACGCGAAGCCCCTCTGCACCCGCCGTCGGGCGGCCCGGCCCATCCGGCGCCGGAGCTCGTCGTCGGTGAGCAGCCGGCGCAGGGCCCCGGCCACCCGCCCGGAGTCGCCGGGGTCGTCGACCACGAGGCCGGTCTTGCCGTCGACGACGGCCTCGTCCGCACCCCCGCTGCGCCCCGCCACCTGTGGCACCCCGCACGCCGCGGCCTCCAGGAAGACGATGCCGAACCCCTCCTGCTCGAGACCGAACCACCGGTCCCGGCACGCCATCACGAACACGTCCGCCACCCCGTAGAACCGGGCCAGCTCGTCGTCGGGGACCGCCCCCACCATCCGCACGGGGGCGCCGCTGGCCCGCACCCGCGCCTCGAGCCGGGTCCGGTCGCGCCCCGCGCCGCCGATGACCACGGTGAGATCGGGAAACGACGGCACCAGGGCGGCGGCGGCCTCGATCAACACGTCCATCCCCTTGCGGGGGACGAGCCGGCTCACACTGACCACCACCGGCCCCTCGGGCGACAGGCCCAGCGCGGCCCGCGCCTTGCGCCGACCCGCCGCGGTCAGCGGCCGCAACCGCTCGACGTCCACGCCGGGAGGGACCTCGACCACCGGGGGCATGTGGTCGCCGGCCACCCGCCGGGCTTCAGCGGCGGGGTAGCCCCCGGCACACACCGCCAGCACCGACCCCGCCAGCACCTTGGCCAGCGCCTGGCGAGACCCCGGCAGCCGGCCCGGCACCGTGACCTCGGCGCCGTGCAGGACCACCCCGTAGGGCAGGGACCCGAGCGACGGCCCCACCAGGCCCAGGGGCAGGGCGGGGTCGAGGACCACCAGCGAGGCCCCGACGTCCTGGGCGGTGTCCCGGATGCGGCGCACCACCGCCGGGGTGGGAAGCAGCACCCGGCTCGGGACCCGCTCGATCCGGAACCCGAGGCCCTTCTGCTCGGCGTCGAAGGCCGCCGCCCCGGGGTGCGACGACGCCGTCAGGACGGCGAAGCTCGACGGGTCCATCCGCCGCCACAGCTCCCACAGATAGGCCTGGATGCCCCCCACCTTGGGGGGGAAGTCGTTGGTGACGAGAAGATGGGTCATCCCCCCCGTCCCGTAGCCGGCGTCCGCACCGGCCCATGCTGGCACGCCGAGGGCCGAGAGCCCTCAGGCGGGGACATCCCGAGCGGGCTCTCAGCCCGTGGCCCAGTCCCCCTCGACACCCGAGTGCCGCAGCCGGGGCACGAGACCCGCACGCGACAGCATCCGCATGGCCCGAGCTTCTTCCACGTCCACGACCACGGCGTCGTCGGGCTCGCGCCCGAGCACGAAGCTCACCAGGCAGTCCTCACAGGCCGCGGTGCCCCGGAGCTCGCAGTCGTCGCAGCTGATGCTGATGGTCCCATCGGTCATCACGAGTGACAGCGTCGCGCCCGGGTGTGACACCGGGACCGGGTAACCCCTTCAGGCGGGCGGACCGCCCGCATCCGCCGGGGCCGGAGCCGGAGCCTCTTCGTCGTCGAGGATCTCGATGGACCGACCGTGCCCGCACCACCGGCAGCTCACCTCGACCACGGACTCCGACACCACCTCCACGTCCTCCACCGAGAGCTCTCCACCCACGCTGTAATGGTAGAAAGCCTTGGCCCGGCGGTCGGTGACGACGTCGAAGCGGGTGATGTTGCCGCACGACCCACACCGGTACCGGTTCGCGCTCGGGCCGGTGCTCGGACTCGTGCTCACGGGGGCCACGCTACCGCTCTGCGATGACCCTCCCGCCGGCCACGGTCCACGTCAGCGAACACCCTCGTGCTTACCATGCACCTCGTGGCGATCGGCGCCTCCTCGCGTTGGGCTCGGTGGGTCGGCCTCACCGGACGGCGCGCCGCGCGCCAGGCCTCGCTCGGCCCCGGCACCGAGCTCGTCGCCATCTGTCACGACGACCACCCCGACGGCGGCGCGCCCACAGGAACCGGGGCTGATCTGGGAGCGCCTCTGTTCGACGTCTGCTTCGCGGTGGTTGACGTGGAGACCACCGGCGGCTCGCCCGCCACCGCGGCGCTCACCGAGATCGCCGCGGCCAAGTACCGGGGCGGGGAATGCGTCGGCGAGTTCCAGTCCCTGGTGGACCCCGGATGCCCCGTCCCTCCGCTGATCTCGCTGCTCACCGGGATCACCGACGACATGGTGGTCGGCGCCCCCTCGGTGTCGAGCCTGTTGCCGTCGTTGCTCGAGTTCGTGCGCGGCACGGTGATCGTCGGCCACAACGTCCGGTTCGACCTTGCCTTCCTCGACGCCGCCCTCGGGGACAACGGCTACGAGCCTCTGGGGAACACCACCGTCGACACCCTGGCCCTGGCGCGCCGGCTCGTGCGACCCGATGTCCCCAACTGCAAGCTCCGCACCCTGGCCACCGCGCTGCGCCTGGAGCACCTCCCCTCGCACCGGGCCCTCGACGACGTCCGGGCCACCGCCGATCTGCTCCACGGCCTCATCGAGCGCGCCACCGGCTACGGCGTCTTCGTCCTCGGCGACCTGGTCGACCTGGTGGCGACACCCGCGCGCCGACCCGCCCCCGTGTCGGAGGTGGGCTAGGACGGCCGAGGCCGGGTCGATCTCTTGCTGCTCGGCCCACCGCGACGTGCACCTTCTTCTTCAGCGACATCGAGGGCTCGCCGGTCGGGGGTAGGTAGGCTCCGCCCTGTGCTGCACGCCTTTGTGCTCATCGACGCCGAGCCCTCTCGGATCGCGGCGTTGTGCGAGGAGCTCGCGGGCACCGAGGGCATCACCGAGGTGTTCTCGGTGGCGGGCGGGGTGGCCGATCTCATCGCCATCGTCCGGGTGCGCCACCATGACGACCTCGTCGACGTCGTCACCGGCCGTATCGCCACGCTCCCGGGGATCGAGTCGACGACGACGCTCGTCGCCTTCAAGGCCTACAGCCGCCACGACCTCGAGGCCATCTGGGATCTCGGCTCTTCCTGACGGCGCGCCGACACGGCGAGCGCCGCGGGTGGCGCCGAGGTCACGACGACGTCGACGCCGCGTCCTGTGAGGTATGGACCAGTCGGTCGAGCGCGTGGCGGGCCGCCCCCTCGTCGATGACCGCACCGGCGCGCTCGACGCCTTCGGCCAGATCGGCGCTGAGGCCCGCGACCACCAGGGCGGCGGCCGCGTTGAGCACGGCGATGTCGCGGTGCGGGCCTTTCTCCCCCGCCAGGACGCGCCGCACCACCTCGGCGTTGGTCTCGGCGTCCCCACCGCGCAACTCCTCGAGTGAGGCGATGGCCAACCCGAGGTCGGTGGGGTCGACGGTGTAGCGACGGATGTCGCCGGCGGGGCCGGCCTCGAGCACGGTGGAGGGACCCGTGGTCGAGAGCTCGTCGAGACCGTCGGCCCCGTGGACCACCATGGCCCGCCGGCTCCCGTTCGCCACCAGGACGCCGAGCATCTTGTCGGCCATGGCGGGATCGCTCACGCCGACGACCTGGAGGCCGGCGCGCGCCGGGTTGGCGAGTGGGCCGAGGAAGTTGAAGACGGTGGGGACCCCGAGCTCGCGCCGCACCGGGATGGCGAAGCGCATGGCGGGATGGAAGCGGGGCGCGAAGCAGAACCCGATCCCGGCCTCCTCGATGCAGCGGGCCACGCCGGCGGGGCCGAGGTCGATGACCACGCCCAGGGTCTCGAGGACATCGGCTGATCCCGCCGCCGAGGTGGCGGCCCGGCCGCCGTGCTTGCACACCCTGGCCCCCGCGCCCGCCACCACCAACGCCGCCATGGTGGACACGTTGATCGAGAGGCTGCGGTCGCCCCCCGTGCCACAGGTGTCGACCACGTCCTCGGGTCGGGGCACAGGCAGGTGCTCGGCGTTGGCCAGCATGGCCCGGACCAGGCCGGTCATCTCGTGGATGGTCTCGCCCTTGATCCGCAGGGCGGTGATGAACGAGGCGATCTGCGCCGGTGTGGCCGCGCCGACGAGCACCTCACCGAGGGCGAGAGCGGCTTCGTCGGCGCTGAGGTCGTGGTGGGCGAAGAGCCGGCCGAGCACGCCGGGCCATCCCCCCAGCGCGGCGAAGGCGTCCTCGGCCTCGCCGGCGGCGGCGGCGGCGGTGGTGGTGGTGGTGGCGGTGGCGGTGGCGGCACCGTCCCCGGACCGGGGGTGATCAGTCATGGGCGTCGGGCACGATGGGTCAATCCCACCACAGGTCGTGATCGAGCACACCCCGCGCCACCAGACCCAACTGGACCTGGCTGGTGCCTTCCACGATCGTCAATTGCTTGGCGTCGCGGTACCACTGCTCGGTGGGGTGGTCCTCCATGTACCCCGCCGCTCCGAGCAGCTGGACGGCCAGGCCCGAGGCCCGCACGGCCAGCTCGGTGGCGTGGTACTTGGCGGCCGAGAGCATCGGCACCCACTCCTTGGTGAACTTCCCTTGATCGGCGAGCCAGGCGGCGCGGTAGGTGAGCAGCCGGGCCGCCTCGAGGTCCACCGCGCACTTGGCGATCTCCCACTGCACGCCCTGGAAGTCGGCGATCGTCTTTCCGAAGGCGGCGCGTTGGCGGACGTACTCCGTGGCGTACATGAGGGCGCCCTCGGCGAGCCCGATACCCCGGGCCGCCACGACGGGCCGCATGGCGTTGAGGCCCAACATGGCCAGGCGGAAACCGCCGACCTCGCCGATGACGTTGCCGGCGGGCACCGCCACGTCGTCGAGGAGCAGCTCCCCGGTGTCGACGCCGCGCACCCCCATCTTGTGGTCGGTCCGACCGACGTCCACGCCCGGCCAGGATCGTTCGACGATGAAGGCGGTAACCGAGTCATGGGCGCGGCTGGCCGGGTCGCCGGTCTTGGCGAACACCGTGTACCAGTCGGCCTCGCGCACGCCCGACATCCAACACTTGGTGCCCTTGAGCACCCAACCCCCCTCGTGGCCGGACTCGGGGTCAGGGGTGGCGCGCGTGCGGATGCCCATCACGTCGCTGCCGGCTTGGGGCTCGGACAGGCCGAAGGCGGCGCGCGTGTCCCCCGCCGCCAGGGCCGGCAGGTAGCGGTGCTTCTGCTCCTCGGTCCCCGCGATCAGCAAGGGCCCCGTGGGCAGGCGGGTGAGCAGCAACATGAGAGCCGCCGCGTTCGAGTACTTCGCCACCTCCTCGATGGCGATGGTGAGACCCAGGATCCCCGCTCCCGATCCCCCGTACTCCTCGGGGATGCACAGGCCGAGCAGACCCGCGTCGCGAAAGGCTTCGAAGATGTCGGTCGGATAGGTGCCGGTGCGGTCGATCTCTCTGGCCCGGGGCTTGACCTTGTCGCGCGCCAGACGCCGGACCGTCGCTTGGAGGTCCGACAATTCGGGAGAGAGATCGAAATCCACCGACGGGAGGCTACGCCTGCGGGCGCCGGAGACGCCTACCCGCGCTGGCGACGCCTACCCGCGCACCGCCACGGTGACCTCGATCTCCACCGCTCCTCCCCGGGGCAGGGCCGCCACCCCGATGGCGGAGCGGGTGTGGCGGCCGTCGTCGCCGAAGACGCGGTGGAGCAACCGGCTGGCGCCGTCCACCACGGCGGGCTGGTCGTGGAAGGTGGGGGTCGAGGCCACGTATCCCGTCACGGTGAGGACGCGGGCCACGCGGTCGAGCGTGCCGAGGGCGTGCTCGAGGACGGCCAGGGCGTTGAGGGCGCAGACCTCGGCCGCCATCGACCCTTCCTCCACCGTGACGTCGTCGCCGAGGGTGCCCACACAGGTGAGCACGCCGTCGATGCGCGGCAGTTGACCCGACGTCCGGGCCACGTCGCCGTGGACGACCACGGCGTCGAGGGGGTCATGGGGTGGGTGGGGACCGTGGAGGGTCAGGCCCAGTGCCGCCAAGCGCGACGCGATGCGATCGGTCACGGCCGCAGCGTAGGGCCGGAGGTCAAGCCGACTTGCGACGCTGCCTCAGGATCCGGCGCCGCTCGCGCTCGGTCGCCCCGCCCCAGACGCCTTCGCGCTCGCGATTCGCCAGGGCGTGCTCGAGGCAGGCCTGGCGGACCGGGCATACGGCGCAGATCACCTTGGCCTCTTCGGCTTCCTCATCGGAGACCGGGTAGAAGACCTCAGGGTCGATGCCCTGACAGGCGGCTCTCTTGCGCCAGGTGGCGACGGAGGGGGCGGTCATTGGAGTCACTTCCTCAAGCACTCTGTGTGTTGTCGATTTTACTCTATGTGGGGTTTTCCGCCTATGACCCGGTGACCAGGGACAATGGTCCCCCAAAAGGGAAACAGCGGAACATTAAGTATGGCGCACGCTCCCGACCGTGTAAAGAACACCCCGACCCCGGGCCGCCCCCGAAACCGCCGGGCGGGCGCCGCCACGACGGGGTGAGGCCCCGGGGCGGACCCGAAGTCGCAGGTGGGAGGGTGTCGATCAGGGTTCGAGGTCGGTGAGGAGCTCGGCCCGGACCTCGTCGGACAAGACGGTGCGCTCCCGGTACTCGGGGTGGTCGACGGCCAGGGTCACCGGGCCCGCCGCGAACCGGTCCACCTGGGCGGGGTCGAGGACGAAGCGGATGTAGTGCACCGAGGCGGTGATCTCGGGCCGGGTGAGGGCCTCCTCGTGGGCGGCCTCGGGCACGGCCCTCACGAAATCGCCCCCCGGCAGCCCGTCGAGCACCCCGGCCGCCTCGAGGCGGGGGTCCTCCCCGGGCAGCTCGAGGAGGACGGCGTGCTCGATCCCCACCAGGCGGGGCAGCCAGTTCCTGAGGGCCTCCTCCCCCGTGAGCTCGATGAAGAGCGTGGCCGAGAGCTCGCCGGGCTCGGGGATGAGGGTGTTGTAGATGTCGAGCTCCTTCTGGATCTGGTCGTCGGAGACCATGCGCTCGGCCCGGGCCATCTCCTGGACCTGGGAGCGCATGGTCTCGCGATTCTCGAAGACGAGGGACACGATGGGGCCCACCGCCACGCGCCGGCGTCGCTTGATCTCGATGACCCGGCGGCGGTAGTCGTCGCGGTCGCGCTCGTAGGCGCGGAGGTCGGCGATGTCGTCGAGTGTGAGCATCCTGGTGGGGCCGGCCATGCGCGTCGTCGTCCTCAGGTGAGCGACTTGAGGCCCTCGGTGAAGCGGCCGGCGTGGCTCTTCTCGGCCCGGGCCAGGGTCTCGAGCCAGTCGGCGATGTCCTCGAAGCCCTCGTCGCGCGCCGTCCGGGCGAAGCCGGGGTACATCTCGGTGTACTCGTAGGTCTCGCCCTCGACGGCGGACTTGAGGTTGTCGGCGGTGGGGCCGACGGGAACGCCGGTCACCGGGTCTCCGACCTCGCGGAGGAAGTCGAAGTGCCCGAAGGCGTGTCCGGTCTCGCCTTCGGCGACGGACCGGAAGAGGGCGGCGACGTCGGGGTAGCCCTCCACGTCCGCCTTCTGGGCGAAGTAGAGGTAGCGGCGGTTCGCCTGGCTCTCGCCCGCGAACGCCTCCTTCAGGTTGGTCTCGGTCTTGGATCCCTTCAGTTTCGGCACGGTGTTCCCTTTCTCCTTCATCGGTTGGTTGTTCGAACGTGGCGTCTCGGTGATGCGGTGGCGCGGTGTGGTGGGAGGCGGGCGGCGCCCTCAGGCGTCGGCGCCGGCGTGGACCCGCGGCGGTGAGGTCCCTTGGAGCCGGCGGCAGTCGCGACAGCGTCCCCGGAAGACCACCTCGGCCTCGCCCACGTCGAAACCCTCGTCGGCGCCGGCGGGCACGGTGACGTCGCTGAAGTCGGCGTGGAGGTCGCGCACCTTGCCGCAGCCGCGGCACACGAGATGGTGATGGACGCCGTCCACGTTGGGATCGAAGCGGGTCACGCCCGTCCCGAGGTCGAGGGCGGCGATCTCTCCCATGGCGGTGAGCTCGTGGAGGGTCTGGTAGACGGTCTTGAGGGAGATGGTCTCCATCTGGGCCTTGGCCTCGGCGTGGATGGACTCGGCGGTGGGATGGGTCACGTCGCCGTGGAGCACCCGGAAGATGCACTGGCGCTGGGCGGTGATCTTGCGACCCTGGGCCCGGAACAGGGCGGTGAGGTCTTCGGGGGATCGCATGACCCGGCCACGGTATCACCAACGATTGTTTTTTGACAACCGTTGTCGAAATGTCTCGTCCGGGTTCGGGGAGGAGGCTGTGGCAGGCTGGGCAGGTGTCGTCGGCCCGCGCCTCAGTCCCCCCGGCGCGGGGCGGATTCGACCGGTCCGAGGCTCTGGGGCGGCTCGGGGAGGAGACCTTCGACGTCCTCGTGATCGGGGGGGGGATCACCGGCGCCGGCGTCGCCCTCGACGCCGCCTCCCGGGGGCTGCGGACCGCCCTGGTCGAACGCCACGACTTCGCCTCGGGGACGTCGTCGAAGTCCTCGAAGATGGTGCACGGGGGGCTGCGGTACCTCCAGCAACGGGACTTCCGGCTCGTCTACGAGGCGCTGCACGAACGGCAACGGCTGCTCGAGAACGCGCCCCACCTCGTGGCCCCGCTGCCGTTCCTCATCCCGCTGTTCGGCAAGGACGGGTTGGTGAACAAGGGGGTGGCCCGGACCTATGCCACGGCCCTCACCCTCTACGACATCACCGGGGGGCTGCGGATCGGCAAGCGACACCGCCGGATCAGCCGGGCCGAGACCCTCGCCCATCTCCCCACCCTGCGCACCGACCGGCTCGTGGCCGGGTTCATCTACTACGACGCCCGGGCCGACGACGCCCGGCTCACCTTGTCCATCGCCCGCACCGCCGCGCTCGACCACGGTGCGGTGATGGCCAACTACACCGAGGTGGTGGGCCTCGTCACCGACGACACCGGTGCGGTGAGGGGGGCCCGGGTGCGCCCGGCGGTCCCCGGGAGGGCCGGGGCGGGGTCGGGGCCCGCCGGCGCCACCCTCGACGGTGAGCAGGGCGCCAGGGCGCCGGAGTTCGAGATCCGGGCCCACGTCGTGGTGAACGCCACGGGCGTGTGGGCCGACGAGGTGCGCGCCCTGGACGAGCCCTCGCACCCCCATTCGATCCGCCCCGCCAAGGGGATCCACGTCACCGTGTCGCGGTCCAAGTTGCCCGCCGACATCGCCGCGGTCATTCCCGTGCCCAAGGACCGGCGGTCGATCTTCGTGGTGCCGTGGCCCGACGGCGACGACGTCTACCTCGGCACCACCGACACCGATTGGGACGGGCCCCTGGACGATCCCGCCTGTCTCCCCGGCGACGTCGACTACGTGTTGGACGCCGCCAACGGTGTCGTCACCGACCCCATCAGCCGCCAGGACGTCACCGCGGTGTGGGCCGGGTTGCGTCCCCTGCTCGCGCCGGCCCAGGGACATCACGTGAGCGACCGGACCGCCGATCTGTCGCGGCGCCACACCGTGCGGGTGTCGGGCCACGGCCTGATCACCGTCACCGGCGGCAAGCTCACCACCTACCGGAGGATGGCGCAGGACACCGTGGACATGGTGGTGAAGGGTCTCGGCCACCGCGCCCCGGCCGGGGCCCGCCGGTGCCGGACCAAGGGGCTCGCCATCCGGGGCTCGTCGGGGCTCGCCGAGCTGCGCGCCCCGGGGGCCGCGGCACGCCTCGGGGTCGACGAGGACGTCCTGGCGGCCCTGGTCGGCCGGCACGGGGGTGAGACCCCCGCCGTGCTGGCGCTGGCCGCGGGACGCCCCGAGCTCCTCGAGCCTCTCGTCCCGGGTCTCCCCCATCTGCGGGCCGAGGCGGTGTGGGCGGTGCGCCAGGAGATGGCCATGACCGTCGACGACGTCTTGTCCCGACGCACCCGCAGCGTCTTGCGGCGCGCCCTGGCCGCCGCCGAGGCGGCTCCGGCGGTGGCCGAGTTGCTCGCCCCGGAATGGGGTGGGAGCGAAGCCGACGCCGCTCGGGACGCCACCGCCTTCGCCGATCGGGCCCGCCGGGACCTGGCCCGCGCCGGCCTCGACCCCGTGAGCACAGACGCATGAGCCCAGACGCATGAGCACTGACCCATGAGCGAGCCCACACCGGTCACGCCCATCGACGCACCCGCGTCCGAGGTGACCGACCGCATCCTCGGGCCGCGCGTCCCCGTCGACGACGCCTTGGTCGACCGACTGCGGTCGGTGTGCGCCGAGGTGACTCTCGACGACGCGGCCCGCGCCGAGGCGGGACGGGACTGGTGGCCCCTCGCCATCCGGTGGGCCACGCGTGGTGCGGTCCCGGCCCGTCCGGCCGTGGTGGCACGGCCCACCGACGCCGAGCAGGTGGCGGCGGTGCTGGCCGCCTGTCACGACGGCCGGGTCCCGGTCACGGCGGTGGCCGGCCGGTCGGGGGTGTGCGGGTCGAGCGTCCCGGTGTTCGGCGGCGTGTCGCTCGACCTGTGCGGGTTGTCGGGCATCGTCGACCTCGACACCACGTCCTTGGTCGCCGACGTGCTGCCGGGGACCTTCGGCCCCGATCTCGAAGCCGGGCTGCGCGCCTCGGGCGTCACCCTCGGGCACTGGCCGCAGTCGATGGACCTGTCGACGGTCGGGGGGTGGGTGGCGTGCCGGGGAGCGGGCCAGTACTCCACCCGGTACGGCAAGATCGAGGACATGGTGACCGGGCTCGAGGTGGCCCTGGCCGACGGCCGGGTCATCAAGACGGGCGGTGCGGGGCCGCGCGCCGCGCTCGGGCCCGACCTGACCCAGCTGTTCGTCGGGTCCGAGGGGGTCCTGGGCGTGATCACCGAGGCCCAGGTGCGGTTGCATCCGGTGGCTCCGGCCGAAGGCCGCCGGGCCTACGCCTTCACCGGGTTCGCGCCGGGGCTCGAGGCGTGTCGCCGCATCTTGCGGCGCGGCGCCACCCCGGCGGTGCTGCGTCTCTACGACGCCACCGAGTCGACGCGCAGCTTCGAGCTCACCGACCAGTGCGCCCTCGTCGTCCTCGACGAAGCCGACGAGGGCCTCTTGGAGGCCACGCTCGGTGTGGTCGACGACGAGTGCAAGGCGGCGGGGGCGGTGCCGCTCGACGACGAGATCGTGGCGCGGTGGGTGGGACACCGCAACGACGTCTCGGCCCTGGCCCCGCTGTATCGCGCCGGCATCGTCGTCGACACCATCGAGATCGCGGCGCGGTGGTCGACCTTGCCGTTGCTCTACGACGCCTGTGTGTCGGCGCTGCTCGACATCGAGGGCACCCTGGCCGCCTCCGCGCACCAGAGCCACGCCTATGTCGACGGCGCCTGTCTGTACTTCACCTTCGCCGGGCGCATGCCCGAGCCGCCCGCCTCGGCGACGCCCACCGCCGGCGAAGCCGACGCGTGGGCCGAGCGGTACTACACGTCCGCGTGGCGGGTGGTCATGGACGCCGTGCGGTCCCATGGCGGCGCCATCAGCCACCATCACGGGGTGGGGATCAACCGGGGGCGGTTCTTGGCCGACGCCCTGGGCCCCGCCTTCGACGTGCTCGTGGCCCTGAAGCAGGCCATCGACCCCCGCGGGATCCTCAATCCCGGCAAGCTCGGCCTGCCCTCGCCCTTCGGTGAGGTCTTCTGGCCGTGACCACCATCCTCGTCGTCGACGTCGGGACCTCGGGCGTGCGCGCCGGCGTGGTGGGTGAGGACGGGACCATCCACCACGTCCACCACGTCGAGGTCCTGCCCTCGTCCCCGGCCCCGGGGTTCGTCGAGTTCGACGCCGGGGCCATGGCGAGCGCCGTGCTCGAGGTGGCCGGCGCCGCCCTTTCCGCCGGCGGCACGGTGGCGGGGGTGGGGATCGCCAACCAGCGGAGCTCGACCATCGTGTGGGACCGCCGCACCGGGGAGCCGGTGGGGCCGGGGATCGGCTGGCAGGACCTCCGCACCGTGGGCACCTGCCTGGTGTTGCGGGACCAGGGCATCGGGGTGGCCCCCAACGAATCGGCCACCAAGCTCGCCATGCTCCTCGACCTCGCCGATCCCGACCGGACCCGCGACCTGTGCTTCGGCACCGTCGACACCTGGGTGGCCTGGACGCTGTCGGGAGGCGCGTTGCATGTCACCGACGCCACCAACGCCGGTGTCACGGGCCTGCTCACCCACGACGGGTCGGATTGGGACGACGCCATGCTCGAGGCACTGCGGATCCCCCGAGCCGTGCTCCCCACCATCGTCGACTCGTCGGGTGCGGTGGGCGAGGCCCGCGCCCTGGCCGGCGCACCGGTCATCTGCGGCATGGCCGGCGACCAGCAGGCCTCTCTCGTCGGGCAGGGCTGTACGCGGCCGGGTCTGGCCAAGGCCACGTTCGGGACGGGCGGCATGCTCGACCTGTGCGTGGGCGAGGTGCGCCCCGGCTTCGCCCGACGCGGCGGCGCCGGGACGTTCCCCATCGTGGCGTGGCAGCGCGCCGGCGCCAAGACCTGGGGCGTGGAGGCCGTCATGCTCTCGGCCGGCATGTGCGTGGAGTGGCTGCGCGACGACCTCGGCATCATCGACAGCGCGGCCGATTCCCATCGCGTGGCGGCGGCCTGCGAGGACACCGGCGACGTGTGGTTCGTGCCGGCGTTGCTGGGGCTCGGGACACCGGTGTGGGACTTCGGTGCCCGGGGCACGTTCGTGGGGATCACGCGCGGCACGGGGCGGCCCGAGATGGTGCGCGCCGTGCTCGAGGGCGTGGCCCACCGGGGTGCGGACCTGCTGGAGGCGGCCGAGGCCGACACCGCCATGACCATCGAGACGTTGCGGGTGGACGGCGGCATGTCGGCCAACCCCACCTTCGTCGGTGCGCTGGCCGACGCCGTGGGGAGGCCGGTCGAGATCTCGCCGGTGACCGAGGCCACCACGCTGGGTGCCGCCTATCTGGCCGGGATCGCCCTGGGGATGTGGGCCGACGAGGCGGCGGTGGCCGGAGCCTGGAGGCCCTCGGCGGTGGTGGAGCCCCGGGGCACCGAGAACCAGCGGTCCTCCCGCCGGTCGCGGTGGCTGGACGCCCGGGAGCGGTCCCTGGCCACCGTGCCTGAGCTGAGCGCGCTCGAGTTCTGAGGGGCGGGCATTCTCCCTGGTAACGCGTTCAGATCCTCAGGGAACGTGCCGATAACGTTCATCTGATGGAGCCCGCCCACTTCGGGGAGCGCGAGGCGACCACCGACCGCGTCGTGAGCGTGGCCGGAAGCCTGCGCGCGGAGATGGGCCCGGAGGTCGAGTTGCTCGACCACCGCTCGGGCCCTCCCGGATACGTCGATGCCGGGCCCGTGGGCACCGGGAACATCGATGCCGGGCACATCGATGCCGCCATCGCGCTGGGACGGGCGTTGGTCGACAACCTGAGCCGGGTCCTGCTCGGCACCCCGGGCGCGCTCACCGCCGCGGCCATGGCCGCGCTGTCGGGTGGGCACCTGCTCATCGAGGACGTCCCGGGCGTGGGCAAGACGGTCCTGGCGCGCGCCTTGGCGGTGTCACTCGGTGCGGACCTGTCGCGCGTCCAGGGACATCCCGACCTCTTGCCTTCCGACGTCACCGGGGTGTCGGTGTTCGCACCCGACACCGGCACGTGGGAGTTCCGCCCCGGGCCCGTGTTCGCGCACGTCGTGCTCGTGGACGAGCTCAACCGCACCCCCCCGCGCACCCAGGCCGCCTTGCTCGAGACGATGGAGGAACAACAGGTGAGCGTGGACGGCGAGTCGTGGCCGTTGCCGCGCCCCCACCTCGTCATCGCCACGCAGAACCCCTTCTCCCAGCTGGGGACGTACCCGCTCGTCGAAAGCCAGCTCGACCGGTTCGCGGTGGCGACGGCCATCGGCTATCCCGACTCCGACACCGAAGCGCGGCTCGTCCAGCACGGCGGGGGCAAGTTCGCCCTCGGCGACCTCCGGGCCGTGTGCACCACCCAGGCGTGGCTCGGAGCGCAACGCGCCACGGAGTCCGTCACCATCACCTCCAGCGTGGCCGAGTACGCGGTGGCGTTGTGCCGCGCCAGTCGCAGTGCCCCGGGCGTGCGCCTCGGTGCCAGCCCACGGGCCGCCATCTGGCTCATCCGGTCCGCGCAGGCGCACGCCGTGCTGTCGGCCCGATCGTTCGTCACCCCCGACGACGTGAAGGCGGTGGCGGTGGCCTGCCTGGCGCACCGGCTCCTCACCGACGAAGGTGTCGAGCAGGGCGTCGCCGTCGTCCGGGGCCTGCTCGACACCACTCCCGCTCCCCGGCCGTGACCGGTCGGGCCGGTCGGCGACGCCCGATCGGCAACGCCGCCCGCCGGCGCCGCCTCGTGGTTCCCGTCAGTCCCCTCGTCCCCCTGGTGAGCTGCGCCGGCGTGCTCCTGGCCTGGGGGCTCGTCGCCCACAACAGCGGGGCGGGCTGGGTCCAGGCCGTCGGCGACGTGCTCGCCGGCACCCTCGGGGTCGGCCTCGTCGCCCCGGCCGGGGTGGCGGCCCGGGCCCGGGTGGCGGTCGTCGAGTGCCCGGCCGATGCCGTCGCCGGCCTGCCGGTGGAGCTCACGGCGACGTCGAACACCCGCGTCCGGGTCCGGCCCCTCGAGCCGCCCGGGCCCGACGCCTTCATCGGTCCGCACCGGACCCCGACCGGTGACCGGGCCCGGCGCCACGTCGGGAACGCCGCCGCGCCGGACGCGGGGCGGGGCGGGGCGGGGCCGATCACCGTCCTTCCGCCCCGCCGGGGCGTGCACGACCGCATCGTGATCCAAGTGGCCACGGCCGCCCCCTTCGGCTTGTTGTGGTGGCGCAAGACCGTCGTCGTCGAGCTTCCCCGGGCCCTGCACGTGGGACCGCGGCTGGGCCGGCCCCTCCCCCTGCCGGCGGGACGGGACGACGTGAGCGGAGGGGGATCTGTCGACGCCGCGGTGCAGATCGGCGAGCCCCGCGGCGTCCGCCCCTACCGCCCCGGGGACCTGCGGCGCTTCGTGCACTGGCCCGCCACCGCCCACGGCGGGGAGCTGATGGTGCGGGAGATGGAGGGGCCGACCGCCGAACCCGTCTCCTTGGAGATCCACCTGCCCGCCGACGCCGATGCCGCCGAGGCGATGGCCGAGCGGGCCATGGCGACGGTGGTGGCGATCGTGGACCGGGGCGCGTCGGTGCTCCTCGCCACCACCGAAGGCGACGGCCCCCGGGTCGGCACCGTCGGGGACCGGCGCAGCGCGGGCCGTCGTCTGGCGCGCGCCGTGGCCGAGCCCGGCCGGTCGGCCCCGGCGCCATGAGCGTCTTCGACGCGGTCAAGCGCGCCAACCGGCCCGGTCCTCCCGAGCACTCGATCACGCTGCGCATGGCGTGCGCCGGCGCGGTGATCACCGGCATCGCGGCGTGTCGGGCCGAGAGCGAGCTGTCGTGGACCGTGGCGGGAGGGTCAATCGTGCTCGTCGCCGCGGGCATGATCCTGGCCTACCGGACCCGCGAGAAGCCGCTGCCGTGGATCAAGCCCATTCTCGCCATCAGCGCGGTGGCCGCCTTCGTGTGGTTCTTCCACCAGCTGACCGGTCAGACCATCTACGACGTCAGCACCGTGGAGAACCCGCTGGCCGTGCTCTTCGTGTGGGTGCAGGTGGCCCACGCCTTCGACGTCCCGGCCCGGCGGGACCTGGCCTTCTCACTGGCGGGCTCGGCCAGCCTCATGGCGGTGGCCGCGGCCCAGGCCATCGATCTCGGCTTCGGTGTCTACGTCGTGGTGTGGATGGCGTGCGGGCTGGCCGGGCTGCTGTCCATGTGGAGCTCGGCCAGCGAAGGGGGCCGGCTGCGCGCCCCGGGCGTGCTCACCACGCTGGTCGCCGTGGTCGTCACCGCCGCGGTGGTGCTCGCCGTCCTGCCCGCCCCCCACGTGGCGGGACGAATCGACTTCCCCTCCGCGGCCGGGCCGGGCGCGCCCCTGCCGGTCCCCGGCGCACTGGCCGGCGACGCCAAGGCGACGCAGCTGGCCAAGCCCGGGACATCGGCCGGCGCCACCCGGGTGGGTGGCTTCTTGGGGTTCTCCAACCGGCTCGACACCGCCCTGCGGGGCCCGCTGGGCGACACCGTGGTCATGCGGGTGCGCGCCGACCGCCCCTCGTACTGGATCGGCGAGACCTTCGACTCCTGGAGCGGCGCCGATTGGAGCCAGTCGCCGGGCAGCACCCCGCAGCGATTGGACGAGAACGCGCCCTTCATCCTCCCGGGCCCGACATCGGCTCCCGGCGTGGCCCAGACCGACCTGCAGACCTTCTATGTCGTGGAGCCCTCGCCCAACCTCGTGTTCCACGCCGACAGCGCGCACGAGGTGTGGTTCCCCACCCACGATCTCTTCGTCTCCAACAACGACTCCATCGTGTCACCCATCGGCCTCGGGCCCGGAGCCATCTACACGGTCGAGTCGTATGTGAACACCCCGACGGCGAACCAGCTGCGCGCCGCGGCGGGCCCCGACGCCGTACCGACCTCGATCCGGGGGCGCGACACCGAGGTCCCCCACCCCTACCCCCGTGTCCAGGCGCTGGCCGAGGCCGTGACCGCGGGCGAGACCAACACCTACGACAAGGTCCAGAGCCTGATCTCGTGGATGGCGAGACACACCCGGTATTCGACCGACATCCCTCCCCTGGCGCCGGGACAGGACACCGTGGACGAGTTCCTCTTCGGGAACCGCACCGGCTTCTGCGAGCAGATCTCCACCGCGCTGGCCGTGATGCTGCGGTCCATCGGGATCCCGGCGCGCGAAGCGGCCGGATACGTCCCGGGGAGCTACAACCCCATCACCGACCTCTACGACGTCCAGGCCAAAGACGCCCATGCCTGGGTCCAGGTCTTCTTCCCCGGTTACGGGTGGCAGAGCTTCGACCCCACCGCGGTGGTCCCCCTGGCCAACCCGTCACCGGGCTCGACGTTGGTGCACGACGTCACCCGGGCCCTCGGCCGGCTGCCCTGGGTGCAGGTCGCGCTGGTTCTGGCCGTGGCGTCGATGGTGGCCCTGGTCGTCGCCCGGCGCCGGCGCCGGCCGCGCACGTGGGCCGAGAAAGCGGCGCGCAGCATCGAGATGGCAGGGCGCAGAGCAGGCCGTCCACGGCGACCCGGCGAGACCCTCACCGAGTACGCCACCGCCCTCGACGGATTGGCGGGTGACCGGTCCGGCACGTGGCAGGCGCTGGCCGGCGTCGTCGAGGCGAGCGCCTACGGAGGCCGTCACCCGACCCCCGAGGACGATCGCCAGATCCTGGCCACCATGCGCGCCTTGCGCAGCGAGCTGCCGAGAGCGGGCGTGCTGGCCGGAGCGGGCGCCCTCAGGCGGGGCGATGGGCCAGCGCGTCGTCGAAGCTCGCCCCCGCCTCGAGCAGGGGGCGATAGCCCATCAGCTGGCGGGGACGGCTGAACCCCAGGGCCGCGCTGAACCGGCCGGCGCGGCCGTAGAGCGCCACGAAGCGGCGCTCGGACGGTGACCCGTCCACCACCACCACGTCGTCATCGGGGCGGGGGTGCCCGATCACCTGGATCTTCACGTCGTACTGGTCGGACCAGAAGTACGGGACCGGGACATAGGCGTCGGCCTGGGCGCGCCCTGCCAGCAGGCTGCGCGCCGCGGCGGCACCCTGCTCGGCCGCGTTGGTCCAGTGCTCGATCCTGACATGGGCACCGAGACCCTGGTCGAACCACCGGGCCATGTCCCCCGCCACCACCACGTCGTCGGCGGCGTGCAGCGTGGCGTCGGCCACCACGCCGTCGGAGATCTCGAGTCCCGATCCTTCGAGCCACTGCGTCGTCGGCATGACACCGATACCGATCACCACGACATCGGCGTCGAGCACGGTGCCGTCGTCGAGCTCGACCCCGTCGACAGCACCCCCGTGGGGGCCGCGCCGCAGCGCGACGACACCCGCGTCGGTGAGGAGCTCGACGCCGTGGTCGGCGTGCAACGCCCCGCACACCGCGCCCATCTCGGGTCCGAGCGCGCGGGCGAGGGGTTGGGGCAAGGCCTCGACGACGGTGACGCGCGCCCCGAGGCCGCGACACGTGGCGGCCACCTCGGACCCGATGAACCCCGCCCCCACCACCACGAGGCGGGCCCCTTCGACTCGCACCGCCGCCCCGAGCGCCAGGGAGTCCTCGAGCGTCCGCAGGGTGTACACGCCCGGCGCCGGCGCCGTGCCCGGCAGCGGGCGGGGATGCGCGCCGGTGGCGAGGACCAGCCCGTCGAAGCGCACCGTGCTCCCGTCGTCGAGGTCGAGGGTGTGCCGATCGACGTCGAGGGCGCCGGCCCGGCGTCCCAGGCGGAGGTCGAGCTCGAGGGCCGTGATCTTCTCCGACGGTCGCAGGAGCACGCGATCGAGCCCCCACGTGCCCGCCAGGAATTGCTTCGAGAGCGGCGGGCGGTCGTAGGGCAGGTGGGGCTCGGCGCCGACGAGGACGATCGTGCCGGCATGCCCCTCGGCGCGCAGGGTCTCGGCGGCGCGCAGGCCCGCCAGGGATGCACCGACGACGGCGATGGTCGAGCTGGAGTCACGCACCATGGGCGGACGAGACCCTATCGGCGCCCCGCTGCACCGTGGTCCGGCGGTGTGGTGGACTGGCTGTCAGGTGGTCTGGCGGTCATGCACCGAACATCGCCATCCACTGCTCAGGGCTGCGGGGACGAAAGACGTAGTTCCGCTGGCGCGTCTCTCCCAGGCTGGCCGAGGGCTCGGGTGAGTAGAGGTGGCCGGGGTACAAGACGGTGTCGTCTCCGAAGCGCGCCAGGCGGGTGGTGAGCGACTCGTACATCTGCTGGGGGTCGCCGCCGGGAAGGTCGGTGCGACCGCAGCCGTCGAGAAACAGCGTGTCCCCCGCCACCAGACGCCCGTCGACCGAGAAGCATTGACTGCCCGGGGTGTGGCCGGGGGTGTGGACCAATTCGATGTCGACATCACCGACCATGACGACGTCACCGCTCGCGTGCTCGACCAGCTCGTCGCCCGAGACTCCCGTGGCCCGCACCACCCAGGGCGCCTCGAGCGCCTGGACGTGCACGGGGACAGCCACCTCTTCGAGCAGGTCCGTGATCCCTTCGATGCGGTACCCCATCAGGTCGCCCCCCACGTGGTCGGGGTGGAAGTGCGTGGCGAGCACTCCCACGCACCGCATGTCGTCGGCGGCGAGGATCTCGAGGAGACCGGCGACGTCATAGGCGGGGTCGACGATGACCGCCTCGCCGGCCCGGCGGTCGCCGATGAGGTAACAGAAATTGACCATCTGGCTCGCCACGGGATCCTGGGAGGCGAAGTCCCGACCCGAGAGGAGCTGGCGGAAGTACAAGCGGTCGTCAGGCATGGCTCGATGGTAGGGGGACGAGCGTCGGGCGACCTACAGTGTGCCGGGCCTGGGGCAGCACCTGCGGGCCGGCGGGAGGGGGACGATGCTGCGTTCGAGCGTGGCCGGGATGTTCAGGGCCAACGTGGCCGACTTCGGCGACAAGCCGATGTTCCGGTTCCAAGGGACCACCGTGACCTGGGCCCAGCACTTCGAACGTGCTTGTCGCGTGGCCCAGGCGTTGGGCGCCGACGGCATCGGGGTCGGCGACAGGGTGGCCTTCCTCGATCGCAACGGACTCGAGTACTTCGAGGTGCTGTTCGGCGGCGCCCTGTCCGGGGCCGTCAATGTGGCGGTCAACTGGCGTCTCGCCCCGGCCGAGATGGCGGCGGTGATCGATGACTCGAGGGCTACGGTCCTCGTGATCCACGCCGAATTCGTGCCGTGCCTGGCGTCGATGGACAGCGGGCTGCCGTGGGTGACACGCGTGGTGGTCCTCGGGGATCCCAAGACCGATGCCGACCTCGGAGGCGGGTCCGACCTCGGTCGCCGGGTCGGGTACGAGGACTGGCTCGCCGACCACGCCGCGCTCGACCCGGGTCACGAGGGCGCGCCCGAGGACGTGTCGATGCAGCTCTACACGTCGGGCACGACGGGGCTTCCCAAGGGCGTGATGCTCGCCAACCGCAACGTGCAGGTCATGCTGGAGCTGGCCGCGGACGAGGCCTTCGAGATCACCGAACACACCGTCAGCCTGGTGGCGATGCCCCTGTTCCACATCGGTGGTTCGGGATGGGCGCTCAGCGGGATGTCGAAGGGCGGAACCTCGGTCATCCTCCGGGACATGGATCCCGTCGAGCTTCTCCGGTTGGTGGCCGCCGAGGGGATCACCCACGCCTTCTTGGTGCCCGCGGTCCTGATGGCGCTGATCGCGGTGCCGGGCGTGGCCGAGACCGACCTGTCGAGCCTCGACACCATCTTCTACGGCGCCTCGCCCATCGCCGAGGACGTCCTCGTGCGGTGCCTCGAGATCTTCGGCTGTCGATTCGCGCAGGTCTACGGGATGACCGAGACGAGCGGCGCCATCGTCCGCCTGGCCCACGAGGACCACGACCCCCAGGGCCCGCGCCAGCACCTCCTGCGGGCGGCGGGAAAGCCACTGAGGGGCGTCGAGCTCCGCATCATCGATCCCGAGACGGGAGTCGAGGTCACCGCCGGCACGGTGGGCGAGGTGCGCACGCGCTCGGGGTTCAACATGCTCGGCTACTGGGACAAACCCGACGAGACGGCGCGCACCATCGACGATGACCGGTGGCTGAGGACGGGCGACGCCGGGTACGTCGACGAGGAGGGCTACCTCTACCTCCACGATCGGATCAAGGACATGGTCGTCTCCGGAGGGGAGAACATCTACCCGGCGGAGATCGAGAACGTCCTGCTCGCATCGCCCGGCGTGGCGGACGCCGCGGTCATCGGGGTCCCCGACGACAAGTGGGGCGAGACGGTGAAGGCCATCGTCGTGCCCGCACCCGGAGCGGAGTTGGAGGCGGCCTCGATCATCGCCTTTTGCCGGCAGCGGTTGGCCCACTACAAGTGCCCGACATCGGTCGATTTCGTGGCCGTCCTCCCCCGCAATCCTTCGGGGAAGGTCCTCAAACGCGAGCTTCGCGAGCCCTACTGGTTGCACCGTGAACGACGGATCCACTGATCGATGACGAATCCGGTGGCGCCAGTGTCAGCACCGGGAGGGCTCGACCCCAATGCGGAGCTCGTGGCCCTGCTGGCCACAGCCGAGGGTCGCGCCGATCCCTACCCTCACTACGCCCGCATCCGGGAGCACACACCGGTGTTCCGCTCGACCATGGGCAGCTGGATCGTCTCCCGCTTCGCGGACTGCCAGCAGGTGCTCCGGGTTCCGCATTTCGGCAAGGGTGCCGACCTCGACGCCACGGCCCGAATGCGCGTCGCCCGGTGGGGGATCCCGGCCGATGAGGTCGACGAATTCTTCGAGTTCTTCGAGCGGCGGCAGTCCATCCTCACGCTCAACCCTCCCGACCACACCCGTCTGCGGGGGCTCGTGGCCCGCGCCTTCACGCCCAACACCGTCGAGGCCCTGCGTCCTCACGTGGTGGCGCTGTGCGACGGGCTCCTCGACACCTTGGCCGACCTCGCCGAGGGTGGGGCCGGCGTCGACGTGATGGCCGAGCTCGCCTTCCCCCTCCCTGTGGCGGTGATCGGAGAGCTCCTGGGCGTGCCCGTGGAGGACCGGGCCCAGTTCCAGGCTCTGGTCCGGGCCGCCACGCGCATGCTCGAGCCGATGTCGGACCTCGATGACCTGCGCGGCGCCCGCTCGGCTCGGGTTGCCATGGAGCGGTACTTCGGAGATCTCATCGCCGAGCGGAGGCGACGGCCCGAAGACGACCTCCTGTCCGAACTCATCGCGGTGTCCGACGGCTCGGACCGGCTCACCCAGGACGAGGTGATCTCCACCGCCATCCTGCTCTTCGCGGCCGGCTTCGAGACCACCACCAACCTCATCGGCAATGGCCTGTGGGCGCTGCTGGGCCACCCCGAGCAGTTGACGCGCCTACGCGCCTCGGTGGATGACGCCGCCGCGGTGCAACGGGCGGTGGAAGAGCTGTTGCGATGGGACAGCCCGGTCCAGCTCGACGGCCGGGTGGCGTTGCGGCCGACGGTCATCGAGGGCCAGGACATCGCGGTCGGTGACCAGGTCATGACGCTGCTCGGGGCGGCGAATCGCGATCCACGCCGGTTCCGTGAGCCCGAGACCCTCGACCTGGGGCGCGACGAGGGAGCGCCGATGAGCTTCGGGAGCGGGATCCACTACTGCCTGGGAGCAGCACTCGCTCGCCTCGAGGGGCAGGTCTGCTTCGGTCGGCTCCTGACACGTTTCAAGCACATCGAGCTCGCAGAGCGGACCGTGACCCATCGCGACTCGATCACGCTGCGGGGCTTGGCTCGCCTGGCGGTGGGTCTGACGCCGACCTGACGACTCGGGGCGGTTCAGAACGGAAGCGAGTCTCGGTCGGACTTCCCCTCTTCACCGGCCACCTCCGCCGTGGCTCCGCCGTGAGCGTCCTCACCCTCTGAAGGGCCGGCCTCCGCACCGGCCGTCGTCTGCGGTGACGCCGCCAGTCGGCCTGCCGCTTCGAGCTTGGGGACGAGCTCCTCGACCTGGGCCCGGGTGCGCCGGATCCGCTTGTCGAGCTCGTCGACGATCGCCGTGGCCCGCTCGAGGCGAGCCACGAGCTGGTCCACGTCGACCTCGCTCTTCTCGAAGAACTCGACGATCCCGTCGAGCTCCCGACTGGCAGCCATATAGCTGAGGCCCTCCACCGGTTCGTCATCGGGTGAGGTTTTGTCGTCGCGCCGTTCCGCGTTCATCTCTGCCCTTCGGTTGTCGATCGGATCTCTGTTCCATCCACGGTCGAGCTGGCGCGCCCGTCCGCAAACCTCGTGATCAACGTGGAGCCGGTGTCGAGCTCGGAGGCCGACCGCACCACCTGGCCGTCGGGCCGGAGGGTGATGGTGTAGCCCCGTTCGAGCTGGCGATCGATGTCATAGGCGGCCAGCAGTCGTCGCCAGGCGTCGGTCCTGTCCCGTTGGCGCTCGAGAGCGCCCACCGCCCGGGGGCCGACGCGTGCCGTTCGCCGCTCGACGGCCTCGCCGGCGAATTCGAGCTGACGCCGAGCATTGGTGGTGATCTGCGTCGCTCGCCGCTCCAGTCGTTCAGAGTGCCGGGACAGCTGGTTGCGGGTGGCGGTGCCGAGGCGTCGACGGGCCGTGGTATCGCGCAACGCCGCGGCGTGCAGGGCGTCGACCGCGCAGCGCCCGACGCGGGCACCCGAACGGGTGACCGATTCCCACCACTCCCCCACCCGGCGCACCAGCTCCTGAGCACAGGCGGTCGGCGTCACGAAGGCCTGGTTGGCGACGATGTCGGCGACAGACTGGTCCCCGGTGTGCCCGATGCCGGTCCACAGGGGAACAGTGAGCGCCACGATGGCGCGCGCCACGGGCTCGGAGTCGAAGGCGGCCAGGTCGCCTCGGGAACCGCCGCCCCGCACCAAGACGGCGACGTCACAGTCGGACACCGAGATGGCAGCGAGCGCTCGAGCGACCGATCCGGGCGCTCCGGCCCCTTGGACATTGGCCCGGAACAAGACGATGGAGAACGCCAGATCCGATCCCTGGAGTTGACCGACGAAGTCGTTGTATCCCTCTGATCCCGTGCTGGCCACGAGGCCCACGCGTAGGGGGACATCGGGAACCGCCAAACCCTGATTGCGCCGCAGAAGGCCCTCGGCCTCGAGCGTGTGAAGCAGGGCAGTTCGGCGCGCCGCCAACCTGCCCAGCAAAGCGGTGACGTCGATCTCGGACGCGATGAAGTTGATCTGGCCTTTGGGAGGGTAGAACTCGACCCTGCCCCGCAACGACACCACCGCGCCCGGCTCGAGAACGATCCCCTGCTGCCCGAGCGTCGTCTTGAGCGGGCCCCAAGTCCTACCCCAGCAGTTGACCTTGAGCACCGGGGTGTCGCGACCGCGGGGCGAGTCGGGGTCGACCAGGTCCATGTAACAGTGGCCCGTCCGGTCCGAGATGCTCTGGATCTCGCCTCGCACCCACTGCTGGTGGCCGCGTGGAAACGAGGCTGTGACCGCGGCCTGCACCTGGCGGTAGAGCGCCGCGATGGACATCGGCTCGGGTTGCTCCACGAGGGCGAGCCGCTCGGGTTGCGGGTCCATCTCGCAAACCCTATCGAGGGGGGTGGTCGTCGACGGTCCCCCACTGAGTACAGGGGGTGCCGGCATGGCCCGCGACCTGGCAAACTGAGCGGGACGGTGAGTCGGCCGGGTGGCCGCGCCATGGGCTCGTCCTCGGACGGGGACCAGGGCGAGGAAGGTCGGGGCTCCACAGGGCAGGGTGCTGGCTAACGGCCAGTCGGGGCGACCCGAAGGACAGTGCAACAGAAAGCAGACCGCCGATGACGGGCGCAAGCCCGAACAGGCAAGGGTGAAACGGTGCGGCAAGAGCGCACCAGCGGCCGGGGTGACTCGGCCGGCTCGGTAAACCCCACCCGGAGCAAGGCCGAACGTGGGACACGGGTGACCCGCCCGCTCCATTCGGAGCAGTCCCCAGGTAGGCCGCTGAGATGGATGGCCACCACGTCCGAGAGGACGGACAGAACCCCGCCTACAGGCCGACTCACCGTCATTAGGCCTCTGACCAGGGTTTTTAGCCCAGCGATTCCGTCCCAGACCGCGGCCAGACCGCGGGACCCAGCATCGAGTCCACGGCTTCGCGGGTCCGGTCCTCAGAATCGGGCCAGAGATGGGCGTAGGTGTCGAGGGTCTCGGTGGCGCTGGCGTGCCCCAGTCGGGCTTGCACCGTCTTCACCGATTCCCCATGTCGGATCAGAAGGCTGGCGTAGACGCCGAAGGTCGTGAAAGCGCGTCCCGGGCGCAGACCGGCCCGCGCCACCGCCAGACGCGTTCAGAGAACCTGTTGCGACGCAACGGCTCGCCGCGGTCTCCACTGAAGACGGTTCGGAGATCACCTGGCTCGTACTCGGCGAGGTGCGCCGCAACGGAGTCGACGACAATGAGCGGCAAGGGGATGGTCCGCACGCTCGCTTCGGTCTTCGGTGGACCAAGGTACGGCACCCTGCCCTGAATCGTGATCAGTTGTTGCTGGACCTTGACGACTCTGCGCAGAAGGTCGAGCCTGGGAAGCGTGAGCCCGAACACTTCACCTTGCCGCATGCCTGTGCCGGCAGCGAGCACGACAAGCGCCCGATAGCGATCGTCCACCGCGTCGGCAAGGGCAACTACCTCGTCGGTCTCGAGGGGTTCGACACGGATCTTCTCGATCTTGGGGAGCCTGATGCCACGACAGGGTGAAACGGCGATGATCCGGTCTTCGACTGCAGCGCGAAGAATGGCCGCGAAGTAACGGTAGACCACCTCGACTGTTCCGGGAGCGAGCTTGGAGGCGAGACTTCGCACCCAGGCTTGAACCTCACTGGGCCGGATAGTTCCGATTGGACGATCCCCAAAGATCGGGAGAACATGGTTGCCGAGGTTCGACCGCACCTGCACGGCAGTAGTCGGTCGATGGACTTGGATCGATAGCCAACGGCTTGCTACCGCCTCGAAGCGCTCGCGGCCTGCGGCCGGGTCGACATACGTGCCTCGGACGAGTTCGCCCCGGACGCCGTCGAGCCAGCGCTCAGCATCCACCTTGCGGTCAAAAACGACCGCTCGTTCCCGACCATCGTCCTCACGCCACCGAGCGTGCCAGCGCCCGTTGCGCTTTTGGATGTGAGCCATCCGTCGAACTCCTCTCCGTGGCCGCAGATCATGCTCGCCGGCTGTGACACGGCATCGTCACGGTCCGACCCTCTGCTCGTCAAGCCATCGGGCCAGATCATCTCGGACGAAGCGGACAAATCGTCCGACCTTCACGAACGGGATCCGCCGCTCGAAGACCATGCGCCGGATGTGTCGAGGGCTCGTCGAAAGACGGCGGGCAACCTCCTCAAGGTCAAGCAGTTCGGTCAGAACCCGCCCGCTCACTGCCTTGGGAGGTTTGGTCTCACTCACATGCTGCCGCACCGCCTGCGGCGGATTGCCCTCCGACTCCGCCCCCCGGGGTTCTCTCCTGACCGTCATCGTGCGCCCCATCGATTCCGGCAGCCCTTGACGTTCATGATCTGGTCTCGGGCGATTGGTTTAAGCGCAGTATGCCGGGAGCTCTTACGGACTCGGCTCACCCCAAGAACGGCATTTGCCGCCTAATCGCCCAGTCGGAAGACACCAGACGGTTCGTGACGGTCCGCAGCGGTACAGGCTGGTACGAATTGCTACACAGAAGATCTTCAAGAATTCTTCGGGACCCGCGCACATGGGCCCAAGCAGAAACGTTCCAAGCCACGAATAGAGTGCGGTTGGCCACAAAGCACTGGGTCGCTAGATCGGGCGCTCCCCCCAGGACGACCTGAATAATGGGTCAGGCGGGATCCCCGACTACCGGTCGCCCTACGGCCCTAGCCGATGCCCTCAGACCCCGGTCGGGAACGGCGGCACATCCCGGTCGGACCATCCAGATACAGGTGTTCGACCGGGAACTGCGATCATGTGCGGGGTAATGGGTCTGGTCCGCGATGAGTTTCAGAGTCGCCGAGTCGTCTATCTCGGCAATGCCTGACATCTACCCTGGGGAGGAGACTGCAATGTCAAGTGTTCGGGTCCACAACTTCTCGGTTTCGCTCGACGGCTTCGGCACCGGCGAGGGCCAAAGCCTCGAAGCGCCGTTCGGGCATGCCGGCACCAGGCTTCACGAATGGTTCTTCCCCACCAGAACCTTCCGCGCGATGCAAGGTGGGAACGGAGGGAGCGCCGGCATCGACGACGCCTTCGCGAGCAACTGGAGTACCGGCGTCGGCGTGGAGATCATGGGTCGGAACAAATTCGGGCACCAGCGCGGCCCCTGGGCTGACGAGGCGTGGAAAGGTTGGTGGGGCGACAATCCGCCCTTCCACACGCCGGTGTTCATCCTCACCCACCATCCGAGGCCCACAATCGAGATGCAGGGAGGGACGTCGTTCGAATTCATCGACGCGAGCCCGGCCGAAGCTTTGGAGGTCGCTCGGCTGGCGGCAGGCGGGCTGGACGTCCGAATCGGCGGAGGGCCATCGACAATCCGCCAGTTTCTTGCCGCAGACCTGATCGACCACATGCATATCGCGATCGTGCCGATCGTTCTCGGACGCGGGGAACGCCTGTGGGATGGC
Source organism: Acidimicrobiales bacterium (assembly GCA_050011815.1). Classification (GTDB taxonomy): domain Bacteria; phylum Actinomycetota; class Acidimicrobiia; order Acidimicrobiales; family UBA8190; genus Chersky-840. The sequence goes on along the minus strand of JBEKIJ010000012.1, from coordinate 156 downwards.
CTCCAGGAGCTCGAGCAGCGCTTCAATATTGAAGCGGTCAGCTCGCCCAACGGCGTCACCCATCTCACGTTCACCCGCCGATAGTGCACCGCCCGCAACTGCCGGTTCTGTGCGTCCTGGAAGGGCTCCAGCCGACCAGCCTCAGGCCGGTCGAGA
>JBEKIJ010000011.1:0-215042 GCA_050011815.1 Acidimicrobiales bacterium | reverse complement strand
CGCCACGCCGCTGCCCTCTGCGTCACGTCTCCCAGAACTCCCCCCGTACGGGACCCGGCGCCCTTGTTCAGGCTACTGGCTGGGACAACACTTGCCCCGGCCATGGGGCGCCGGCGCACCCGGCGAGGCCCAGGTCAGGGCCCTCAGGAGCGAGTGCGGCACCCCGGCCCCGGGGGCGCGTCCGATCGACGCGCCTCGGGGGACATGCCTCAGGGACATGCCTCAGGGGACATGCCTCAGGGGACATAGAGATTGGTGAAGGCCAAGAGGGCGTAGGTGACGAGTCCGGCGGCCGCCACCGTGAGGACGACCCGCTCGAGGCGCGGCCCCGCCGTCACGCTCGCCCCGGCCAGCACCAAGGGGAACGCCGACAAGCTGTAGCGCTCGAAGCCGTCGAGATTGGACGCCGTGAGGGCCACGACCAAGACCGCGGCGGCGAAGGCCCCGTAGGACAAGGGCCACCGGCGCAACACCACGAACAGCAGGGCGATGGCGAGGACCGCCCACGGGAGGTGCAGCGCCGATCCGAGATGCTGGCCATGGACGAGGAGCGACGCGTCGTGTCCCAACGTGCGCAGCGGATCGGAGACCCCGCCCCGCAGGGATCCTTGTTGCTGGACCTTGAACGGGGCGAGGGCATCGCCGTAGCGCCACCCCACCCAGCCCAAGAAGGCCGCCAGGCCGACCGGGGGGCCCACCACGGCCGCCAGGCGCGCCACCCGTCGGTCCGCCGGCGCGCCCCGCAGGACCCCGAGCACTTCGACGAGGGCGGGAACCGCCAACAAGACCCCGACGGGGCGCGTGGCCCCCGCGGCGAGGCCGAGTGCCGCCGCCCACCACCACGCCCGGGCCCGCAGGGCGAGCATGGTCCCGACGCTCAGGGCCAGGAGGGTTCCCTCGGCGTACCCCATCACCTGGGTGAAGGCAGCGGGGGCCAGACACATCAACCACGCGGCACGTCGGGCCAGGGCTTCGTCACCGGTCTCCCGTCGGGCCAAGACGGCCAGGAGGGCGACACCCACGAAGGCCGACACGTTCGCCACCACCACCAGCGCGACGCCCACTCCCACGCCCGGCACATACGACAGCGCCCGGGTGAGCAGGGGCACGAGAGGGAAGAACCGCAACGACAGGTGCCCGGCCCCGGCATATCCGTGGCGGGCGATGGATTCGTACCACCCGGCGTCCCACCCCAACAGGCCCTCGTGGACGCGGGTGGCGACCGCCGCGCTCGGTTTGGCCTGGATGACGAATTCATGCGCGGCGGCGAGCGCCCCGGCCACGATCACCCGGGCGGTCACCCACGGCACCACCGCGCTGCGGATGCCCCAGGACAGATCCCGGCGCGAGGACGCGGCCCGCAGGGCGCGTGCGGTGGCCCCGCCCGAGCTGCGCAGGCCGCGGCGCGACGCGGTCATCGATCCCTTGACCGATGGAGTCGACACGACGGCGGGGCTGACCACAGCCTGTCGTCGTATCGGGACGCGCACTCCGTCATGGTAACGATGCGCCTTCCCGGCGCCCCGAACGCACCCGGGAAGGAGCGGGCCACGGCGCAGCGGGCCCCGCTCCCCCGAAATACCCGGTGTCCGGCTTGTTCGGCGGCGTGCGGTCTACCATGGCGCGCCAACGGCCCCAGGGGGCTGCCCGTCCGACCTGGGGCGAGGGGGACCGATGGCTGACTCCGCGGATCGATATGACCGCCGGGCGTTTCTCGCCCGGGGCGCCGCCGGTGCGGCGGCGCTGGGGCTGGCGGGCGTGGGCCTGCCCGCTCTGCTCGAGGGGTGCGGGAGCAGCACCCCTTCGAAGCCCCGCCTGTCCTCGTCGACCCCGGGGGTGAGCACCGCCACGCCCCGGCGGGGGGGATCGATCACCGTCGGCCTGAACTCGGAGATCGACGGGTTCCTGCCCTCGGCGAGCCATTTCGACAACTCGGGTCTGACCTACGCCAACACCATCTTCGACACCTTGACGGTGGTGGCCGCCGACGGCTCGGCCAAGCCCTACCTGGCCCAGTCGGTGACCCCCAACCCCGACATGACGGTGTGGACCATCACGCTCCGCCCCGGGGTCACGTTCCACGACGGCTCCCCGCTCAATGCCGATGTCCTCAAGGCCAACTTCGATGCCCTGCAGTCCTCGCCACTCACCGGCCCGGCTCTCAACGGAGTGGTCGCCAGTTTCCAGAAGGTCAGCGACCTCGCCATGGCGGTGCACTGCGTCGAGCCCATCGTGGCGTTCCCCCATTACCTCAGCACGCAACTCGGTTACGTCATCGGCATGGCCCAGCTCCAGAGCGCCAGCTCGACCAAGCCCATCGGCACGGGCCCGTTCTCCTTGGAGACGTGGGTCCCCAACGACCACTTCACCGCCAAGCGCAATCCGCACTATTGGCGCTCGGGCTTCCCCTATCTCGACAGCGTGACCTACAAGCCCATCGCCATCGACGAGTCCAGGGAGAACTCCCTCACCTCGCGGACCATCGACATGATGGTGAGCCACGACCCCAACGCCATCAAGGCCCTGCGCGCCAACGCGAGTTTCCAGCAGGTCCTGAATCCGTCTGTGGGCCAGGGCGACATGGACTTCATCATCCTCAACACCGAGACGGAACCCACCAACGACCTCATGGTGCGCCAGGCCCTCGCCTACGCCACCAACGTCGACGAGCTCGTCAAGCTCTTCGGCGCCGGCGTCGCCAAGCCCAACCTCAGCCTCTTCCCGCCCGGATCCCCCTACCGCGCCGACGACAACGGGTACCCCGCCTACGACCTCGCCAAGGCCAAGCAGCTCGTGGCCCAGGCGGCGCCGAACCACGGGGGCAAGATCGAGCTGGCCCTGGCCACGGTCACCGACCCCCGCCTCCTCAACGAGATCCAGGCGCTGGCCAGCATGTGGGGATTGGCGGGGATCCAGACCACGGTGAGCACGGTGGAGCAGGTCACGTTCATCGACAACCTGGTCACCGGCAAGTTCCAGGCCTACACCGACGAGCAATTCGGGGCTTCTGACCCTGATCTCAACTACGTCTGGATGAGCCCCACCACCGCCAACGGGGTCATCGCGCTCAACTTCTCCCGCAACAAGGACGATGCGCTTGAGGCGGCCCTCCAAAAGGGACGCACCATGTCCGACCCAGCTGACCGCATCCAGGCCTACCAGGAGGTCGACAGACGCCTGTCCGCGGACCTGCCGTATCTCTGGGCCAGCCTGGCGACATGGTCGCTGACGGGGAGCAACGCGGTGATGAACTTCAACAACCTCACACTCCCCGACGGATCACACGCCCGCGGGTTCGCCGACGGCGTCTATGACCCCACGTCCACGTGGCGCGTGAGCTGACCCCCAGGCCTCGATGCTCCGGTTCGTCGCCAACCGCCTGTTGCAACTGGTGGTCATCTGCTTCCTCATCTCCATCTTCGCGTTCCTGCTCGTCCACCTCCTCCCCGGGGACCCGGCCAAGACCATCCTGGGCCCCAACGACACCCCGGCCAACCACGCCATCCTCCTGAAGCAGCTGGGGCTGAACAAGGGCCTCGTGTCGCAGTACGCCACGTGGATCATCAACATCTTCCACGGCAATCTGGGTGCGTCGTTCCTGACCAAGGAGAGCGTGACCACCTCCCTGGGCGTGGCGGTGCCCATCGACCTCGAGCTCGTCATCGTCTCGCAGGTTCTCGCCCTCATCGTCGCCATCCCCATGGCGCTGCTGGCCGCGCTGCGCCCCAACCGGGCTTTCGACCGCATCGCCACCACGTCGACCTTCGGAATGTTGTCGCTGCCCACGTTCGTGGCGGGCCCCCTCCTCGTCCTGCTCTTCGCCGTCACCCTCAAGTGGGTGCCGGCCACGGGGTTCGTCCGGCTCTCCCAGGGGTTCGGGGCCAACCTCAAGTCGGTCATCTTGCCCTCGGTGGCGCTGGCCATCGGATCGGTCACCGTCTACTACCGGCTGCTGCGCGCCGATCTCATCGCCACCCTGCAAGAGGACTTCGTGACCATGGCCCGGTCCAAAGGGCTGTCGACGCGCTACATCCTCGTGCGCCACGTGATGCGGCCGTCGTCGTTCTCGCTGCTGGCCGGGGCGGGAATCACCATCGGCACGCTCTTCACCGGCGCCTTCGTGGTGGAGATCCTCTTCCAGCTCCCCGGGATCGGGTACCAGTTGGTCAGCGCCATCTACGCCAATGACTACCTGGTGGTCCAGGGTATGGCCCTGGTGGCTGCCGTAGCGTTCGTGGTCGTGAACTTCGCGATCGACTTCCTCCTCACCGTCCTCGACCCCCGGGTGCGCCGTGGCTGAGCTCCCCTCGCAGGCGTCGCTGGAGTCCGAATCCTTCGCCTCGCTCTCGGCGCCCGGCCTCGGGGTCCAGGGTCTTGCCGCCGGGCTCCCCGCCTCGGGGATCCTCTCCAAGAAGAAGGGCCTCGGGGCCACCTTCTGGGTGTGCACGGCGTGGGTGGCGCTCATGATCCTGCTGGCCGTGCTGGCTTCGGTGCTCCCTCTCAAGGCCCCCAACTTCCAGGACTACTCGTCGGTCAACGTGGGACCCACGGCGCGCCACATCCTCGGGACCGACGACCTCGGCCGCGACCTGTTGTCGCGTGTCATCTTCGGGTCACGTGTGTCCCTGGTCATCGGCTTCGTCCCCATCGTGCTCGGACTCATCGTGGGAGGTTCGCTCGGCCTGCTCGCCGGCTACCGGGCCGGCCCGGTCGACACCGTGCTCAACGCGGTGTCGTTCGTGCTGATCGCCTTCCCCGCCCTGCTGGCGGTCATGGTGATCGAGGCCTTCTGGAAGCCGGTGGTGCTGTGGAAGCTCACCTTGATGTTCGCCTTCGTCTCGGCCCCCCTGCTCTTCCGCGTCATCCGGGCCAGTACGCTGTCGTTCGCCAGCCGGGAGTTCGTGGTGGCGGCCCGTGCCACCGGCGCCAAGACGTCGCGCATCTTGCTGCGCGAGCTGCTCCCCAACATCGTGCCCGCGGCGGTGTCCTTCGCCCTCATCGGCGTGGCCCTGCTCATCGTCCTCGAAGGATCGCTGGCCTTCCTGGGCCTGTCGATCGGCCTCCCCACGTCGTCGCTCGGGAACATCATCAACGACGGTGTGAACAGCAACAACCTCCAACTCAACCCCTACATCGCCCTGTGGCCGTCGCTCTACATCTTCTTGCTCCTCACCGCCCTCAACCTCATGGCCGACCGCCTGCGCTCGTACTTCGACCTGCGGGAGGTGAAGCTGTGAGCCCCTGGGGCCGGCGCGTCCAGCTCAGCTTCCCCGACGTCGGCTCCATCGAAGGGCCGCTCCTCGAGGTGATCGACCTGCACACCTCGTTCCGCACGGCCCGGGGTCTCGTGCGCGCCGTCGACGGGGTGTCGCTCACCTTGGGCCGGGGCCGCACCCTGGGCGTGGTGGGCGAGTCGGGCTCGGGCAAGACGGTCCTGAGCCGCTCCATCATGGGCCTGCTCCCGGGGTCCAACGTCGAGCGCTCCGGGACGGTGCGGTTCTCGGGCCACGACCTCACCGCCATGTCGCTGCCCGAGCTGCGCGAGGTGTGGGGCATGCAGGTGGCCCTGGTCTTCCAGGACCCCATGACCGCTCTCAACCCGGTGGTGCGGGTGGGACGCCAGATCACCGAGTCCCTACGCCTGCGGGCCGGCCTGGACCGCGCCGCCGCCAACGAGACGGCGGTGGCCCTGCTCAAGTCGGTGGGCATCCCCGCCCCCGAGCAGCGTCTCAAGAACTATCCGCACGAGTTGTCGGGCGGGATGCGCCAGCGGGTCATGATCGCCATCGCCCTGGCGTGCGGCCCCAAGCTCCTCCTCGCCGACGAGCCCACCACCGGCCTCGACGTCACCGTGCAGGCCCAGATCCTCGACCTCCTGGCCGCCCAGCAACGGGAGCGGCACATGGGCATGATCCTCGTCACCCACGACCTCGGGGTGGTGGCCAACCGCACCGACGACATCGTGGTGATGTACGCGGGCCGCGTCGTCGAGCAGGCGCCCACCGTCGAGCTCTTCGCCCACACCCGCATGCCCTACACCGAGGCGTTGTTGCGCTCCATCCCCCGGCTGACTGAGGCCTCGCACACCCGGCTCCGGGCCATCCCGGGCCGACCGCCCGATCTCGCCACCGAGACCAAGGGGTGCCGGTTCGCGCCGCGCTGTCCGTATGTGCAGGACCATTGCCGCCAGGAGGAGCCTCCCCTGCGCACCGCCGGCCAGGGACACAGCTTCCGGTGCTGGTACCCGGTGGGCTCGGCCGAAGGTGACGCCGCGCTCGCCTACAACGTCTCGGCCCGGCTCCCGGCCGCCCTGGCCTTCACCGGGACCCGGGTGCGCGACGCCGGCGGGGCGGCGTCGGTGCCCAACGGCACGAGGGTTCTCTGATGGCGGGGAGCGGCACCGCCCACATGCGGGGTGGGGACGTCCTGCTGGCAGCCGAGCACCTGGTGGTCGAGTTCGGGTCGGGCCACCACCGGGTGCGCGCCGTGTCCGACGTGAGCTTCGACGTGGCTGCGGGCGAGACCCTCGGCCTCGTGGGCGAGTCCGGCTGCGGGAAGTCGACGACGGGGCGCGCCCTCGCCCTCATCCACAACCCCGACTCGGGATCGGTCACCTTCCAGGGCACCGACCTCACCGAACTGTCGGGGGGGGATCTGCGACGGATGCGGACCAAGATCCAGATGGTGTTCCAGGACCCCATCTCGTCGCTCAACCCCCGCCGCCGTGTCCTCGACGCCGTGATCGAGCCCCTGTCGGTGTGGGGAGTGGGAACCAAGGCCGAACGCAGGGAGAAGGCGCGGGCCACCCTCGATGCCGTGGGGATCGACCCCGACGACGCCGGGGGGCGGACGCCGATCGAGATGTCGGGGGGTCAGTGCCAGCGCGTCAGCATCGCCCGGGCACTCATGCTCGAACCCACCGTGCTCGTCTGCGACGAGCCCGTCTCCGCCCTCGACGTGTCGGTGCAGGCGCAGATCCTGAACCTTCTCGACGACCTCAAACGCGATCGCGGCCTCACCATGGTCTTCATCGCCCACGACCTCGCCGTGGTGAAGAACGTGAGCGACCGTGTGGCGGTCATGTACCTCGGCAAGCTGTGCGAGGTGGCGCGGCCCGACGACCTCTACCACCGCCCCGAGCACCCCTACACCGAGGCCCTGCTCACCTCCATCCCCGAGCCCGACCCCGGGGCGGCCCAGAACGGCGCTGCGCCGCTGGCCGGCGATCTCCCCTCGCCCATCAACCCACCCTCGGGGTGCCGCTTCCGGACCCGTTGCCCGTTCGCTCAGCAGAAGTGCGCGGAGGAAGAGCCCCAGATGCAGGCGATCGGCCCCGACCACTTCGTGGCGTGCCACTTCCCGCTCGGCACCCATCCGGTCACCGCCTCGGCGCTGGTGAACGCAGCCGGCCCGCCCCCGCCGCCCGACGCCGGCGGCCCGCCGGCGTGGACGGTGCAGGCTCCGGACCCGTTGCCGACCCAGGCCGGAGCGTTCCAGACCCCGCCGGCTCCCGCGCCACCACCGTCGCCACCGGTGTCAGAGGAGCCCGAGCCTCCGGGCGAGCGGCCGCCGCTCTGGGTCGATCCGCCCCACTGAGCACTTCTCGGCGCTTTTCGCCCGAACGTGACAAGGGGGCCGCGTCGCGGCCCGGGATCAGCCTTCGGAGGGGGCCGCCGGTTCGGGAGCCGCCGCGGTCTCGCCGGCGCCGTCGGTGGCGGCGGCCACCTCGGTGGACGCCCCCGCGGCCGGGGCCGAAGCGTCGGGCGTCTGGCCGTTGCCCTCGGTTACCGGCGCGGCGCCCGGAGGACCACCCTCGGCCCCTTCGGGCGGGGTGCCGTGCTCGGCCACGTACTCGGCCCAGGCGGCCTGGGCTTCGGTCTCGGGGGTGAACTCGGTGCCCCCGTAGTCGTAGCCGATGTAATTGCCCTGCTCGTCGTAGGCGTGCTCGCCGAAGGCCTCGCGGTACTCCTCGGACACCTCGCCGCCCTCGGCGGCCTGCTTGATCGAGAGGCTGATGCGTCGGCGCTGGAGGTCGATGTCGATGATCTTCACCCACAGCTCCTCGCCGGGGGTGACGACCTGCTCGGGAAGGTCCACGTGGTGACCGGCCATCTCCGAGATGTGGACGAGGCCTTCGATGCCGTCTCCGACCTGGACGAAGGAGCCGAAGGGGACAAGCTTGGTGATGCGGCCGTAGACGAGCTCACCGACCTGGTGGGTGTTGGCGAACTCCTGCCAGGGGTCGGTCTGGGTGGCCTTGAGCGACAGCGAGATGCGCTCCTTGTCGAGGTCGACGTCGAGCACCTCGACATCGACTTCGTCCCCCACCGACACCACCGAGGAGGGATGGTCGACGTGCTTCCACGACAGCTCCGACACGTGGATGAGTCCGTCCATCCCGCCGAGGTCGACGAAGGCCCCGAAGTTCACCACCGAGGACACCACACCGCGGCGGCGCTCCCCCGGCTTCAGGTTGACGAGGAACTCGCCGCGCTGCTCCTTCTGGGTCTCTTCGAGCCAGGCCCGGCGGGAGAGGACGACGTTGTTGCGGTTGCGGTCCAGCTCGATGATCTTGGCCTCGATGCTGCGGCCCACATAGGGCTGCAGCTCCCGCACCCGACGGAGCTCGACCAGAGAAGCGGGAAGGAACCCGCGCAACCCGATGTCGACGATGAGGCCGCCCTTCACGACTTCGATGACCGGTCCCTTCACGATGCCGTCGGAGTCCTTGATCTTCTCGATCGTCCCCCAGGCCCGCTCGTACTGGGCCCGCTTCTTGGACAGGACCAGGCGGCCCTCTTTGTCCTCTTTCTGGAGCACCAGTGCTTCGATCTGGTCCCCGAGGCTCACGATCTCCGAGGGGTCGATGTCGTTGCGGATGGAGAGCTCACGCGAAGGGATCACCCCTTCGGACTTGAATCCGATGTCGAGAAGGACCTCGTCCTTGTCGATCTTCACCACCTTGCCCTCGACGATGTCACCGTCGTCGAACTCGACGATGGTGGCGTCGATGGCCTCTTCGAGAGATGCACCGCCGAGGTCGTCCTCGACGATGGCGCGGGGAACGTATTTCCCGGTCTCGTCGAAGGTGCCCATGGGGGCGTCGGACAGAAGTGCGATGGCGCCGGGGACTTCACCGGCCGCCGCGGCGGGGCTCGCCGCCGGGTCAGCTACGCCGGAGGAACCGGCTGCTTCGTCGGGCATAAACTTCAGAACTCGCTTTCGGGACCGGGGCACCCCACGCGTCGAGAGCACGCAGAGCGGCCGTCGGTGACGGCCAACCGACAAGCGTAGCAAAGACCCGCCCTGAGCTGCCCTGGCGGCTCGTGAGCGCCTCCGGGGTCGGCGCCAACCCGATGGTTTCTAGCCCTTGGCGTCGGCCCACGTGTCGCCCCACGCCGCCGACACCTCCAAGGGGACGGCCAGGTGCACCGCGTCGGCCACACCGGCCATCACCGTGGCGACGAGGTCCCCGGTGATGGCCTCCTCGTTCCCCGGCACCTCGACGAGGACCTCGTCGTGGACCTGGAGCACCACCCGGGACGCCAGTTGCTTCTCCTCCAGCGCGGCGTCGAGCCGCACCAGCGCCACCTTGAAGAGATCGGCGGCCAGGCCCTGGATGCCCGCGTTCATGGCCTGGCGTTCCGCCGCCATGCGCAGGTTGCGGTTGGGCGAGTGCAGGTCGGGAAGCGGACGCCGCCGTCCGAACAGGGTCTCGGTGTACCCCCGCGAGCGCGCCTCGACCACGGTGCGCTCCATGTAGGCCCGCACGGCCGGGAAGGCCACGAAGTAGGCGTCGAGGATCTGCTGGGCCTCGGCGGGCTCGATCGACAGGCGTTGGGCGAGGCCGTAGGCCTCCATGCCGTAGGCGAGGCCGTAGGACACCATCTTGGCCTTGCTCCGTTGGGCCGTGGTCACGTCCTCGGGAGCCACGGCGAACACGCTGGCGGCGGTGGTGCGATGGATGTCGCGCCCCTCGGCGAAGGCGGCCACGAGCCCGGGGTCGTGAGAGAGATGGGCGATGACGCGCAGCTCGATCTGGTCGTAGTCGGCCACGAGCAACCGGCAGTCCGGCGCGGGGATGAAGGCCTTGCGCAGCCGTCTCCCCTCCTCGCTGCGGACGGGGATGTTGTGGAGGTTGGGGCGGTCCGAGGACAGTCGGCCCGTGCGCGCCACGGTCTGGCCGAAGGTGGCGTGGATCCGCCCGTCCGCGGCCACCTCGGCCAGGAGGGTCTCGCCGTAGGTGGAGCGCAGCTTCTCCACCTCGCGGTAGCTGAGGAGGGCGTCGATGATGTCGTGCTGGCCCCGCAGCTTCTCGAGGGTCGAGGCGTCGGTGGAGAATCCGGTCTTGGTCTTGCGGCCCGGGGTGAGCCCGAGGCGGTCGTAGAGCACGGCCCGGAGCTGGGGCGTCGAGTTGACGTTGAAGGTCTCTCCCGCCAATTCGTGGATGAGGGCCTCGAGACGGGCGCACTCGGCGACGAGCCCGTCGGCGATGCGACGCAGCTCCACGGTGTCGACGCGCACCCCGGCCACCTCCATGCGGGCCAGGACGCGCACCAGGGGGCGCTCCACCTCGTCGTGCAGTCGCTCGAGCCCGGCCCCCACCAGGGCCTCGCGCATGGGGACGAAGAGCAACGCCAGGGCCACGGCGTTGCGCGCCGCCAGCGTCGACACCTCCACCTCCCCCGGGCCCTCCAAGGCGAGCTGGCCGGCCGCCTGGGCCTCGACCTCGGCGTCGAGCGCCAGGCCCAGCTGCACCTCCACCACGTCCTCGAGGCGGTACCGCCCCGAGGAGGGGTCGAGCAGGTAGGCGACGACGGCGGTGTCGAGGGCCAGGGACTCGATGTCGATCCCCATGGGGAGGAGGCTGCGCATGAGCTCCTTGCACCCGTGGGCCACCAGGGGCGCGCCGCCCGGCCCCACCAGCGCGCTCAGGGCGCCGAGCACGGCCCCGTCGGCCAGCAGGCTCTCGGACAGCCACATCGGTGGGGCGATGGCGGGTCCTTCCTCCTCGGACCCCGACGCCGCGGCCACGATGGCCATCCCCACCAAGGGGCTCCGCCCCGCGTCACCCGACCACACCGGGGCCACGGCGACCGCGGTGCCGGCCGTCGCCGCCGAGGTGATGGCCGCCGCGGCGGCGGTGCCGTCGGCCGGGACCGCGGCGGTGATCGACCCGAAGTCGACCGAGGGCGGGGCGCGCGTGCCCGCGGCGCGCGGCAGGGCCTCCTCGGCGTCGCCCCCGAGGATCGGCGCCAGGCGCTGCCACGCCGAGCGCAATTCCAGGGCGCCGAACACCGCCTTGACCTCGGCCGCGTCCCACTTCCCGAGGGTGAGGTCGTCGAGGGTGAGGTCGAGCTCCACGTCGCGCACCAGCGGGATGACCTGGGCGTTGCGCCGGACCTGCTCCTCGTGATCGGCCAGGTTCTGGCGGAGCTTGGGGGTCTGCTCCGCCACGTGGCGGAAGATGTTGTCGAGGTCGCCGTAGGTGCTCACCAGCTTGGCGGCGGTCTTCTCCCCCACCCCGGGCACGCCCGGGAGGTTGTCCGACGAGTCCCCCCGCAGCGCGGCCAGGACGGGATAGAGGCTCGGCGGCACACCGTGGCGTTCCACGATGCCGGCCTCGTCGTAGACGACGGTGTCGGAGATCCCCCGGCGTGTGTACATGACCTTGATGCGGGGGTCCTCGACGAGCTGGAAGGTGTCGCGGTCGCCGCTCACCACCACCACGTTGCGCCCGGCGTCACGACCCCGGGTGGCCAGGGTGGCGAGGATGTCGTCGGCTTCGTACCCGGCCTTCTCGACCATGACGATGCCGAGAGCCCGGAGCACGTCGCGCACCAGGGCGAACTGGGGGACGAGGAGGTCGGGCGTGTCGGGCCGATTGCCCTTGTACTCCTCCACGATGTCGTCGCGAAACGTCGGCTCGGGGCGGTCGAAGGCCACCGCCATGCCGCCCGGCTCGTGATCACGCAGGAGCATCACCAGCATCGACGTGAAGCCGTGCACGGCGTTGGTCACCTGGCCCGCCTTGGTGGCCAGGTCGATGGGTAGGGCGAAGAAGGCCCGGAAGACGAGGGAGTTGCCGTCGAGCAGGTACAGGTCGCCGGCGTCGGCCTTGGTCGTTGCCACCGTCTGGGATCCTACGTCCCGGCCGTGGCACCCACCGGGGCCCGGACGAGGGGCCGCTCAGGGAACCAGCGTCCCGTCGATGATCTCCTGGGCCACGACCTGCATCCGGGCCCGTCGGTCCATCGCGGTGCGCTGGATGAACGAGAAGGCCACGTCCTCGGACATGTTGTGGCCGTCCATGAGCACGGCCTTGGCCCGGTCGACCATCTGGCGGGTCTTGAGCTTGTCCTCGTGCGTCGGCACCTCCTCCGACAGCCGGGTGTGCTCGTCCTCGATGGCCCGGTACTCCTCGAAGCGCGCCGTGGCCACGGCGATGGCGGGCACCAGCTCGCCGCGCTGGAAGGGCTTCACGAGGTACGCGGCCACACCGGCGTCGCGGGCTTCCTCGATGAGGTTGCGCTGGCTGAAGGCCGTGAGGATCAGGACCGCCACGCGGTGGTTGGCCGAGATCCGGCGCGCCGCCTCGATGCCGTCGATGCCGGGCATCTTGATGTCGAGGATGGCGATGTCGGGCTCGTGGCGCGCCACGAGATCCACGGCCTCGTCGCCGCGACCGGTCTCCCCCACGACCGAGTACCCCTCGGCCTCGAGGATCTCCTTCAAGTCGAGACGGATGATGGCCTCGTCCTCGGCGATGACGACGCGTTTGCCCATACGGCGGATCTCTCTCCTTGTCCGGGTCGGCGCTGGTCCCGGGTTACCGGGGCTCGACGACCAGCTTGCCGAGGAGCTCGTCCTGGCGACGCTCCAAGTCCCCGATCATGACCAACAGCGCGGCCCGGCCCCGGTTGGCGGCGTCGGCGGAACGCTGCGCGTCGGCGTACTCGTGCCCGGCCAGGGGGGTCTCGGACACGAGGGACCGGATCCGGGCGTCGTCGGCGGCGTCGGTGAGCACGGCCAGCTGTTCGTCGAGCACGGCCAGCTCCTCGCGCACCAGCACGAGGCGTCTATGGACATCCCGCAGGTTGCGTTCGACCAGGGACCGGCGCATGCAGGCGAATTCTACGCACACTTCCCGGGATCGGGATCCGCTCCCGATAGGCTCCCCGCCGCGTGGCCCGGATGGCGGAATGGCAGACGCGAAGGCCTCAAAAGCCTTTGTCCTTCGGGGCGTGCGGGTTCGAGTCCCGCTCCGGGCACGGACTGTCACCTGGGAAGCCGCTTTCCACCGACAGGACCGCTCATGACCTGCCGGTAACGTGACCCGGGCTTCCGATCGTGTCACCCTGGAGGCGACCCGATCGATCGGCAAGGAAAGAAGAGGAGCCCGAGTGCTGGCGTTCACCTTCCCGGGTCAGGGATCTCAGCGACCCGGCATGGGCCGCGCCTGGCTGGAGCACCCCTCGTGGGAGGTCGTCGAAGAGGCCTCGGCCGTGGCGGGCAGAGACGTCGCCCGGCTCCTCCTCGACGTCGACCAGGACGAGCTGACCCTGAGCGCCAACGCCCAGCTCGCCACCTTCGTCCTCAGCCTGGTGGTCCTCGACGCCATCGAGCGCGTCGGCATCGAGCCGACGCTGTGCGCGGGCCACAGCCTGGGCGAGTACACCGCCCTGGCCGCCAGTGGCGCCCTCGGGTTCGAGGAGGGTGTGCGGCTGGTGGTCGAGCGGGGCGAAGCCATGCACAACGCGGCGGAGGAGCACCCCGGAACGATGGCGGCGGTGATGGGGGCCGACGACGACGCCGTCGACGCCGCCTGTCAGCGCGCCGAGGGTGAAGTGTGGGTGGCCAATTACAACGCGCCGGGTCAGGTGGTGATCGCCGGGACCGCCGAGGCCGTGGCCCGCGCCGGTGCCATCGCCAAGGAGCTCGGCGCCCGCAAGGTGATGCCCATCCCGGTGGCCGGCGCCTTCCACACCATGCTCATGGCCCCGGCGCGCTCGTGGCTCCGCAAGTCCCTGGCCGCCACCCCCTTCTCCGTGTCCGAGATCCCCGTGGTGGCCAATGTGGACGGGCGCGCCCACACCGCGGCCCACGACTGGCCCGGACTGCTCTCGGCTCAGCTGTGCAGCCCGGTGCGGTGGCGCCAGAGCCTCGAGACCCTGGCCGCCATGGGCGCCACCCGGTTCGTCGAAGTCGGACCGGGCGGGGTGCTCACCGGGCTGGCCCGGCGGACCCTCCCCGACGCGCTGGCCAGCGCCGTCGCCGCCCCCGACGATCTCGACACCCTCGTGAACACCATCGCCGGCAGCGAAACCTGGAACGCCTACGCCGCCGCACATCAGGGCGAGCATCTCTACACCTCCGAGCGCGTGGTCATCTCCCCCGCCGCCGGGGTCTTCGTCCCGCTCGCCGATCTCGCCGCCCCGGGACCGGGGGGGCTCGGGGCCGACGGCACCGAGTCCGCGGCGAGCGAGGGCACGCCGGTCGTCGTGGGCGACCTCCTCGGCTCGGTGGGGACCGCCGAGGTCCGCACCCCTTTCGCCGGCATGGTGGTGGGCTTTTTGGCCCACTCCGGCGAACGCGTCGCCGCGGGCGAGCCCATCGCCTGGTTGCGGGTGCGGGCCGAGGGCGCGTGAGCCCGACCGGCGCGGTGATCACCGGGTGGGGATCGGCGCTGCCCGACCACGTGGTCACCAACGGGGACCTCGAGGCACGACTCGACACCACTGACGAGTGGATCGTGTCGCGCTCGGGCATCCACGAACGACGCATCGGGGGCACGGTGTCGTCGTTGGCCATCGAGGCGGGCGGGCGGGCCCTCGAGCGCGCCGCCCTCGCCCCGGACCGCGTCGACCTGCTCGTGCTGGCCACATGCACCCCCGACATGGCGGTGCCGGCCACCTCGGCCGCCGTGCACCATGCGCTCGGACTGTCGGGCGGCGCCTTCGACGTCAACGCGGCCTGTGCCGGGTTCGTCTACGCGCTGGTCGCCGCCCACGGCGCCATCAACGCCGGGGCGGCCCGGCGGGTCCTGCTCATCGGGGCCGACTGCGTGTCGCGTCTCACCGATCCCGACGACCGGGCCACGGCGGTGCTCTTCGCCGACGGCGCCGGGGCGGTCGTGCTCGAGGCCAACGACGAGGACGGCCTGCTCGCCGTCGACCTCGGGGTCGACGGCAGCGCCCATGATCTTCTCACCTGCCCCCACGGTGGCTACATGGCCATGGAGGGGAAAGAGGTCTTCCGTCGCGCCGTGCGGACCACGGTCGAGTCGGCCACCAACGCCCTCGAACGGGCCAAGCTCACGCCCGACGACATCGCCATGTTCGTCCCCCACCAGGCCAACCTGCGGATCATCGAGGCCGTCGCCTCCCGTCTGGGCCTCCCCATGGAGCGCGTGGCCGTCGTCGTCGACCGGATGGGGAACACCTCGAGCGCCTCGATCCCTTTGGCGTTGGCCGAGGCCGCCGATCTCGGCCGGCTCCGGCCCGGCGACTACGTCCTCACGTCGGGCTTCGGCGCCGGGATGGCCTGGGCCAGCACGGTCATGCGGTGGACGGCGGAGGCTCCCTCGGTTCCGGTCCCGCCCGCCGCGGCCAAAGGCGCCCGGTGAGCGCCCCGGCACAGACCGCGCCCGAAAGGGCGGGGCGGGTGGTGCTGGTCACCGGAGGCTCGCGCGGCATCGGCCTCGGCTGTGCCCGTCGCTTCCAGGCGCTCGGCGACCGGGTGGCGGTCACCTACAAGACCGCACCGCCCGCCGAGCTGGCCGGGGACGGTCCCCACACCGTGGACCTCCTCCCGGTGCCCTGCGACGTCCGGGACCCCGCCCAGGTCGAGTCGGCCTTCGCCGCGGTGGAAGAGGCCCTCGGGACCGTCGAGGTCCTCGTGGCCAACGCCGGGGTGACCCAGGACACCTTGCTCCTGCGCATGGGCGAGGACGCCTGGAACGAGGTCATCGACACCAACCTCACCGGCGTCTACCGCGTGGTCCGGCGCGGCCTCAAGTCCATGGTGCGGGCCCATCGGGGCCGGATCGTGCTCGTCTCCTCGGTGGTCGCCTTCTTCGGCTCCCCCGGCCAGGTGAATTACGGAGCCGCCAAAGCCGGGCTCGTCGGCCTGGCCCGGTCCCTGGCCCGGGAGGTGGGCAGCCGGGACATCACCGTGAACGTTGTCGCGCCCGGCGTGGTCGACACGGATATGATCGCCAGCCTGGGAGAACAGCGCGTGGAGCAGCTCCTGGCGTTGGTGCCGTTGGGCCGTCGGGCCAGTCCCGCCGACGTGGCGGGAGCGGTGGCCTTTCTCGCCTCCGACGACGCCGCCTACATCACCGGTGCGGTCCTTCCGGTCGACGGCGGTCTGGCCATGGGAATGTGACGAGCCCCGAGCTCCCCGCCGCATCAGGGGTGTGACCGGGGTAGGAGAACAGTGCAACCGACAGGGCCCGGGACACACCGGGCATACCAATGAGGAGGAAGCAGTGCCCGACGACGCCAGCTTCGACAAGTTCAAGGCGTGTGCGATCGACGTGTTGCAAGTGCCCGCCGACAAGGTCGTGCCCGAGGCTCGATTCGGCGACGACCTCGACGCTGACAGCCTCGACCTCGTCGAGCTCGTCATGGCCCTCGAAGAGGCCTTCGACGTCACCGTCGACGAGGCCGAGCTCGAGGGCATCGAGACCGTCGGCCAGGCCTACGAGCTGATCTCCGCCAAGCTCTGATGCTCCTCGGGGTCGGACCGGACGGGCCCGTCCAGGGACGGCGGGTGGCCGTCACCGGCATGGGCGTCGTGTCGTGTTGCGGGATCGGCCTCGACGCCTTCTGGGACGGCCTCCAGAAGCCCGCCCCCGACGGAGAGCGCCGGGTGGTGGGCTTCGACCCCTCTTCGTGGTTCGGCCCCAAAGACGTCCGTCGGGTGGACCGCTTCGCGCAGTTCTCGGTGGCCGCCGCGGCCATGGCGCTCACCGACGCGGGCGAGATCGGCGCCGATCCCGACCGGTGCGGCGTCATCTTCGCCACCGGGGTGGGAGGGCTCGAGACGCTCCAGGAGCAGATCGGCGTGTTCCACGACAAGGGCCCCCGCCGGGTGTCGCCCTTCCTCATCCCCATGATGATGGTCAACGCCGGCGCCGCCCATGTCTCGATGCAGGCCGGGTTCCACGGGCCGTGCGAGACCATCGCCACCGCCTGTGCGGCGGGCACCCACGCCATCGCGGCGGCGGCCCGGTTGGTGGCCACCGGTCGGTGCGACGTCACCATCGGGGGAGGCGCCGAGGCGGCCATGGTCGGGGTCGGCCTGGCCGCCTTCAGCAACATGACCGCGCTGTCGAGCGAGGGGAGGTCGCGGCCCTTCGACGTCCGGCGCGACGGCTTCGTGTGCGCCGAGGGTGGTGCCGCACTCGTCCTCGAGGATCTCGACCACGCCCGGCGACGCGGCGCCCGCATCTACGCCGAGCTGTTGGGATCGGCCTCCACCGCCGACGCCCACCACATCACCGCCCCCGCCCCCGGAGGCAACGGCGCCGCGGCGTGCATGGAGCTCGCCCTCGCCGACGCCGGGGTGTCGCCCCGCGACATCGGGCACATCAACGCGCACGGCACCTCGACGCCACTCAACGACCTCGCCGAGTCCCAGGCCATCGAGAAGGTCTTCGGCTCGCCTTCGCCTCCGGTCACCTCCATCAAGGGCGTGACGGGTCATGCCCTGGGCGGAGCCGGAGCCATCGAGGCGGTGGCCACCACGCTCACCATCGACCGGCGACTGATCCCGCCCACCGCCGGCTACGAGCAGCCCGACCCCGAGATCCACCTCGACGTGGTCCACGGCCGGGCCCGGCCCTGGGACCCCGCGCCGGCCCTTTCGAACTCGTTCGGATTCGGCGGCCACAACGGCTGCTTGGTCATCGGCCCGCCTCCCGCCTGACTTTCCGCCGACCCCGTGGGTGTCGGCGCCACCGACCGCCGCGTCGGCCTCGCACCCGGTGCGTGGAGAGGGCGCTTTTGCCCGGTCCAGACCCCGAGGACACGGCCCCGGACGCCTAGGCTCCGACGGTGCGAAGACGGGGGCGAGGGCACGAGACCGAGGCTCCCCCGTCCCCCGATCACCCGGTGAAGACCAGGGAGCGACGGCCTCTGGGCGGCGCGCTCCCCGACGTCGTGGGCGTGGTCTGGACCGTGGCGGCCGCGGCGCTGGTCCTGTGGCCCGCACTGCGAGCCGGCGTGTCGTTGGGCCCTTTCGACCTCCTGGCCGGATACGGGCTCACCCACCAAGTCGGCGTGGTGGCGCACAACGCCGTGCAGGCGGACCAGATCCGTCAGTTCATCCCGTGGACGGACCTGGCCTGGCACCAGGTCCACGCCGGGCACCTCCCCCTGTGGAACCCCTACAACGTGCTCGGCATGCCGCTCGCTTTCAACTGGCAATCGAGCGTCTTCAGCGTGCCCACGCTCCTGAGTTATCTCTTCCCGGTGCGCGACGCCTACACCGTCATCGTCCTCGCCAAACTCGTCTTCGCCGGGACCGGCGCCTACGCGCTGTGCCGGGTGCTCGGGCTCGGCGCCCTGGCCGCGGCCTTCGGCGGCACCGTCTTCGAGTTGTCGGGCCCCATCATCGACCACGCCGGGTGGCCTCACACCGCCGTGACCTGTTGGTCGGGATGGATCTTCGCGGCGGTGGTCCTGGTGGTGCGCGACAGCCATCGTCTGCGCGACATGGCCCTGGTGGCGGTGTTCGTGGCCCTGGCCGTCTACGGAGGCCATCCCGAGAGCCTCGTCGTGCTGGGCGTGGCCCTCGTCGTGTTCGTGGTCGTGTGGCTGGTGCTCCGGGCCCGGGCCCGACACGGGTCGACGGTGCGCCCCCTCGTCACCCTCGCCGTGGCCGGGGTGTGCGGGCTCGGCCTGAGCGCGCCCCTCCTGCTCCCCGGGTTCCAGCTCGGGCTGACCTCGGCCCGCAACAGCGGGTCGGGGGTGGCCACCTTCCCCCTCACCCATCTCCCCAACCTGATCGCGGCGGGCCTGCAGGGCACGGACTTCCGGACCGCGGCCTACGTGGGCGTGATCGCCCTGGCCCTGGCCGGGGTGGGCCTGTGGGGGGGCCGGGGGCGCCCCGAGGTGTGGGCGCTGGCGGTCATGACCGTCGTCACCGCCGCGCTCACCTTCCTCTCGCCCGTGGCCCAGCTGCTGCACCACTTCCCGGGGGGAAGCACCGTCACCTGGAGTCGGGCCGTCATGCTCATGGCCCTGGGGGTGGCGGTGCTCGGCGCCGTCGGCCTCGACCTCGTCGTCCGGTCCGACTCCGAGACAGGGCCCGGCGCGGCCCGGACCGTGGCCCGATGGGTCGGGGTGGCCTTCGCGGCCGGCGGTGTCGCCGCCCTCGGCGTGGTGGCCGCCTGGGGCCTCGGCTTCTCCCAGTTCGCCGAGCACCGCAACAGCCTGGTGTGGCCCGTGGTCCAGGCGGTCGTCGGGCTCGGGGTGGCCGGCCTGCTGTGGTGGCGCACCCGGGACCGCCCGGCGACTGCGCCGCCGCGGCGCCGCGGCGCCGGTCGGCTGGGTGCGGTGGTGCTGCTCGGGGTGGAGGCCGCCTTCCTCTTGAGCACGGGGGCGGCGTACTGGTCGGTGAGCTCGACCTACTTCGCCCCGACGCCCGCCGTCACCGCGCTGCAGCACATCGCCGGCTCGTCGCTGGTCGGGTTGGGGGTGTGCCCCACCCACGGCCGCCACGCAGCGGCCTCCGAGTTGGGCATCCGCCCCGACGCCAACGTCGGGTACGGCCTCTCGGAGATGGTCGTCTACGACCCCATCCTGCCCGAGGCCTACCTGCGCTCGTGGGCGGCGGTGAGCGGCACCCAGACGACGCGGGCCCTGGCCCGACTGGGCATCTTCTGCCCCCGCATCACCACCGTCGACCAGGCCCGGCTCTACGGCGTCGCCTATGTGCTCGAGCCGGCCGGCCACGCCGGCCCGGTGGGCGCGGTGTCAGACGGCGCCGTCGGCGGCGAGTGGCTCTTCTCGATCCCCGGCGCGGCGGACGCCACGGTGATCCCCCTCCCCACCGGCGCGGCGGAGCCGCCGCTCTTCGCCCTCGGCGTCCCCGCTCCCGTCACCCATCCCGACGCCGCCTCGTGGCGGGTGGTGGTGGACGACCGGGGGCCTCAGCTCCTGCGCCTGCGCCTCACCGACGTCCCGGGCTGGCGGGCCTCGATCGACGGTCGACCCCTCGCCCTCCAGGGGTGGGCCACGGGAGCCATGCTCGAGGCCCGGGTCCCTTCGGGTCGCCACGTCATCGAGCTCCACTACTGGCCGCCCCTGTTCAGCGCCGGGCTCGTCCTCGGCGCCGGGGTGGTCCTGGCCTTCGTGGTGGCGGCGGTGATCGTCCTCGGCCGCCGCCGGTCCGTGCGGTGACCGGCTGACGCCTCGGCGCCGCCGGGGAGGCCTCGCACCGGGACGGGGGCAGGGCACGATACCGTCGAGCTGATGACCATTCTGGGTGGCGAGTCGAACGCGGCGCCGGATCCCGCCGACCTCGCCGTGGGAGCCTTCTCCTCGCACCCACCCTGGGTCCTCGATCTCGACCGCCTCTCGTGGCGGGCGGGGATCGACGACCTGCGGGCCCGCACCCGGGCCGAGGCACCGCGGCTCACGGCCCGGCGCCGGCTCCCACCGGGGACGCGCGTGGTGCGGGTAGGGGCGTTGCTGGGGAGCGCCCTGGCGCTCTGGTACGTCGGGGACCGACGACGCGGGCAACACCGGTCACGTGCCGGGTTGTCGCGCCGGCTCCGTCGTGCCTTCGAACGCCTGGGACCCACCTACATCAAGTTGGGCCAGATCCTCTCGTCGGGAGAGGGTCTCTTCCCCGAGGAGCTCGTCGCCGAATTCCGACTGTGTCGCGACCAGGTGCCGGCCGAGCCCTTCGCCGTGGTGCGGCGCATCGTGGAAGCCGACCTGGGGATGACCCTCGAGCAACAGTTCAGCGAATTCGAGCGCACGCCCGTCGCCGCCGCGTCGGTGGCCCAGGTCCACGCGGCCCGCCTGCGCAGTGGCGAGCCCGTCGTGGTCAAGGTGCAACGTCCCGACGTGGCCAGGCTCGTGCGCCGCGACCTGGCCGCCATGAGCTGGATCGCGCCCCTCTTGGTCGGGCGCATCCCCGTGGCCGCCCTCGCCAATCCCCCCGCCCTGGTCGAGCTGTTCGGCGAGACCATCGTGGAGGAGCTCGACTTCCGACTCGAGGCCCAGAACATGCTGGACGTGGCGCGCGTCCTCGCCGAGACCGGTCAGCACGCCATCGTCGTCCCCCGCCCGCATCCGACCCTCGTGACCCGCCGGGTGCTCGTCATGGAGCGCCTCGACGGCTTCGCCTGGGGAGACGCCGACGCCATGCGCGCCGCGGGGATCGACACCGAGGCCGTCCTCCACGCGGCGTTGATCGCCTTTCTCGAGGGGGCGCTCCTCTCCGGCGTGTTCCACGGCGACCTCCACGGCGGCAACCTGCTCGTCCAGCCCGACGGCCGCGTGGCCCTGCTCGACTTCGGCATCACCGGGCGCTTCGACGAAGTCAGACGTCTGGCCTTTCTCCGTCTCGTCATGGCGGCCTCGGCCAACGACATCCCGGGGCAGATCGCGGCCATGCGCGACCTCGGTGCTCTCCCCCACGACGTCGACATCGAGGCGGTGATCCACGACCTCGGGCTCGACCGGCCGCCGATCGACCCCACCACGCTCACCGCCGAGGAGCTCACCGCCGAGATCCGTAACCTCACCAAGGGACTCCTCGGCTACGGGGCCCGCATGCCCAAGGAGCTCATGCTGTACGTGAAGGACATGCTCTTCCTCGACGGCGCCCTGGCGGTGATGGCCCCCAACGTGGACGTCATCGGCGAGATCGTCAAGGTCGTCATGTACTTCCACGAACGCCACGGCGACCGCATCGCCAAGGAGATGGGCGTCGAGCCCGGCACCATCCCCGCCCTCGACGTGGCCGGCATCCGGGCCTCACTCGGTGTCGACGAGACCGTCGACGCCATCACCTACCGCCAGCTCCAAGAGCGTCGCGAGCTCATTCGCCGGCGCCTCGAGCATCACCAACGCGGCCGGCGCCGGCGCCGTCCCTGACCCAACTCGAACCGCCGAGGGCGGGCTCGCCCAACGAGCGGCGCCGCGCCCGGACTCTCGAGGGATCAGACCGGAGGAGTGTCGGTCCCCGCTGCGGGTGTGCCCGAACCGCCGGTGGAACCCGGCTGGGGACGCATCGGCTGCCAGGTGCCCCCGTTGGCCTTGAGGACGGTCTGGTCGGTGACCGACTTGGCCGTCGAAGTGTCGCCCGAGACCACCGCCGTCACCTCCACCGTGTCACCGGTCTTGACGCTCCCGATCCCCATCTCGCCCCCGTTGACGCTGGTGCCCGAGTCGACGACGAAGGTCCCCGACGTGCCGTCCGCACTCTTCACGGTCAGGGACCATGTCGAGCCCGACGTGTCGGTGACCGTCGAGACGGTGCCGGTGCGCTCCGAGAGCGTCTCGTACCCGTTGGGCCCCTTGATGGTGAACTGGCCGTAGATGAAGGCCCCGCCGCCGAGGCCTGGACCGCCTCCTCCGCCGAATCCGCCGAGCCCGCCCCGGAAACGTCCCGCTCCCCCGAACCCGTGGGGCCGGGACGGAATCGTGGTGGTGGTGGACCCCGACCCTGATGCGGTGACGGTGGCGTTGTCGGCACGGGCCGTCGCCGGCGCCGTGGCGCCCTGGGCCAGGGCCGTCGCTCCCACGGCCACCCCGGCGGCGACGCCGACGCCCACGGCCAGCTTCACCAGGCGCCGTCCCCGGCGGGTCGGTTCGGTGTGGGGCGCGGGCGCCCAGGGTGGCACCGGCGGTGCTGGTGGCGTGACCGGCATGTCGTCCATTGCTCCGCCTCCGTCTCGCGTGGGCCTAGAGCCCTCGAAGAGTGACGGTATGCCCCCATCCTGTGGCCACACTGTGGATTCGCGTGGCGGGGGGGAAATTTCGGTCGCGATGCCGAGCGTGGCGCCGAGGGGCCGAGGGGCCGAGGGCCGGCTCAGGGCGTCGTCGCCACCACGAATCCGCCCACACCGTTGCCGGTCACGTCACCGCCGCTGTCGGCGTAGAAGGTGTAGAGCCGTCTGCCGTCGTAGGTGATCTGGGGACGGTGATGCGCCAGCCGCAGCTTGCCGAGACCGCTCACCCCCGTCGGGATCTTCTTGCCCTTGGGGAGGACCAACGGGGGCCAGATGGTCAGACAGCTCCCGGTGCAGCTCCCCGCCGTGGTGTACAGGCTGGCGCCCCCCACCGTCGCCAGCATGTCCCCGTAGGGGGCGCGGTTCACGACCTCAACGACCATCACCGACTTGTCCCTCTTGGGGGCGCGCGCCAGGGCGGCGGGAGCGGGGGCCAACGCCGCGGCGACGGCGACGACACCGACGACGGCGCCCGCCCGCGTCACCCACCGGGCGTTCGGGATGCGGCCAAGGCCGAGCGCCCTGTCTCGGCCACCGGTGCGCGATGTGGTCAACTCCCACCTCCTGCTCGAGGGTCTGTGGCTGTGGTCCGCATCAGCGCGTACCGCCATGGATACGGGCACCGACCGGGTTGTGTTCAGCGTCGGAGCGAGCCCTCGCCCACGCCACCGAGGGCCGGGATGTGTCGGTGATGCTGAACAAATGCGGCGGTTGAGCCGTAATTCGGACGTCGGCGCGCTGTCGAGGAGAGAGGACCCTGCGGCGATGAGCCATCAGCCCGAGAACACCGTGCCCCTGAATCCCCCCGGATCACCAACCGGAGCCCTTCGTCGAGGCCTTCTGGCTGTCCTGGGCGTGGCCACAGTGGCTGTTGGGGCGTCGGTGTCGCCAGCTTTCGCCGCCGGCTCGACCGTCGATGTCACCACCACCACCAACTTCGGCGCGGTGCTCACCAACACCCAAGGTTTCGCGCTGTACACCTACCCGAGCGATCACGACGGCATGAGCGCCTGCAACGCGTCGTGCCTGGCGGTGTGGCCGGCGGTGACCGTGGCGACGGGGACGACCCCCACGGCGGGCCCGGGCGTGAACGGCACCGTGGCCGCGGTGGTCCAGTCCGACGGCACCGACCAGGTGACCTACAACGGTTCTCCGCTCTACACCTTCGTCGGCGACACGAGCCCCGGCGAGGTCACCGGGAACAACGTGGGCGGGTTCCTCGTCGCCACGGTCGCCGCCGCCCCGACCGCACCCACCACCCCCGCGCCCACATCTCTCGCGCCCACATCTCTCGCGCCCACATCTCCTGCGCCCACCACGGCCGGGACCTCACCCGCCCCTGCGTCGTCACCCGCCGCCCCCACGTCGCCGGTTGCGCCGTCGGGCACGCCGACGAGCCCCGTCGTGGCACCGGGGCCCGCGGCGGCAACCTCGTCATCGGGCGCGACGGCGAGCGCCGCCGCGGCGACATCGGCAACGAGCTCTCCTCCCTCGCTGGCCGCCACGGGGCCCGGACCCGGGTTGGTGTGGATGGTGGTGGTCGGTGTCGGGCTGATCGCGTTGAGCCTGGCGATGCTCGTGGTCTTCGGCGACCGGGGCCGGGCGGCGCGCCGGGCCGGCGCGCAGATGACGCGAGCCGGGTCTTGGCTCCTCGGTCGCTGAGCGATCGCCCCCGCGTGACACCCACGGGGGCGTGCCGCTAGCGCAGAACGCCGTCGATTCCGGCGCGCAGGGAAGCGACGAACCCGCCGACCCCGTCGGGCCCGGCGCCGTCGAGGAGCCGGCGCACGATGGCCGATCCCACCACCACGCCGTCGGCATCGGCGCACGCTTGGGCGGCCTGCTCCGGTGTCGACACGCCGATGCCGATGCACACGGGACGATCGGTGACAGCCCGCACCTTCCGAGCGACGTCGCCGGCCGTGTCGGCCAGGGCGGTGCGCACCCCCGTCACCCCCATGAGCCCGACGCCGTAGACGAAGCCTCGGGATCGTTCGCAGATGGCCCGGGCCCGCTCGAGGGGGGTGGAGGGAGCCACGAGGAGCACGGTGGCCACCCCGGCGGCGTCGGCTTCGCCGCACCATTCCTCGCCCTCCTCGAGGGGAAGGTCGGGGATGATGGCACCGGCCACCCCGGCGTCGGCCAACGACCGGGCGAAACGGCGGGGACCGGCGCGGAACACGATGTTGTAATACGTCATCACGCACAGGGGCACGGCCAGATCCGCACGCGCCAACGCGTCGAGCACCTGGGCCGGCGTCGTCCCCCGTTGCAGGGCTCGCAGCGAGGCCTCTTGGATCGTCGGCCCGTCGATCATGGGGTCAGAGAACGGGATGCCGATCTCCACGGCATCGGCGCCGGCGTCGGCCACGGCGTGGACGGCCTCGACCCATTCGGGCCCCATCCCACCGGTGACATACGGCACCAGGAGCTTGCGGCCCGCGTCGCGCCGGGTCCGCAGGTGCGACTCGAGCGATCCGGTGCGCGCCGTGCGGGCCGCGGCCGGGCCCCCCGCACCAGCCGCGGTCATTGCAGCATCTCTCGAACCTGGGCCACGTCCTTGTCGCCGCGCCCCGACAGCGTGACGAGGACGGTGGCACCCGACGGCACGAGCCCCCCGGCCTCGCGCACCAGCCACGCCAGGGCGTGGGCGGGCTCCAGGGCGGGGATGATCCCCTCGGTCTCCGACAGCAACCGGAACGCGTCGAGGACCTCGTCGTCGCCGGCCTGCACGTACCGCGTCCGGCCGATGGCCGCCAGGTGGGCGTGTTCGGGGCCGATGCCCGGATAGTCGAGGCCGGCCGAGATCGAGTGGGCTTCGGCGATCTGTCCCACCTCGTCCTGGAGCACATAGGACTTCATCCCGTGCACCACCCCGGGGACGCCCCGACCCACCGCGGCGCCGCCGGCGGCCTCCACCCCTACCAGTGAGGCCGCGGTGTCGACGAAGCCGGCGAAGGTCCCCGCCGCGTTCGACCCGCCTCCGATGCACGCCACCACCCAATCGGGGTCCCGGCCGTCGAGCAGGGCCCGGCACTGCTCCCGGGCCTCGTCCCCCACCACCCGCTGGAGCTCCCGGACCATCCAGGGGTAGGGGTGGGGGCCCATCACCGACCCCAGGCAGTAGTGCGTGTCGGCCACGTTGGCCACCCAGTCCCGCAACGCCTCGTTGACGGCGTCTTTGAGGGTCCGACTTCCCGAGCGCACCGGCCGGACCTCGGCGCCGAGCAGCTCCATGCGGAAGACGTTGAGCTCCTGGCGCGCCGTGTCGACCTCGCCCATGTAGACGACACAGTCCATACCGAACAGGGCGGCGGCCGTCGCCGACGCCACGCCGTGCTGCCCGGCCCCGGTCTCGGCGATGAGACGCGGCTTGCCCATCCGCCTGGCCAGGAGGGCCTGGCCGATCACGTTGTTGAGCTTGTGCGATCCGGTGTGGGCCAGGTCCTCGCGCTTGAGCAGGACGCGCACGCCCAACCGCTCCGACAGGCGGTGACATTCGGTCACCGGCGTGGGCCGGCCCCCGTAATCGCGCAGCAGCGCCATGAACTCGGCATGAAAGGCGGGGTCCGCCCACGCGTCACGGAAGGCCGTCTCGAGCTCCAGGCACGCCGGCATGAGGGACTCGGGGACGAAGCGGCCACCGAACTCGCCGAAGCGCCCCGCCGCCGAGGGCTCGCCCATCACGCTCCCCGGCCCGGCCCCGCTCGGCGCGGCGCCCTCCTCGGGACCGGAACCCCGGCGGGCGCTCACCCTTCCTCCCGCCAGTCGAAGGGGCGCCCGATCTCCTCGGCATCGTCGTCCGCGCCGGCGGTCTCGTCGCCGATCGTCTCACCGGCCGCGGCGCGCGCCGCTTTTACGAAGGCCCGGACCTTGGAAGGGTCCTTGCGCCCCGGTTCCGATTCGACACCCGTCGACACGTCCACCCCGAAGGGACGCAGATGGGCGATGGCGTCGGCCACGTTGCCGGCGTGGAGCCCTCCCGACACGATGAGCCGGGCGGGATCGACGACGCCCTCGGCCAACCGCCAGTCGAACACCTCCCCGGACCCTGGTGACGGCGCGTCCACCAGGACCGTCTCCACGCCGTAGTCGTCGATCCGACCGATGTTGCGGTGCCCGACGGGAAAGGCCTTGATGGTGAACGGGACCCGCTGCGCCACCCAACGGGTGTCCTCGGCCGTCTCGTCACCGTGGAGCTGCGCGCCACGGAGACCGATGCTGTTCACGATGTCGACGACCCGGGTCTTGGCTTCGTTGCGGAACACCCCCACCGTCAGGATCTCGGGCGGCACCCGCTCGATGATGCGGCGCACCGCCTGGGCCGAGACCTGGCGCGGGGAGGGGGCGAACACGAACCCGATGGCGTCGGCGCCCAGGCCGACCGCCAGCAGCGCGTCGGCCTCCGAGGTGATGCCACAGATCTTCACGAGCACGAGGTCACCTCTCCCTTGCCCCGGCTTCGGGTGCACCGGCGCGGGACCGGGCGCCGACCCGATGTCCGGTCAGGGCTCGCACCGCCCGGCGCCGGTCCGGTGCCCGCACCAACGACTCGCCCACGAGCACGGCCTGGTAGCCGGCGTCGGCCAGGACCCGGACTCCGTCTTCGCCCTCGATCCCCGATTCGGCCACGGCCACGATGTCGGGGGGGATCCGCCCCACCACACGGGCGGCGCGCGCCGAATCGACCGAGAACGTCGTGAGGTCGCGCTGGTTGACGCCGACGACCTCGGCGCCGGCGTCGAGGGCCCGGTCGAGCTCGGCCTCGTCGTGCACCTCCACCAGGGCGGCCAGGGTGAGCTCCCGGGCCAGGCTCAAGAAGCTCGAGAGCTCGGGGTCCGACAGGGCGGCCACGATGAGGAGCACGGCGTCGGCCCCCATGAGCCGGGCGTCACAGACATCGGCGGGGCACACGGTGAAGTCCTTGCGCAACACCGGGAGGGTGCAGGCCGAACGGACCGCCGCCAGATCCTGGGCGGATCCGGCGAAGTAGTCCTCGTCGGTGAGCACCGAGATGCACGTGGCGCCGCCGCCTTCGTAGTCGGCGGCGAGCTGGGCGGGGTCGAGGGTGAGGTCGATGGGCCCCTTGGAGGGCGAGCGCCGCTTCACCTCGGCGATCACGGCCAGCTCCCCGCCCGCCGGGACCGACAGCCTCGAGGCAAAGGGCCGCGTCGGGGGGCACGACAGGGCCCGGGCCACGAGGTCGTCGAGGCGTCGCGTATCGGCGGCGGCCCGGGCGCGGTGGGTGGCGAGGATCCCCGTGAGGTAGGTGTCGGGCGGCACCGGCGCCAGCCTAATGGGCGCTCCCCGCCGATCAGTGGCCTTGGTGGTCGGCCCGGCCGACGCCCGCCGGTGGCCCCGCCACCTGCACCATCACACTCTCCTCATCCCCGCGTCACGAGTTGTTGACCCCGCCGTCGTCTGATGGAACGCGATGCGCAGTCGCCACGAGGGTCCCCGTGCGCCGTCCCCGCGCGGTGGCAGGCTGGTGCCGGTGTCAGGGGAGGGAGAGACCATCGTCGTCATCGAGGACGACCAGAACATCTCCGACCTGGTGGCCCTGTACCTCCGACGTGAGGGCTTCCGTGTCCTCCAAGCCCGAGACGGTGAGCAGGGCCTCGCCTACGCGGACCGGGAGCGACCGAAGCTGGTCATCGTGGACGTCGGCCTTCCCGGCGAGCTGGACGGCTTCGACGTGTGCCGCCGGCTGCGGGCCGCCGGGGACGTGCCCGTCGTCATGCTCACGGCACGCGACGACGAGGTCGACCGGGTGCTCGGGCTCGAGTTCGGCGCCGATGACTACGTCACCAAGCCCTTCTCGCCTCGCGAGCTCGTGGCCCGGGTCAGAGCCATCTTGCGGCGCGCCGTCACCCCGGCCCGAGCCGAGCCCTCCATCCTCGAGGTGGGAGCCATCACCATCGACACGGGACGACGTGAGGTGCGCCTGGGAGACGACGTGGTGGCCCTCACCAGCCGCGAGTTCGACCTGCTGGCCTACCTGGCGGTCAACTCCGGTCTGGCCCTGTCCCGGCAGCAGCTCCTCGACGGCGTGTGGGGCGAGGGTTGGTACGGCGACGAGCGCACCGTCGACGTCCACGTCAGGCAGTTGCGCAAGAAGCTCGGCGACGGCCTGCCCCTCACCACGGTGTGGGGGGTCGGGTACCGGCTGGGCTGACGCCTTCGCTTCTCATGCGCCGTCGCATCACCGTCGCCATCCTCTCGGTCGTCATCGGCACCCTCGTCCTCACCGTCGTCGGCAGCCTGCTCCTGGTTCGACGGGCGGCCATCTCCACGGCGGAGAACGAGATCACCTCCGAAGCCCAGGCCATGGGCGCCATCATGTCGTCGCACCCCGTCTTCACCGAGAAGAGCGACGTCGACGGGTTGCGCCGCGTCGGGGCCTTCGACCGGCTGACGCTGGTGGGGCTCGGTCCCGACGGCTCGCTGGACGGCGTCCCGGCTCCCCTGGTGCGGTCGGTCCTCGACGTCCGGGCCTTGCGGGCCGGTGACACCGTGGCCGGCAACGTCGGCCACGTCGTGTTCGTGGTGCAGCCGCTCAACCTGTCCGAAGGCCAACGGGCGACACTCGACGACGGCTTACCCGCGTCGGACGTGGCGCTCCTGGTGGTCACGCGTCATGTGTCGAGCCCCGTCAACGGCGTCGACTACTTCATCCTCGTGGCCGGGGTGGTGCTCCTCGCCGGCGTCGTCGTCGCCGCCGCGCTCGCCCGCCGCATCAGCGCCCCCATCGTCCGAGCGGTGAGCGCCACGCGCCAGATGGCGGGTGGCAATCTGGCCGCCACCGTGCCCGTGAACAGGCACGAGTACCCGGAGTTGGCGGAGCTGGCCGATGCCATCAACACCCTGGGCCAGAACCTCAGTCGCTCCCAGGGCCTCGAACGGGAGTTCCTGTTGTCGGTCTCCCACGAGCTGCGCACGCCGTTGACCTCGATCCGGGGATATGCCGATGCCATCGCCGAAGGCGCCACCGACGACGTCCCGGGGGCGGTGGCCATCATCGGCAGCGAGGCTCGCCGTCTCGAACGGCTGGTCCAGGACCTCCTCGATCTGGCCCGGCTCCAGGCTCGGCAATTCTCGCTGCACATCCAACCCATCGACTGTGCCGCGTTGCTGTCGAGCGTCGCCGAGGGCTTCCAACCCGAAGCCGACGCCGCGGGGATCGACCTCGCCTCCGGCGCGCCGCGCGCCACCCCCCCGCTGTGGGCCGACGCCGACCCGGACCGGGTCGGACAGGTAATCGCCAACCTCATCGAGAACGCGCTCAAATTCGCCACGGCACGAGTCGAGGTCGGCGTGGAACCGGTGGGCGAATGGATCGCCCTGTGGGTGGCAGACGACGGTCCGGGCGTCAGCCCCGAGGACCTGCCCCACATCTTCGAGCGCCACTACAGCTCCGACCGCGTCCCGGCCCGCAAGCTCGGGGTCGGGCTGGGGCTCGCCATCGTGGCCGAACTGGCCTCGGCCATGGGCGGCGCCGTCGATGCGCAGTCGCCGATCGCCGAGGGTCACGGCGCCCGCATGGTGCTGTGGTTGGCGCGAGGTGCCCCCACCGAGGGCGCCGCGCCACGAGATGACGAGGGGCCCGACGGCGACGGACCCGGTCAAGCACTAACGCCGGCGCTCCCCCTTCACCCCCCGATGTAGGGGGAGCGCCCGCGGCGTCAGCCCCGGTTGCGGCCCTGAGGCTCCCAACCGTCGAACCACAGTCCTGGCGACCCAGCCTTCGGGTAGGCAGGCTTGGCGCTCGGAGGCACGGACCACACGCTTCGGTCCGGCTCCGGGCTCGTCACCATCACCGGCTCCGCGGCCACCGCGGCGGCCACCGGCACAGCCGGTGGGGCCATCCGCAGGAGGCGGCGCAGGAGGCTACGTGGCCGCTCCACCAGCGCCATGACCACCGAGCCGAGGTAGAGCACGATGAACCCGACCACGGCGACGACCCACAGATCCGGGCCGGGGCCCGTGCTCGCCAGGGACGATGTGGCCGGCGCCGGCGTGGTGGCGGCCGGGGTCGTGGCCGGCGTGGTGGCGGCCGGCGTCGTGGCGGCCGTGGTCGGAGCCGGGGTGGCGGATCCCGCCGAAGCCGTGGCGATCACCGGGGATGCCGCCGAACCGGCGGGGGCCGTACTCACGATGCCCGTGGCCGCCGTGTTGTTCGGGTACGGCGTGCAGGTCAGGGTGAGCGTGCTGCCCGACACGTTCAGCGCCAGCGAGATGTCGGGGTCCACCGTGAGGTTGATGGCGCCCCCGGTGGCGGTGAAGGGGCCGATGGACGACGGCGTGGCGGGCAGGTTCAGCATGAGGCCCGCGGCAGGCACCGGACTCGGGATCGGGGCGTTGATGGCGAGGTTCCCGCTCGAGATCGAAGCGGGGGTGGCGCCCGTGGCGTCGACCTTGGTCACCGCCGTCCCGGCGATGGCGGAGTTCCCCAACGCCGCGGCGGCCGCCACGATGGACGTCGGGAGGGCCACGGTGGAGGAGTACCCCGTCAGGTTGAACTGCGACCCGGCGGCGGGGGCGGCGGGCGTGATGGTCCCCGACGTGACGACGTTGTTCAGCACGATGTCGCCCACCGGCGTCTTCGGGCAGTACAGCTCGTACGGCGAGGAAGCAGCGAACGCCGACGGAGCTGCCGCGGCGAACAGCGCGAACGTACCGCCGGCGCCAGCTAGCCCGACTACGACGGCCGCGACTGCGCGTCCCTTGCGGCTCGACCTTGCCATCATTCCCCCCCTGTTCGGTGACACCTTCACCTTCATCAGCGTCGCGTCCTCCTCGGTCGCCCGAGCCGGCTGCGTTGCCCCGCCCGTCTGGCCCCGTACCGCGGGCACCATGACGCGCAAGGGCGTTCGCCCGCGACACCTCCTACGAACGTTACGGAGTCAGGACCTCCCCGACATCATCAGTATTGACGATTTCCTGCCCAACACTTTATGGGTCTTGACCTGCACAAACGTGTGGGGACGCGCGAGAAGAAGGCTCACGGTGGGGTGAGCTCGGGTGTGTGTCTTTCGACCCACCGCCTACGCCTCGGGCGCCGCCCAGACCTGCTCGCGGGGTCCCGGGTGTCCGAGGTGGTACCCCTGGGCGAATTCACAACCGACGGCCCGCAGGGCCGCCGCCTGGGCCGGAGTCTCGACCCCTTCGGCCACGAGCGAGAGGCGCAGCTCGTGGCCCAGGGCGATGATGGCCCGCACCATGACGGCCCCGTGGGGGTTGCTGGTCGAGTCGAGAGCACCCACGTACTCCGGGGCGATCTTGAGCGACGAGATGGGCAGATCCTGGAGCCACGAGAGATTGCACTCCCCGGCGCCGAAGTCATCGAGGCTGAACCGCACGCCCATCTGGCTCAACTGGTTGACGGCGGCGGGGGACGAGGCGGCGGCGCGCGCCGCGTCGTCGGACAGGTCGATGCTCAGCATGGTGGGCGCCACGCCGTGCTTGCGGGTGAGCTCCTCGAAGTTCTGGGCGAACTGCGGGTCGCTGAGCTCGAGGGCCGACACGTTCAGGGTCAGTCGGAAGTGCTCGGGCAGGTTCTCCGCCTGGCGCCACAGGACCAGCTCTGTGAGGGCACGGTCGAGGGTCCACCGGCCGAGCGCCTCGGCCATGCCGACCTCGCCCGCCACGTCGAGGAACTCCCCGGGAAGGAGCAGGCCCTGCTCGGGCCGTTGCCACCGGAGCAGCGCCTCGGCCCCGACCACCTGGCCGCTGTGGAGGTCCACCACGGGCTGGTAGAAGAGCGCCAACTCGCCGTTGTCCATGGCATTTTGCAGCCCGTGCTCGATCTCGTAACGCGACACGACGCGGTCGCGCATCGACGGGTCGAACATGCGCGACGCCCGGCCTTCGTCCCGGGCCCAGTACATCGCCAGCTCGGCGTTCTCGAGCACGTTGTCGGCGGTCTCGCCGGCACCGCTCGGGTCGGTGAGCACGATCCCGACGGTGGGGCGGACCCGGTGCTCCACCCCGTGGACGACGACGGGTCGAGCCGCGCCGTCGAGAATGAGGCTGGCGATGCGCAGGGCATCGACGTCGGAGTGCACGTCGGCGCACACCACGACGAACTTGTCGTTGGCGGCACGCGACACGATGTCGGTCTTCCTGCGGGCCACCGACAGCCGGCTCGCCACTTCGCGCGCCACCTGCTCGGCGGCGCCGGCGCCGAACTGTTGGTTCACTTCCTGCCAGCCGTCGAGCTCCACGAACAAGACGGCCAGTGGGCTCCCGGCCCGCTGGGCTCCGGTCAATGCCTGACCGAGTTGCTCCGAGAGCAGGGCACGGTTGGGCGGTTCGTCGAGAGGCTCGGGGGCGGAGGGCGGCGGCGGGGCCACCTGCGGAGCGGCTTCGGCGGGTGGCGGCGGCGGTGTCATCTCGGCCTGGGTCGTCATCTCCTCGATGACCCGGCCGAGGCGGTGGTTCTCGACGGTCAGCGCCCGTTGGGTCAGGGCGTTGCGAACGGTCTGGACGAAGGCCTGGGGTACCAGCGGCTTCACCAGGAGCCCGTCGAGGTGCGCGGAGGCCGCCAGGGCGCTGTCGAGCGAGGCCAAACCCGTGAGCAGCAGGACGGGCGTATCGGGGTCTTCTTCTTTGAGGCGCCGGGCCAGTTCCACCCCGGTGTGGTCAGCGAGCTGGTGGTCCACCACGACAGCGGCGGGACGCTGCAGCCCGTGCAACGTCAGCGCCTCGGTCGGGTCCGATGCCACGAACACCTCGATGCCGGCGCCTTTGAGCACGGACGCGAGGCTCTCCCTGGTGGCCTGGTCGTCGTCGACCACCAGGACCGAGTCCTCTAGCACGCTGGGTTGGAACGAAGACAACGGAAGGCCCCCCTACAAGCTCAGGTCGTAGCCGGCCGACGACGTTCCGCCTCCCGAGTACGCCTCACAGTGATCAACCACCTACGGCCGTGGCATCCGGCGATCATCCACCCCAGGTCGGCCGCTACCCGGGAACCCGCTGACTATCAAGCATCTCACCACTCCTCGCGCGAAGTCAACGTCGGCACGTCGGTCGTCGCAGGAATGGTGCGATATACCCAGGGCTGCCACCACCCTCAGTGGTAATTGACTCACAGTTCGTGCGATTAGAGGGAGGGGGGCGAACCCAAGGCCTCGAGAACCCGGTCGACGGCTTCGGCCAAGGGGAGATGGTGCCCGACGACCAAGTCCGGTGCGGTGGGTGGTTCGTAGGGGTGGTCGAGTCCCGTGAAGGACGTGATCTCCCCCTCCGAGGCCCGCTTGTAGAACCCCTTGGGGTCGCGCTGGGCGCACACCGAGACCGGCGTGGCCACGTAGACCTCGATGAACCGCACCCCGGCCTCCTCGTGCAGGGCGCGGGCCCGCCGACGGCCCTGGGCGTAGGGGCTGATGAGCGCGGCCAGGGCGATGAGCCCGGCATCGGCGAAGAGCAGGGCCACCTCCGCCACCCGGCGCACGTTCTCCTCGCGGCCCTCGGGGCTGAAGTCGAGGTCCACGTTGAGACCGCTCCGGATGTTGTCGCCGTCGAGCCGGTACGCGGACTGCCCGCCGGCGACCAGGCGCTCCTCGACCGCGGCGGCCAACGTCGATTTCCCCGACCCCGACAGCCCCGTGAACCAGACCGTCGCCCCCCGGGTCCCGAGCGCGCCCCACCGGTCCGTCCGGGTGAGACGGCCCACCGACCACACCACGTCCGAAACCGGGGTCATGGCTCAGTCGGCCCCGAGGATCATGCCCGCCCCGACGGTGGCATTGGTGTCCTCGGCGGCCACCACGAACGATCCCGTGAAGCGGTTGCGGCGGTAGCTGTCGTAGAACAGGGGCTGGGTGACCCGCAGGCTCACCCGTCCCACATCGTTGAGGCGCAGCAGGTTCACCGAGTCGTCACGGTGCAGGGTGTTGACGTTCAGGCCGTAGTGCACGTTTCGCACCTGGGCCCGCACCCACCGCGTCGTGTGCTTCAGGGCGACGACGTCGCCCTCGGCGAGGGGACGGTCCGCCATCCAGCACATCATGGCGTCGATGTCCTGGCCCATGGTGGGCTGGTTGTGGGGACGACAGATGAGGTCGCCTCGCGAGACATCGAGATCCTCGGCCAGGCGCACCATCACCGACATGGGCGCAAAGGCCTCCTCGACGGGGCCGTCGAAGGTGTCGATGGCGGCGATGGTGGTGGTGAGCCCCGAGGGCAGCACCATGACCTCGTCCCCGGCCCGGAACACCCCACCGGCGACGCGCCCCGCGTAGCCGCGGAAGTCCGGCACCGTGGAGGCCGTGGGCCGGACCACCCACTGCACGGGGAGGCGGGGGTCGATGAGGTTGCGGTCCGAGGCGATGTACACCTGCTCGAGGTGGTGCAGGAGCGACGGGCCCTCGAACCAGGACATGTTGAGCGAGCGCTGCACCACGTTGTCGCCGTGCAGGGCCGAGATGGGGATGAAGGCCAGGTCCGTCACCTCGAGGCGGGTGGCGAAGGCCTTGAACTCCTCGCGGATCCTCGTGAAGACAGCCTCGTCGTAGTCGACCAGGTCCATCTTGTTGACACACACCAGGAGGTGGGGGACCCGTAGGAGCGAGGCCAAAAAGGCATGGCGCCGGGTCTGCTCCACGATCCCCTTGCGGGCGTCCACGAGCACCAGGGTCAGATCCGCCGTCGAGTTCCCCGTCACCATGTTGCGCGTGTACTGGATGTGCCCGGGGGTGTCGGCGATGATGAACTTCCGGAGCGGCGTCGCGAAGTAGCGGTAGGCCACATCGATGGTGATGCCCTGCTCGCGCTCGGCCCGCAGCCCGTCGGTCAGGAGGGCGAGGTCGGTGTACTCGTCCCCCCGTTGGCGGCTGAGCCGCTCGACCGCCTCGAGTTGGTCCTCGAAGATGGCTTTGGAGTCGTAGAGGAGCCGACCGATGAGCGTGCTCTTGCCGTCGTCGACCGAGCCGGCGGTGGCGAAACGGAGGAGTTCCATGCCTAGAAGTACCCCTCGCGCTTGCGGTCCTCCATCGAGGCCTCGCTGAAGCGGTCGTCGGCCCGGGTGGCGCCGCGCTCGGTCAGCCGGGACACCACCGTCTCGGCGATGATCTCGTCGACGGTGACGGCGGTGGACTCGACCGCTCCGGTACACGTCATGTCGCCGACGGTCCGGTAGCGGACGTTGGTCTCGAAGGGCTCCTCGTCCTCGGTGACGGCGACGAACTCGTTCAGGGCCAGGAGCATCCCGTCACGGCGGAACACGGTCCGCCGGTGCGAGAAGTAGATCGACGGCACCTCGATGGACTCCTGGGCGATGTACTGCCAGATGTCGAGCTCGGTCCAGTCCGACAGAGGGAAGACCCGGATGTGCTCGCCGGCGCGGTGGCGGCCGTTGAACAACCCCCACAGCTCCGGACGTTGGTTCTTCGGGTCCCACTGCCCGAACTCGTCACGAAAGGAGTACACCCGCTCTTTGGCCCTGGCCTTCTCCTCGTCGCGGCGTGCTCCTCCGAACACGGCGTCGAAACGGTGCTCGGTGATGGCGTCGAGCAGGGTCCTGGTCTGGAGGCGGTTGCGCGACGGGTTGGGCCCGGGCTCCTCGACCGCCCGTCCGCTGTCGATCGACTCCTGTACCGAGGCCACCTTGAGCTGGGCGTCGAGCTCGGCCACCCGTCGATCCCGGAATTCGAGCACCTCGGGGAAGTTGTGGCCGGTGTCCACGTGCATGACCGGAAAAGGCAGGCGTGCGGGCCAGAACGCCTTCTCGGCCAGCCGGAGCATGACCACCGAATCCTTGCCCCCCGAGAACAACAGCACCGGGCGCTCGAATTCGGCCACCACCTCCCGCATGATGTGGACCGACTGGGCCTCAAGGGCCTCGAGATGAGAAAGCTGGTACTGCCCAGGTTCCGCGCGTCCCCCCATAGAACAACGAGAATAGCTTGGCCTGGTCTCTTTCCGATACGGTCCCCGGGCTCAGGCTCAGCGCCCCCAGGCCGCTCCAGGTGCGAAATTGCCCACGAATGACGATGACGAGCTGGCCGTGCGCATCGCCGAGGAGTCCGGGCGTGTGCTCGTCGAGCTCCGCCGCACCATGGGGCTCGACGACGCCAGGGCGCTCGGCCACGAAGGCGACCACCGGTCGAACCAGCTGATCATGGACGCCCTCCACGACGCCCGCCCCGACGACGCCGTGCTCTCCGAGGAAGGTGACGACCTCCCGGGTCGCCCCGATCGCGCCGACGCCGGCCGGGTCTGGATCGTCGACCCTCTCGACGGCACGCGTGAGTACTCCGAAGGGCGCGACGACTTCGCCGTCCACGTCGCCCTCGTGATCGACGGTCGGCCCGCCGTCGGTGCGGTGTCGCTCCCCGGTCAGGGTCTGGTCCTCAGCACCCGAGCCGGGCCCCGACGAGAGGCCCTGGCGCCACGCGCCGACGGACCCCTGCGCATCGTGGTGAGCCGCACCCGGCCGCCGGCCGAAGCGAGACTCGTCGCGGCGCGCCTCGGCGGCGAGCTCGTGCCCATGGGCTCGGCCGGGGCCAAGGCCGCGGCCGTGCTGCTCGGCTCGGTCGACGCCTACGTGCACGCCGGGGGGCAGTACGAGTGGGACTCCGCCGCCCCCGTGGCCGTGGCGCATGCCTACGGCGCCCACGCCACGAGACTCGACGGGTCGCCGCTCGTCTACAACCGCCCCGACCCGTGGCTTCCCGATCTCCTGGTCTGCCGGCCCGAGTTGTCGACCGACATCCTCGAAGCCCTACGGCGGCCTTGAACCCCCGGCCTTGAGCGATCGGCGCTGAAGGTTTCGCCTCCGGCGATCAGCGCAACGGAAGGGCGCGCACGTCGGCGTCGACGACCGAGAGGGCTCCGGCGTCGGGCGTGTCGGGGGTCCCCAGACGCAGTTCCACCGTGCTCGACGGTTCCACCGTGCGGTGGACGTAGGCCAACGCCACGGGACAGTTGAATCTCGGCGACCAGGCCGAGGACGTCACCGCGCCCACGACCTTTCCCTCGAAGACGACCTCGGCGCCCGGCGCCACCACCTCGAACCCCGGCGCCTCCCCGGTCACCGACGCCAGGCCCCGGATCACCAGGCCCCGGAGGTGACGCGCCACCCGGTTTCCACGGGCATCGAGCCGGGCCACGAGCTCCTGACCGGTGTAGCAGCCCTTGGTGAAGCTCACGGCGCGGTCGAGCAGGTCGGCCTCGGCGGCGATGGTGCGCTCGTCGAGCTCCGCGCCCATGACCGGGATGCCCGCCTCGACGCGCACCGACTCCCAAGCCGCCTCCGAGCACAGGCGCACCGCAGCGGGGACCGCCGGCGCCTCGCCCAACAGGTCGACACCCGAGA
The DNA here is from genome assembly GCA_050011815.1 of Acidimicrobiales bacterium. Classification (GTDB taxonomy): domain Bacteria; phylum Actinomycetota; class Acidimicrobiia; order Acidimicrobiales; family UBA8190; genus Chersky-840. The sequence goes on along the minus strand of JBEKIJ010000011.1, from coordinate 176,751 downwards.
CCCCGTTCCACGAGAACGCCGCCCGCAGCGACGTCCCCGCCTGATCCTCGACGCCCGCCGCCGCGGCCGAGCCCGGACCCCGCAGTGCCACGACACCCCACGCCAGCGCCTCGATGTCCACCTTGACCCGCAGTTTGAAGCGGGCCAGGCGCGCCGCCACCGCCTCGCCGAATCCCCCGTCCACGTCGATGATCACCTCGTCGTCGCCGGTCCGGGACACGCGCACCAAGGCGTCGAGCTTGCCCTGGGGGGTCAGGATCAGTGAATCGGCCGATTCTCCCACCGCCAGCGCGGCCACGTCCTGCGAGAGCTGCCCCTGGAGGTATGCCAGGGCATCGGCGCCGGACACCCGCAGCACGTCGCGCCCCAGCGTCACCGCGCCCGTCGCCTCGCGCAGGAGGTCGACCTCTTCGATCAGCGTGGAACGGTCGGTGGGGTCGGGTCCGCAGTCGCCTCGGCCCACGGTCACCGGCCCGTGGCCCGGCGCGCGGCGGGAACCGCGGCCAGGAGGGCGGCGGCTTTGTTGTGGCACTCGACGTCTTCTTCAACGGGATCGCTGTCGGCCACGATCCCCGCCCCCGCCTGCACCGAGGCCCGCCCGTCGGGGGTCACGACCATGGTGCGGATGGCGATGGCGGTGTCGAGGTTGCCCGAGAAGTCGACATACCCCACCACACCCCCGTAGACACCGCGCTTGGTGGGCTCCAGGTCGTCGATGATCTGCATGGCTCGCACCTTGGGGGCCCCTGACAGGGTTCCCGCCGGGATCGTGGCCCGCAGGACGTCGATGGGCCCTTTGCCCGGAGCCAGACGACCCGACACCTGCGAGGTGAGGTGCATCACGTGGCTGTAGCGCTCGACCGTCTTGAACTCGTCGACGCGCTCGGTCCCGAAGCTGACCACCCGCCCCACGTCGTTGCGGGCCAGGTCCACCAACATCACGTGCTCGGCCACCTCCTTGGGGTGCTCGACCAACTCACCCGCCAGGCGGTCGTCCTCGGCCTCGGTCCGTCCCCGACGGCGCGTCCCCGCAATGGGGCGCGACACCACGATCCCGTCGCGCAGGCGGACGAGCGGTTCGGGCGTGGCCCCCACGACGGTGCACTGCTCGGTGCGCAAGAAGTACAGATACGGGCTGGGGTTCACCAGTCGGAGTACCCGGTACACGAGGAAGGGATCGGCACCGAGATCGAAGTCGAAGCGCTGGGACAGGACCACCTGGAAGATGTCCCCGGCCCGGATGAGCTCCTTGGCGCTGAGGACGGCGTCCTGGAACATCTCCGAGGTCATGTTGGCGGTCACCTCGGGCATCACGTCGTCGGGACGAGGTGCCTCGAGTGAAGGCCCTCCCAAGGGACGAGCCAAGTCGGCGGCGAGCTCGTCGAGACGCGTCCCAGCCGCGTCGAACGCGGCCGCGGCTTGGTCGTCGCCCCAGCCCTCCCCGACCACCACGTTCTCCACCAGGATCACGCGCTGGCGCCAATGGTCGAAGGCACACAGCTGCCCGATGACGTGCAGGACCGCATCGGGGACACCGGCGTCGTCACGGGGCACGTTAGGCAGGTGCTCGACTTCGCGCACGACGTCGTAGCCCAGATAGCCCACGAGCCCGCCGTGCAGTGGGGGGAGGTCGTCGAGAAGCGGTGATCGGTACGCGCTCAACAGGGCGTCCACCGTGGCGAGGACCCCCTCGTGCGCCTGTGCCTTCACCTCAGCGGGCAGGTCGAGTGTCCCCTCAGCCGCGACCGATCGCCCGCGACCCACCAGGGTGGCGAGCGGGTTGCGGCCGACGAAGGAATACCGGCCCCAGCGCTCTCCCCCCTCGACCGACTCGAGCAGGAACCCCGTCTGCTCCCCCACCACGAGCAAGAAGGCGCTCACCGGCGTGAGGGTGTCGGCGACGAGCTCGCGCCACACCGGCACGATGCGGTGGTCCCGGCACAGCTCGGTGAAGACCGCCAGCCCGGGCCGGTCCGGCGGCGACCCGGTGGCGCTCACGTCGCCGGCGGCGGTCCCCCGGCCACGCCGCTGGGGTCGTCGGTTCCGAAAGCCCGATAGAAGCACGAGCGCGCCCCGGTGTGGCACGCCCCGTTCCCGTCCTGGTCCACCGCCACGAGGAGGGCGTCTCCGTCGCAGTCGTAGCGGACGGACCGCACCCACTGCCGGTCCCCGGAGGTCTCGCCCTTACACCAGTACTCGTTCCGGCTCCGGCTCCAGAACCAGGATCGGCCGGTCCGCAGCGTCCGCCGCAGGGCTTCGGCGTCCATATAGCCGAGCATGAGGACGGTGCCGTCGCCGGCGTCCTGGACGATGGCCGGGACCAGGCCATCGGCCCCGAAGCGCACGACGTCGAGCTCTTCCTCGGTGAATTCGACAGGGGACGCCACTCGCTCCATGAGGCCCTCACGATACCGGCCACCTCGGATGTTCCGGACCATGACCCGGCGGCAGTGCCGAGCCGTGCGGGCCTCGACCCCCACCCGATCGGGCCTTCGAGCCGGGAGGCATCTACTATGCAGTAACTCCGTCCATACCAAGCGCGGGGTAACGCCGGGGGGCGCCATGAGACGGACATGGGAGTGGCTCGGCCTCAACCTGGGCAAGCGCGCCGGGACTGTGGCCATCTGCGGGCTCCTTATCACCCTCGGCCTCGGATTCGGCATCACGACGCTGCGCTTCACCACCAGCAACTCCGACTATCTCAATACCAACGACCCGGCCTGGATCAACAACGTCAACTACGAGAACGTCTTCGGCGGCGATCCCATGGCCGTCCTCTTCACCATGAAGCCGGGGACGACGGTCGACAACCTCCTGACCAAGTCGAACATCGCGGCATTCAAGAACATCTCGTCCAAGCTGGCCAAGGACCCCTGGGTGTTCAGCGCCGTCACGCCCCTGGACGCCCTGCAGTTCGCGCAGAAGCTCCTGAGCAGTCCCACCGGCAGCCCTCTCGACAGCCCCGCCTTCTCTCTGCTCCAGTCCGCCATCTCCCGAGACACCGACCCCGCCGACAAGCAGATCCGGGCCCACTACCTGACCCAGGAGGGCATCGAGCTGGCCAAGACGGACCCGGCCGACCAGGTCCTCACCAACCCCCAGTGGATGCAGTTCATCATCCACGAACAAGACGGCAGCGTCCGCCAGTCGCTCAAGACCTTCGTCCACGACAACCACCACGCCCTGCTGGCGGTGTACCTCAAGGGCGATCTCAACATCAACCAGGAGACCACCGCGGCGTCGTCGGTGACCAACATCATCGACCACGCGAAATTCCAGAACGTCACGACCATCACCACCGGCGTGCCGGCGCTGCTCAAGACCATCAACGACTACCTCAAGCACGGCATCATCGTCCTGGCCCTGCTGGCCGGCGCGATCATGATGACGATCCTGCTCCTGTCGTTCACGGTGCGGTGGAGACTCCTCGCCTTCGCCATCGTGGCGCTCGGCCTCGTCTGGGGGTTCGGCCTCGTCGGCTATTTCCATGTCCCGCTCACCCTGGCCACCATCGCCGCCCTGCCCGTCCTGCTCGGGGTGGGCATGGACTACGCGATCCAGATGCACTCGCGCATCGAGGAAGAGGTGATCCTCGACCGCGCCTCGCACCCCATTCAGGCCGCGGCCCGCGGCCTCGGCCCTGCGCTTCTGGTGGTCACCTTCGACGCCGTCTTCGCCTTCATGGCGCTGTGGTTCGCCAAGACGCCCGCCATCCGGGAATTCGGCTCACTGCTCGTGATCGGGATCATCGCCGTGTGCGTGTGCAGCATCATCGCCACCCTGGCCGTCCTCGGTATCCGCGAGTACAAGTCGCCCACCAAGGGCAAGGACTTCAGCCAGGGCCGTCTCAGCCGGGTGGCGGTGTTCCTCGGGAGCCTCCCGCAACGCACCGCCGTCCCCTTGGCCATCGTCAGCGTGGTGATCCTGCTGTCGGGAATCGCCGTCGAGGGGAAGCTGGCGCTGCAGACCGACCCCATCTCGTGGGTGAACCCGCAGTCCCAGGCCATCAAAGACATCGTGCAGCTGAAGACGGCCACGGGGTCCAACAACGAGATCGCCATGCGGATCTCGACCAACCACCCGTGGAGCAACCAGACCGTCGACTACGTCGTCAACTTCTCGCACCAGCTCGAGAAGAAGTACCCCAACACCCTGTTCCCCGGCGCCGGGCTCATCAACACCATCGACCAGTTCGTGACCGTCAAGGGCATGAAGGAGATTCCCCCCACAGGGGCCGAGATGGAGGCCATCTATCTCGTCGCCCCACCCGGCATCGTGAAGACGACCGTGGCCGACCACGGCACCGCGCTCAACGTCATATTCCTGGGCCGGACCGACACGCTCGACCAGCTCGCGCCCGTGGTGAAAGACCTCGAGGGTGGGATCAACGCCCCGCCGGGGATCTCCGTCGCACCCGGGGGCATCGCCACGGTGGGCGTGGGCCTCATCCAGAACCTCGAGGCGTCTCGGATCAAGCTCACCTATCTGGCCATCCTCTTCGTGGGCGCCTTCCTCACCTTGCGGTTGCGCAGTTTGATCCGTGCGCTGTTGTCGCTCGTGCCGGTGCTCGTGGCCGTGGGCGCGGTCTCGCTCATCGGGGTCGCCTTCCACCTCAAGTTGAGCCCCGTGACGGCGGTGGCGGGGCCCTTAGTGGTGGCGGTCTGCACCGAATTCACGTCGCTGATCCTGTTGCGCTTCGTGGAGGAACGGGCCCGGGGCCTCACCCCGCGCCAGGCGATGGACGCCACGGCGCGCCGCACCGGGAGGGCATTCATGGTCTCGGGCATGACCGCCATCGCCGGGGTGGGCGTCCTCGGTCTCTCGTCGATGCCGCTGTTGAGTGACTTCGGCGTCATCGTCGCCATCAACATCACCGTCGCCCTGCTGAGCGCGCTGATCGTCCTTCCGCCCATCTTGGTGTGGGCCGACCAGCGCAACTGGGTGTCGCGAGGGCTCCTCAAGGCCCCCCCGGCGCCCTACATGACGATCGACGAGCGCTACCCCGAGCAGGTCGGTGCCCCCGTCGGTGCGCCGGTGAGTGCCTCCGTCGGTGCGCCAGTGGGTGCGCCCCTCGGCGCGGCTGTCGTCGGCAACGGCGACGGACACCTCGCCGGTGAGCGGTCGGCCCCCCCGGTACCGATTCCGGCGGCACCGGCCCCGCCGCCACCAGCTCCGCCGGCTCCGGTTCCGGCGACTGCACCGGGCTCGCCCGGGGTGCACGTGCCCCCGACCCCGGTGTCGTCCTCGCTGTGGTTGCCGCAGTTCGACGACACCAGCCCCAACTGAGGCCACGCGCCGGAGGTCGGGACCTCTACAGGTAGAGGCCGGTGCCGCTGTCGATGCGCTCGGAAGCCACGGCGTGGATGTCGCGTTCGCGCAGGATCACGTACTCGTCACCTTGCACCTCGACCTCGAACCGGTCTTCGGGGTTGAACAGGACCTTGTCGCCCACCTTGATCGACCGCACATGGGGTCCCACGGCGACGACCTCTGCCCACAAGAGGCGGCGCGACACCTGCGCCGTGGCGGGGATGAGGATGCCCGAGCGGGACCGGCGCTCACCTTCGGCCGCCGGCTGCTGGGCCAGGACCCGGTCGGCCAGCATGATGATGGGCTGCTTGGGTGACGGAGACGGCGACGTGGACCTTGCTGCCTTGCCCTCAGGAGCCACGGCCGCACCGTAGCCGATGGCGCCCGAGGCAAAGCACGGCCGACCCCGCGTGGTACGGGGAATGCGAGGCGGTCGACGTCATTGCGGTGTCGGGGGTCGCACCATGACGCCGTGCGCGGCGAGATACGCCTTGGCCTCGCCCACGGTGTGCTCCTGGCGGTGGAAGATCGAGGCCGCCAGCACGGCATCGGCGCCCCCCACCGTGGCCCCCTCCACGAGATGCTCCAGACTCCCGACACCTCCCGACGCCACGACGGGGACCCCCACCGTGTCGACGATGGCTCGTGTCAGCTCCACGTCGAACCCGTGGCGCGTGCCGTCGCGGTCCATCGAGGTGACGAGGATCTCACCGGCGCCGAGCGTCGAGCACTCCTCGGCCCATGCCACGGCGTCCTGGCCGGTGCCGCGCCGTCCCCCGTGGGTGAACACCTCCCAGCCGACCTGGGTGGGACGGCGTCGCGCGTCGATGGCGACGACGACGCACTGCGAGCCGAACTCGTCGGCCAACTGGTGGATGAGCCCGGGGTCGAGGATCGCCGCGGTGTTCAAGGCCACCTTGTCGGCGCCGGCCCGCAACAGGCGACGGGCGTCGTCGGGTGCTCGAACCCCTCCACCTACCGTGAAGGGGATGAACACCTCCGCCGCCGTGCGCGACACCACGTCGACCATCGTGTCGCGCTCGTGGGCCGACGCCGTGATGTCGAGGAAGACGAGCTCGTCGGCACCTTCGGCGTCATAACGCGCCGCCAGCGCCACCGGATCGCCGGCGTCGACGAGGTCGACGAACCGCACCCCTTTCACCACCCGTCCGGCATCGACGTCGAGACAGGGGATCACCCGGACAGCACGCACGCGGCGATCGCCTCCTCGACGGTCATGGCGCCCTGCACCAGTGCGGTACCCACGATGGCGCCGGCCAGGTGCCGACCATCCGACCGTGCTTCGAGGGCCGCCAAGGCGCGCAGGTCCGACGACGACCGCACCCCCCCCGACGCCACCACGGGATGCGCCGTGAGGTCGAGCGCATGGCGCAGCCCGACGAGATCGGGCCCTTCCAACATGCCGTCGCGGTCGATATCGGTCACCACCACCGCGCCGATGTCCAGGGGGGCCAGGCGAGCGAGCGCGGCACCGAGAGACGTCCCGCTCGGGCGCTCCCACCCCCGCACGGCCAGCTCCCCACCGCGGTGATCGAGTCCGACCGCCACGCGGCCGGGATAGCGCGCCACCAGTGACTCCACCACCTCGGGCGCCTCGAGGGCCGCGGTCCCGAGCACCACGCGCTCGATCCCGTGGTCGAGGAGGGCCACGGCGTCGGCGCTGGCCCGCACCCCCCCGCCGGCCTCCACGGGAACGTCCACGGCGGCGGCGATCTCCAGCACCAGGTCGCGGTTCACGGGGTCGCCCGTGCGCGCCGCGTCGAGGTCGACCACATGGATCCACCGGGCCCCGCCGGCCACGTACGAGCGGGCCAGGGCCAGCGGATCGCCGTAGGCGCGCACGCGTCCGAAGTCGCCCTGCACCAGCCGCACCGCGCCGCGGTCATGGAGGTCGATGGCGGGGTAGAGATCGAACGCGGTGCTCACTTCGGTGTCGGCCCGTCCCCGCATGCAGCCACGAAGTTGGCGAGGATGGCCAGACCCACCGGCCCCGACTTCTCGGGGTGGAACTGTGCGCCCCATACCCGGCCCCGTTCGGCCGCCGCCACCACGGTGCCGCCGTAGTCACACGTCGCCACGGTCTCGTCGGACATCTCCGGCGCATAGGAGTGGACGAAGTACACCCACGAAGCCGGTGCCATCCCGGCCAGGAGCCCGCTCTGGCTTCCCGGGCGCACCAGGAGCTGGTTCCACTGCATCTGGGGGCGCTTCACCCCCGGGGACAGCGCCACGACCTTGCCCGGTAGCACCCCCAGACCCGGCACCGCAGGGGACTCCTCCGATCCCTCGTAGAGCAACTGGAAGCCGACGCAGATCCCGAGGAACGGGACGCCCCGTTCCAGCGCGTCAGCCACGGCACCGTCGAGGCCGGTGCTGCGCAGGGCCTGGGCGCACCGTCCGAACGCACCCACGCCGGGCAAGACCACCCCCGACGCCCCGGCGGCGTCGTGGCGGTCGGTGACCAGACGGGCCCGCGCCCCCAGGTGGACGAAGGCCTTGTGCGCGGACGCCAGGTTGCCGATGCCGTAGTCGAGGACGGCGATTCCCCCGTCCATCGTCAATTCCCGCTGGCGTTGCCCAACGTGCCCTTGGTCGACGGCACTCCCCCGCCTTCCACCCGCAGCGCGTCGCGCAGGCAACGCGCCGTCCCCTTGAACGACGCCTCGACGATGTGGTGGGTGTTCTTCCCGGTCACGAGGCGCAGGTGAAGGGTGATGCCCGACGCGGTGACGAAAGCCCGCCAGAACTCCTCGGCCAGCTGGGGATCGAACGGTGGCGACCCGAGCGGCGCCACGTCGGGAGCGAAGGCGACGTCGTAGGCGAGGTAGGGACGACCCGAGATGTCGAGGGCCACCTCCACCAACGCTTCGTCGAGCGGGAGGGCGATCGACGCGAACCGGCGGATGCCGGCTTTGTCCCCGAGGGCGTCGGCCAGGACCTCCCCGAGGACGATGCCCACGTCTTCGACGGTGTGGTGGGCGTCGACGTGGAGATCCCCGGTGGCCCTGACGCTCAGGTCGAGCCCCCCGTGCCGGCCGAGCTGGGAGAGCATGTGGTCGAAGAACGGGATCCCCGTCTCGACGTCCACCGATCCGGTGCCGTCGAGGACCATCTCGACGTCGATGGCCGTCTCCTTGGTCCGTCGTTGGCGCGTCGCGGCGCGGGTCGGGCTCACGGGACCGATCGGGCTCTCGCCGGCTCGGCGCCACCGTCGTCGTTCGGCGTCATAGAGCCGCCCAGGTTACGCGCTGGAAGGACAGGACCGGACCGGGCTCACCCGACCGCGCTCGCCGCACCGCCCCTGCTCGGCGCACCGCCCCTCAGCGGCCTGCGGACTCCAGGCTCGACCGAAGGGCGGCCACGAAGCGGTCGTTCTCCTGGGGCGTGCCCACCGTGACGCGGAGGCAGTTGTCGAGGCCCGGCCACGTCGAGCAATCACGCACCAGCACCGATGCGTCGACCAGGTCCTGCCACACGTCCGTGGCCATGCGCCCCGTGGGCCGGAAGAGGATGAAATTGGCATCCGACGGCCACGCCTCGACCGCCAGCTCTCCGAGGGCGGCGGCCAGCCGACCACGCTCCTCGGTGATGAGCGCCACGCGCGCCTCCATGGCATCGACGTAGCGCAGGGCCAGGCGCCCGGCCGCCTGGGTCATGGCGTCGAGGTGGTACGGCAACACCACGGCATCACAGGCGGCGACGACGGCCGGATCGGCGACGAGGTAGCCGAGGCGACACGCCGCCATCGACCACGTCTTGGAGAAGGTCCGGACCACGACCAACCGCGGCGCTCCCGAGGCGCGGCCCGTGACGAGGTCGAGGGCGCTCCACGGGGAGAACTGCCCGTACGCTTCGTCCACGACCACCAGCCCCGGGGCGCGCTCGAGCACGTGGGCCACGACCTCGGGCGGCTCGGCCCGCCCGGTCGGATTGTTGGGCGAGCACAGGAACGTGACGACCGGTTGCGACTCCTCGAGGATGCGGTCCACCACGTCGAGGTCCACACGGTGATCAGCGCCGCGCCACCCCCGCACCACGCCCGTGCCGGTGAGCGCGGCGATGTGGCTGTGCAGGGCGTAGGTCGGTTCGAACAGCGCCACCACCCGACCCGGCCCGCCGTAGGCCAACAACAGGCACTGGAGCACCTCGTTGGACCCGTTGGCACAGAACACCTGCGTCGGCTCGACGCCGTGGAACTCCGCCAGGGCGGCGCGCAGCTCGGTGGCGGAGCGGTCGGGATATCGGTTGAAGTCGATGCGACCCAGTTCGTCGCGCAACTCGTCGAGCCACTCCGAAGGGGGAGGAAAGGGCGATTCGTTGGTGTTGAGGCGGACCTCCACCTCGACTTGGCGGGAGTGGTATCCCGACAACACCGTCAGGTCGGGCCGCAGGGGGACGGGGTCCCCCGTCACGACTCGCCCCGCACGACCACGGATCGGGCGTGCGCCGGGAGACCCTCGGCCTGGGCGATGGCGACGACGTGAGGTGCGAGTCGGGCCAGCGCCTCGGCGCCCATCGACACGGCGTGGACGTGGGTGCGGAAGTCGTCGACCCGCAGCGCCGAGGCGAAGCGCGCCGTGCGCGCCGTGGGCAGCACATGGTTCGGGCCCGCCAGGTAGTCGCCCACGCTGGCTGGGGCATACGGGCCCACGAAGACCGCCCCGGCGCTGCGCACCATAGGGACCAAGGCGGCGGCACCGTCCACGAGGAGCTCGAGGTGCTCGGGCGCCACGACGTTGGAGAGCGCCACCGCCTGGGCCGGTCCGTCCACCAGCGCCACGTACCCGCCCGTGCCCAGGGTGGCTTCGAGGTCGGCCCGACGGGGTGAGGCCACCACCAGGCGGTCGACCTCGGCTTCGATGGCATCGGCGGCCTCCGGCGACCACGTCACGAGCCAGGCGAGGCCGTCGGGGCCGTGCTCGGCCTGGACCACGACGTCGATGGCGGCCCACGCCACCGGGGTGTCGTCGTCGGCCACCACGACCACCTCGGAGGGCCCGGCGAAAGCGGAGGGGACGCCCACGATCCCCGAGACCTGGCGCTTGGCCTCGGCCACGTACCGGTTCCCCGGGCCCACGATGACGTCGACGGGAGCGATGGACTCGGTGCCGAACGCCATGGCCGCAATGGCCTGGGCTCCCCCCACCCGGTAGACCTCGTCGATGCCGGCGATGGCGGCGGCCGCCAGCGTCTCGGAGGCGATGGCGCCGTCGGGACCCGGCGGCACACACAGCACGAGCTCGGCCACGCCCGCCACCCGGGCGGGTGCCGCGCACATGAGCACGGTGGAGGGATAGCGCGCCCGTCCCCCCGGGGCGTACAACCCGGCGCGCGCCACCGCCCGCACCAGGTGCTGGACAACGACGCCGTCGCTCTCGAAGTCCGAGAGCGGTCCCGGCTCGTGGCCGTGGTAAGCGAGGATCCGGGCGTAGGCCAGCTCGAGGGCGGCTCGCAGCCCGGGGTCGATCCCGGCCAATGCCTTTTCGAGGTCCTCCTCCGGCACCCGCAGGGCCTCGATGTCGACTCCGTCGAAACGTCGCGTCAGGGCCCGGACCGCGGCGTCACCTCCGGCGCGAACCTCGTCGAGGACGGCCCGTACCTCCTCGCTCGGGAACGTCTGGCCGGCACCGGGGCGCGGCAGGGCGGCCGCCAGGTCCGAGGCGGGCACACCACGCAGGTCGAGGCGGGTGAGGGGCACGGGGACCCGATCGTACTCGGGGCACCTGCGCCCTCCGGCCCTGGTGAGAGCCCCGCAACCCTCGGACCACACGGCGCGCCGCCCATCGTCACACCTTCCCGCTTCGCATCGCCGTCGGGTATCGGCCATCATCAGGGCGTGTCCGCTCCGCTCGCCGAACTGTCCTCGTTGACCACCGCGCTCGAGGAATTGCGCCTCCGCGTCGCCACCATCGCGGACAAGGCGGCCTCCGAACACGACGACGACACCGCCTCCGAGCTCTTCGCGGTGGAGCGGGCCCTCACCGGTGCGGGGCGACGCCTCGGTCGGATCACCTCGGCCCCGAGCCGTCGGCGCTGAACCGTCTGCGCTGAACCGTCGCCGCTGGGCGCGCCAACGGCGCCCTTTCGGGCGCCGTTGCGCGAGCGGGCCAGGCGGCGGACCCGGCCGGCGCTCATGGGAACCAGGTGGCGGGAACCGGTTCCTGTTCTCTACAACACCACGGGACGTCTGCTGCTTCCAGGGACAGCGGCAAAACATCGACCGAACTCATTTGCTCCGCACCCGGTCAACGCAGGGGAACGAGAGCAGAAGGACAGATGTCGGCTAGGAGACATTCGCCACACCGAGGGTTGCGAGCCCGGCACACCTTGCGGCCGTGGAGGATGAGCCGCAGGCTGAGGGTCCCCCACTCCGCCGGGGGGACCAGGGCATCGATCTCACTCTCGACCTTCACCGGGTCGGTCTGCTCGGTCAACCCCAGCCGACGCGTGAGACGCCCCACGTGGGTGTCGACGGGCAGCCCGGGCAGGTCCATGGCCACGCTACGCACCACGTTGGCCGTCTTCCGGCCCACGCCGGGCAGGCTGGTGAGGTCCTCGATCGACGTCGGGACCTCCCCCCCGAATCGCTCGGTCACTCCCCGGGCCATGCCCATGAGGTTCTTGGCCTTGGAGCGGAAGAAGCCCGTAGAGCGAATGCGGTCTTCGAGGTCCTCGACACGCGCCTCGGCGAGGGCTTCGGGAGTCGGGTACGCCGCAAACAGGCCGGGCGTGACCATGTTGACCCGCTCGTCGGTGCACTGGGCCGAGAGGATGGTGGCCACGAGAAGTTGGAAGGCCCCCACGTGCCGAAGGGCACAGAGCTCCGATGCGGTGCCGGGGTAGGCGTGGGCCAGGCGCGCGGTCACCTCGCGTGCCCGGCCCCGCAACGTTCGGGGTCGTGCCACGGGCCTCACAGTACCGAGCCGGTTGTCGTTCCCAGCTGTCCCGACGCCTCGAGTGGTGCCGATAACCTGCGGCCGTGCACCCCATCGAGGTCAAGCGCCGGATGGGCGAATCCGACATCGCCGAGGTGTCGCAACTGCTCCAACAGGCCCTCGTGGCCGATGGCCACTATCCCCTCGGCGAGCACAAATGGCTCGACCTGGTCCACGGGGGCCGCAAGGGTTTTGCCGGGTTCGTGGCACGAGAGCCGTCCAACGGCCCTCTGGTCGGCTATGCCCAGCTGAGCCGGGGGCACGACACCTGGGGTGTGGAGGTGGTGATCCGCCCCGACCACCGCGGGCCCGAGGCCGAGGTGGGGGTGAGCCTCCTGAGCGCGGCCTTGCGCGAGATCTCCGCCGAAGGCGGGGGCCACGTGCACCTGTGGGTCCCCAAACCCACACCGGACACCGACGCCATGGCGCAGTCCTGCGGCCTGCGCCGCGGGCGCGACCTCTACCAGATGCGCCGACCCCTCCCGCTCGACGCCGACGACCTCACCGTCACCACCCGCCCGTTTCGGCCCGGCGTGGACGAGTCGGCATGGCTCGAGGTCAACAATCGGGCCTTCGCCTCTCATCCCGAGCAGGGGGGCTGGAGCCTCGACACCATCCGCGAGCGCGAGGCCGAGGCCTGGTTCGACCCCGATGGCTTTCTCCTCCACGAGCGCGACGGCCGCCTGGCCGCATCGTGTTGGACGAAGGTGCACCACGACGTGGAACCGCCCCTGGGGGAGATCTACGTGATCTCGGTCGATCCCGACTTCCAGGGACTCGGGCTCGGCCGTGGCCTCGTGGTGGCCGGGCTCGACCACCTCGCCTCGCAGGGCATCACCGTGGGGATGCTCTATGTCGATGCCGACAACGCCCCCGCCGTGCACCTCTACCGGAAGCTGGGGTTCGACGTCGACCACACCGACCGGGCCTATGTCACCGACGTCCCCCCGTCTCCGCCATCGGATCACTAGTCGGATCGGACCAATAGTGACGCGGATGCCACGCGCCGTCACTCTGCGAGGTTCATCAATCTTGGGGATGCGCGCACCGCTACCAACTGATGCCATGACAGGCACACACTCGCCCGTCGCCGACTGAGGGGCCCGATCCCCCAGCCGGCGGGCAGAGGGGGTCACAGTGGGACGCTTTCAACACGTCGCCAAGCGACTGAGCATCGTCGGCGCGCTCGCGCTCGTCGTCGGATCCTCATTAGTAGCGGGCGTCATTGCACAAGCAGTTACGAGCGCCGCCTACGCCGATACGGTCCCGTACGAGACCTTCTGTGCAGGCACCCCGGCCGGGAACATCGTCCTCAACGACGTCGTGGTGACCGGCGCGCTCTCTCCGGCCAGCCCGAGCGCCGGTCAGCAGTTCAACGTGACCGGCCTTCAGGTCCAAGAGCAATTGCCCGCCTCGGTGGTGCAGGATGCCGAGGCCACCGGGCTCACCTCTCTCACCGGCACCCTGTCGACCACGATCGACGCCACCGGAGCCACGCCGTCGTCGCTCTCGACGGGATCGATGGCGTTCGACATCCCCCTCCCGAACCCCGTCCCGTCCTCCGGTGTGGCACTGGACGTCCCGTCGACACCGGCGACGGTCGGGCCCTTCACCGCCACGAGCAGCAACATCACCGTGAGCGAGGACCCGGTATCGAACACCACCGACATCGACGGCGACGGCATCGGCGAGATCGACCTGAACTGTTCCTCGTACCCCAACGACACACTGCCGTCGGGCTTCTCCAACAACACGCCCCCGGGGCTACCGATCGCCACCACCATCGCCACCGCGGGGAACGCCGTCCCGCCGCCGGCGCCCTCAGCCCTCACGGGCCCCTATGAGCTGTACTGCCCGCACACGCCGGTCGGGGACCTCGTGCTCAACGGCGTCACCACCACCGCCACCATCTCTCCGGCGACAGGCCTGTCGGCCGGACAGCAGTTCTCGGTGACGGGCTATCAGACCAACATCCCGCTCCCCCCCGGTCTCGTCTCGGCGGCCGCCGGCCTCGGAAACTCCGCCTTCAACGGCCTGGCCGCCAGTGCCGTCGACGCCTACGGCGCCACCACCGACCAGGCCGGAACCGGGTCGATGCCCTTCGACGTGTCCATCCCGGCCACGGTGCCCACCGGGGGCCTGGCCGTCTCCTTCCCCACCACCCCCATCACCGTGGGCCCCTTCACGGCGTCGGGCGGGCCCATCACCGTGGCCCAGGACCAGTCCACCCAGGTGGTGGCGGCCCTGTCGAGCAAGGCCTTCACCATGTCCTGCACGGCCTACGCCAACAACAGCGTGCCGACGTCGGGGTCGACGGGCACCGCCCCCTCCGGGCCCCCCATCCGGCCCGTGATCGCCACCGCGTCGGCCACGGGGACGATGCCCACGACCACCACCACGCCCCCGACGACCGTGCCTCCCACCTCGCCCTCGGGGCCCTACGAGATGTACTGCCCGGGGAGCCCCGTCGGGAATCTCGTGCTCAACGACACCACCACGTCGGCCACCATCGCGCCCTCCGCGTTGACCCAGGGCCAGCAGTTCACGCTGAACGACCTCCAGACCCAGTTCTCCATCCCGCAGTCCGTGGTCCAAGAGGCCGAGAACCTCGGCCTCACCCAAATCAGCGGGAGCGCCACCATGTTCCTCAACTCGACCGGTGCGGTCGGGTCCGGCTTCGAGATCATCAATCCCGGTGGACCACCCGTCTATGCGGTCGGGTCGTCGGGCGGGGCATCGGTGGCTCTCGGTGAGACCACGGCGACGACCTCCGATGTGGTCACCACGGTCCCGAGTATCGGCCCCATCTCCACCGAGCCGTACCCTTACTACCCGGGAGGGTTCTCGCAGGTCTACGACGTGCCCTTCAGCGTCGTGCTTCCCAACCCCGTCCCCTCCACCGGCGTCCAGTTCGCCGCCACCGTCCCGCCCGGGGAGCTGGGCCCGTTCACCGCCACCGGAGGGCCCATCTCCTTCGACGTCAACGACGTCAACCTCAACGTCGACGAGTTCGGCGACCACTTCGGACTGTTCTGCGACACCTTCCCCAACGACAGTGAGCCCACGGGGCTCGCCACCGACCCGCCCTCGGTGGACCCCATCGAACCGGTGATCGCCACCGGCACGGCCACCATCACCCCGCCGCCGCCCATCGGACCCGGAGGTGAGGGCCCTTACGAGCTGTACTGCCCCGGAAGCCCGATCGGCAACCTCGTCCTCAACGACGTCACCACCACGGCGACGCTGTCACCGCCCGACCCATCCCCGGGTCAGCAGTTCACCGTCACCAACTACCAAGCCGAGGTGCCCATCCCGGCCTCGATCGCGTCGGCGGCGGCCGCCGTGGGGAACACCGCGCTGTCGGGGACCGCCATGGCCACCATCGACGCGTCAGGAGCCTCCCCGGCCTCGATCCCGACCGGTCCGCTGACCTTCGACACCCCCATCCCCAACCCCGTGCCCCCCACGGGCGTGACCCTCACCCTGCCCCTGACCCCGGCGTCGATCGGCCCCTTCACGGCCACGAGCAGTTCGATCACGATCGCCCAGAACGCCGATGCGACCCTGACCCTGTTGGACGCGGGCAGCAACATCAACCTGAGCTGCACGGCCTATCCCGACGACAGCGCCCCCAGCGGCATCGATCCCGGTCTGCCCGACACCTCGCCCATCTCGCCGGTCATCGTGACGGCCGGGGTGACCACGACCCCCACCACGGGCCCGGGCGGGACGGTCCCCCCGACGCAGCCCGGCCCCTACGAGCTGTACTGCCCGGGAACCCCGGTGGGCAACATCGTCCTCAACAACGTGACCACCTCGGGGACCATCTCCCCGGCCACGCCGAGCGCGGGGACGCAGTTCGACCTGACCGGCTACACCTCGGCGGTGGATCTCCCCACCTCGATCGTCTCCGCCGCGGCGGCGCTCGGGAACTCCGCCATCACCGGGACCGCGGTCACCAAGGTGGATGCCACCGGGGCCACGCCCGCCTCGATCTCGAGCGGCGAGCTCGCCATCAACGCCCCCATCCCGAGCCCGGTGCCGTCCTCGGGCCTCACGCTCAACCTCCCGGCGAGCCCCGCGACCCTGGGCCCCTTCACCGCCACCGGGGGTGCGATCACCCTCACGGTGGACCCCGCCATCTCCCTGGCGCTGGACGTGTCGGGTAGCACGCTGAACTTGACGTGCACGCCGTATTCCAACAACGCCGCGGCCACCGGCATCGTGTCGGAGGCGCCGATCGGCTCGCCCATCTCGCCGGTCATCGCCACCGTGCCGGGGACGGGCATCTCCGTGCCGCCGACGACGCCGACGTCGCCCACGTCACCGACCACCTCCCCCACGTCACCGACGACGCCGACGATTCCTCCGGCGCCGGGCACGGATTCGGGACAGATCACCCAGGCCTTCCAGACGCTCTTCGACCCGAGCGCCACGGTGGCCGAGAAGGTGGCGGTGCTCGAGAACGGCGCCTCGCTCGAGACCGCGCTCAGCGAAGCCTTGTCGTCGGGGTTGGCCTCAAACGCAGGTGGTGCCAGCGTGGACGACATCACCTTCCAAAGTGACACGGAGTGCAGCCAACTGGGCCTCACGAGCCCGTGTGCCATCGCGACCTTCGACATCCTCGGTCCCGACGGGACCCCCATCCTCTCGAACAACCGGGGCTATGCCGTGTCGGTCGACGGCGCCTGGCTCGTGTCCACCACCACGGCGTGCGACCTCCTCGGGCTCTTCTACAGCGCCGAGGGAAAGACCGGTTCGCCGCCGGGGTGCTCCTCGGGGTCGTCCTCCACCACACCGACGACGATCGATCCACCGGCACCGACCGGCACCACCGACCCGAGCCCCGCCGCGGCCCCCGGTGCCTCGACCACGCCGACCGCGGCCCCGGCGTCCACCGCCCCGGCATCCACAGCGCCGGCCCGGTCCACCGCCGCGGCCGCAGGCGTGGTCACCGCGGCCACCGACGGGTCATCTGATCCCGGCGCGTCCGATCCCCCGGCCGGCGCCGATCCCGTGGTCCAGGCCGATTCGGGGTCCCTGGCCTTCACCGGGCTCGGGTCCATCGCCCAGTGGTTGGCCGTCGTCGGCGGCGCCCTCATGCTCGTCGGCTTCGTCCTCCTGACCATGGTGGACGCCCCTCGCCGCGCCCGGCACCGCCTAGCCCGGATGGCGGCGCTCCGGCGGTGACGCGATCCTCAGTGCACGCCCGAGACGCCGACGGCGACGCCCACGCCGTAGGTCACCGCAGCGGGTAACGCCGTCATCAGGAGCTGGCGGCCCGAGGACCGCCACCAGCTCCGGCGCGTGAACGCCGCCAGCGCGGCGCCGACGCCGAGGGCTGCCAAGGCGCTGAGCACGATCGAGGCGACCTCCGCGGTGGTGCCGCGCGTCACGAACCACGGGAGCAGCGGGATCAGCGCCCCCAGGGCGAAGGTGACGAAGGACGACACCGCCGCCTGCAGGGGCCGGCCCAGCGCGGCGGGGTTGATGCCGAGCTCCTCACGGGCATGGGTCTCGAGGGCGAGCTCCGGTGTCCGCATCATCTCGGTGGCGAGGGTCCGAGCCACGGTGGGGTCGACACCACGCTTCTCGTAGATGCCGACGAGCTCGCGCCGCTCCCCCTCGGGCCGGTGACTGATCTCGTGCTTCTCCATGGCCAACTCGCGCTCGAGGAGCTCGCGCTGGGCCGACATCGACGTCCACTCGCCCGACGCCATGGAGAAGGCACCGGCGATGAGCAGCGCGATCCCGGCCAGGCGCACGACGCTCGGCCCGGCGTCGGCGCCGGCGATGCCCAGGATCAACGACACGTTGGTGACCAGACCGTCGGCCACCCCGAACACCGCGGCCCGAGCCCCGCCACCTTGGATGTTGCGGTGGTGGTGGTCCCACATCTGGACCTCGCCGACGCCGCTCCTGCTCGGATGGGCATGTGACGCCCGTCGACCGAACAGCCGCGGCACCCGGGCCCGACCGAGCTCGCGGGGCGCCTTCACCACCACGAGACTACCGACCCGCCTGAGGTCAGTCGGCCACTCGGACCTGCAAGAATGACCACATGGCCGAGCCCCGCCGCTGGTTCGACCCTTCCCAGCCCCAGACGCTGCAGGGTGCGGTGATGCTCAGCTATCTCACCGCCGCCATCAGCCTCCTGTGGATCCTGTTCGGGGCGTACCCGCTGGTGATCTCGCTCGGCCTCGGGGTGGCCGGGTACGGCGTGGCCAACGAGCTGCGCTGGGGCTACTGGCTCGGCGTCGTGCTGGCCGGCCTGTCGGCCCTCGTCCTGTTGCTCCTCATCCTCGACTCGCGGAACTACTCGGTCGCCATCAACCTCGCCTTCATGGTGGCCCTCGTGGCCTTGTTCTTGCATCCCCAGAGCCGCGAGTACCAGCGCATCTGGTTCAAGTAGCGGCGCGGTCCCCTCGGGCGAGGAGCCCGGGGCGCGACCTATTGTCGGGGCATGACGACCATCGTTTCGAGTATCGAGGAGCTCAACAAGCTCTCGGGCCAGCACCTCGGGTTCTCCGGGTGGCACGAGATCGACCAGGAGCAGGTGAACCTGTTCGCCGATGCCACCGGCGACCACCAGTGGATCCACGTCGACCCCGAGCGCGCCGCCTCGGGGCCCTTCGGCGCCACCATCGCCCACGGCTATCTCACGCTGTCGATCATCCCCGGCATCCTGGCCGAGGTCGTCAGGGTCGAGGGGTTCAAGTTCGGGGTGAACTACGGCTGCAACAAGGTCCGCTTCCCGTCCCCGGTGAAGGTGGGGTCCAAGGTGCGCCTCGGCGCCGCGGTCGGTGCGGTGGAGAGCGTCGGCGAGGACAGCGCCCAGGTCGTCCTCGACATCACCGTCGAGACCGAGGGTTCGGACAAGCCCTCCTGTGTGGCCCAGGTGGTCTACCGCTACTACTGGTAGCGCTACAGGGGGAGATCACCGGTGGCGGCGCGCGTCGTGCCGTGCTCGTTGTAGGCGGCGATGACCGCTTCGGCCACCCGCCATTTGTGGATCTCGTCGGCGCCATCGGCGAAACGGCTCCAGCGGGCCTGGAGCAGCATGTCCGACAACGGCGAGTCCTTCGAGTACCCGAGCGCGCCGTGGACCTGCACGGCCCGGTCGACGACCCGCCACAGCGTGTTCGCCACGTGGTGCTTGGCCATGGACACCTCGGTGGTGAAGGGGAGCCCGTGCTCGATGCGGTAGGCGGCGTGCAGCACCATCAATTTGGCCTGGTACAGCTCGATGGCCGACTCGCTCACCAGCCACTGGATCCCCTGCTTCTCCGACAGCAGGGAGCCGTGGGAGTAGCGCTGGGTGGCCCGGGCCACCATCAGGTCCAGGGCGGTCTCGATCTGACCGAGCCAGCGCATGCAGTGGGCCAGGCGGGCGGGCCCCAGCCGGTACTGCCCGAGACGATGGCCCTGGCCCCGCTCACCCAGCCGGTTGGCATCGGACACCCGGAGATCGGTGATGCGGATCTCGCAGTGGTTGTGGCTCCCGGCCATGGTCTCGACGTCCCGCACGATCTCCCATCCCGGGGAGGGCACGTCCACGATGAAGGCGGTGGTGGCGGCCTGGGGCACCTCGGGGTCGTCCTCGGTGCGGGCGAGCAGGATGGCGAAGCGGGCCCCCCGGGCCCCGCTGATGAACCACTTGTGCCCGTTGACGACCCACTCGTCGCCGTCGGGCACGGCCCGGGTCCGCATGAGGGTGGGGTCGGAGCCCGCCACCTCGGGCTCGGTCATGGCGAAGCACGACCGGACCGTGCCCTCACACATGGGCGCCAGGTACCGCTGCTTCTGGTCGTCGGTCCCCCAGTGCAGCAGCGTGTGCATGTTCCCCTCGTCGGGGGCGTAGCAGTTGACGATGTACGACGCCCAGCGCGTCTTGGCGGACTCGGCCGACACCGCCGCCAGGGCCGTCGGCCCCAGGCCCATCCCGCCCCATGCCTCGGGCATGTGGGGCATCCACAGGTGAACCTCACGGGACCGGGCCCGCAGCCGATCGAGCTCGCCCCGCCAGTCGGCGCGGCCCGAGCCCTCGGCGGCCAGCCGCTGTTCGGTGGGGCGCACCTCCTCGTCGACGAAGGCCCGCATGCGTTGTCGGGCCTCTTCGACGTCGGGGTCGAAGCTGAAGTCGATGGCCATGGGCCGCAGTCTTCCATCTCGGGCTCCGTCGCCCTCAGAACCTCAGGTCGGCGTGTCGTACTCCGCCTCGTGAGCCCGCTGGTCCCGCGCCCGGGCCTCGACGCGACGCACCGCCGAGGCCACCACGTCGGGCGCGTCGCGGGGGACGAAGTGCCCGTTGCGGGCCACGCTCACGAGCTCGCTCCCGGGGATCGACGCCGCGATGCGGGCCGAGACCGAGGGAGGCACCACCAGGTCCCACGTCCCGGAGACGACCACGGTGGGTGCCCGCACCGAGCCCAGCGCGGCCTCCACCACACCGATCTCGCGCACCAGGGTCCGTTGTTCGGTCACGAAGCTCCGCCACACCTGATGACCCCGCTTCCCCGACATCTGCTCGTAGCGATCGGCGGGCAGGCTGGCGCGCAGCCAGTCGAGGGCGCCGTGGCGTCGGGACCCGACGGCGTGCAGGACGCGGGGCAACAGTTGGCCGAAGGCGAAGAACCCCGCCGCGCTCAAGACCTCTCCCAGCGCCGGCGCGGCCAGGAGCCGGTCGAGGACGTTCAGGCTGTCGGCGCGCCCGATGGAACCGACGAGGACCACTCCCGACACGAGCTCGGGACGGCGCGCGGCGAGGACGATGGCCACTCCCCCGCCATAGCTGTGGCCCACCACGGTGACCGGCGTGGCCTCGCGCTCGACCACGATGTTGGCGAGCACCTCGGCGTTCTGCGCGATGGTGAGCGTCTCGTCGCCGCTGCGGCCGTACCCGGGCCGATCGACGATGAGGAGCCGGTGATCGCTCAGGCGCTGTGCCACCGGGTCCCAGTCGCTCCCGAGGCCGGGCTGACCGTGGACCAACAGGACCGGGTGGCCCCGGCCCCGGTCAACGACGAACGGACGGCGCAAGATCCTCGTGCCCTGGGGTGGGGGGCGGCGGAGCCGTGTCGGTCGGGGCCTGTGCCTCCACGACGTCGTCGCCGGCGGGGCCCGGCCCGGTCTTCGGATCGGCGAGGGGGATCTCCACGGTGAACACCGACCCCTGACCGGGGACCGACTCCACCCGGGCGCTCCCCCCGTGGGCGCCGACCAGGGCGGTGACGATCGAGAGCCCGAGCCCGGTCCCCTCGCCGGTGCGGGCCGCACTGCCCCGGTAGAAGCGGTCAAAGACATGCGACGCCGTCTCGGCATCGAACCCCGGGCCCTCGTCGTCCACCCTGATCACCGCGCTGGGCCCGTCCCGGCTGACCTCCACGCGCACCGGTGTCCCCGCGGGCGTGTGCACCACGGCGTTGTGCAGCAGGTTGTCCACGACCTGGCGCAGGCGCGCCGCGTCGCCCTGGACCGTCACGGGACCGCCCGTCTCGAGGGTGATGGGCCACCGGGGGTCGGAGGTGGCCGTGGCGTCCACGGCATCGGCGACCACCCGGCACAAGTCGACGGGCTCCTGGGCCAGGGGACGGCCCTGGTCGAGGCGGGCCAGGAGGAGCAGGTCGTCGACGAGCACGCTCATGCGCGCCGCTTCACCCTCGATGCGCTCGGCGGCGCGCCGGCGATCGTCCTCGTCGTCGAACGCCCCCTTACGCAGGAGCTCGGCGTAGCCCCTGATCGACGTCAAGGGCGTCCGCAGCTCGTGCGACGCGTCGGCGACGAAACGGCGGAGGCGAGCCTCTGACGAGGTGCGCTCCCGGAAGGCCGCCTCGATCTGGCTCAACATGCCGTTGAGCGCGGAGCCGAGCCGACCGACCTCGCTGCGGTCATCGGCGCGCCGGATCCGGCGGGTGAGGTCCCCGCCCGCGATGGCCCCGGCGGTGGCGGTCATGTCGTCGAGCGGGCGCAGGCCCAACCGGACGATCCACAGGGCCAGGGCCAACAGGGCGACCATCACCGCGATCGACACGATCCACTCGACGTGGGTCAACGACGCCAGGGTCTTGTCGGTGGGATCGAGCGAGATGGCGGTCACGAGGACGCCCCCCGGCACGGCCACGGCGTGCACCCGGTACTGCAGCCCCCGCGACCCCGCGGCGGGCACGTCGATCGACTCGTTCTCCGCCGCGTAGGGCCCGTGGTTGGTCCCGAACACGTGCGGGGTCGGGAAGTGCTGGACGGGGAGCACGGCCGGCAGCACGGGGGCAGGGTCGGGGCTCCCGGCGAGGCCCGAGGGGACCCGGGCCACGACCTTGCCGTTCGAACCGAGGACCACGACGTAGGAGTCGTCGCTCAGGCGCGCCGCGAAGACGGTGCTGTTGAGGCGCGGAGCGGCCCCCGGCGCGGTGGTGCCGGGGAAGCGCCCACTGGCGGGGGGCTTCGTGCCCAACTCGGCCAGCCATTTCCCGGGGTCGGCGGCCGGTGCCCGGTCCCCCGCCTTCACGTCGCGGTGATACACCTGCGTGATGTAGGTGTATCCCTGGTTCTGCGAGGCATCGATCTGCTCGTCGAGCCTTCCGAGCAGGAACGACCGCAGCGACGACGACGTCACCACGTCGATGGTGATGAGCCCGGCCACGAGCAACAGCAGCATGCCGACGACGAGCCGGCGCCGCAGCGACACTTAGGCCCCGCCCCCCGACCCGCGGGAGCGGCTCGACAAGCCGCTACTCCTTGTCCCGGGGAAGGCGGAGGCTGTAGCCCACCCCTCGGATGGTGTGGATCAACGGCGGGTCGACGCGGTCGATCTTCTTGCGCAGATAGCTGATGTAGGTCTCGACGATGTTGGGATCGCCGTCGAAGTCGTAGTGCCAGACGTGATCCAGGATCTCGCTCTTCGACAGCACTCGTCGGGCGTTCTCGAGCATGTACCGCAGCAGGTTGAACTCGGTGGCGGTCAATTCGATGACGAGGCCCTGGCGCCACACCTCGTGGGTCTCGTCGTCCATCTCGAGGTCCGAGAACGTGAGCCGGTCGTTCTCCCTGGTGGGCGAGGTCCTGCGCAGCACGGCGTGGATCCGGGCCACCAGCTCGTCGAGGCTGAAGGGCTTGGTCACGTAGTCGTCGCCGCCGGCGGTGAGCCCCCCGACCTTGTCCTCGGTGCCGTCGCGTGCGGTCAGGAACAACACCGGGGTCCGGTTTCCCTGGGCCCGCATGCGCCGGCACACCTCGGTGCCGTCCACGTCGGGCAGCATGACGTCGAGCAGGACCAGGTCGTGACGTCCCCGCTCCGCCATGGTCATGGCGTCGCCGCCGGTGGCGGCGGTCTCCACGGTGAAACCCTCGAACCGGAGAGCGGCGCCGAGGAGGTCGGTGATGTAGGGCTCGTCGTCGACCACCAGGATCCGGGTCAGTGTGCTCACCCTTCCATGCTCTCAGATAACGCCCCCTCGCAGGCGGGCACGAGGGTCGGACTAGGCGGCGGCCCCGGTCCGGGCTCCCCGGGCACGGCCCCGGACCAGGACGCGCCCGACCCGTTTGCACGCCCACCACGTCACGAGGGCCAGGGCCTCCACCACGATGTGCATCGACATCTTCGACTTCCCTTCCACCCGGTCGACGAACCGGATGGGGACCTCGGTGACGATGCCGCCCTGCCTGAGCACCTGATAGACCATCTCGATCTGGAACCCGTACCCCTCGGCCCGCACGGCCCCGAGGTCGATCCGGCGCAGGGCCTCGGCCCGGTAGGCCCGGAATCCCGAGGTCGAGTCGGTGACGTGCAGCCTCAAGAGGAAGGCGGCGTAGACGTTGCCGCCCTGGGAGAGCAGGCGGCGGTGCCACCGCCAATTGGGAATCGACCCGCCGGGCACGTAGCGCGACCCGATGACGAGATCGACACCCTCCGAGAGCGGGTCGATCAGGCTCGGGAGCGCCTCGGGTGAGTGCGACAGATCGGCGTCCATCTCCACGAACGCCTCCCAACCCCTTTCGAGGCCCCAGGCGAACCCGGCGCGATACGCACTGCCGAGCCCCGACTTGGCGGTGCGCCGGAGGACCTCGATGTTGCCGAGCTCGCCGCCCAGCTTCTCGGCGAGGTTCGCCGTCCCGTCGGGGCTGCCGTCGTCGACGACCAGCACCCCGGCCTCGGGTACCGCGGCCCGAATCCGACGCAGGACGTGGTCGATGTTCTCGGCCTCGTTGTAGGTCGGCAGAACGACAAGAACGCGCACCGCGTCAGCCTAGGTGTTCGCCGTGGGGCCACCCGCAGCTCCCACGACCTCGAGCTGGGCTTCGGGGGCGGTCGACCGCCACATCTCCCGCACGACGACCTGGATCGATCCGGCGATGGGAATGGCGAGCAGGGTTCCCACGAAGCCCCCGAAGAACCCTCCGACCAGGTCGCCGATGTTGGCCCCCACCAGGATGGCGATGAGCACCAGGAGGGGGTTGATGCGCACGGTCTTGCTCATGACGATGGGGTTGAGCACGTGGTTCTCGATCTGCGTGTAGGCCAGGAAGACCACGGCGAAGATGATGGCGTCGTTGACGGAGTGGAACAGCACGAACACCCCGGTGGGGATGCCGGCCAGTGCCCCGCCCACCAGGGGCAGGAAGTCCAGCAGCGCCACCCACAGGGCCCAGAGCAACGCGTAGGGCACGCCCAGGATCAACAACGTCACGAAGACGACGACCCCGGCGATGACCGACGTGATGAAGTTGCCGAGCATGAAGCCGGTCACCGAGCGGTGGACCTCGCCTGCGATCCGAGTGACCCGAGCGGCGCGGGCGGGGGCGAAGAACTGCAGCACGCCGTGGCGCAGCTTGGGCCCCTCGAGCAGCAGCAGCAGCACAAGGATGAACACCACGAACACGTCGAAGCCGACGGCCAGCGCGCCGGTCCCGATCTTCAAGGCCGGTTTCGAGAGGTTCTTGGCGTAGCTCTGGAGCTTGGGGAGGTTCTGCTCCACCCAGTGCTGCACGTGGTACTTCTTCACGAGGTGCCCGATCCAGCCCTTGCCGTGCTCGGCGCTCTGGACGTAACTCGGCAACTTGGAGATGAGGTGGCTCAACCCGTTGGCGAGCGGGGCTCCGAACGAATAGGCGAGGCCGGCGAAGGCGAGCACCGCGAACACCGTGACGATGGCCACGGCGTACCCCCGCTTCGAGATCCCGGCCCGCTGCAGCAAGATGACCAAGGGGTTGAGCAGCAGGGCGATGAAACCGGCGACCGCCATGAGCAGGATCACGTCCCGCAGCTTGTAGACGATCCTGCCGGCCATGAGCGTGAGCACGACGACGCCCACCGTGATCAAAATGGCCTGCAGGGGGACGCGGTTCTCGTCGGACCATTCCCAAAGACGGACGCGCCGGGTCACGGGCGTCGAGGGGGTCTCCGGCACCTCTCAAGCATGGCAGCTCGGTTCCGGCCGACCGCGGCATCGCCGGGACTCCGAGATGACCCGTCTCGGGCCTCTGACGTGGAAGCATGTCCCGGATGGAGGCGGGGATCGAGGTCGCCCCCCGGCGACGGCGGGTACGGAGGCAGGTCAAGTGGGGGCTCTATGCGGTCTTCCTCTTCCTCATCCTCGAATACCTGGTCCTGCCCCAACTCGCCGGTGCCCGGAAGTCGGTGAACCTGCTCGGGAAGATCAACGTCGCCTACGTCATCGTCGGTGTGATCCTCGAAGCGGCCTCGCTCCTGGCCTACAGCCAGCTCACCCACACGGTGCTGCACCACGAGGGCCCGCACCGTTCCCGGCTGCTGCGGGTCAACCTCTCGAGCCTCTCGGTGAGCCACATCATGCCGGGGGGCACCGCGCCGGGAACGGCCGTCGCCTTCCGCCTTCTCATGCAGTCCGGGGTGTCGGGAGCCGATGCCGGATTCGCCCTCGGCATGCAGGGCGTGGGGTCCGCGCTCGTGCTGAATGCGATCCTGTGGTTGGCACTGCTCGTCTCGGTCTTCATCCACGGCTACAGCGCGCTCTACGCCGTGGCGGCCGGGGCCGGAGTAGTGCTCATGGGTCTGTTCGCCGGACTGGTGCTGGCACTCACCCGCGGCCGCGAACGGTCGATCGAGACCCTCCGGCGCTGGGCCGCCCCGGTTCCGTTCCTCGATGGCGACAAGCTCGCCGTCCAAGCCCACCGGGTGGCCGAGCGCCTCGGGCAGTTCCTGGCCGAGCCCCAACTGCTCACCCGCGCCATCGCCTGGGCAGCGGCGTTCTGGCTCCTCGACGCGGCCTCTCTGTTCGTGTTCATCGCCGCGCTGGGAAAGATCGTCTCCCCCATCGACCTGCTCGTCGCCTACGGCCTGGCCCAGGTGCTGGCGGTGATCCCGATCACCCCGTCGGGCCTCGGGGTCATCGAAGGGGTGCTCATCCCCACCCTGGTCGGCTTCGGGGTACCTCGGGAGACGGCCATCCTCGGGGTCCTCGGCTACCGGCTCGTGAACTTCTGGCTGCCCATCCCCGTGGGCGGCATCGCCTACCTGTCGCTGCGGTTCTCGGGCGAGGGCTGGGGCCAGCGCCTGCGCCACGCCCGCGAGGAGGTGGCGTCGCTCGACGACGAGACCGTCCGGCGCACCCAGGGCGCCCTCTCCCCCGAAGGCTGACCCCGGGGGCGAGCGCCGCGCGGGTCGGTGTTAGCCGGCCGCCCCCAGGGTGTCGGCCTCGCGCCGGCGCCGGGCCCGATCCCGGGCCAGGTCCTGGAGCCGGCGCTGGGCGCTGGCACCCTCGACCGTGGGCACGCGGTCCCAGGTGCCGTTGGGACCGAGGACCCAGGAGTTGGTGTCGTCGGTGAGGTTGAGGTCGAGCACCTCGAGCAGCCGGGCCTGGAGCTCGGGATCGAGGACCGGCACCAGGACCTCGATGCGCCGGTCGAGGTTCCGCTCCATGAGGTCGGCCGAGCCCATGAGCAGGGTCAGGGGGCGGGTGCCGGTGCCCCCGAAACGGTAGATGCGAGAGTGCTCGAGAAAACGGCCCACGATCGATCTGACCCTGATCGTGTCCGAGAGCCCGGGAACGCCGGGCCGGAGGTTGCACACGCCGCGGACGACGAGATCGATGGGAACTCCCGCCACCGAGGCGTGGTAGAGCGAATCGATGATGTCGGGGTCGGTCAGGCCGTTGACCTTGATGGCGATGCGTCCGTCGGGCCCGGCCTGCGCTTCGGACTCGATGAGCTCGGTGATCCGCTGGCGCAGCGCCATGGGCGCCACCACGAGCTTCCGGTACCGCGCGTAGCGGCTGTACCCGGTCAGGAAGTTGAACAGGTCCCCGACATCGGCGCCGAGATCGGGATCGGCCGAGAGCAGCCCGATGTCCTCGTACTGCCGGGCGGTGCGGGGGTTGTAGTTGCCCGTGCCGATGTGGCAGTAGCGACGGATGCCGTCCTCCTCGCGCCGCACCACCAGGGCGGCCTTGGAGTGGGTCTTCAGGCCCACGAGCCCGTAGACGACGTGCACCCCCGCTTCCTCGAGGGCACGCGCCCACAAGATGTTGGCCTGTTCGTCGAAGCGGGCCTTGAGCTCCACCACCGCCGCCACCTGTTTGCCCGCTTCGGCGGCCTGGATGAGCGACTGGGCGATGGGGCTGTCGCCCGAGGTGCGGTACAGGGTCTGCTTGATGGCGAGCACGTCGGGGTCGGCGGCCGCCTGGGCGATGAAGGCCTCCACCGACGTGGCGAACGAGTCGTAGGGGTGATGCACGAGGACGTCGCGCTCGCGCAGCACGGCGAAGAGATCCGCGGTCTCGTTCCCCGCATTGGCGAGACGGGGCGGCGTCATCGGCGCCCAGGCCTCCTCGTGGAGGTCGGGCCGATCGAGCTCGTGCACGCCCCACAGGCCGCCGAGATCGAGAGGAGCGGCGATGTCGTAGGAGTCATCGGCGGCGAGGTCGAGCTCGTGCACGAGCATGTCGCGCATGTCGTCGGAGATCTCCGCCGCCACCTCGAGGCGCACGGCCCGTCCGAACCGACGCCGGCGCAGCTCCATCTCGACCGCGGCCAGAAGGTCGTCGGCCTCGTCCTCGTCGAGCACGAGGTCGGCATTGCGCGTCACCCGGAAGGCGTAGTGCTCCCCGATCACCATGTCCGGGAACAACGTCCCCAGCTGCGCGGCGATGATCTGCTCGAGGGCCACGAACCGCTCCCCGTCGGGCATGACGACAAAGCGCGGCAGGAGGGGAGGGACCTTCACCCGGGCCACGCGTTCCACCCCGCTGATGGGATCGCCCACCCGCACGATGAGATTCAACGACAGGTTGGAGATATAGGGGAAGGGGTGGCCGGGGTCGACCGACAAGGGCGTGAGCACCGGGAAGATCTGGCGATTGAACGCCTCGGTCAGGTGCAGCCGGTCCTCCTCGTCGAGCGATGACCAGTCCGCCACCCGCACCCCCGCGTGCGCCAGCGCCGGCACCACCGAGCCCACGAAGATGGCCGACTGCCGATCGACGAGCTCGGTCACCCGCTCGCCGATGGCCCGCAGCGCCTCGCTCGGGCGCAGGCCGTCGGCGGACCGGGTCCGCAAGCCCGCGTCGACCTGGTCCTTGAGCCCGGCCACGCGCACCTGGAAGAACTCGTCGAGGCCCTCGGAGAAGATGGCCAGGAACTTCACCCGTTCGAGCAGCGGCGAACGCTCGTCGGCGGCGAGCTCGAGCAGCCGGGCCCCGAACTCGAGCCATGACAGCTCCCGGTTCGAGAACCGCTCGGGGCCGCGCGCGTAGACGGCGTCCTCCACCCCCACCGGGGCGAGTGTCGTGGCCGTCTCACCCACCGGGGAGCCGGGGGGAGCAGCCGCGCGGGCGCCACGCGCCGAATCCGAGGCCTGCATCAAACGTCCAGGGTACCGCCGGTGAGGTCTCGGCAGGGTCCCGGGCGCCCCGGATGCCGGGGGCCGGAGGGGGGCCGGCGGTAGGCTCGATCCGGTGCCTGCACTCCTCCGTCGCCTCGCGCCCACCGAGGGGATGCGGGTCCGGCGTCCGAAGCCCAAGCGGCGGACCGAGCTCGGGCTGCTCATCTTCGGCTCGCTGATCATCGTGGCCATGTACGTGCTCGCCTCGGTGGGGACCACGTCGAAGATCCCCGCCAACCTCGGGCCCTTCCTGGGGGTCATCCTGGCCCTGGCCCTGGCCGCCCACGTCGCCAACCGGATCTACGCCCCCGACGCCAGTGCGGTCATCCTTCCCATCGCCACCCTGCTCAACGGCCTGGGCTACGTCATGCTGGCCCGGATCGCCCAGCACTGGGCGCAGGCCCAGGCGGGCTGGACCGCCATCGGGGTCGGCGCCTACATCCTCACCCTGGCCTTCGTGCGTCGGTCACGCGACCTCGACCGCTACCGCTACCTCCTGCTCCTGGCGGCGGTGGTCCTGCTCCTCTCGCCGCTCATCCCCCACTTCGGCCAGGACAAGAACGGCGCCCGGCTGTGGGTCGGCATCGGGCCCCTCAACGGCCAACCCATCGAGCTGGCCAAGCTGGCGCTGTGCATCTTCTTCGCCTCGTACTTCGTCGAGAAGCGCGAGCTGCTGTCGGTGCCCACCCTGCGCGTCGGCAACCGCCTCATGCTCGACCCCCGGCCCCTGGTCCCCATCCTGATCGCCTGGGCCTTCACCATGGTGGTGCTCGGCGGCGAGGACGACATCGGCTTCGCGCTCCTCATCTTCGTGTTGTTCATGGCCATGCTGTGGCTCACCTCCGGTCGTTGGAACTACCTGGCCCTGGGCCTCGTCCTGTTCGTGGCGGGAGCCTTCGTGGCGGACCGTCTGTTCTCGCAGGTCAACGTGCGGGTGTCGGAGTGGCTCCATCCCGCCCCCACGAACCAGATCATGGCCGGCCTCTACGGCATGGGCACCGGTGGCCTGCTCGGCACCGGGCTCGGTTTCGGGCACATCGCCCCGGTCTGTTCGGGGTGCGTGAACCCGATCCCCGAGGTCCAGAGCGACTACATCTTCGCCGCCTTCGGCACCGAGATGGGCCTCCTCGGCACCACCGCCATCGTGTTCGCCTTCGTGCTCCTGGTGGGGGCCGGGCTGCGCACCGCGCAGACGGCCCGTTCGGAATTCGCCCAGATGGTGGCGGCCGGGCTGACCGTGATCATCGGGTTCCAGGCCCTGTTCATCATGGCCGGCATCGTCCGCTTGCTCCCGCTGACCGGGATCACCCTCCCCTTCATGGCCTACGGAGGGTCCTCGCTGGTGGCCAACTACGTGCTCATCGCCCTGCTCATGCGCGTCTCGGACGAGGGCGAGCGCGCCATCGTCGCCGACCAGGCCACCGCCCACCGCCTCGAATGACCACGGCGGGTCCGATGACCGGCGTGGCGGTCAGGGGCCGGCTATCTCGGTCGGGGCGTCGGCGCCGGTGAACACCCACTCCCCCACGAGGATGGGCGTGGGGAGCCGCTGGCGCAAAGCCAGGGCGATGGCGTCAGAGGGACGGCACGGGAGCACGCGGTGGCCGCGTGGGCCCATGGTGTCGATCTCGGCGAAGAACTGCTGGCCCCGTCGGACGGTGATTCGCACCGCCTCGACGCTCACGCCGTGGCGATCGAAGATCTCGGTCACGAGGGCGTGGGTCAGGGGGCGTGGGGTCTCGATGCCGCGATAGGCGTAGGCGATGGCCGTCCCTTCGGCCAGGCCGACCGGGATGCACAACTCCCGCCAGGGGTCCTGTGCCTCGTGGAGGACCACCATGGGGTTGGCGTTCGGCAACGTCATCTCGACGCTGGCCACCGCCACGATCCTCCACTGCTCGGGAGACAGCCTGAGCACCTCGAGGGGCGTGGGGGCGAGTTCGGTCGGGACCGGGCCCTCCGGGGTCGGCTCGGGCTCGGGAGCTCCCGCGATGGCGCCGTCGGCGGTGTCGGGGGTCGGCGGGTGGGGCCCGCCGTCGGGGTCAGGATCGAGGTTGGCGTCGAGGTCGGCGCCTGGTTCGATCGACCCGTCGTGGGCGCCCACGTCGGTCATCGCTGGGCCCGCAGCTGGACCGAGAGCGCGATGCCGACGGCCGAGAAGAACGCCACGGTCGCCGAGCCCCCGTAGGACAAGAAGGGAAGGGGGATCCCCGCCACCGGCATGATCCCCATGGCCATGCCGGCGTTCTCGAACACGCTGAAGGCCACCAGCGTGAAGCACCCGGCGGCCAGGAGCCGCCCGAAGGCGTCACGGGCCAGCTGCGCGCTGCGCAGGAGCCGCCACGACAGCACCCCCAGCAGAGCCAGGACACCCGCGGCGCCCACGAAGCCGAGCTGCTCGCCCAGCGCCGAGAAGATGAAGTCGGTCTGCTGCTCGGGTACATAGGCCAGGTTGGTCTGCGATCCGTGGAACAGGCCCGCTCCCGTGGTCCCGCCCGAGCCGATGGCCGCCACCGACTGACCCACGTTGTATCCCGTGCTCTGGAGGTTCTTGCCCACGTGGAAGACGGCGGTGATCCGGTTCAGCTGGTAGTCCTTCAAGAGCTTGAAGTGGACCACGGCGAAGGCGCCGGTGACGGCGAGGAGCAAGAGGAACAGGAGGTAGCGGTTGGGGATGCCGGCGATGACCAGCATCACGAGGAGGACCACGGACATGACGATGCCGCTCCCGAGGTCGGGTTGCTTCACCACCAGGAGGATCGGCACTGCGGACAGGGCCAGGACCTTCAAGACGTCGTTGCGGCCGAGCCCTTCGGGCCGTCTGGCGCAGAAGGTAGCCACCGTGACGATGAGCACGAGCGTGGCGAAGGCCGACGGCTGGATCTGGACGCCGCCGATCTGGATCCAGCGCGTCGCCCCCAACGCCGTCGACCCGATGCCGGTGAACATGGCCAGCAAGGCCAGGATCATCGCCACGTAGAGCACGGCGCTGGCGTGCTCGAGCCACCTGTAGTCGAGCGTCGCCAGCACGATCATGAAGATCCCCCCCACCACGACATAGGCCGCCTGCCTGGTGAGGAAGTAATGGGGGTTGATGCCCGCCGCGGCGAGCTTGGAACGGGTCGCCGAGTAGACCAGGATGACGCCGAAGGCGGCCACGGCGACGGTGGTCAAGATGAGCGCGAAGTCCACCCGCAAGGGCAAGGGCCGGCCCGTGGCCGGGCGGTGTGCGAGAGAGGTGCTCAACCGGTGGGCTCCGGCGGACCAGAATACCGGTCGTGCCCCTCGCCGCCACTTCACCCATCGTGGCCGACGACGGCTGGCTCTACGACGTCCTGCGCTGGGCCGGGGTGAGCCAGCCCACCGCGGCGCACTGGCAGGAAGTCGTCATCAAGCCGGTCACGGTCGTCATGGTCCTCCTGGTGGCCGCCCTGGTCGCCTGGCTCGGGAGCCGCATCATCCGGCGATGGGTGGGGGCCGCCGCCCACAAGGCCGTGGCCCACGCCGACTCACCACGCGCCTCGGCCCGGGCCCTCACGCTCACGAACCTCCTCGCCAACGTGTGGCGCGGTGTCATCGTGGTCATCGCCCTGTTCGTCGTCCTCGGGACCATCGGCCTCAACCTCACGCCCCTGCTCGCCGGGGCGACGGTGATCGGGGCCACCCTCGGCTTCGGTGCCCAGAGCATGGTGCGCGACCTCCTGGCCGGTGTCTTGCTCACCGTCGAAGGCCAGTTCGACATCGGCGACACCATCATGGTGGGCGATACCACCGGGACGGTCGAAGACCTGACGCTGCGCGTCACGCGCCTGCGCTCCGACGACGGCACCGTGTGGTACGTGCCCAACGGTGAGATCCGGAAGTTGGCGAACTCGTCGCGGGGATGGGCCCAGGCCACCGTCGACATCGCCGTCCCGGTGGTGGCGGGCGTGGACACCGTCCTCGACACCATGCGCGCCGCGGCCGATTCGGTGTCCACCGATCCCCGCTACGCGCCGCTGTGCCTCGAACCACCCCGCGTGTGGGGAGTGGTCGCCACCGCGGCCGACACCTTCACGTGTCGGATCTCGGTGCGGACCTCCTCCACCGACCGCGAACGGGTGGCGCGCATCTTGCGCCAGGAGATCGCCCTGCGCCTGCAGGCCGCCGGGGTCTTCGCCGCCGCCCCGGCGGGCGAATCCGCCCCGCTCGGCGCCGCGCCCCGCCCGTCTCGCGACGACGAGCCCTCTTGAGCCCCGAGCCCTCCCGTTGAGCCCGGGGCTGGCACGGGCTCCGGGTGGTCTGCGCAGCCGGTGGCGGCGGGCCACCGCGGCCCTGCGCACCCTGCCCGATGTCGTGATCATCGGCACCCAGCGCGGCGGGACGACCTCCTTGTTCGATTGGCTCGCCGCCCACCCCTCGGTCACCGCCTCGACCACCAAGGAGGTCCACTACTTCGACCGGTACTACGCCAACGGCGAAGGGTGGTACCGCTCGCACTTCCCCTTGAAGGTCGTGCCGGGCCTGTCCCTGGAGGCCACCCCGTACCTGTTGTTCTATCCCCTGGCCCCCGACCGGGTCGCCGCCGATCTCCCCGCGTCGACCCGCTTCGTCGTGTTGTTGCGCGATCCGGTGCAGCGGGCCATCTCCCAGTACTGGCACTCGTGCCGGTTGGACGCCGAGCACGAACCCCTGGCACGCGCCCTCGCCCTCGAAGACGAGCGCCTGGCGGGACAAGAGGAGGTCGTCCGGACCGGAGGGGAGAGCTTCGCCTACCGCAACTTCTCCTACAAGGCGCGGGGGCACTACGCCGAGCAGCTCCGCCGGTGGTTCGCCGTCATCGATCGCGAGCGGATCCTCGTGATGCAGAGCGAAGAGCTCTTCACCGACCCTGAGGGCCCGGCCCGGGCGCTGGCGTGGCTGGGCCTGGCGCCGCTCGACACGCCTTTTCCCTCGACCAACGACGCGCCCCGGGCCCGTCCCGAGGAGCACGCCGTCGTCGAGGAGCTGCGCCACCACTTCGCGCCCTACAACGAAGACCTCTTCGACCTGCTCGGCAAGAGGCTCTGGAACGCCTGATCACCGAGCCGGGCGCGCCTGGGCGGCGTGCCACATGGGCTCGACCGGCACCGCACCACCGGTCCACCGTTCCAGAGCCAGCGCGGCCTGGTGGACCAACATCCCCAGTCCCCCGACGGTCACCGCCCCTCGGGCCTTCGCCGCCGCCAGGAGCGGCGTCTCGAGGGGGTGGTAGACGAGGTCGGCGACCACCTGGCCGGCGTGCAGGGTGTCGGGGTCGAGGGGGAGATCGTCGCCACCGGGCCCGGCGCCGCCTGCCATCCCCACCGGTGTGGCCTGGACGATGAGGTCGGCCGACGCCATGTCGGCCCCCGACCCGACGCGCCCCGCCTCCCCCGCCAAGGCCGCGGCGATCTCGGCGCGTGCCGGGGTCCGGTTCACCACCACCACCTCGGCCGCACCGGCCTCGGCCAGGGCCAGGACGACGGCGCGGGCCGCCCCACCGGCCCCGATCACGACGCAGCGTCGGGCGCGGGGATCGAACCCCGCCCCGCGCGCCAGCGCGGCCAGCAGTCCGTCCCCGTCGGTGGAGTCGCCCACCAGCGCGCCCGCATGCCAGCTGACGCAGTTGACCGCCCCCAGCCTGCGGGCGACGTCGGTGGTGTCGTCGACGGCCGCGAAGGCCTGCTCCTTGTGGGGCATGGTCACCGACAACCCGGCGATGCCCAGGGCCCGCATCCCGGTGAGCGCGGCCGCGGCGTCGCCGGCGCGCACCGCGAACGCCACCGAGACCCAGTCGAGCCCGAGCGCGTCGAAGGCGGCGTTGTGCAACAGGGGCGACAGCGAGTGGGCGATGGGGTCCCCGATCACCCCCACGACGCGCGAGGCGCCGGTGGGCCACGTCGGCGACGACCTGGACGGTTCTGCTCGAGCCGGCACGGCGTGTCCTAGCCGAGGCCCCGGCTCTGGGCCAGGCGTTCGTTGGCCTCTTGGCCCGCGAACGTGTCGGAGAAGGCCTCGGTGCCGTCCTTCGACACCACCACGAAGTACAGCCAGTTCCCCGGGGTCGGTGCCAGGGCGGCTCGGAGTGAGGCTTCGGACGGGAAGCAGATGGGGGTGGGGGTGAGCCCGGCGTGGAGGTAGGTGTTGTACGGGGTGTCGAGGGCGAGGTCGGCGGGGGTCACCTTGCCCCCGTCGCGGTGCTCGGAGTACAAGACCGTCGAGTCCATCTGCAGCGGCGTGCCGCGCGCCAGGCGGTTGTAGATCACCCGCGAGACCTTGCCGAGGTTCTCCTGGTACACCCCTTCCTTCTCCACGATCGAGGCCACCGTGATGGCCTGGTACGGCGACTGCCCCAGAGCCGCTGCGCCGTGGACGAGGCCCACGGAGTCGGCCAGGGTGTCGAACCGGGCGATCATGTCCCCGAGCAGGGTCTGGTCCGACTCCCCCGGCAAGACGAGATAGGTCCCGGTGCCGACGAGCCCGTCGAGGGTGGTCGAGCCGGCGGGCTCATACGGGGACCGCACCGTGCCCGACGAGGCCAGGGCCAGAAAGTGGGCGCCGTCATGGCCCGAGATCTGGCCCACCCGGGTCGCCACCTCGCTCATGGTGAGACCGGGCAGGACCGTCACCGTGAAGACGTCGGGCCCCCCCGCCAACTTCGCCCGGACATCGGCGAAGGAATCGTGGCGCCGGAGCAGGTAGCTGCCGGGCAGCACGGTGGGTGTGCCGTGGATGGCCAGGTACACCCGAAACGCCAGCTCGCTGTCGACGACGTGCTGTCGGACGAGCGACGCCGTGACCGTCCCCATCGACGCCCCCGGCGCCACCGTGACCACCGTCGTCGGGCCCCCGGGCCCTCCCATCTCGCTCTGGTACCACAGCACGGCGCTCACGAGGAGGGCCAGCACCACGAGCGCCGCCAACCCCACCCGCACCCGACGGCGCCGGTACACCTCGGGTCGGGCCCGCTTGTGGCTGGTGGGCCTGGAAGGCGAGGCACCGTCGGGCGGGGCGGCGGCGCGCCCCTCGGTCCTCGGCCGACCTTCGACCCCGGGCCCGGCGGCATCAGGCACGGGAGGGTCCCCGATGCGTGTCGAGCCACGCCTGCAACAGCACCGCCGCGGCGGCCTGGTCGATCGTGGCGCGCTGGTCGCGCCCCCGTCGACCCGCGTCGGCCAGGGACCGGGCCGCGCTCACCGTGGTCAGGCGCTCGTCGAAGGTCTCGACCGCCACCCCCGTCGAGGCGAGGGTCAAGGCCAGCGCATCGGCATCGGCCTGGGCCGCCCGGGCCGCCGGCCCTCGCCGACCGTTCAAGCTGAGGGGCATTCCCACCACGACGCGTCGGGCCCCCACCTCCTTGACGACAGCCGCCACCGCACCCCAATCGGCGACGTCGTCCCCGGTGCGCTCGATCGTGGTCCGAGGCGTTGCCAACGTGCCCGTCCCGTCGGAGACGGCCACACCGATGCGGCGCTCGCCGAGGTCGATCCCCACCACCCGCACTGCGTTCAGGCCACCCGCACGGCGTCAGGCGCCGAGCCGGCGCCGGGCCTCCGCCAGCAGGGTGTCGATCTTCGAAGCGTCAGACCCACCCGCGGTCGCCACCTCGGACGAGCCCCCGCCACCCCCGCCCACCAGCTGGGCCAATTCCTTGGCTGTCACCCCGGCGTCGACCGAGACGTCGCCCGAGGCCACCGCCACCCCCACCTTCGACCCGTCGGAGGACCCCGCCAGCACCACCACCCGGGCGCCGTGGCGCCGGATGGCCTGGGCCAGGTCTCGCAGGTGCTCGGGGCCGACGCCGTCCTGGCGGTGCACGACGACGCCCCCCTCGGCCTGCTGGGCCAGGCGCGCCGCGTCCTCCTCCAGGCGCGCTCCTCGCAGGCGGGCCAGCTCCTTGTCGGCCTGGCGCTGGCGGTCGAGCAGCTTCTGGAGCGCCTCGAGCACACCGGCGGGCTCCACCTTGAGCAGGTGCGCCGCCTGGTCGACCGTTCGCCGCCTCTCGTGCAAGAGGCCCAGTGCGCTCTGGCCCGTCACCGCCTCGATGCGCCTCGTGTTCGATCCGATCGACCCCTCCGACACCACCGTGATGGGGCCGATCATGCCCAGGGCGTCGACGTGGGTCCCGCCGCAGAACTCGAGGGAATGCAGCCCGGCCCGCACCACCCGCACCCGCTCCCCGTACTTGTCGTCGAAGAAGGCCAGGGCGCCGAGCGCCTCGGCTTGCGCCTTCGAGGTCTCGATGACCTCGACCGGCGCGTCGGTGAGGACGTCGGCATTGGCGGCCGCGGTGACCTCGGTCAACTCCTCGGGGCGCAGGGCCTTGGGATGGGAGAAGTCGAAGTGCAGCCGATCGGGCGCCACCAACGAGCCCTGCTGGCGCACGTGGTCCCCGAGGACGGCCCGCAGCGCGCTGTGCAACAGGTGGGTGCCGGTGTGGTGCCGGCGGGTGCCGTCGCGCCGCACCGCGTCGATCACCGCCAACGCGTCCTGCCCGGCATGGATCTCGCCCTCGATCCGGGCCCGGTGCACGATCAACCCGGGGAGCACGCTCTGGGTGTCGAGCACCTTGGCGCGCCCCGTCTCGGTGGTGATGGAGCCGGTGTCGCCCACCTGCCCGCCGGACTCGGCGTAGAACGGGGTCTGGTTCAAGACGATCTCGGCGGTGTCGGGCTCGGCGCCGGCCAGGACGGCCACGATCGAGGCGGGCTCCTCGTAGTGCTCGTACCCGGTGAAGCGCGTCGGCCCCGATTGGCCCAGCAGCTCCCGGTACACCGTCTCGTCCCCGAGGGCCTGGCGCCGGCGCCGGGCATCGGCCCGGGCCTGCTCGCGCTGGGCCGCCATCTCGCGCTCGAAGCCCTCGGTGTCGACCTCGACGCCCGCCTCGGCCGCCATCTCCATGGTGAGCTCGATGGGAAAGCCGTGGGTGTCGTGCAGCCGGAAGGCCGCCTCCCCCGAGACGCGGCCCGTCCCGTCGTGCAACGCCTCTTCGAGGATCACCGAGCCGGCGTCGAGGGTACGGCGAAAGGCACCTTCTTCGCGTTCCACGGTCTCGGAGATGCGGTCGAGGTCGGTGACGAGCACCGGGTAGGCACCGCCCAGGACGTCGGCCACCGCGGCCACGAGCCGAGGGGTGAGCTGCTCGATCACGCCCAGCTGAAAGGCGCGGCGCACCGCCCGGCGGATGATGCGGCGCAACACATAGCCCCGGCCCTCGTTGGAGGGCATCACCCCGTCGGCCACCACCAGGGCCATGGCCCGGGCGTGGTCGGCCAGGATGCGCAGCGACACGTCGGAGTGGCTGTCGGCGCCGTAGCGGACTTCGGTGATCTCCTCGGCCACGGCCAGGATGGGCCGGAAGACATCAGTCTCGAACAGCGAGTCGACCCCTTGGACCATGGGGAGGTTGCGCTCGAGCCCCGCCCCGGTGTCGATGCTCTTTCCGGGCAGATCCTCGAGGGTGCCGTCGGCCAACTTGTTGTACTGCATGAACACCAGGTTGTAGATCTCGACGAAGCGCTCGGCGCCACCGTGGGCGGGCCCACCGTCGTCGCCATAGCGCGGTCCCCGATCGAAGAACAGCTCCGACGAGGGACCACAGGGGCCGAGCCCGGCGTCGCCCATCTGCCAGAAGTTGTCCTCGCCCAGCGCCTGGATGCGCTGCTCGGGCACACCGGCGGCGTCGAGCCAGATCTCTTTGGCCTGGTCGTCGGACTCGTGCACCGTGACCCACAACCGCTCGGCGTCCACCCCCAGCACCTCGGTGAGCAATTCCCAGGCGAGCGGGATGGCGTCGGCTTTGAAGTAGTCGCCGAAGCTGAAGTTCCCGAGCATCTCGAAGAACGTGCAGTGCCGCTCGGTGGTGCCGATGACTTCGATGTCCACGGTGCGGAAGCACTTCTGCACCGACGTGGCCCGCGGCCACGGGGAGCGCTCCTCGCCGGTGAAGTACGGCTTGAACGGCACCATGCCCGCGATGGTGAACAGCACGGTGGGATCGTGGGGGATGAGGCTCGCCGAGGGCACGACCACATGGCCCCGCGCCGCGTAGAAGCCGGTGAACGTCGAGCGGAGCTGGTTGGCGTCCATCACCGCACGATCCTACCGGCCACCCTCGCCGGCCAGGGACGCCGATCGGAGCAGTCCGGGCCTGCGGCCAGGAGATTCAGGTCCCGCTCACCGCGCCCGGCGGGAGTCGAGATCGTGCCACAGGTCGTCCTCACGACGCAGGGCCTCGGTCCGGCCCGTGTCAAACGCGTCGCGTACCCGATCGGCGGCACCACGCCGGGTGCGGTCGACGATGGAGGCGATCTCGCCCGACAACGCCGTCGGTCGCACGCGGCGCGACAGCCGCTCGAGACGACGGCGCGTCCACATGGTGCCGCCCACTCCCAATGCGGCCCCGGCCGCCAGCCACAGAGGCCTGCGGATCACCGCCGCGTCCCCGCGTGCCGGCGTTGGGCCCGGACCGGCGTCGGGTGCCCCTCGTCACGACGCGCCTCGAGGGCGACGGCGTGTCCGTTGGTCGTCGCGCCACGACGCGCGCCGGTCACCGGGCGTCGCCCGAAGAACCGCCGCAGCGCGCTCCCGAGACCAGTGCTGTAGGCGAGCACCTTCACCACCGGGTTCGAGAAGGCGCGGTAGGCGAGGCGCGACGCCGAGTCGACGGTGGCGGAGACGGCCTCGGCCGAGTCGAGCACGTCGCCCACCCGCACCATCTCCGTGGCCGCCTCTTCGACCACGACACGGGCGTCGCGTACCAGGGGGACGGTCTCTCGTCGCAACTCCTCGACCGTCGCACCCAGCTCACGGACCCGCCTGCCCAGCACGACCACCACCGCCACGAGGACGACGGACGTGACGCCGGCGACGATGGCGGTGACCAACGCGGCGGTCTGGTCGGCGGACATGGCCGCGTCATCCTACGGCGCGCCCCGGACTAGGGCGCGCCGATCCCCACCATGGGCTTGGTCAGGCGGATGGCGCCGGTCGACCCGAAGAACCCGCCGTAGGTCCCGCCGAAGGCGAAGATGCCGCCGTCCGATGCCACGAGCCAGTACCCCCCGCCGTCGGGGGTGGCGGCCATGCCGACCACGGGCTTGTCCAGTTTGATGTCGCCCGTCGACCCGTGGAACGCGGCGTCGCCGTACGAGAAGATGCCGCCGTCCGAGGCCACGAGCCAGTACCCCCCGCCGTCGGGGGTGGCGGCCATGCCGACCACGGGCTTGGCCAGTTTGATGTCGCCCGTCGACCCGTAGAAGCCGGCGTCGCCGAAGGCGAACACCCCGCCGTCTGAGGCCACCAACCAGTACCCCCCGCCGTCGGGGGTGGCGGCCATGCCGACGATGGGCTTGTCCAGTTTGATGTCGCCCGTGGACCCGTAGAACCCGGCGTCGCCGAAGGCGAACACCCCGCCGTCCGAGGCCACCAACCAGTACCCCCCGCCGTCGGGGGTGGCGGCCATGCCGACCACGGGCTTGGCCAGTTTGATGTCGCCCGTCGACCCGTGGAAGGCGGCGTCGCCGAAGGCGAAGATGCCGCCGTCCGACGCCACCAACCAGTACCCCTTGGACGACGGCGTGGGGGCCATGCCCACGATGGGTTGGTCCAGGGGCTTGCCCCCCATGGAGCCGTAGAACCCCGTCTGGCCGAAGGCGAAGATGCCGCCGTCAGAGGCCACCGTCCAGTAGCCGCGGGGGCCCAGGTACGTGAAGGGCATGGCGCCGTCGAATCCGAGCGCGTCGTCTCCGGCCTTCACGATGACGTCGGTCGTCGCCCAGCCCCGCGTCGGGGAGGCCGGGGTGGTGACGGTGACCGAGCCCGACGACACCGATTGGATGACCCCGGCGTTGCCGTTGCCGAAGTCGACCTCGTTCACACCCGACAGGTTCGATCCCGACACCGTCACCGTGGTGCCGCCCGCGGCGGGGCCCGAGGACGCCGAGACGGCGCTCACCACGGGGCAGGTGCTCGGGGGTGGGGCCCGCAACCAGGTCACCAGGGCGTCGGCGACGGGGGTGCCGAGCCCGGTGGCGAGGTCGTAGCCCGGCGTGGCCTGGTAGTACGGCGCCGCCACCCCCCGCGGGGGGTCGCTGGGCGCCGAGCCCACCGGCTGATTGTTCCCCACCGTGACGTCGTTGAACACGGGGCTTCCTGCGCATTGGGCCAGGTAGAGGGCGGGGTTCAAGAACCCCACCGGGGAGGACTGGTCCTCGTCGGCCAGCGCCGCGAGCGCCGCCCACAACGGGGCGGCCATGCTGGTCCCGCCGATCTTCGCCCATCCCCCGTTGACACAGGAGCAGTAGATGGCGTAGCCGGTGCGGGGGTCGGCATCAGACGCCACATCGGGCACCTCCCGGCACGACCGCGTGCCCGCCCCCGAGCTCGTCGGACAGGGCTGCGCCCCGGTGAAGGCGTCTTGCGATTTCGTGTCCACGC
Source organism: Acidimicrobiales bacterium (assembly GCA_050011815.1). Classification (GTDB taxonomy): domain Bacteria; phylum Actinomycetota; class Acidimicrobiia; order Acidimicrobiales; family UBA8190; genus Chersky-840. The sequence continues at coordinate 135,195 of JBEKIJ010000011.1, read as the reverse complement.
TCTGGACCCCGGGGCCGCGCTGCCATGTCGGCATGGTCCACATCGTCGAGCTCCCCCCACCCGACGCGCCCGAGTACAGGCCCGTGTTCCACACCGACTCGGTCGGAGCCGGCCCCAGGGCGCTGAGCGTCGTCCCGCCCACAGCGGTGACCCACGGCTGGCTGGCCGGGTCGTCGACCTGCAGGCGCGTATCGATGGCACTGGGGAAGAGGTAGCAGTCCTCGGATCCTTCGTCGCCCGACGCGGCGACGACCGTCTGGCCCTGGGCGACGGCCTGTTCGAAGATCGTCGTCTCGGACTCGATGTACGCGGTGGACAGCTGCGCCTCGCACTGGCCCCAGCTGGTGGAGATCACGGCGGGCGGGTTGTTGCCGCCGACCATCGCCGCGTAGGTGTCGAGCGGCCCCGACCCGCCGTTGGGCCCGACGTAGACCTTGGCGTTCACGGTGGGCGCCATGCCGATGACCATCTCGATGTCGAGAGCGGCTTCGCCCTGCCCCGCGCCGGCGTTGGGGTTCGTATGGTCCACACCGACCCCGTTCACCGTTGCGCTGATGGCCGGGGAGTAGCAGTTCTTGAACGTGGTGATGTCCGATGGGAGGAACGGCTCGAGCTCGTAGATGCCGACCGTGACCCCCGAGCCCTCGGTGCCGGGGTACAGGCTCGAGAACGAGTACGCCGTGGCGAGCTCATCGGCGGTGACCGCACCGGCACTCGAACCGCTCGACTCGATCGTGCTCTCGCACCCCGCCGTGGGCGTGGGCCCCCCGGAGCGGGCCACGGGGACACCACCGGGCGACGGGCCCCCTGACGCCCCGGTGGCGGGGGTCGTGGTCGCGCCGGTCGCGCCGGTCGCGCCGGTCGCGCCGACCAGCTCGGGGACGGGCCGGCTGAGGTCGTCGAGTCCCGCCACGCCGTAGAGGTCGCCGGCCAAGGCACCGGGCACCAGGGGCTCGGCGTCGGGCACCCGCACCACGCGCCCCGAGGGCAGGCGGTACTGCTCGAGGCCAACGTCCAGCGCCTGGTCCAGCTGGGCGGCGGTGCCCGAGATGGGGACGATCAGCCCGTCACCGGACGTGGGGCCCAACGTCAGGCCCCGCCCGGCCAGCCACCCCCGTACCGACGAGATCGTGGTGGCGCTCGGCCCGAACGCCCGGGCGAACCCGCCGGGGGCGAGGTAGTGGCGAAACGAGGCTGATCCGGGCGTGGACACGGCGGTGTCGAACGCCTCCAGGGCGGCGGGGTGGCGGGGTTTGAGCACCACGTCGGCTTGCAGGCGCGTGTCGGGCGCCACCGGGCGCAGCACCCGGCTCCCCTTGGGAAGACGGGGAACGCTGCTCGAGTTGCGCACCCACGCGCCCGACCCGGGCGGGGTGCCGGGTGCGGCGCGGGCGGGCGCCGAGGTGGCGACGACCACGGACCCTGACACCGCCACGCACACCACGGCGGCGACGATCCTTCGCCGCTGCCCGGCGCCAAAGAGGATCAAGGATCAGTCTTCTCCGTCCCGGTGCTCGTCGACGGGGCCATGACGCCGGCGCATGCGCTCCCCGAGGGCCGCCTCGGCGCCATGTTCGCTGGGTTCGTAATAGACGCGGCCCGCCACCTGGGGTGGACGGTAGTCCTGTTCGACCCAGCCCCGGGGGTCGTCGTGGGGGTAGCGGTACCCCTCCCCGTGCCCGAGGTCCCCCGCCCCCCGGTAATGCGCATCACGCAGATGGGTGGGGACATCGCCACGCGGTCCCTCCCGGGCGTCGGCCCGGGCCCGGCCGAGGGCGGTGGTGACCCGGTTCGACTTGGGTGCGCAGGCCAGGTACACCACGGCCTGGGCCAGGTTGAGCTGGGCCTCGGGCAGGCCGACGAACTCCACGGCCCGGGCCGCGGCGTCCGCCACCACCAGCGCCAGGGGATCGGCCAGTCCCACGTCCTCGCTGGCCAGGATCACGAGGCGCCGGGCGATGAAACGGGCGTCCTCTCCTCCCTCGAGCATGCGGGCGAACCAGTACAGCGCGGCGTCGGGGTCCGATCCCCGGATCGACTTGATGAGCGCGCTCACCTGGTCGTAGTGGGCGTCAGGCCCCTGGTGCAGGAGCCGCCCGGCCCGGGCCCGCTCCACCACCGCGGTGGTGATGCGCTCTCCCTGGGCCAGCGCCACGGCCACCTCCAGGGTCCCGAGGGCTGCTCGGGCGTCCCCGTCGGCCACCGACACCATGGCGGCCACGGCCTCCTCGTCGGCCCGGGCCTCCTCGGCCTCGAGCCCGCGCCCGATGACCTCGGCCACGTCCACGTCGGCGAGGGGCTCGAGCCGCCACAAGGTGGCCCGGCTGAGCAGGGGCGAGTTCACCGCGAAGAAGGGGTTCTCGGTGGTGGCGCCGATGAGGACCACGAGCCCCTCCTCCACCGCCGGGAGGAGCGCGTCCTGCTGCGACTTGTTGAACCGGTGGACCTCGTCGACGAAGAGGATGGTCCCCCGGCCCTGCTCACCGAGGAGGCGCCGGGCCTCGTCGAGGGCGGCCCGGACATCGGCGACCCCGGCGTTGACCGCCGAGAGGGGCACGAAGGTCTTGGCCGTGGTGGCCGCCACCACCTGGGCCAGGGTCGTCTTGCCCGTGCCCGCCGGTCCCCACAGGATGGCCGAGGTCAGACGGTCCTGCTCGATGAGGACCCGCAGCGGCGCGTCGGGCGCCACCAGGTGGCGCTGGCCGACGATGTCGTCGAGGGTCCGGGGCCGCAGGCGCGCCGCCAGCGGGGCGCGCTGGCGGAGCCGATCGGCGGCGGCCTGGGCGAAGAGGTCAGGGGGACCGCCCCCCGGACGACGCGGCGCCCGGCTCGCCATGGTCGGTCCCTGTCCCGTCGCCCGGGCCGAGCTCAGTCGCCGGCGGGCGTGACCCGCAGGCCCAGGTCGCGCAGCACCCGCTCGGGCAGCGCCTTGGGCGCGCCGGTCATGGGGTCGGTCCCGGACTGGGTCTTGGGGAAGGCGATCACCTCGCGCAGGTTGTCCTCGCCGGCCAGGATGGCCACGAACCGGTCCACGCCGATGGCGAACCCGCCGTGCGGGGGGGCGCCGTAGCGGAAGGCGCTCAACAAGAACCCGAAGCGCGACTCCGCTTCCTCGGGCGTGATGCCGAGGGCGGCGAAGACGCGGCGCTGGATGTCCTCGCGGTGGATCCGGATCGACCCCGACCCGAGCTCCGAGCCGTTGAGCACGAGGTCGTAGGCCTGGGAGCGCACCCGGGCGGGGTCCGAGCCGAGCAGGTCGATGTCGTCGGGATGGGGCATGGTGAACGGGTGGTGGGCGGCTTGGGGGTTCCCCTCGTCGTCGGTGCCGTCGAAGAGGGGGAACTCCGTCACCCACAAGAACCGCCGTCCCCCCTCGCCCACCGGCGGGCGCCCGAGGTCGAGGCGGAGTTGCCCGAGGACCTCGCACGCCGTGCGCCACTCGTCGGCGACGACCAGCACGAGGTCACCGGGTTGCGCCCCGGTGACCGACACGAGGCCCGCCCGCTCGGCGTCTGACAGCACCTTGTCGAGCGGCGAGGTCAGCTCGACCGGCTCGGTGGAGGTGACCTTGAACCAGGCCAGACCTTTGGCGCCGAGCTCCTTGGCCCGGTCCACCAGCGCGTCGAGTCGGTTGCGTCCGAGCGAGGAACCCTCGGGCACCGACAGCCCCTTCACGCACGGACCGGCGAAGGCGCGCACCGTGGTGCCGGCGAAGACATCCCCGAGGTCGCGCAGCTCCATCCCGAAGCGCAGATCGGGCTTGTCCACGCCGAAGCGGTCCATGGCCTCGTGCCATGTCATGGAATCGATGGCCGAGGGCGTCTGCCCCACCGCCGCCTCGGTGGCCTCGACCACGGCCACGGTGACGGCGTCTTGGATGTCGCTCTCGGTCACGAACGACGCCTCGATGTCGAGCTGGGCGAACTCGAATTGCCGGTCGGCGCGCAGGTCCTCGTCGCGCAGGCAGCGGGCGATCTGGAAGTAGCGGTCCATGCCGCCCACCATGAGCAGCTGCTTGGCGATCTGCGGGCTCTGGGGGAGCACGTAGAACTTGCCCCGGTTCAGCCGGGAAGGGACCGCGAACTCGCGGGCCCCTTCGGGTGTGGGCGTCCACAGCAGGGGCGTCTCGACCTCGCAGAACCCCTGGCGCACCATGGCGGCCCGCATGGCGCCGAGCATCCGCCCCCGCAGTCGGAGGTTGCGCTGCATGTGGGGCCGACGCAGGTCCACGAAGCGGTAGCGCAGCCGCACCGCCTCGTCGACCTCGGCGCGGTCGTCGACGGGGAACGGAGGCGGGTCGGCCTGCGAGAGCACCTCGACCTCGCACTCGGTGAGCTCGACCTCGCCCGTGGGCAGCTCGGCGTTGACGGTGCCCTCGGGACGACGCCGCACCGTGCCGGCCACCCGGACCACCCATTCGCTGCGCACGTCCACCGACCCGTCCACCACGCACTGGATGGTGCCGCTGTGGTCGCGCAGGTCGAGGAACGAAAGGTGCTCCCCGTGCTCGCGGCGCTTGCCGACCCATCCACACAGCGCCACGCGCGCGTCGACGTCCTCGAGCCGGAGCTCGCCGCACAGATGGGTCCGCATCCCGGTGGTGGCCGTCACTGGTCGTCCTTTGCGTCTCTGTTCGTTGCCTGTGTCGCCAGCCACTCGACCACCGACGCCCGGGGGACGGCGACCTGCTCCCCGGGGCGGCGCAGGGGCCTGGCCGTGACGACGCCACGAGCGAGCTCCTCGGGACCCACGATGAGGGCGTACCCGGCACCCGAGCGGTCCGCCTGCTTGAGCTGGGCCTTGAGTGAGCGGCCATCGTAGGCGCGCACCGCCCCCAGCCCCGCCCGGCGCAACTGGGCGCACAGCGCCCGCGCCTCGGTGCCCCCGGTCACGTCGACGACGAAGGCGTCGGGACGGGGGGGGTCGACGGGGAACACGCCCTCGGCGTCGCACGCCAGCAGGAGCCGCTCGATGCCGATGCCGAAGCCGATGCCGGGGCTCGGAGGGCCCCCGATGGCCTCGGCCAACCCGTCGTAGCGGCCGCCACCGCCCACGGCGTTCTGGGCCGAGGTGAGCGATGTCGCCGCGAACTCGAAGGTGGTGCGCGTGTAGTAGTCGAGGCCCCGCACCAGCCGCGGCTCGAGCCGATAGATGATGCCGAGCTCGTCGAGGCCGGCCCGCACCCGGGCCAGGTGGGCGGCACACGCCTCGTCGAGGTAGTCGGTGATGCGCGGCGCACCCTCGGTGACGGCGCGGCATTGGGGACGCTTGCAGTCGAGCACCCGCAGGGGATTGGCCCGGTAGCGCTCCCGGTGCTCGTCGCACAGCGCATCGGCGTGGGCCTCGAGGTAGGCCACGAGGGCGGCCACGTAGGCGGACCGACACTCCCCGCACCCCATGGAGTTGATGGCCAGGTCAACCTGGCGCAGCCCCAACCACCGGTAGAGATCGGCGGCCAGGGTGATGACCTCGACGTCGACGTCGGGATCGTCGGTGCCGAGCACCTCGACCCCGAGCTGGTGGTGCTGCTTGTAGCGGCCTGCCTGGGGCCGCTCGTAGCGGAACGCGGGCGTGACGTACCACGCCTTCCAGGGCACCGCCGGACGGTGCTGGACGAAGGCCCGGACCACCGAGGCCGTGCCCTCGGGACGCAGGGCCACGGCCCGCCCGCCCCGATCCTCGAACTCGTACATCTCCTTGCGCACGACATCGCTCTCGTCGCCGATGCCTCGTCGGAAGAGCTGGGCGTCCTCGAACATGGGGTTGAGCACGAGGCCGAAGCCCGCCCCCTGGGCGCGTCGGGCGAACTCGGCCACCAGCCGCTCCCAGCGCGCCGACTCGGGCCACAGCACGTCGTGGGTGCCCGCCGGGGCGCGCAGCGGCGCCGCTTCCTCGCCCACCTCCGACTCAGCCCTTCCGGCCGGGAAGGGTGCGGAAGGCGTCGAAGACGCCGTCGAGGTGCTTGAGCGAGCTGATAAGCGACTCCAGGTGCCCGGGGTCGGCCAGCTCGACGTCGAAGTTCATGCGACTCACCCGGTCGGGGGCGGTCTGCGAGGACGACGACACGATGTTGAGGTGGTGTTCGGACACCACGCGCGTCACGTCGGAGAGCAGGCGCGACCGGTCGAAGGCCAGCACCTCGATCGACGCCACGAACACGGTGGTGCCCTCACGGTCCCACTCCACCTCGATGAGCCGCTCCTGGCCCGCGGCGGCGAGGGCGGTGGCATTGGCGCAGTCGGCCCGGTGCACGCTCACGCCCCGACCCCGCGTCACGAAGCCCACGATCTGGTCACCGGGGACCGGCGTGCAGCAGCGCGACAACCGCACCATGACGTCGTCGAGCCCCTCCACGTACACACCCACCGGCGACCCCCGCCGGGTGCGGGTGCGCAGGCCCGGCCCCACGGTGGTGGGGAGCTGCTCCTCGCCGCCCCCGCCGCGCAGGTCCCGGGCCAGGCGTTGCGCCACCGATCGCGCCGAGACGTGGCCGTCGCCGATCGAGGCGTGCAGGGAATCGAGGTCGACGTAGTTCATGGTCGCCGCCAGGCGCTCGAGGGCGTTCGAGGCGGCCAGCTTCTGCACGGGCAGCCCCTCGCGGCGCAGGGCCTTGATGAGCTCCTCGCGCCCGGTCTCCATGGCGTCTTCCCGACGCTCGCGAGAGAACCACTGCCGGATCTTGTTGCGGGCCCGGGGTGAGGCCACGATCTGGAGCCAGTCGCGCGACGGCCCCGCCGAGGGGACCTTGGAGGTGATGATCTCGACGGTGTCCGCCGACTGCAGGGGCGTGTCCAAGGGAACCAGGCGCCCGTTGACCTTGGCCCCGATACAGCGGTGGCCGACCTCGGTGTGGATCGAATAGGCGAAGTCGATGGGTGTCGACCCCGCCGCCAGGGCGATGACCTTGCCTTTGGGGGTGAAGACGTAGACCTCGTCCTGCTCGAGGTCGAGCTTCAGGGTCTCGAGGAATTCGAGGGGGTCGATGGTCTCTTGCTGCCAGTCCACGATGCGCTGGAGCCAGGCCATCTCGGCCGTCGTCGTCGCCGCCCCGTCTTTGGAGTGCTCCTTGTACCCCCAGTGCGCGGCGATGCCGTACTCGGCGCGGCGATGCATCTCGTTGGTCCGGATCTGGACCTCGATGGGCTTGCCCTCGAGCCCGATCACCGTGGTGTGCAGCGACTGGTAGAGGTTGAACTTCGGGCTGTTGATGTAGTCCTTGAACCGGCCCTGCACCGGGCTCCAGATGGCGTGGATGGACCCCAGTGCGGCCCAACAGTCCTTTTCGGACTCGACGATGACCCGCAGCCCGACGAGATCGTGGATCTCGGCGAATTCCTTGCCCCGCACCACCATCTTCTCGTAGATGCTCCACAGGTGCTTGGGGCGGCCCGTCACCTCCGCCTTCACCCCCGAGGCGCCCAGGCGTTCGCGCACCGCCACGAGCACGCGGGCCAGGTAGTCGTCGCGCTCGGGGGCGCGCGTGGCCACCATCTGCTCGATCTCCGCGTACCGCTTGGGGTGGAGGGTGGCAAAGGCCAGGTCCTCGAGCTGCCACTTGAGCTCCTGGATCCCGAGGCGGTGCGCCAGGGGCGCGTAGATGTCGAGGGTCTCCTGGGCGGTCCGGCGCTGCTTCCATTCCGGCATCACCGCCACCGTGCGCATGTTGTGGAGACGGTCGGCGAGCTTGATGACGAGCACCCGCCAGTCCGTCGCCATGGCGACGAGCATCTTGCGGACCGTGGCGGCCTGCTGGGCCTCTTTGGAGTCGAACTGGAGGCGGTCGAGCTTGGTCACCCCGTCGACGATGGCGCCCACCTCGGGACCGAATTCCTCGGTGACGCGCTCGAGGGTGAGGCCGGTGTCCTCCACGGCGTCGTGGAGCAACGCCGAAGCCACCGACCGGGCGTCGAGGCCGAGCTCGGCGACGATGGTGGCTACCGCCACGGGGTGGGTGATGTAGGGCTCCCCGGTCTGGCGGAGCTGGCCCAGATGCGATTGCTCGGCGACCTTGCCCGCTCTGGCGATCAGCTTCCGGTCGGTCGCGCTGGACCGGGGCCGCCGGGTGTCGTAGGCGCTCAGTACCCCCGCCACCAGGTCGTCGAGGATCGCCGGCCGGCGGAACGGGGCAGCCAAACGCTCGACGGTGACCACCTACTCACCGTACCTGCCCCACAGCGCCAGAGGGCACCTCGAGACACCGCCACGACGGCGGGGCGGGACGGGCTAGCGGCGCTTGCCGCCTTTCTTGGACCCTTTGCCCTTGCGGGGACGAGGGGGCGGGCGGCGCGGGCTCGACGCCGCGCTGCGCGTGCCGCCTCCACTCGGGTTGGACCTGGTCGCTCCGCCCGACCGGCTCGACCCGCTCCTGGCTCTCGGGGCGGGCTGGGCCTCGGTCTCGTCCTCGTCCTCGTCGAACTCGGCGTCGTCGTCGACCGGCGCCGGCCGCCGCGTGGCTGCGCCGGGCCGGAGCACGCCGGTCTGGCGCCGCGCCGCGGCATCGCGTCCTGCGGTGCTCGAGGCCCGAGCGCCCCCCGGCGACCCGGCCTGGGACAAGACCGCGGCTTGGCGCGGCGTGAGCAGGCGCTCACCCTCGGGCCGGTTCTCGAGCTTGCGACGGATGTTGATGTAGCGCGGCTCGCGCTCTTTCAATCCCGCCAGCACGGGCGAGGCGATGAAGATCGACGAGTACGCCCCGGAGGTGAGCCCGATGACCAGGGCCAGCCCGAAGTACTGCAGCGTCGTGGCCCCCAGGAGCTGCGCCCCGATGACGAGCACCGCCAACACCGGCAGGATGGCCACGAGCGAGGTGTTGATGGACCGGGCCAGGGTCTGGTTCATCGACAGGTTCACGATGTCGGTGTAGGTCATCCGGCCCGTGCTGAACTGGCCCCGGCTGTTCTCCTTCACCCGGTCGAACACCACCACGGTGTCATAGAGCGAGTACCCCAGGATGGTGAGTAAGGCGATCACCGTGTCCGGGGTCACCTGGAAACCGAACAGCGAGTAGATCCCGGCCGTGACGAGCAGGTCGTGGACCACCGCGATGAGTGCGGCCATGGCCATCTTCCACTCGAAGCGGAACGAGATGTAGGTCACGACCACCACGAAGAAGACCAAGACGGCGATAAGGGCCTTGTCGGTGATCTGGCTCCCCCACGTCGGGCCCACGTCGGTGAGCGACACGTCGTTGGGAGAGACGTCGGCGATCTTGGCCAGGGCCGCGGTCACCGCCGCTTTCTTCTGGACCTGGGCGCCGCTCGACTCCTTGGTCAGGTCGGCCTGGACCTGGACGGTGGCCGAGGACCCCTGGCCGAGTCCCTGCACGGTGGCTCCGGGAACGCCGGCGTTGGAGACCGCCGTCTGGACCTGGCTCACCGTGGCGCCGTGGGCGGGGATCTCCCACGACGTCCCCCCCTTGAAGTCGATGCCCCAGTTGAAGCCCTTGACGCCGAACGAGGCCAGGCCGGCCACGATGATGATCCCCGACAGCAGGTACCACCACCGGCGCCGTCCCACGAAGTCGAACTTCGTCTCGCCCCGATAGACCCGGACGAAGGGGTTGGGGCGCTCCACCTGCGACGGCTGGTCTTCCCGGGTCAATTCGGTCGTGCTCATGCCGGTGACTCACTTCCCACGGCGAGGCCCCGGGCCACCCCGATGACGCGCGCCTCGGTGATGCGCGTGCTGCGCCCCAGGAGGATCACGAGGGGCCGGGTGAAGAAGAACGTCGTGAACACGTCGAGCAGGGTGGAGAGCCCGAGGAAGAAGGCGAAGCCCCGCACCGTGCCCACCGCCAGAAGGTAGAGGACCACGGCGGCGGCCAGCGACACCAGGTCGGCAGCCAGGACGGTCCGGAACGCCCCTTGGAAGCTCCGGTCGACGCTCGTGCGCACCGACCTCCCCGACCTGGCCTCGTCCTTTAATCGCTCGAAGTACACGATGTAGGAGTCGACGGTGATCCCCACCGACACGATGACACCGGTGACGCCCGATAAGTCGAGCGTCAGGTTCAACGAGGAGTGCCCGAGGGCCGAGACGATGGCCCACAGCAACGCCGCGGTGGTCAAGAGCCCGGCCACCACCACGATCCCGAGCACGCGGTAGTACAGGATCGTGTAGATGAGGACCAGGACCAGCCCCCCGATGCCCGCCAGCAGCCCGGCCCGGAGCGACGACTTCCCCAGCGTGGGCGTGACCGTTTCCTGGGTGAGCACGCTCAGCTTCGTGGGCAGGGAGCCGTAGTTGAGCTCGAGGGCCAGGGTCTTGGCCGTGGCCTGGGTGAAGCTCCCGCTGATCTCGCCCTTGCCGTCGAACGACGTGAACGACGCTTGTCCGGGCTGGATGAGCGGGGCCGACTCGACGAGCCCGTCGAGGTCGATGGCCACGTACTGGTGGAAGTTCTCCTGGGCCACGGTGTCCCACGGCGTCACCGCCTTCAGGACATAGCTCACCGCCCACTGGCTGATCGACGTGTCGAACACAGCCGTGGCCGAGGCGACGGCGCTTCCCGGGAGCTGCGAGGGACCCAGGACGAACCGTGGGTACTGCTGGCCCCCGGCCTGGGGGTCGGCGGGGAGCAACACGGTCGCTTTCGGATCGTCGTTCGTGGTGCTCGGATATGGCGCGAAGGCCGGATTGGCCGGGATGTTGTTGGCCGGCTCGCTCGTGCTCGTGTTCACGTTCAGGCTGGCCGCGGTGGTGGCGTACTCGCCGCACGCCGGCAGCGGGCCCGTGGGCGGGGACTTGCCCTTGGCGGGCGGCGTGTAGGTCGGGGCCCCGCACAGCACCGGCCTGAAGTAGAGCTGGGCGGTGGTGCCGATGAGCTTGATGAGCGCCTGCGGGTCCTTCACGCCCGGGAATTGGACGACCACGTTGCCGCCCTGGGAGTCGACGGTGGATCCCGACACGCCCGCCCCGTCGACCCGGTTGCGGATGATGTTCACGGTGGTGGCCATCTCCCCGCTCGAGATGGGGTGCGCCGGCTTGTAGACGACCTCGGAACCCCCGGCCAGGTCGAGGCCCAGCTTGGGCCTCCACCCCGCCCCGAGGGTGGCCGCGAACACGATGATGGCCAGCGCGATGGTGACCACCAGGCTGACGACGAGCGACCGCTTCATGTCTTCTTTTTATCCCCGGAGTCTTCGGCGTCGGGCGCGGCGTCGGGCGCGGCGTCGGGCGCGGCGTCGGGCGCGGCTTCGGCGTGGACCTCGGAGTCCGGGTCCTCGTGCTCGGCCCCGTCCTCGTGCTCGTCGTGGGCAGAGTCCTCGTCGTGGTCGGAGTCCTCGTCCTCGTGCTCGGCCCCGTCCTCGTGCCCTGTGTGCTCGTCGTGCTCGTCGTGCTCGTCGTGCTCGTACTCGTGGTAGGCGCCATGCGCCTCGTCTTCGTCGTGCTCGTCCCAACTCGGCGTCTCCACCGCCGGATCGGTGATGCGGCGGGCGATGGTCGACCGCAGCACCGTGATGCGGGTCCCGGGGGCGGTCTCGAGGGTCACCCGGTCGGACTCGACGTCGAGGACGGTGCCGAAGATGCCCGCACCGGTCAGCACCTCGTCGCCGGCAGAGAGCTCCATCAGGGTCTCGCGCTGGCGACGGGCCTGTTGCGATCGGGGGCGGATGAAGAACATGTACCCGACCCCGAAGATGACGATCAGGAACAGGTACGAGAACGCGGCGCTCCCGCTACTGGAGGTGCTCTTCGAGCCCGACGATGCAGCCAGGACGGTCGAGGCGGCGTGGCTGGCGAGAATGATGAGTGGAATGGCGGGCTCCGGTTTTGAGAACGGCCGATGTTACTCCAGGCCTCCCCTGCCAGCCCTGACGGCCTCTCTCCGGATCACCACAGCGTGGGCGCCACTCCCTGCAGCTCGGCGTTCGGGACGACCTCCCCGAGGTGGGCGAAGGCACGGGGGGTGGCCATCCGCCCCCGGGGTGTGCGCTGGAGGAGACCCTGCTGGAGGAGGTAGGGCTCGTAGGCGTCCTCCACCGTGTCGGGCTCCTCCCCGACGCAGTGTGCGAGGGTGACGAGGCCCACGGGCCGGCCGTCGAACCGGCGGCACAGGGCGTCGAGGATGGCACGGTCCACCTTGTCGAGGCCCAGCTCGTCCACCCCGAACAGTTCCAGGCCCTCGAGGGCCAGCGACGCCGTGATGGCCCCCTGGGCCCGGACCTCGACGAAGTCACGCACGCGACGCAGGAGGCGGTTGGCGATCCGGGGGGTGCCTCGGGCCCGCGAGGCGATGTGGCGGGCACCCTCGAGGTCCACCTCGACCCCGAGGATCCCCGCCGAACGGACGACGATCCCCTGCAGGTCCTCGGCCGCGTAGAGGTCCAGTCGGCCCACGAACCCGAACCGGTCGCGCAACGGGCTCGTGAGGAGGCCGGTGCGCGTGGTCGCACCCACCAGCGTGAACCGGGGCAGGTCGAGCCGGATGGAGCGCGCCGTGGGCCCCTTGCCGATCAGGATGTCGAGCTGGAAGTCCTCCATGGCGGGATAGAGGACCTCTTCGACGGGCCGCGGCAGCCGGTGGATCTCGTCGATGAACAAGACGTCGCCGTGCTGGAGGTCGGTGAGCAACGCGGCGAGGTCGCCGGCGCGGACCAGCGCCGGACCCGAGGTGACCCGCAGCCCGACGCCCATCTCCGCCGCCACGATGCCGGCCAGTGACGTCTTGCCGAGGCCGGGCGGCCCCGCGAACAACAAGTGGTCGACCGGTTGCTCCCGGCGTCGGGCCGCCTCGAGGACGATCTCCAGGTGTTCGGTGAGCTGGGGCTGGCCGTTGAACTCTTCGAGGTGCCGGGGCCGCAGCCGTGCTTCGTCGGCGAGCTCGGCCGGGTCGGGCAGGGGGTTGACCGGTCGAGCCGACACCTCGTCGGGTCCCGTCGACAGAGCCGGGTCCGTGGCGTCGCCCGCCCCGGTATCTGCGAACGGGGACAGCACTTCGCGCCGCCCGTTCACCGCGCCCCCGCCAGTTCCCGCAGTGCCTGTCGGAGCAGCTCCTCGACCGTGCCCTCCTGGCCTCCATCGAGCGCACGGCGGATTTCGTCGGGCCCGTACCCGAGCTCGGCCAGCGCGGCGCGGACCTCCCCACGCGCTTCGGCCGGACCGGCCTGGCCCCCGGGCACCCCGTCCCCGGCGAAGGCCGGGAGCTCGAGGCGAGAACGCAGATCCAAGACGAGGCGGGCGGCGGTCTTGCGGCCGACGCCGGGCACGGTGCACAACGCGCCCAGGTCCTCGTCGAGCACGGCCCGGACCAGGTCGGCGGGGCGCAGCGCGCTCAGGACGGCCAGGGCCAAGGCGGGACCGACCCCGTGCGCCCCGAGCAGGGCCTCGAAGCACCGCCGCTCCTCGGCGGTAGCGAACCCGTACAGCACGATGGCGTCCTCACGGACATGGGTGTGCACATGCAGTTCCACCAGGGCGCCACGATCGCCCACGGCGGCCAGCAGCGTCGGCGACACGGTGAGCCGGTAGCCGACCCCGCCCACGTCGACGATGAGCTCGCCTTCGGGGCTGCGGGTGACGAGCTCCCCCCGGAGCCAGCCGATCACGGCCGCCTCCCCGATCCGGCCGCCTCGATGGCCCGCCGCAACGGCTGGGCGGTGAGGTGGCAGACGGCCAGGGCCAATGCGTCGGCGACGTCGGGGGGTTTGGGTGTCTCGGCCAGACCCAACAGGGCGGCCACCATCCGTTGCACCTGGTCCTTGGTGGCTCCCCCGAAACCGACCACCGCCTGCTTCACCTCGTTGGCGCTGTACTGCGCCACCTCGCACCCGGCACGACCGCGTCGGGCCGGATCTCGGTGACCAGAGCCCGGAGCTCGGTGCACAGGATGTGCAGGCGCTCCTGGAGCGGGAGGTCCGGTGCGGTGGTCACGACACCGCCGGCCATGGCGGTCAGGTCGCTCCCGTACTGCCGCACCACCCCGTACCCGCAACGGGACAGCCCGGGGTCGATACCCAGGACGAACACGCGTTCGACTCTAGCCAGAGCGCTCCCAGCGGAGGTGGATGCGGGCGCCCGTCCGCGGTGGTGGCCGGGACGGCTCAGTCCGCGGTGGCGGCGGCCAGCACCTCGTCGGGCGTGTCGAAGTTCGACCACACGTTCTGCACGTCGTCGTCGTCGTCGAGCGCCTCGAGGAGCCGCAGGACCTTGCGGACCTGACCTTCTTCGGTCACCGGCACCGTGGTCGACGGCACCATGGCCATCTCGGCGGACTCGGGCACCATCCCCGCCGCCTCGAGCGCGTCGCGCACCGCGATGAGATCGTGCGGGGCACAGGTGACGACCCACTGGTCACCGTCGGCATTGAGGTCCTCGGCACCGGCCTCGAGGGCGGCGTCCATGATCTTGTCCTCGTCGAAGGAGCCGGGCAGCACGATCAGGCCCTTGCGGGCGAACTGCCATCCCACCGCGCCGGGCTCTGCCATCGACCCCCCGTTCCGAGTGAAGACGTTGCGGACCTCGGCCCCGGTCCGGTTCCGGTTGTCGGTGAGGCAGTCGACGATGATGGCCACACCACTGGGCGCGTACCCTTCGTAGGACACCTCTTCGTAGTGCACCCCCTCGAGCTCACCCGTCCCCCGCTTGATGGCGCGCTCGATCTTGTCCATGGGGAGCGAGGCGGCGCGCGCCTTCTCGAACATGGTGCGCAACGTGGCGTTGGTGGTGACGTCGCCTCCGCCCTCGCGCGCCGCCACCTCGAGCTGCCTGATCAACTTGGCGAAGACCTTGGCTTTGACCTTGTCGACCGCCGCCTTGCGGTGCTTGGTCGTCGCCCACTTCGAATGGCCTGACATGTCCTACCGTCCTTGTTCTCGGGCTCGTTCGGGTTCTTCACGCCTGGGGCCACGGGCTTCGATCATCGACACGAAGAGCTCGTGGACGCGCCGGTCGGGGGTGAGCTCGGGGTGAAAGGCGGCGACGAGCACAGCTCCTTGCCGGCACAGCACCGGCACGCCCCGTCGGGACCCGTCCGCCCCGTCGCCGCCCCCGACCAGTGAAGCCGCCGGGGCCTCCAAGGTGGCGAGCACCTCCACGGCCGGACCGCTGCTCTCGACCAGGGGCGCCCGGATGAACACGGCGTGCAGGGGGCGCCCGGGACAGGCGGGGACGTCCAGATCGCACTCGAAGGACTCGAGCTGACGTCCGAACCCGTTGCGGCGCACGGTGATGTCGATGGCTCCGAAACAGCGCTGGTCCGAACGCCCGTCGACCGCCGTGGTCCCGAGCAGGATCATCCCTGCGCAGGTGCCCAGAGCCGGGAGGCCGGCATCGAGCTCCTTGCCGAGGGGATCGGCCAGCCCCGAGGACTCGAGAAGCATCGACATCGTCGTCGACTCGCCCCCGGGAAGGATGATGCCGTCGAGCCCGGCCAGATCGTCGGGGCGCCGCACCTTTCGTGGTGCGACTCCGATCGCGATCAGCGCCGCGCTGTGCTCAGCGACGTCTCCCTGCAAGGCGAGAATGCCGACATCCACCTGGGGGCACCTCAGCGGCTCCTCGTGACACCGGCCCTACCACCCGCGGTCGGCCATGCGCTGCTCGAGCCCGGCCACCTCGAGTCCCGGCATCGAAGCGCCGAGGCCCCGGCTGACCTTGGCCACGATCTGGGGGTCGTCGAAATGGGTGGTGGCCTCCACGATGGCGCGGGCACGACGGGCGGGGTCCTCGCTCTTGAAGATCCCCGATCCCACGAACACGGCCTGAGCACCCAGCTGCATCACGAGGGCCGAGTCCGCCGGCGTGGCGATGCCGCCCGCGCAGAACAGGGGGACGGGCAGGCGTCCGGTGTCGGCGACCTCGTGCACCAGGTCGATGGGCGCGGCGAGCTGTTTGGCCCAGGCGTAGCGCTCGGCGGCGTCGGCCTGTGTCAGCTTGCCGATGTCCCCGAGGATCGACCGAAGGTGGCGGACGGCCTCGACGATATTGCCGGTACCGGCCTCACCCTTGGACCGGATGAGCGCGGCTCCCTCGGAGATACGGCGGAGCGCCTCGCCGAGGTTGGTGGCACCGCACACGAACGGGACACGAAAGGCGCGCTTGTCGATGTGGTGCGCTTCATCGGCGGGCGTCAGCACCTCGCTCTCGTCGATGTAGTCGACGTCGAGGGCTTCGAGGATCTGTGCTTCGGCGAAGTGCCCGATCCGGGCTTTGGCCATGACGGGAATGGTCACGGCCCGCTGGATCGCCTCGATCAGCGCCGGGTCGCTCATGCGGGCCACGCCGCCCTGGGAGCGGATGTCCGACGGCACCCGTTCGAGGGCCATGACCGACACCGCCCCGGCGTCTTCGGCGATCCGGGCCTGCTCGGCGGTGACCACGTCCATGATCACTCCCCCGCGCAGCATGTCGGCCAGCCCCCGCTTCACGGTGAAGGTGCCGGTCTGCCGGGTCCCGGCGGGAGCTTCTGGCGAGACGGGCGTCGATGCCTTCGATGCCGATGCTGCCGGTGTCTCGGGCGCGTCTTCCATGACCTCAGTCTACTCCCGACGCCACCGAGCCCCGCCGGGCCTACCCGGGCAGCCTCGTCCTCACCACTCCTGCAGCGACGAGACTCGGAGGCCCGGCGCGTCGAGCTCCCCCACCTCGGCGAGACGCATCACGTCGCCGCCCGGCGTGTCGGGCAGGGCCACCGTCCACAACCAGCGCGTGGCGCGCGCCACCCCCCGGCGGCTGAGCGGTGACCGAGCCTGGGGGGCGGGACCCTCGGCCATGACGACCAGCGCGTCGCGCAGGCCGGGAGGGAACCGGGTCGCCGCCACGGCCAGGGCATCGGTGCGGAATTCACGACCCCGTCCCGCCAGCCCATGGATGAGGCCCGACACCGGGAGGAACCGAGCCAAGGGGAGCAAGACGGCCGCCGCCATCGTCGCCGGCGCGATGTCGGCGCGCTTCACGTGCACGAGCTCGTGGGCGAGCACACCCTCGAGGCACACCGGATCGAGGGCCTGCAACAGACCCGAGGTGACGACGAGCACCGCCGCGCCGCTCTTGCGACCGAGCGCCAGTGCCTGGCGCGTCTCGTCGTCGATGACGAGGATGTCGGGGGGCTCCAGGCCCATGGTGGCGCACAGTCCGTCGACGAGGTTCTCGGCGCGCGCCAACTCGGCATCACCCCCGGTGCGCGCCCCCAGGGTGCGCACCACGAAGCCGGTGGCGCCACGCCACACGGCCACCCACACCACGAGCCCGGCGCAGACACCGGCGACGACACCCACGATGTCGAGCTCGGCGGCCACGCAACCGAGCGCCACCAGAACGAAGACCACGAACCCGGGCGCCGCCGCGACGAGCAGCGCGCGTCGCCGGTTGTGGTGGAACTCGCCGCTGTCTCCTCGGACGCCCGGCGCCACGACCGTCGCCACGGGCTCGGCGTCGCGCACCTCCACCAGGGCCGTCTGGCTCGGCCGGTCGCGCCTCGAGCTGGTGGCACCCGGTCGGGCCCCGGACCGGTTCCCGCCCCGGTTGGTCCCACCCGATCGACCCCCGCCCCGACCCTGTTGGGCGCCGCCGCCGCCGCCTGACCCTCGCCCCGACCCGCCCCGTCGGCGACCGTTCGAGGCGCCTTTCCCGCCCGTCGCACCGCCCCGGTTCCCGCCGCCCGAGCCGCCCCGGCCACCGGGGCTGCGCCCTGTGCCCCCCTTGGCGCCGGCGGTGCGCCCTTGTCCGGACGCGGCGCCCGACGAGCCCGGTCCCGGCCGCGCCGGCCCCGAACGGCGGTGGCCCGAGGAGGAGCCCGGGGCGGAGGGGGTATCGGCCATACGCGTGCGGAGTCTACGACCCCGCCGCCCAGGGGCCCGGAGGAGGTCGATCAGGTCGAGGGGCGGGTCCGGGCACAGACCCGCTCGTAGACGGCGACGTATTTGGCGGCCACGGCGGGCATCGACCACTGCGAGGCGTGCGCCAGCGCGGCGTCGAGGGCGGCCGGCGCGCACGACCCGGTCCCCGCGGCGGCGTCGGCGGCGACGATCTCGAGCGCACCGGCCAGGGCACCGACGTCTCCGGGGGGCACCAGGATCCCGTGGGCCCCCACCACCGCCTCGTAGCCCGGGAGCGCGCTCGCCACCACGGCCGCTCGGGCCGCCATGGCCTCGAGCAGGACGACACCGAAGGACTCGCCGCGCAGGGCGGGGGCACACAGGGCGTGGGCGCCGGCCAGACGCGAGGCGAGCTCGTCGTCGTCGACGCGGCCCAGCCACTGCAGCCGGCCCGACGGCGGGTAACGCCGCCGGAGCCGCTCGGTGTCGGGACCCTCTCCCGCGATCCACACCGTCAGCGTGGCGGGATCGATCCGCGCCCAGGCGTCGAGGAGAACACCGAGGCCCTTTCTCTCCTCGTGGCGTCCCACGAAGAGCACGGTGGGGCCGGTGGTGGGTGACGGGCGCGCCGAGGTGAAGCGCTCGAGATCGATGCCGTTGCCGATGATCTCGTAGGTACCCCCGAGGGCGTGGTGCGCCGTGGACCGCGCTTCGACCGACACCGCGCAGCGCGCCGCCAGCCGCCGGGCCAACAGGCGCGCCACCGGACCCAGGAGCCGGTAGGCGACGCCGGCGCCGGCGCGGTGAAAGGTCCCCACCTTGGGCTCGCCGCACGCCACCAGACAGGCGTACCCGGGGCCCGGCGCCAGCGGCTCGTGGAGGTGCACGACGTCGAAGCGGCCTCGTCGCACCGCCCGCACGGCTCGCAGCGCGGCGCCGGGGCCGAGCGCCACGGGGGCGACCGACCCGTTGGCCGGGAGCGGCACCGACCGACCGAGCCGCACCAGGGTCTCCGGGCTCAGGCCCGGCACCTCGGCGTCACCGTCGCAGGGGGCCAGCACCACCACCTCGTGGCCGGCGCCCGCCAGCGCCCCGGCCAGGCCGATCACCTGGCCCTGGACACCGCCGGGCCGGCTCAGGCTGTACGGACACAGCAGCGCCACGCGCACGACAGGCCCGGTGCTTCAGCCCGCGGCACCGGGCGCGGTGTCACTGGGCCAGTTGGGCTGGAAGAGGTGCCACTGCTCAGGCGCCCGGCGGATGAGTTGCTCGAGATCGTGGGCGATCAGCTGTGTCACCCGGGCCACGTCCTGGCGCAGTCCCCCCGTCCGCTCGGTGGGCACGGGCGCCATGATCACCGCGGTGTGATGGATCCCGGGCCCGCTGTAGACGGCGGTGGGAAGGAGGACGGCGCCGGTGCGCAGGGCGAGCATGGCCGGCCCGGCCGGCATGGTGGTGCGCTCGCCGAAGAACTCCACCTCGATGCCGTTGCCCCCGATGTCGCGATCGCACAACAGGCCTACGAGCTTCCCGGCCCGCAAGGTGCGCAGCAGGACGCGACTGGCATCGGCGCCGAGGGGGATGATCGTCAGGCCCATGGCCTCGCGCTGGGCCACGAACCACTCGTACATGGCGGGCGGGTTGAGTGGCTCGGCCACGCTCGTCATCGGATACCCCTGCAGCGCGAGCCACTTCCCGCCCCATTCCCAGCTGCCGATGTGCGGGAGCGCCATGATGACGCCGTTGCCCGCCTCCATGCCCGCCACGAGATGTTCCCACCCGCTCTCGACGGTGAACCGCTGCGCGATGACGTCGGCGCCGATGACGGGGAGCCGCGCCCCTTCGAACCAGTAGCGGGCGTAGTTCATGAAGGCCCGACGGGTGGTGGCCCGCACCTCGGCGTCGCTCAGCCCCGGGCCGAGCACCCGCCGGAGATGCCGTGCGTACATGGCACTGGCCTTGCCGTTGACGTTGGACAGGACCGTGGCGACCACCGAGGCGGCCGCGGCGGCGGCGAGCTCGGGCAGCTTCTGCATGGCCGTCCCCAGACTGCGGTACACGAGGTACGAGGCCCACGCACCGGCGTCGGGTCCGGTCTTCGACCCACCGGTCTCGGCGACGACGTGTGACGCGTCGGAAATGTCGGACGCGTCGGACGCGTCGGACGCGTCAGTCACATCGGGGACGTCAGTCACGTCGGGGACCGTGTGCGGGGGTCAGAGTGGGACGACGACGGGGCTCAGAAGCCGCGCGACGACGGGCGCCGACCCGTGCGGGCCGCGGGCCGACCGTCGCGCCGGGCCCGCCAGATGCGCCCCGACCGGCTCGAGGGCACCGCGGCGCGACGAGCGCGCCACCGGCCCGACGGCTGCGCGGCGCGCCGGGGGACCGCAGCGTGCGCCCCCAGGGCGTCGCGGTGGGTCCGACCCTCACGCCAGGTCCGCCACCGGGAGTCCACCCGTCCTTCGCGCCAACGGGCCAGGGCGCGCCGGGTGACGTCCATGTCCGAATCGGCGAGCACGGCGCGGGTCACGACAGGCGGAGGACCTTCGGCTTCCTCCCAGACGTTGACGAACCGTCCGATGGCGGTGACACACAGCAGGCCGAGGAAGACCCACAGGGCCGGCACCAGGGCTGCGGTCGAGATGGCCCCGGCGATGAAGCAGAAGCCCAGAAGGATGAAACGCTCGGCGCGTTCCATGAGCCCGCCCTTGGCCGACAGGCCCAGCAGCTCCGCCTTGGCCCGCTGATAGGAGATGAGCGAGGTCACCGCCAAGATGGCGAAGGGCACCAGGACCATCTCGCCGTGATGGCGCGCCGCCAGGTACCAGGCCACCCCGCCGAACATGAAGGCGTCGGAGATGCGGTCGGCCACCGAGTCGAAGAAGGCGCCGCGCACCGAGGCGCGTCCCGAGGCCTTGGCCACCGGGCCGTCGAAGAGGTCGGGCAGGCCCGTGGGGAAGAGGAGGAAGATGCCCAGGACCAGATGGCCCGATCCCACCGCCAGGGCCGTCACGACGGACATGACCAGACCGAAGATGGTGAGCACGTCGGCCGTGACCCCCACCCGCACCAGGACCGAGCCGACAGGCTTGGTCGTGCGGTCCACAGCTTGGCGCCAGCGACCGTCGAACATACGTGGCTTCCTCCGGGGGGTTTCGCCCTGGATCCTACCATCGACCTTCGCGACGCCCTTCGATAGCCGATTCTCCCCTCCGGTCCGACAACTCCGGGTCAGGGCGCCCGGGCCGGCCCGGAAAGGGCGCCGACACCTGGGAGTCGGCCATGTTGAGCGGAGCCGTCACCGATAGGCTCGCGGCCACAGCGGTCGCACGCGGTCGCACGCCGGAAGGATCTCGAGGGAGGGAGGTGCGCGGGGTGCCGAGTTACCCACCGTCCCGCATCCGCAACGTGGCCCTGGTCGGACACAACGGCTCGGGGAAGACCACGCTGGCCGAGTCTCTGCTCTTCGCCACCGGCGCCGTCACCCGCCAGGGGAAGGTCGACGACGGCTCCACCGTGTGCGACTTCGAGCCCGAAGAGATCAAGCGCCACATGTCCCTCTCCCTCGCCATGGCCTCGTGTGTGCTCGGCGACATCAAGCTCAACATCATCGACACTCCGGGATACGCCGACTTCTTCGGCGAGGTACGGGCGGCGGCGTCGGTGGTGGACCTCCTGGTCGTCGTGGTGAGCGCGGTGGAGGGCATCGAGGCCCAGACCGAGGCCGCCTGGAATCTCGCCGTCGAGCTCGGACTGCCCCGACTGGTGTTCATCAACAAGCTCGACCGCGAACGCGCCAGCTTCGACCGCACCCTGGGCGCCCTGCAGGAACGCTTCGGCGCCGGGATCGCCCCCCTCGAGCTCCCCGTGGGCGAGGAGGCCGGCTTCAGGGGGATCGCGGACCTCCTCACCGACTCCGCCATCATCTACGAGGGCGGCAAGCCGCAACCGGGCCCGATACCCGACGACCTCGCCGCGGTCGAGCACGAGGTGCGCGAGCAGCTCGTCGAGGGCATCGTGGTCGGAGACGACGCCCTCATGGAGCGGTACCTCGAGGGGGAGACCCTGTCGGGGGCCGAGCTCGAGGCCACCTTGGCCCACGGCGTCGCCCAGGGCCTCGTCTTCCCCGTGGTGTGCGGCTCCGCCGTCACCGGCGTGGGCATCGACCGTCTGGCCACACTGCTGGCCGAGATCGCCCCCAGCCCCGACTCCCGGCCCCCGGTCGAGGTCCACGCGGGCGACTCGGTGCGCGAGGTGGCCTGCGACCCGGCCAGCCAGCCCCTGGCCCAGGTGTTCAAGACCATCTCCGATCCCTACGTGGGCAAGATCTCGCTCCTGCGGGTGCTGTCGGGGACGATCAAGCCCGACACCGTCCTCACCGATCCCCGCACCCACTCCGACCAGAGGCTCCACATCCTGCAACTGCTGCGGGGCAAAGAGACCCAGCCGGTGGACGAGGCCCAGGCCGGCGACATCGTGGCCGTGCCCAAGCTCACCGACACCGCTACGGGCGACACCCTGGCCCCCAAGGGCACCCCCGTCGTCGTCCCCGCCGCGCCGCCCGAGCCGGTGGTCCTGTCGGTGGCCATCCGACCCAAGTCCAAGGGCGACGAGGACAAGCTCATGACGGGGCTCCACCGCCTCCAAGAGGAGGACCGGGCCCTTGTCGTCGAGCGGGTGGACGAGACCCACCAGACCATCTTGCGGGGCACGGGCGAGACCCACCTGGCCGTCGCGGCGGAGCGCCTGGCTCGGAAGTTCGGCGTGGAGGTCGCCACCGAGGACGTGCTCGTCGCCTTCCGGGAGACCATCTCCCAACAGGCCGAGGCGGAAGGCAAATACAAGAAGCAGACCGGCGGACACGGGCAATACGGCGTGGCCTCGATCCGGATCGAGCCCCTGGAACGGGGCGAGGGCTTCCACTTCGTCGACCAGGTCGTCGGGGGTGCCATCCCCAAGCAGTACATCCCGGCCGTCGAGAAGGGCGTCCTCGAAGCCATGAACCAGGGCGGGGTGCACGGCTACCCCGTGGTCGACGTGCAGGTGTCGTGCTACGACGGGAAGTTCCACGCCGTGGACTCCTCGGAGATGAGCTTCAAGATGGCGGGGTCACTGGCCTTCCGAGAGGCCATGGCCAAGGCGGGGCCGGTGCTGCTCGAGCCGGTGTCGATCCTCGAGGTCACCGTTCCCGCCACCATGCAGGGCGACGTCCTCGGCGACCTCAACTCCCGGCGAGGGCGCGTCCAGGGCACCGACACCGTGGAGGGGGGCATGCAGAAGATCACCGCCCTGGTGCCCACCGCCGAGATCCAGCGCTACGCCGTCGACCTCCGCTCACTCACCGGGGGCCGGGGGCGCTTCCGTGCCACCCACGACCACTACGACACCATGCCCTCGAACCTCGTGGAGCGGATGGCCAAGGCCAAAGCGACCTGAGTCCCCCTGGAGATCGACCCGATCTCCGAGGTCGGTCAGGCCGGCGGCCAGGCGTCGTGCAGACGCTCCCACCCGGCGGCCAGCGATTCGGGCATGACGCGCACGCCCGCCACCGCCGTCATGAAGTTGGTGTCCCCCGACCACCGGGGCAGGACGTGCAGGTGGAGGTGGGCGGGGATGCCGGCGCCGGCGGCGCGCCCCAGGTTGGCGCCCACGTTCATGCCGTCGGGGTCATAGGCCGCACCGACGGCGGCGGCGGCGCGTCGGGTGGCGGCCCACAGATCGGCGGACTCCTCGGGGCTGAGGCCCTCGAGGTCGCCGACGTGGCGCACCGGCATCACCAGGAGATGGCCACTGGCGTAGGGGTAGGCGTTCATCACCGCATAGCTCAGCTCGCTGCGCCACACCACCAGGTTGTCGGCGCTCGGAGGCCCCGACGCCGCGATGCGGCAGAAGACGCACCCGCCGTCGGTCCCGGCGCGCTCGGCGTCGGTGGTGGAGACGACGTAGTCGCGCCGCCACCCCGCCCACAGTTGTTCCAGGCCCACTTCACTCACCGGCGATCACCCGCCGGTCTCAGGTGAGCCCCGCGTGGCGATCTCGGCGGTCAGGGTGGCGAGAAAGGTCTCGAGGGGCACGTCCCGCACGGCGCGCACCGACGACCGGGCATTGACGCCCACCGTGGCCGCGCCCACGTCGTCGTCGCCCACGACGAGGATGTAGGGCACCTTCTCGAGCTTCCACCGGCGGATGCGGGCGTTGAGAGGCTCATCGGCGGTGTCGAGGTCGACACGCACCCCCGCCGCGCCCAGGGCGCCGGCCACGTCCCGGCCGTAGCGGTCGTGGTCGTCGCGGACGGGCAGCACCGCCACCTGCACCGGCATGAGCCACGTGGGCAGCGCCCCGGCGTAGTGCTCGAGGAGGATGGCGAAGAAGCGCTCCACCGAGCCGAACAGGGCCCGGTGGATCATGACGGGCTGGTGCCGGGCGTTGTCGGCGCCGACGTACTCGATGCCGAAGCGCTTGGGCGTCTGGAAGTCCAGTTGGATGGTGGAGACCTGCCAGTACCGCCCGATGGCGTCGCGCGCCTGCACCGAGATCTTGGGACCGTAGAAGGCCCCGCCGCCCTCGTCCATCATGAGCTCGAGCCCGCGCGCTTCGGCCACCACCCGCAGGGTCTCGGTGGCCTCCTCCCACTCCCGTTCGGTGCCCCCCGCCTTGCCGGGCGGCTTGGTGGACAGCTCGAGGTAGAAGTCCTCCAACCCGAAGTCGCCCAACAGGTCGAGGACGAAGGTGAGCAGCGACGTGAGCTCTTCGCCCACCTGCTCCCGGGCGCAGAAGATGTGGGCGTCGTCCTGGGTCATGCCCCGCACCCGGGTGAGGCCGTGCACCACACCGGACTTCTCGTAGCGGTAGACCGTCCCGAACTCGAAGAGGCGCAGGGGCAGCTCTCGGTACGAGCGCTGGCGGCTCTTGAACACGAGGGTGTGGAAGGGGCAGTTCATGGGCTTGAGGTAGTACCGCTGGCCCTCCTCGAGCTCCATGGGCGGGAACATGGCCTCGGCGAACCACTCCAGATGGCCCGAGGTCTCGAAGAGCTCGGCCTTGGAGATGTGGGGCGTGTAGGCGAACTGGTAGCCACCTTCGATGTGACGCCGACGGGAGTACTCCTCCATCAGCATGCGGATGATGGCGCCTTTGGGGTGGAACACGGCCAGGCCCGAGCCGATCTCGGTCGGGAAGGAGAACAGGTCGAGCTCGGCCCCGAGACGACGGTGGTCCCGGCGTTCGGCCTCTTCGAGGCGGTGGAGATGCTCGGCCAGCGCCTTGTCCGACTCCCAGGCGGTGCCGTAGATGCGCTGGAGCTGGGGCCGTTTCTCGTCGCCGCGCCAGTAGGCCCCGGCCACGCGCAGCAACTTGAAGTGGCCGAGCCGACCCGTCGAGGCCACATGGGGGCCCCGGCACAGGTCCACGAAACCCTCGTTGCGGTAGGCGCTCACCGCCGAGCCGTCGGCCTCGATGTCGCCCGACGCCTCGGCCGACAACTCCAGATCGGGCGAGGCTCCGGCGACGCCCTCGATGATCTCGCGCTTGAAGGGTTGATCGGCGAACAGGGCCAGGCCCTCCTCGACGGAGTGCTCCTCGCGCACGAAGGGCTGGTCGGCGGCCATGAGGGCGCGCATCTTCTCTTCGATGCGGCCGAGATCGTCGTCGCTGAAGGTCGCCCCGCCCGGCAGCTCGAAGTCGTAGTAGAAGCCGTCGGTGATCGACGGCCCGATGGCGTAGTGCGCCCCGGGCCACAGATCGAGCACCGCCTGGGCGAGGACGTGGGCGGTGGAGTGGCGCAGCACGGCCCGGCCCGCCTCGCTGTTGTCGGTGATCACCGCCACCTCGGCCCCCTCGGGGAGGACGGTGCCGAGATCGGCCGGGGTGCCGTCGACGATGACCGCCAGCGCCGCCTTGGCCAGGCCCCGTCCGATTGAGGCGGCCAGGTCGAGCCCGGTGGCACCGTCGGGGAGCTCCTTGGCGTTGCCGTCGGGCAATCGAACCGTGATCACAGCTCCACCCCCAACAGCGCCGCCCCGAGGCCGAGGGCACGGCCCTTGGCGGCCTCCTCGTCGAGGACGGCCAAGGCCGGGGCCACCTGGAGGTCGTCGTCGATGAAGCCGCGCACCGCCTCGAGGACGGCCGGCCCGGGGTCGGCCCCGGTCCCCGCGGCGCGCCACCGGTCCAGGCGTTGGGCGGCGGTGTCGAGATCGGCCTGCTCCCAGTCCCAGTCGGTGCGGTAGTGGTGCGCGAGCAGTGCGAGGCGGATCGCCATGGGGTCCCAGTCCTTCAAGAGGTCGGCCACGAAGACGAGGTTGCCGAGGGATTTCGACATCTTGGTCCCGTCGAGCCCCACCATCCCCACGTGCAGCCAGTGGCGCGAGAACATGGTCCCGGTGACCGACTCGGACTGCGCGGTCTCGCATTCGTGGTGGGGAAAGATGAGGTCGCTGCCCCCGCCGTGGAGGTCCACGGTGGTCCCCAGCTCCCGCATGGCCAGCGCCGAGCACTCGATGTGCCACCCGGGCCGGCCCCGGCCCCACCGGGACTCCCACGACGGCTCGTCGGGTGCCGAGGGCTGCCACAGCACGAAGTCGAGAGGGTCGCGCTTGTTGGGGTCCTCGGGATGGCCACCGCGCTCGGCCGACAACACGAGCATCTCGGGGCGTGAGAGGTGGCTCACCTGGCCGAAGCGGGGGAAGGTCGAGATGTCGAAGTAGACCGCCCCACCGGCGCTGTAGGCGTGGCCCCGGTCGAGGACGGCACCGATGAGCGAGAGGATCTCGGGGATGGCGGAGGTGGCGCGGGGCTCGCGGTAGACGGGCAGCAGACCGAGCGCGGCCATGTTGGCGTCGAAGCGGGCCATCTCCTCGGCGGCGAGATCGAGGTAGTGGACACCGAGCTCACGCGCCTTGCGCAGGATGTCGTCGTCGACGTCGGTGACGTTGCGGACCAACCGGGGCTCGTGGCCGAGATCGGCGAGCCGCCGTTGCAAGATGTCGAAGGTCAGGTACACCTGGGCGTGGCCCACGTGGGCGGAGTCATAGGGGGTGATCCCGCACGAGTACATCGACACGATCGGCCCGGGGCCGAAGGGGACGACCTCGCCCCGGGTGGTGTCATAGAGCCGCATCATCGGTCCCCGTCCCCGGACCTCATACGTGCTCGAGGCCGGTGAGCCCGAGCGAGCTGTGGGCCTTGTAGCGGATGTTGAGGGTCACGAGCACGGCGGTGAAGGCCTCGACGGCCGCGGCCTGGGCGAGGCTCCCCGCCTCGAGGGGGCGCAGGCCCTCGATCGAAGCCAGCAGCGCCATGGCCGAGGCGGTGGCGACGGCATGGTCCGAGCAGACGAGCACGTCGGCGTGCACCGTCTTGTCGAGGTCCTCGAGCTCCGACGCCGGCAGGTGCTGACCGGCGGCGGCCACGAGCGCCCCGGGCGCCTGGGCCTGGACGGCGGCGGCCATCGACCCCCGGGGGGGCACGAGGGCGTGCATCTCCCGGCCCTGTTTCACCAGGGCATTGGCCACCGAGACCACGACCTTGCCGTCGAGTAGGCCCGCCAGCGGTGTCACGGTGGGGACCAGGGCGTCCCAGGGGGTGGCCACGACCACGATGTCGCGTGCCGCCGCCTCCTCGTTGGCGCCCCCCTCGATGGCCAGGTCCCGCGGCCACCGGTCGTGCAGGGCCCCCACGACCCCGGCGGCGCGCTCGGCGTCGCGCGACCCGATGGTCACCGACGCACCGGCCGCCGCCAGGCGCAACCCGAGCCCCCGACCGAGCGGTCCGGTGCCACCGACGATCCCGACGTCCATCAGCACACACTGGCACAACGGGTCCGGGCCCCGGTTCGACCGCCCCGTGGCGCCGGGGTCAGCGGGTCGGACGGGACCGCTCGGGTAGGGTCGCCGCCATGGCACCGGGCGGCGGCCTCCTGTCGGGAAAGCGGATCCTCATCACCGGTGTCCTCACCGATGCGTCGCTGGCCTTCGGAGTCGCCCGGCGGGCCCAGGCCGAGGGGGCCGAGCTCGTGCTGTCGGGGGCGGGACGGGGGCTCTCGCTCACCAAGCGCACGGCCCGGAAGCTCGAGTCGCCCGTGGACGTGATCGAGCTCGACGTGGCCGATCCGGCCCAGGTCCAGGCGGCCGCCGCCGACCTCTCGGCGCGCTGGGACCGGCTCGACGGCATCCTCCACGCCATCGGCTTCGCCCCCCAGGAGTGCCTCGGCGGGGACATCCTCCGGGCGCAGTGGGAGCAGGTGGCCGTGGCCCTGCAGATCTCGGCGTACTCGCTGAAGGCCCTCGTCGGTGCGCTGCGGCCCCTGCTCGTCGCGGCGGGCAGCTCGTCGGTGGTGGCCCTCGACTTCGACGCCCGCGTGGCCTGGCCGGCCTACGACTGGATGGGCGTGGCCAAGGCCGCCCTCGAGTCCCTGGCCCGCTACCTGGCCCGTGACCTCGGCCCCGAGGGGGTCCGGGTCAACTTGGTGGCGGCCGGGCCGGTGCGCACCATGGCGGCCAAGTCGATCCCCAGCTTCAAGGGATTCGAGGACACCTGGGGCGACCGGGCGCCGCTGGGGTGGGACGTCAACGACTCCGAGCCCGTGGCCCGCGCCTGTGTGGCGCTGTTGTCGGATTGGTTCCCCATGACCACGGGCGAGATGGTGCACGTCGACGGGGGCGTCCACGCCATGGGCGCCTGATCCCGGGAGGGCCCTTCTCTGTAGCGGGGGCCGACCGGGGCGGGCACGGCGCTCCGGGCAACCGTTGGGAGAGACGGCCGGGCTCCCCGCCCACGCCCTGCGTGGCATCGGGGAGCCCGTCTCGCTCTGCGCCCTGCGTTAGTCCTCGGCCAGGATCTTGTAGAGCTCCTTGCCCGTGGCCCGGATGGCGGTGGTGGCCCGCTCCATCTGCGAGGGGTCACCGGTGCGGGCGATCTGCTTGGCCGCGGCGAGCAGGTGGACGGCCGACTTCATGAGCCCTTGGAACTCCGTGGCGAAATCCGCGTCGGTGTCCCAGGGGGTGTTGCCGTACTTCGCCGCGCGCTCGGCCGCTTCGCTGCGGCCCGCCTCGGTCAGCTCGTAGACGCGCTTGCCGTCGCGCTCCTCGGAGCGCACCAGTCCCTCGTCCTCGAAGAGCTGCAGGGTGGGGTACACCGAACCGGGGCTCGGCCTCCACGTCCCGCCGCTCTTCTCCTCGAGGCGCCCGATCAGCTCGTAGCCGTGGGCGGGGCCGTCGGTGAGGGCACTGAGCAAGGCGGTCCGGATGTCGCCGCGCCGCATGCGCCGGCCTCCACCGCGCCAGCTGCCTCGGTCCGCACCCCATTCGCCGCCGGCCCAGGGGTTGTGGCCGTGGCGTCCTTTCATTCGCATGCGTTCGTGCATGGTGTTCTCCTTCTTCAGTTCGAACCTGTGTCCGACTGCCGGTGTCCGACCGTCGGCCTGGACCGGGTGTCCAGACTGTTCTCGTAGTGACATGATATATCGTTATCTATCGCAAAGCAACCCCGGGTTCTCGGTATCTCGGATTCTCGGGGTCGTGCGGCCGGGATGGCCCTCCCCGAGGGTCCGGCCCGGGGCCGGCCAGGGTGCCGGCGCTCGGGGGGCCAGGGCCGCGGGCTGGTGCGGTTCGAGGCGGGTGGGGCGAGCGGGCACGACTCGCCCGCCGGTGTCAGCCGAAGAGGGCTTTGAACTCGGCCAGGGAGTTGGGGAACCTTCCGTCGAGGATGTCGTTCCACGTCCCGTCGGAGTCGAAGGAGAAGATGTCGTCGAAGGCCACGTTGTGGGCGACGAACCAGGCGGCCAGGTTCTGCACGAAGGCCGGGTCGTCACCCATGCCACCTCCGTCGGAGCGGACGGAGACCGACCACTCGGGGATGGCGATGGGCTTGGCGTTGGCCGCCGCGAAGTTGGCCAGCCAGTTCAGTCCCCATTGTTGGGTCAACTGGTTCGACCACGCCGCCGCGGAAGTCTTGGGGCTCCCCCAGTACTCGTCGTAGACGTCGGTGCCGACGTAGTCCACATAGGCGTTGCCGGGATAGGCGGCCGAGGGCGAATAGCTCGTCCCCGTATCGGCACTGGCGCTCCACAGGAACTTGAACTGCTCCCCCGACACCGACCGCATGGTCGTGACGATCTGTCGCCAGAAGGCGTCGAAGTTCGCCGCGTCGGTGGACGTCTGGACGTACCAGGGATACCAGTAGCCGTTGAACTCCCACCCCAACCGCAAGATGGCGTTGGCCTCGCCGTCGTTCACGAGGTTGGTGCCCAGAGTGGCGAAGTAGGAGTTGTAGGCGCCCGTGGCCCCCTGGGCCAGGGTGCCGGTCCCGGGCAGGATGGGAACGCCCAGGACCAGGCGATACCCCGAGCCCTTCCAACCCCTGATGCCCGACGCACCGTCCATGGCGGCCCAGCCGTCGGTCTTGTCGAGGTAGTCGGTGGCATAGGTGGGGTCGGTACCGGTCGAGAACCCGAAGTCGGCGACGCCCGACGGATCCGAGCTCCCGGCGTAGTCACCGAGGGGGATGGCCGACGCACTCCCGCCACCGGTCGTCGGTCCCGGCGCGGTTGGCGACCCCACCGTGACGGTGCCGACCACCGCCAGGCTCCGTAGGCCCCGGGCGCTCTGGCACATCGAGGCCAGGCCGCTCTGCGTGAACGTCGTGTAGACGCTGGCGCTCGAGCCCGAGGCGGCGGCGAACGAGCCGATCGTCGACGACGTGCCTCCCCCTCCGGGGATGGCAAAGCCCTCGTGCCCGCTGCCGTTGGTCACGACCTGGGACCGGTTGTTGGTCTCCCTGGTCGCGCTGAACACGGCACCGCGCCCGAGGACCGCACCCCTCCATGTCAAGGTCACCGTGGCCGCCGCCCCCGTGCTCGACAACGTGGCGCAACTCAGGGGTGTGGTCGAGAAGGTCTCGTGCACCCGGCCCGAGGTGACGGTCACGAGGGTGTCGGAGGTGTCGCATCCCGAGAGCTTGCCGTTGAGGTGGGCGTGCTTCCCCCCGCTCGATGCCGACAGGCGCGGCGAGAAGGAGATGGTGCCCGAGAGCTGGCACGTGACCGACCCCGGGGCCGCGCCCCGGTAGCGGTGCGTCTTCGCCACTGCAGGTCCGGCCGAGACCCCCAACGTCGCCGCCACGACAGCGACGGCCATGACCAACACGATCGGCGTCAGCGGCCTACGCCGCACGATGACCTTGTCGGTGCCCACTGTCCCTCTCCATCCGGGACTTGCTGATCCCGGCGCTTCAATTTGAGCGGGCGGAGCGAGCCCGGGCCATCACCAGAATTGACGAACTCAAGATACTGAGAAGGCATGGCAGTCACCGGGAACCTGCCAGGCTCGATGAGCCATCCGGGCCCCGACGATGGCCAGATAGCAGCTGGCGTGCCCCCTGCGGGGCGCACCCCGTGTCCTCAGCGCTGGAGCGCCTTGACCTCCAGGTACTCCTCGAGGCCGTACTTGCCGAGCTCGCGACCGATGCCGGACTGCTTGTAGCCCCCGAAGGGGGCCAGCGGGTTGAACCCTCCCCCGTTGACCTCGACCTGGCCGCTGCGGAGCCTCCGGGCCACCTGCTCGGCGTGCTCCTTGTCACCGGCCCACACGCCGCCGGCGAGGCCGTAGACGGTGTCGTTGGCGATCTCGACGGCCTCCTCCTCGCTGTCGTAGGGGATGATCGACAGCACCGGTCCGAAGATCTCCTCCTGCGCGATGGTCATGTCACGCGTCACGTTGGAGAACACGGTGGGTCGCACGAAGTACCCCTTGTCGAGACCCTCGGGCAATTCCGCGCCGCCGGTCAGCAAGGTGGCTCCCTCGTCGACGCCCTTGTTGATGTAGCCGCGCACGCGCGCCAGTTGCACCGAGGACACGAGGGGCCCGAGCCGGGTCTCGCCGTCGAAGGGGTCGCCCGGCTTGAACTTCTCGGCTTCGGACACGGCCAGTGCCTCGACTTCGGCCAACCGCGACCGGGGCACCAGCATGCGCGTGAGGGCCGAGCAGGTCTGGCCCGAGTTGATGTAGCACGCCGCCACGCCGGCGGGGACCGCAGCGGAGAGATCGGCGTCCTCGAGGATGACGTTGGGTGATTTGCCGCCGAGCTCGAGCGCCACGCGCTTCACGCCCTCAGAGGCCAGCTGCATCACCCGCTTGCCCGCACGCGTCGAGCCGGTGAACGAGACCATGTCGACGAGGGGGTGCGAGGCGATGGCTTCGCCCACCACCGGGCCGACCCCGGTCACGAGGTTGAAGACCCCGGGCGCCAAGCCGATGTCGTCGAGGATCTCGGCCAGGATGAAGGCGTTGAGCGGCGCCACCTCGCTCGGCTTGAGCACCACGGTGCAGCCCGCGGCGAGGGCCGGGGCGACCTTGGCCGCGATCTGGTGCAACGGATAGTTCCACGGCGTGATGGCCCCCACCACCCCGACGGGCTCACGGACGATGAGGGAGTTGCCGACCTCCTCTTCGAAGGGGAACTCGGTGGCGAGCTGGGCGGCGGCGGCGAAGCTCATGACCGGCAACCCCACCTGGATGAGGTTCGACAGCGTGAAGGGCATGCCGACTTCCTGGGAGATGAGGGTGGCGATCTCCTCGGTGCGCGCCGACAGCGCTTCCTGCACGCGCGCCAGGATCTTGGCCCGCTCGTCCCTCGACGTCGACGACCACTCCGGGAAGGCGTCGGCCGCGCACCGCACGGCGCGATCGACGTCCTCGGGGGTTCCCTCGGGGATCGTCCCGATGACCTCTTCGGTCGTCGAGTTGACGACTTCGATCACGCCCTTGCCCGTGGAGGAAACCCAGGCGCCACCGATGTAGAGCTTGTCGCGTACTTCCATGACCTCACGCCTCCTGGCTGGCTCCCGGCTCGGTGTGACCGGTCCGGGTCGGTGCGAGCACGCACCACGGACTCCCCCGATGCTATTCGGGCAGGGGGGCTCCCGCCGGTCCGGGGGGTCGGTCGTCTTCCTCGTGGGCCGCGTCCACGACCGCCACGGCGTGTCCCCCGGCATCCTCGGGGCGACTCTCCCCACCGTCGGCCTCGTGCTCGTAGGGGTTCCCCAGGATGTGACGGGCCATGTCGAACAGCGACGCCGAGTCGGCGTCGCTGGCGGTGACCACGCCCCCGAGCAGCGAGCGGTCGCGCCCGGTGACCTGCTCCATGATCGAATCGCCCATCCGCTGCACCAGGTCTCCCATCTCGGCCCGTTCCTGGCCCTTGGGGATCCACAGCCAGCACATCACCACGGCCTGGACGATGCCGGCCGCGGCGGGCCACAGCCAGATGGTGCGGTAATCGCCGGTGAGGTCGACCACCCAGGCAGCCAGGAACGAGAACACCACGGCGAACAGGCTGAAGGGCGCCACGACCTTGCCGAGGAGCTCCGCCATCCCTCCCGAGCGCGGCAGGAGCTGCAACAGCATGGGCGCCAGGGCGATGACAAAGGCACCGAGCAGGGGCCCGCCCACGAAGGCGAGCACCACCGACTGCCAGATGTGGGTGGTCGTGAACTGCACGAGCGACACCACCGAACCGGCCGCCGGGGTCAGCACGGCGATCTGTTTGCGCGTCAGCAGCCGACTGAGCCCATAGCCCAGAGCGAGACCGAGCATCACCACCGGCACCCCGCTCACCCATCCGGCGATGGTCTGGGAGTTGGCCCCGGCGTGCTGCACCTTCTCGAAATAGACGATGGCCAGATAGCCGGTGGCGCTGAGCCCGGCCCAGAAGACCATGATCCCGGTGATGAGGACCTTGGCGTTCGGCACCGCCAGCATCTCGGCCAGCTCCTGGCGCCAGGGGCGGGCCCGCCGATGCCGCTCCCGATCGGCCACCTCCCGGGCGGCGGGGGACTCGCGGACGAGCGCGAGCACGATGAAGGCCACCACCACCATGAACCCGCCGGCCATCCGGAAGGCCAGGTTCCACGAGCCGGGGTCGTTCGCCTTCCAGGTGGCGATGACCGTGCCCTTGATCACGAGGCTCACGAGAATGCCGAGCACGCCGATGAGCGTCGCCGCCTTCACCGATCGGCTCTTGCCGAAGGTCTCGGGGATGATCGCCACGTTGGTGAGTCCGAAGACCACGCTGGCGGTCTTCACCAACACGATCAACAACACGAGGGGCCAGAACCCCCCCACCAAGGTGTAGGACCACGTACAGACGCCCATGATGAGCAGACCGGCGGCCATGTACGGCGCCCGGCGCCCCGCCACGCTGTGGGTGCGGTCGCTGGCCCGACCGAGCAGCGGGTACGCCAACCACCCGATCAGGCGGTTGGCGGTGAGGGCGAAGGTGATCGCCAGAGCGCTCGACACCCGGGCCGTGACGAGCAGGGTGAGCAGCACCCCCGACACCGCCAGGTTGGCGCGGGGCCCCACCAGCCCGAGGGTGAGGCCGATGAAGCTGCGCAGGCGCAACCGGTCGATGCCGGTGCCCGATCCCCCCTGGGTGGTCTCGGTCCCGGGCGTGGTGTCCATCACCGGAGAGCCATCGGCAATCCCGGGCCCCGACACGAGCGATCGGTCGCCCGGCCCGTCCACCTGGGGACCATGCATCTCGGTCAGCCTACGGGAGGGCCCCCGGGGACCGGCCTCGGCGAGCCCCCCGGGGCGGACCCCGCCGGAACCCCGGACCTAGGGCCGGCGCTCAGGCAGGACGGCGGCGATCTGGTCTCGAACCGGGGTGAACTCCGGCATCACGAAGTCCCGCCGCAGCCAGTTGGCACCGTCGACCACCAGGGTGTGGCCGGTCACGAAGGCGGCGTAGGGCGAGCACAGCCAGGTCACGGCCCAGCCCAACTCGTGGAGCCGCCCCAGGCGCCCCGCCGGGGAACGCCGGGCATCGACGTCCTCCCCCGTGGTGCGCAGGGCCTGGAGGTCGGCCCGCATGTCCTCGTGGGGGAACAGCCCCGGCGCCAGCGCGTTCACCCTGATCCCGGAGGGAGCCCACTCCACCGCCAGGGTCTTGGTGAGGTTGCCCACCGCCGCCTTGGCCGCCGAGGTGTGGACCATCCCCGGTCCCCCCGTGAAGGACTGGGTGGCGAGGATGTTGCAGATCGACGCGGGCACCCCGGCCCCGGTGGCGCGGCGGAAGAGCTCCTGGGAACAGAAGAAGGTGCCGTCGAGGACGATCTGGGTCACCGCTCGCCAGCCGTTGGGGCTCAGGTCCTCGGCGGGGACCGGGAAGTTCGCCGCCGCGTTGTTGACGAGGACGGTGACCGGGCCCAGGGCGCCTTCGAGCGCGTCGAACGCCGCCCTCACCTCACCGGCGTCGCGGACGTTGGCGCCGGCATGGGCGGCGCGCCCGCCCACCGCTTCCACCGCGGCGACACCGGCGAGACGGTGCCCCTCGTCGCGCGACAAGATCCCCACGGCCGCACCGAGGCGCGCGAACTCCACGGCGATGGCCTTGCCGAGTCCGGTTCCCCCCCCGGTCACCACGACCGTGGTTCCTTCGAAGGTGCGCGCCGGCAGCATGAGCTGTCCCGGCGCGGGCGGTTCGGGGAGGGGCACGGCGTTACTTGCCCTCGAAGACGACGGGCTGTTTCTTGGCCTTGGCCGCGTACCCCGCCGGCATGTCGTCGGACACGAACTCGATGGCCGAGCTCATGGCACCGAAGCGCATGGCCTCGGTGTAGCCCCGGTAGGTGAAGCCGTCGACGGTGCGCTTGATGCTCTGCACCGCCAGCGGGGCGTTGGCGGCGATCTCCTGCGCGATCCCCATCGCCGTGGGCAGGAGATCGTCGGTCGTGGTCACCTGCTGCACCACGCCGATGCGCTCGGCGGTGCGGGCGTCGAGGCGTCGACCGGTGAAGGCCAACAACTTGGCCCACCCCGCTCCGGCCTCGTGCGCCAGCCTGAGGTCGCCGCCCGCGTCGATGCCCACGCCCACCTGGGCCTCGGGCAGGGCGAAGACGGCGTCCTCGGCGGCCACCCGGATGTCGGACATGAGCACGAGCTCGAACCCGAAGCCCAGGCAGTAGCCCTGCACGGCGGCGACGATCGGTTGGGGGAGCTCGGCGAACACCTTGAAGCGCTCGTGTGCCCACCGGATGCCCTCGTAGTAATTGCGCGCCTTCTCCGCCGGGGACCGGCCCGTGACCCGGTCCTCGGGCATGCCCAGGTCGATCCCGGCACAAAAGGCCCGGCCCTCGCCCCGCAGCACCACGACGCGCACCCGCTCGTCGAACCGGATCTGATCGGCCCGCGCCCCGAGCTGGCGGGTCGACTCCCAGCTCCAGGCGTTGAGCTTGTCGGGTCGGTTGAGGCTGAGCACGGCCACGTGCCCCTCGACCTTCAGGTCGAGATGCCATTCGTCCTCGGCGACGACGGGCGAGGTCCTGAACATGAGCACTCCGATCCAGATGTGGCGGGACCCACAGATGCCACCCGTGCCCCGTCGTGTCCTGAGGCGGGTGAGTATCGCATGGGCGCCGTCGCGGCGGAAGACCGACCCGGGTCGAGGTCGACCGGGCACCGGCGGGTCAGGGCAGGTTGGCGGTACCCCCGTAATTCACCGCGTCACCGAAGGGATAGACGTTGCCGTCGATCCCATACAGCCAGTAGCCACCGCCGTCCGCCGTGGTGGTGATGCCGTTGATGACGCCGGTGAGGGTTTGCGGGGCACCCAGTTGGGGGGCGTCGCCCAGGTTGGCGACGTCACCGAGGGCGTCGACCAACCAATAGCCTTGGCCGTCGGCGGTAGGGGCGATGCCGACGGCGCCACCGGCCGGGCCGGCGGGACCCGGCCATGACCCGTAGTTGCCGGCGTCACCGAAGGCGTCCACCGTTCCGTCCGCCTCGAGCATCCAGTATCCCCGGTGGTCCGGAGTGCCTACTGCGGCCACGACATCGTCGACATGGATTCCCATGGCGGGAAGTGAGCCGGGGGACGGGAGGATCGTGGCGGCTTGCCCGAAAGGGAAGACTCCGCCCTCGGCGTCGACGATCCAGTACGCCTCGACCGGCGAGGCCACCAGCCCCACCACCTCGTTGGTCAAGATGCCTGACCCGGGAAGGGTTCCCGCTATCCCCGCGTCGCCGAAGGCGAGCACGCTGCCGGCATCGTCGACGACCCAGTAGCCGGCCCCGTCGGGGGTGACCGTCATGGCGACAAAGTCACTGCCGGGCAAATTCGGCACCCCGGGGAGACTGAGGTTGGGGGCGTCACCGAAATGCGACACCGTGGCGTCACTCGCGCCGAGCCAGTACCCGTGGCCGTCAGCGGTCGAGCCAAGCCCGATGGTCGCTCGGGCATAGAACGGATCACTGGCTGCCATGCCGAGGACCGGTCTGGTGAGGGCCTTGCCGCCCATCGATCCCAGGAAGGGCGCCCCACCGAAGGTGAAGATCCCCCCGTCCGACGCCACGAGCCAGTAGCCGCCCGTGACCAGGTCGAAGGACATCCCCACCACCGGCTTGGCCAGGGCCCTGCCGCCCATCGATCCCAGGAAGGGCGCGTTGTAGGCGAAGATCCCTCCGTCCGAGGCCACGAGCCAATAGCCGCCGGTGTCCAGGTCTTCGGCCATCCCCACGATGGGCCGGCTCAGGGCAATGTCCCCGGTCGATCCGTAGAACGGCGCGCCGCCGAAGGCGAAGATCCCGCCGTCACTGGCCACCTCCCAGTAGCCACCCGTGTCGGGGTCATAGGCCATGCCGACGATGGGCTTGTCCAGAGGCTTGCCACCCATCGATCCGAGGAAGGGCGCACCGAAGGCGAAGATCCCGCCGTCCGACGCCACCTCCCAGTAGCCACCGGTGTCGGGGTCATAGGCCATGCCGACGATGGGCTTGTCCAGGTGCTTGCCACCCATCGATCCGAGGAACGGCGCACCGAAGGCGAAGATCCCGCCGTCCGACGCCACCTCCCAGTAGCCACCGGTGTCGGTGTCGGTCGCCATCCCCACGATCGGTTGGATCAGGTGTTTCCCACCCATCGACCCCGAGAACGTCGCATGGCCGAAGGCGAACAGCCCGCCGTCCGACGCCACCTCCCAGTAGCCGGAGTCGATGGTGTCGAAGTGGGGCTTGGCCGTCACGATGTGTGATGTCGCGGTCGGCTGTCCCGGCACGGGCGCAGCGGCGGATGCCGTGCCGACAGTGACTCCGAGCACGCCACCGACCGTCGCGACGACGACGCGCGTCCAAATGCGGTGCCGGGTCCCGATGCCCATGGTGCGACCTCCTGCGAGGGAACGTTCCACCTCGACAAGCAAAGGTGGGCTCCCCGGCCAATCTCCACGTAACCACCGACGTTTGGCGGGGTCAACGATCTCGCCCCGCCGAGCCCGGCGGGGCGCTGCGTGCCGGTCCCCGCAACTTAGATAGGATCCACTATCTAAGTTCGGACCGGAGGGGCAGAGCGGGAAGGAGCCCGGTGCCACGCACCCAAGAAGAGCGAAAGGCCGACACCCGGGCTCGCCTCCTCGACGCCGCCGCCGGCCTGTTCGCGGAGCGGGGCATCGACGCCGTGTCGGTGGACACGGTGGCCGACGCGGCGGGACGGACCTCGGGGGCGGTCTACGCGCACTTCGGCTCGAAGCAGGGCCTGCTCCTGGCGCTCCTCGACGAATGGGCCCACTCGCTCGTCACCGTCATCGCCGCAGAATTCGAATTGGCCGACACCGTCGAGGACAGGCTCCGCGCCGTCGCCGCCAACGTCGTGACGAACCCGAGTGACCAGACCCGCCGGCTCCTGTTGCTCGAACGAGAGTTGTGGCTGCGTGCCACCCGGGACCCCGAGGTGGCACACGCCATGCGGGCCCGCGCGCGCCAGGCGCACGAGTGGTTGACCAAGGGGTTCGCGGCGTGGATCGAGGACGGCCTCGTCGAGCCCGTCGCCCCGCCCGATGTCCTGGCCACCGTGTTCCGTGCCCTCATCAACGGGTTCGAGACCCAACACCGCATCGACCCCGAGAGCCTCGACACCGCAGAAGTGGCGTCGGCGTTGGCCATGGTCACCGGGGCCCGACCCGGCATGGCTCGTGTCACCACCGGCCCCGAGACACCGGCGTTTCGAAGAGATTCTCCAACCCACTAGACATCAACCGAAATAGAAGGAGACCGACGTGCACACCGAGATCTGCGACCGACTCGGCATCGAGTTCCCAATCTTCGCCTTCACCCACTGCCGCGACGTCGTGGCGGCGGTGTCCAACGCCGGTGGCATCGGCGTCCTCGGCGCTATCGGCTTCTCCCCCGAGGAGCTCGAGGTCGAGCTCGAATGGCTGGACGAGCACGTGGGTGACAATCCCTACGGCGTCGACATCGTCATCCCGGGCAAGTACGAGGGCATGGGCGAGATGGACCCGGTGAAGCTCGAGGAACAGCTCAAGTCCATGGTCCCC
This sequence comes from Acidimicrobiales bacterium, assembly GCA_050011815.1. Classification (GTDB taxonomy): domain Bacteria; phylum Actinomycetota; class Acidimicrobiia; order Acidimicrobiales; family UBA8190; genus Chersky-840. The sequence goes on along the minus strand of JBEKIJ010000011.1, from coordinate 96,114 downwards.
GATGACCACCGCCGCTTCGCCCGCCGCCTGCTGGCCGAGCACGGCGTGCCCGAGCCCGCCGAGGACCAGCGGCGCAGCGGGATGATGGGCTGGACCGAGGCCACCGGCAAGCCGCTGCTGGCCGCGGCCCTGCGCCACGACAAGGTGAAGCTCATCGCCAACGCCCTGGGCACCCCTCCGGCCGACGTCATCGCCGAGGTGCAGGCCTCGGGGCGGATGATCGGGGCCCTGGCCGGGTCGGTCAAGCACGCCATGAGCCACAAAGACGCCGGCCTCGACTTCATCGTGTGCCAGGGCACCGAAGGCGGCGGCCACACCGGCGACGTGGGGTCGTTGGTGCTGTGGCCCGAGGTCATCGACGCCGTCGCTCCCCTGCCCGTGCTCGCCGCGGGCGGCGTGGGAAGCGGACGGCAGATCGCGGCCGCCCTCGCCATGGGGGCGCAGGGGGTGTGGGGAGGCACGCTGTGGCTGACCGTCGAAGAGGCCAACACCTCCCCCGGGCAGATGAAGGCCTACCTGGCCGCCTCCAGCCGCGACACGGTGCGTTCCAAGTCCTTCACCGGCAAGCCCTGCCGCATGCTCAAGAACGACTGGACCGAAGCCTGGGACCGGCCCGACACCCCCGACCCGCTTCCGATGCCGCTGCAGATGATGGTGGCCATCGAGGCCGTCGGTGCCACCCACCGCTATCCCGAAGAGGCCAAGGACGTTGCCTTTAACCCCTGCGGGCAGGTCATCGGACGGGCCACCCGCGTGCGCAAGACGCGCGACGTCGTCTTCGACCTCGTAGAGGAGTATGTCGAGGCCGTGGAGCGCCTGTCACAGACCGCCAAGGTGGAGGTGTGAGCGCGTCGCGCCGGCCAGTCAACCAGGAGGGTGGCGCTGCTCCTCTGACGGTGGACCCTCGGGAAAGCTGAAGAACATCATCTGGGTGGCGTAGGCGACGAGGCCGCGCCCGGGGTCCCAAAGTTCCATCTCCACCGACGCGTAGCCGTCTCCGGCGTGACGGGCGCGGTTGTGGGCGAGAAGCCACGGCGACGACGCCGGGCCCAGGATGTGCACCGTGAGATCGGCGCTGGGCCCGAACCACGGGAGCGTGCGCGGCCCCATGCGCTCTCCGACCGCGCCGGGCATCGTGTCGCACAACGCCACCAGGGCCAGGGGGTCCCAGTCGCCGTTGTCGTCGATGGGCGGGTCGTCGAACCGGTACCAGTACACGCGTTCGGACGTCGAGGGCTCCCACAGGTCCCAGGGCGCGTGGCCCAGCGCCGGTCGTGATTCCACGCGATCCCAGAACGACGCGGGGACGAACCCCGTCACCCCCTCGGGCAGGGGGTCACGGAACGACGGGCACTGGTCGGGTGGCGGCACCACGGGGCACGTGACATCGGTGAACTCGAACCCCTGGCGCGCCGCGCCGAAGACGGCCACCGCGGTGTGCCCGCTGCGCTCTCCGACCGGTCGGACCGTGGCGGTGGCCTGGGACATGGTCCGGCCCCGACGCAACACGGTGACGTCGATGTCCACGGGACCGGGCGGCACCTGAGCGGCGAACACCGTCGTCACCGAGCGCAACGGCTCGTCGGAGGTGCCCAGCTCCTGCGCCATGGCCCGGAGCGCCAACGCGGTGATGACCCCACCATGGGGCAGCAACGGCGCGTTCCACTGGTCACTCACCACGGCGCCGTACCGACCCCCGCCGTCGGGGTGTGGCTCCACCGTGGTCTGTCGACCGAACGCTGTCGTGCCCATGAACCGGAGGATCGTATCGAGAGGCCATCGCCGGGCGCCCCCGCATGGCCGAGGCCCGTCCCATAGGCTCTCGCCCGACCCGGCTCAAGGCTCGGAGGACCGTGGGAATTCTGGCGATCACTCTGCAGGATCTGCGCTTTCGCGCCCGCCAATTCCTGATCGCCGTGATTGGAGCGGGCCTCGTGTTCGCTATGGGGCTGCTCCTGACCGGCTTGGCGGCCGGATTCAGCACCGAGATCAACCAGACCGTGCAAGGCATGGGGGCCGATTCGTGGGTGCTCGCCGCCGGCGCCGCGGGGCGGATCGCCGGGCTGTCGCCGCTCCCCATCACCGCGGTGTCCGCTGTCGCCCACGAATCGGGCGTGACCCGGGCCGACCCCATCATCGTGGCTCCCCAGGCCGTCGAGTCCGGCGCCGCCACCCTCAGCATCAACATGATCGGCGCGCAGCCCGGTGGCCTCGGCAGCCCCACCGTCACCGACACCGTCACCGGCGGTCACGCCCTGGCCGGCAATGGAGAAGCCGTCGTCGACACCGGGCTCGGGCTGGGCATCGGGAGGCACTTCTCTGTGGCGGGGCTGACCTTCACCGTCGTCGGCACCGTCGCCGACCGGACGTTGCTCGGTGGCGTGGCCAACGTCTATGTGACGGTGCATGACGCCCAGGCCGTCCTCTTCGGTGGTCGACCCTTGATCAGTGCCGTGCTCACCTCGGGGATCCCGGCCCAGGCTCCCCCGGGCCTGAGCCTGCACACCAACGGCCAGATCGAGGCGGCCAGCCTGGCCCAGATGGCCTCGGCGGTCTCCTCGATCAGCAATTCCCGGGCCTTTAGTTGGGTCGTCGCCGTCTTCATCGTGGCCGCCCTCGTCTACGTCACGGCCCTGGAGCGGACACGCGACTTCGCCGTGCTCAAGGCGCTCGGATCCTCCTCGACGCTCCTGTTCATCGGGCTCGCCATCCAAAGCGTTCTCGTCTCACTGGCGGCCGCAGCCATCGCCGCCCTGGTGTCCAACTTCATGAAGGGCCTCTTCGACCAACCCGTCGACATTCCCACACGTGCCTTTGTGATCCTGCCGATCACGGCGGTGGTGGTGGGCATCTTGTCGAGCCTCGCCGCGCTGCGCCGAGCGGTGTCGGCTGACCCTGCGATCGCCTTCGCCGGTTGAGAGGGACTCCCGTGCCCGAACTCGAAGTCCGCGACCTCACCGTCGAATTCAACTCGGGTGGCTACGTGGTCCGTCCCCTGAGCGATCTGAGCTTCGACGCCGACGATGGCGAATTGGTGGTCGTCCTCGGACCGAGCGGGTGTGGCAAGACCACGCTGCTCTCGTGTCTGTCCGGCCTGTTGACGCCCACATCGGGAACGATCACCTTCCGCGCCGTGGCCGTCGACAAACTGTCGGGTCCGGCTCTGAGCGACTACCGCCGCTACACCGTGGGGGTCGTCTTCCAAGCCTTCAACCTCATCCGCAGTCTGACGGCGCGCGCCAACGTCACGGCCCCGCTGCGCCTCGCCAACGTGGCTCGCAAGACCGCATCGGCGCGCGCCGACGAGCTCCTCGACGTGGTGGGGCTTTCGGACCGTGGTGGGCACCGACCGGGTCAGCTGTCGGGGGGCCAGCAGCAACGAGTGGCCATCGCCCGGGCTCTCGCTCACGATCCCCCGCTGATCGTGGCGGACGAGCCCACCGCCCATCTCGACTACATCCAAGTCGAAGGCGTACTTCGTCTGCTCCGCCAGCTGTCGACGACGGGCCGGCTGGTCCTGGTGTCGACCCATGACGACCGCATCACCAACATCGCCGACCGAGTCATCGAGCTCGCCCCCGCCTTCGCCATCGCAGACCGCGACCCCGAAGAGGTACGGCTCGCCGAGGGTGAGGTGCTGTTCAGACAGGGCGACCGGGGCGAGCTCGTCTACATGGTCGACGAGGGTGCGATCGAGATCTACCAGATCCGGGCGGACGGCGGCGAGGAGCATCTCACCGTCGTCACCGCCGGCAAGTACTTCGGCGAGTTGGGCCCGATGCTGAACCTCCCCCGCAGCGCCTGGGCCCGGGCCCAGGGCCCCTGCCGCCTGACCGGCTATACGGTGCGCGCCTTTCGCCGTCGGTTCCCCACCGCCTCGCCCACCGGGAGCTTCGAACAACCGGTGCCGTGACCCGAGTCCGACAGGGGGTGTCGACCCTCGTAGGATCTCGGTCCGTGGACCAGTCGCTGCTGACGCGCTATCGGGTGATGGCCTATACCACTGCCGTCCTGCTCATCGTGCTCGTCTTTGTGGGCGTGCCACTCCAAGCCGCGGGCCACCCCGGCCTCGCCACCGTGCTCGGCACCATTCACGGGTTCCTCTATCTCATCTACCTCGTGGTGGCCTTCCAGCTGACCCGGCGGCTCCACATCCCGGTGGTCAGGACACTGCTCGTCCTCCTGGCCGGGACGGTGCCCTTCGGCGCCATCATCGCCGAGCGCCGTCTCACGTCGGAGTACTCGCGCCAGACGCGCCAAGCGCGCCGCAGCTCCCAGGGAACCGCGGGGACGGCGCCGCAGGAGGTCTGAACGACCCGTGCCCGTCCCATCGTCACCCACCCCCTCGTCGCCGTCGCCCTGTCGTGTGGGTGCCGGGATGCGTCGTGGCGTGCTGGTGGCAGGTGGGGGTGGCGCGCTCGGGTGACTCACTGGGGTGGATCTACTCGGTCATGTGGCCCTGCTTCGCGGTGTTCGGGACGGTGTTCTGGTGGCACTTCGTCCACGACGATCCCGATACCGTCGGCCGACGGGGCCTGCGCCGGCTCCAACAGAGCGCCGCCGGCCACCACTCCCCTGGCGACGGGGACGGTGGGGGTGGGCCCACCGACGATGACCCCGACGAGCGTCGGGACGCGCTGGCGCGAGCCGAAGCCGAGGATCCCGAACTGGCCGCCTACAACGCCTACCTGGCCTCACTGGCCCGCGACGATCGCCGGCGCTCGAGACGCCGCCGTTGAGCGGGGCACGCCCCCGGCCGGCGCCAGGCCGAGCCCGGCGGCCCGAGTCGCCCTCGTGAGCCCGACCGAGGGGGACGTGGTGATCAGGCCCTACCAAGGGCGCGATCGGGCGCAGGTGAGACACGTGTGTCACGTCACCGGCTACATGGGTGAGCCCGTGGCATGGATGTGGCGCGACACCGAGAGCTTCGCCGATCTGTTCACGTCCTATTACACCGACGGTGAACCCGGGTCCGCGCTGGTGGTGGAGCTCGACGGCGTGGTGGCCGGCTACCTTCTCGGTTGCGTGGACTCCCGTCGGGCCTGGAACCCGGCCTCGATCTTCGGACGCCACTTCCTGCGCCGCGGCATCGGGTTCCGGCCCGGGACCGCCGGTGTGGTGTGGCGGTCCTTCGGCGACGTCGTGGTGGCCGCCCTTGGTCGTCGGCTCCCCCCCGTGTCGCCCTACGACGAGCGGTGGCCGGCCCACCTCCACATCGACTTGCTGCCCGGCGTCCGGGGCCGTGGCGTCGGAGCCTCGTTGATGCACCGGTGGTTGGACACTTTGCGCGACCTCGGCGTCCCGGGCTGTCATCTCGAGACCCTGGGCGAGAACCACAACGCCATCGCCTTCTTCGAGGCGATGGGCTTCCGTCGTCACGGCGACCCGACCGCCGCGCCCGGCCTGCGGTCACCCGCCGGCGAGCATCACTCGGTGCAGCTCATGGTGCAGTCCCTCGGGACCTCACCGGTCAGGAGTGGATGAAGAGCACCGCGATGGTGGCCACCATCAACGCCACCATGTAGGCCGTGAGCCCGACCAACCACTGCGAGCTCATGTACATGTAGCTGCCCGCCCGGATGGCACGGTCCCCGGCCCGATGGCGCACCAATCCGAAGAGCACGAGGCCCACCCCCAGGGCCCCCCACCCGGCCCCCAGGATGAGGAAGGGCACCTTGGGAAGGTGGGCGATCTCGGGGACGAGCCGGCCGACCGCCAGCGCCACCCCGATGGCCGCGAAGGCCGTGCGCCACCACGCCAGCACCGTTCTCTCCTGGGCCAGGAAGGTCCGGCGGGTGGGGTCGCCGAATTCTCGGTCCGATCCGGTCGGTGGTGACGTCATCGCCGCGGCGGTGTCGGTCCCAGACGGCTCCACCTGCTCATCATGCCCGACGGCGGGCCGCCGGTGACTCCCCGTCGGTGCCGTGATCGATCGACCACACGCGGCCATGGCCATGGACCTCCACCCAGACCCGTTGGCCCCGGCTGAGCACCAGGTCTCCGGGGACGCGCGCCAGCAGGGCCTGGTGCTCGGGATCGTCGACCACGAGGTCGACCAGCGTGTCGTGCCCGTGGAACTGGGTGTCCACGACGATCGCAGCCACCGTGTCGGGCCCCCCTTCGAGATGCACCACGAGCTGTTCCGGACGCAACAGGAGCTGGGCGGGCCCGTCGTTCACCTGGGCGTGGGAGTGCAGAGGCACCGCACCGAGCGCGCAGCGGGCCCAATTCCCGGCCACCTCAGCCGCCAGGATGTTGGCCTCGCCGAGGGAGGTGGCGGCGGTGACGTCAGGGGGGTGCCGGTAGAGCTCGTGGGGATCGGCACTGACGACCATGACGCCGCGGCGTAGGACGGCGATGCGGTCGGCGAACGCCAGGGCTTCGTTCTGGTCGTGGGTCACGAGCACCGTGGTGGCGTTGGTCTCGGTCAGGATGCGGGCCACGTCACGACGAAGCCCGGTCCGCAAGGAGGCGTCGAGGGAGCTGAAGGGCTCGTCGAGGAGGACCACGCTCGGGCGGATGGTCAGGGCGCGCGCCAGGGCCACCCGCTGCTGTTGGCCCCCGGAGAGTTGATGGGGGTAGCGACGGCCGAGGCCCCCCAGCCCCACCAGGTCGATCAGTTCCTGGGCCCGGGAACGGTCCGCCCGGGAGATGCCGAAGCTGACGTTGCCCATGACGGTCAGATGGGGAAAGAGCGCCCCCTCCTGCGGGACATATCCCACCCCCCGGTGCTGGGCCCGCACCGATCTCACCCCGTCGTCGACGACGCGGCCGTCGATCGACACCGTGCCCGCATCGACCTGCTCGAACCCGGCGATGAGCCGGAGCAGCGTCGTCTTGCCGCTCCCCGACGCGCCCAGCACCACCGTGGTCGACCCGTCGGGGACCACCAGGTCGACGTCGGTGAGCACGGGCGTGACGCCGAAGCGCTTGGCCACGCCCCGCAGCTCGATCGTGCTCATGGTGTCAGGTTCGCGCGCACGTGACGCTCGCGATCGAACCACAACCCGAGCAAGGCGCCGGGGACCATGGCCAGAGCGATGATCACCAGTGCGTAGGGGGCCGCCGCGCCGTAGGCGACCTCGCTCTGGTACGCCCAGAACTGCGTGGCCAGGGTCTGCACCCCGATGGGAGCCAGCACCAAGGTGGCGGTCAGCTCGGTCACCGCCGTGAGGAACACGAGGCAGAACCCGGCCAGGAGTCCGGGGAGCAGGAGCGGGAAGGTCACCCGGAGGAACACCACCATCGGGCCCTTCCCGAGCGACCGGCCCACGTCGGCCAGGCGCGCCGGGGCCTGGGCCACCGAGGTCTTGACACAGACCAACGCCAAGGGGAAGTGCAAGATGGCGTAGGCCACGACGAGCAGGACGCTCGTCTGGTAGAGCACGAAGGCGTAGTGCGTGGCGAAGAACACCAGGCTGAGCGCGACCACGACGCCGGGGAGCGCCTGGGTGACGTAGGTGCTGCGCTCGAGGAATATGCGGGGCGTGGTCGAGCGCCGGAAGCTCATCATGGCCACGGGCAGCGCCAACACCACGGCGACGAGGGCCCCCAGGGCGCTGTAGGAGATGGTGGCCCCCGTGGCGGCACCCAGGGTGGCCGCGGCGGGCAACGTGGAGTGCTGGCTCTGAGCCATCCAGTACAGGAGCGTGCCGATGGGCACGCCCACCCCGAGGACGACGAGCACGCCGAGGGCGGCCACCGTCGCCAGCGTGGCGCGCCGCAGCGGTTGCGGTGCCGCCACCCGGGAAGTCGTGCTCGAGGTGACGGCGCGCCGGGGGATGATGCCGTCCACGGCCAGCACGAGCAGGCCGAGGCATACCAGGGGCACCGACAGCGCGCCCGCCGCTTGGGCGTCGAACTGGAACTCGGTGAAGATCTCGGTGGTGAAGGTCTGGTAGCGCAGGATCTCGAACACCCCGTACTCCGAGATCACCGTCAGGAACACGAGGACGCCCCCGCCCAGCACGGCGGTACGGACGAGCGGAACGGTGACCCGCACGAAGGTGCTCAACCGTCCCGCCCCCAGGCTGTGGGCGGTGTCCTCCATGGCGGGATCGGTGCGGCGTAGGGCGGCGGCCACGGGCAGGTAGACGAGCGGATAGGTCCCGAGCGTCATCACCAGGGTGGCGCCGAAGAGCCCGTTGATGGTCGGGTCGATCGAATGCCACGCGTAGCCCACGACGAAATCGGGGATGGCCACGGGCAGCACGAGCAGCACGGTCCATACTCGACGCCCGGGCAGACGGGCCCGCTCGGTACACCACGCCGCGCCCATCCCGATCAGCGCCGCGAACACCACGGTCAGGACCGAGACGAAGACCGTGTGCTGGAGCAGGTACCAGGAGCGTTCCCGGAACAGGACACGGTGGATCTCGGTCCATCCCGCGGCGCGGGCGTCGAGAGCCAAGAGCCCGAGGGGCAGCAACAGGGCCAGGGCGATGACGACGCTCATCGCCACGGTCACCTGACCCCTCCCGGGGCGGCGGTGCCACCGGCCCGGCACCGTCGGAGCGAGCGTGCCGGGCACGGGGAGTTCGGTCACGGCATCGCCGGCCTAGATGAGCCCGGCTTCTTGGAGGAGCGCCTTGGCGTCGAGCCCCGTGCCGAGCTCGGCGGGAGTGAACGACGACGGCTGAAGCTGGCTCAGGGGGGTGAGCTCGGGGTTGGCGGCGACGCCGGGGTGAATGGGGTACTCGAAGCTCTCGCCCGCGGCGAGGACCCGTTGGCCGGCCTCACTGGTCATGAAGGCCAAGAACTTCTGCGCCGCGGCCTTGTGGGTGGACGACTGCAAGATGGCCGCGCCGGAGATGTCCTCGAGGTACCCCGGGTCGTGTGGTGCGAAATAGGCGATCTTGGCGTCGACGGCGCCCTTCCCTATCTCGGCCTGGAGCCGGTAGAAGTAATAGTGGTTGATGATGCCGAGGTCGGTCGTGCCCTGACTGACGTCGCTCGTGATCGTCTCGTTGTCCGGGATCGCATCGCTGTTCCCGGCGTTGGCCTTCAGCCCCCTGAGCCACGCCAGCGCCGCCGCGTCACCCTTGGCCCGCGCCACCGAGCTCACGATGGGCCAGAAGTCGGTCTCCGACGGGGCCAGCTCGATCTTCCCCTTCCACTGGGGCTCGGCGAGGTCCATCACCGACGTGGGCAGTTGAGACGCCTTGACCTTGCTCGGGTTGTACACCATGACGCTGATGCGGGCCGAGACCCCGACCCATGCTCCGTTGGTGGCACTGTCGGCCTTGGGCACGTTGGCGAGCGTGGACGAATCCACCTTGGCCAACAGCCCTCGATTGTCGAGCTGCTGGAGCCAGTTGGAGTTCTCGGTGTAGAAGAGGTCGGCCGGGGACCGACTGCCCTCGAGCTCGATGCGGGCGGTGAGCTCGTCCTCGTCGTCACTGTCGACCCGTACCTTGATGCCGGTCGCCTTGGTGAAGGCCGCGATCAGCGCGTCGGTGGTCTGCTCGTGCTGCGCGTTGTAGAGCACCAGCGTCTGGTGGCCAGCTCCGCCCGAACCGCCCGAGCTTCCGCACGCGGACGCCACCACCGCCATGACCAGGAGGGCGGCGGCGGCACCGGACAGGCGCCACCCGGGGTGGTGCGTGACCCCAGCCGTCCTCGGTTTCATCGAGCGCTCCTTTCCGGCGCGCCTTGCACCGGCCTGTGACCACCGTCCATCAGTGCAACAAGGCCAGGGTGTCGGCCTCGCCCTTGGTGAAGAGCACGCCCGTCCCCGCTTGGTCCACGGCCAGAGCGAAGAGTTGGTCGCGTCCGGGTGGGTCCTGGTCCTGGTCCTGATCGGCGTAGTACTCCCCGACCTGACGTCCCGTGGGAGTGATCTCGACGATCTTGCCGTTGGTGGCGTTGGTCGCCAGCAGATCCCCGTTGGGCGCCAACGCCAGGCCCAGCGGATGAGCGAGTTGGCCGCCCTCGCTCACCGTGGTGCCCGTGGTCGACGAGCCCGGGCCGGACAACGAATCGGGGATCGACACGATGCGGTCACCCACGCTGTCGGCGACATAGAGCGTCCCCGACGCGCTCACGACCAGACCAGCGGGCCCCTCGACCAAGGTGGCCGGGTCCGCGTGCTCGGGGAAACCGCCGGCCACCTTGGTCTCGGCCGTCACCCTCGGCGGGCTGGTCACGGACTGCGACAGCGTGAGGCGGACGACATCGCCGCGGTCCACGCTCGCCGTGGTCGACGGGGGCGACCCGACCAGCGTGTTGCTCACGAAGAGCGTGGCGCTGTCGCCGTCGTCGCGCACGGTCTCGCCCCAGGGCCCGTCGATGGAGGGGCCGGAGATCGTCCCCGCCATGGCCCCGGTGGGCGACAGGACGAGGAGGCACCCGGCCCGGGCGCTGTCGGTGCTCCCGTTGGCGGTGGGGAGACTGCCGACGATGACCCACCCCGTCTCGAGCTGCACCATGGCGGAGGTCAGTCCCACCCCTCCGGGGCACCCCGGCACCGTGCGCGGCACCTGCGCGAACAGCCCCACCTCGCCGTTGGGGTGGACGTCCACGATTTCGGTCCCGGTGCCGAGGTGACCGGACCGGTCGGCAAAGTCGTCCACCAGGACGTCGCCGGCGGTGACCGAGCCGATGGTCCTCGTCACGGGCCAGATCCCGTGGGGGATGGTCTCGCCGTTGGCGGTCGTGGTGGACCCCAGGATCGTCACCGTGGTCTTGCCGGCCAGGAAGGATCCCGCCTGGGGCGCGAGCACCGTGGCCGCCTGTCGGTCCTGGGCGGTGAACTGCGACTTGGCGTAGGCGCTCGCCTGCTCGATGCTCAAGCTCCGGGGTTCCGCACCGCCCGAGGCGCCCGACGTCCCCGAACTGCAGGCCGCCACGGCCACACCCGCCGACACCAGCACTGCCCCGAACACCGTCACCCGGGCCCACCGGCGACACAGTGCAGACACGCGCATGGCGAGGGCTTCCTCCGGGCTCATCTTCTCGGGACCCACCGACCAGGTCTTCTTAGGTAAGGCTAACCTAATATTTGCCCGTCAGGTTCGGCAAGGCGTGCCGGATCCAGGCCGTTGCGGGCCACGGGCCCACCCAGGGGTGCGCCGGCATCGGTCAGGCGGTGATCCTGCTCAAGGCACATTCGCGGGCCGCCGATGTCACCACAGTGACCGAGCCGCGCCCAGATTCAGTTGGCGGCGACCCCGGTCCTCGCCCCGACGGGTCTCGACCCCTCCCGGACTCCCCCGTGAGCGTCTCGTCCCGGTCCGAGCCGGTCGAGCTCCTGCTCCGCAAGTTCAGAGCTCGGAGCCTGGCCGCCCAGGCTCAGGCCGGTCCCCCCCGTCGGGAGGCGAGCGGGCCCGGCCCGGGCCCTCCGCCCCACCAACCCCCTGCCGACGTCGCCCCCCCGGCACAGATCGGCGTGGTCCCCGGGCCCGCCGCGCCCTCGGGCGCCCCGGAATCGGAATGGACCTTCCACCCCGACCGACCCCGGGAACCCGTCGAGCCCGATCCGGTGCCGACGCCAGGATTGTTCATCGATCCACAAGACCTGGCGCCACGCCCGTCGGCGATGGTGCCCCGGGTCGGGGTCGTCGTGATCGTCGCCGCTCTGCTCGTGGGCGCGCTGGCCCTCACCCGGACCGGCCCGTTCCATTCCCCCTCCGGCGAGACGTCGACACCTCCCACGCTGGCGACGACCGCCTCCGACATTCGGGGCACGTGGAACGTCCTCGCCTTCTTCGCCGGGGCGTTCCAGGTGGAGACGATGACCATCACCACCGAGAACCGGTCGAGCGGGACGTTCACCGGCGTCATCGTCTCGCCGGTGGGAGTCGAGACGATGAAGGGCACCGTTGTCGGCACGACGGTCTCGTTCACGCTGACGTTCGGGACCAGCAGCGACTCGGGAAGCGCGACCCTCTCGAACAGTGACGACAAGGTGCGCATGCAAGGGGCCTTTTCGACCACCTCCGGTGGGCACGGATCGATCATCGCCACCCGCACCTCGACCTGAGCGGCGCCGACTACGGGTTCGTCGCCCCCACCGGCTTGTCCCCTTCGAGCGCCACCCTCAGCATGCGCCTGCGGTCGGCCCCGAAATCGAGCAGGGCGTAGTGCATGGTGCAGCGGTTGTCCCAGAAGGCCACGTCGCCGGTCTCCCACTTCCACCGCACCAGGCGCTCGGGCGCGACGGCAGCCTCGTAGAGCAACCCCAGAAGGATGTCGCTCTCGTGGCGGCGCAACCCGTCGATCCTGTCGGTGAACAGGGGGTTCACGAAGAGACTGCGAGCACCGGTCTCGGGGTGCGTCCGCACCACGGGGTGCTGGGTCGTCGTGAGCGCTGTCCGGTCGGCCGCCTCGCCCCCCGTGGGATCACGGCCGGCAAAGTAGCCGCCCGCCTTGGCAGGCGAATGCGTCGCCGTCAGCCCGTCGACAAAAGCGCGCAGCGGCGAGGACAGGGAGCGGTATGCACCGGACATGTCCGCCCAGATCGTGTCCCCGCCGACTCCGGGGACCTCGAGCGCGTGCAGGATGGCACCCAGCGGTGGGCACTGCTGAAATGTCAGGTCGCTGTGCCAGACATCGGCGCGCGCTCCCTCCTCGGAGTCCAGGGGAAGCACCTCGGGATGACCCTCCAGGCTGGGCTCGACCGGGTGCGCCTCGGTGGGTGTCCCGAACTGCGTTGCCACCGCCGTCAGGGAGGCGCCGTCGAGGGTCTGATCCCGGAACCACACCACCTTGTGCTCCAGCAGCGCCGCCCTGATGCTCTTGACCGTGGCCTCGTCCAACCCGGGAACGAGTCGGACCCCCTCGACGACCGCCCCCAACGCCGGGCTCACGGCGCGCACGTGCACGGCCCGAACCTACCGGGAATCGGCCGATCCCGGTGACGAGATCGTCACGGCTCAGCGGGCGAAGGCATGCCAACCGAGCCACATCCATGCCAGCACCAACACCCATCGACCCCAACGACGCGTCGTGACCATCCTCACCACGCTCCCCACGCCGGGCAGACGCCGACCTCTCGAGATCAGCGCCGCCAGCTGGCAGACGACGGCGGCCGCGCCCAGGAGCGCCCACACGAACAGTGTGACGTGCCGACCGATCACGAGACCACCAGGAACCAACCGAGCACGAGCCACAGGGCGAAAGCCACGGTCTTTCCCGCTCGGGTCGAATCGAGGATGTCGAGCAGAGAGCTCAACGTGGGATGTGTGACGCGAGGCAGGCTGAAGAAGCAGTACAGCTCCCAACCGGTGATGGCGAGCATCGGTCCCAACCACACGACCCACCGCCGGGTCCCCCCCGCACCATGGTCCCGGGCACCGGTCGCCTCCCGGTGGCGTGCCTCGACGCCTCGTGTCGTGGCGCTCGACCACATGGTGACCACGGCGGCCACCACGAGGGGAACCGAGGTCACGACATCGGCGCCCCAGGTGAACGGGCGGGTGAGCGAAGCCACGATGGCGTAGCCGAGTCCCAATGCGGCGACGCCTCCGGTCCACCGTCGTGGGAGGACCAGTCGGGGATATCGACTCACGGCCCTAGGTCTAGTTCCCGACCACCCCGACCGTGCGCCGGCGGCGCGGACCACCAGCCGGTCCACGATTCCCCTTTGGACGGCTGGGCAAATGCCGCTACGGTCGGGCCACGACGCGCCGGTTGCGTGCGGGTGAACGCCATCAAGGGGGAGCGACCATGTCCATCACACGCAGGTTGGGGTTGCCGGGCCTTGCCCCGCTCGTCCTGGTGGCGTTCCTGGGCGCGGCGTGCAGCTCGGGATCGGGCGCGACGGCCACCACGACGGCGGCGCGGATTGCCACGGGATCGGTCACATGCCGCACCATCTCGGGGGCATTGGCGTTCTCCCCCGCGCTCACCACAAAGGGCACCAGCCCCGAGTCGACGGCGATCACGCTGACCGCGGCGGGGTGCACCACGAAGGGTTCCAACGCCTCGCGCGTGACGAAAGGGACCGGGTCCGCCACGATCACCAGCTCCACCAACTCCTGTGCCGGACTGCTCACCTCGCGGGCCCTCACCATCGACATCAGCTGGACACCCTCCACCGTCCTCCCCACCGTCCTCACGTTCTCGGGATATGGAGGCGCCTCGGGCGTCTCGGGCGACGAAGGGTTTACCTTGCCCGACGCCGGTGGAACGGCCAAGGTGACGGGGTCGTTCGCGGGAACGGACCATGGTTCGGGCTCCAGCGCCGCGACCTTCTCCGGGCAAACCGCGACGCAGCTCCTCGCCTCGTGCGGGTCGAGCACCGGCTTGACGTCGATCCAGGTGACCTCGGGCACGTTGGTCTTGAAATAGCAACCCCCACCGGTCGGTACAATGGGGACCGTCGCCGTTGGCGTGGGAGGTGGATGTTGACCACAACCGAGGACCGCCCCGCCGCCACCTGGATCACCGAGGACTCCGACGCGCCGGGCGTGATCTCCGACGAGGAATTGACCGCCCTGGCCCTGGCGGCCGACCCCGATCAACCGCTCGACGCCGGTGCCGTCCCTCTCGCCGACTACCTGGCGGAAGGCTTCGGACCCCTGCCGGAGTGGTACATGGCACCCGTGATGGCTCGACACAGCGGACGTCGGCGACAGGCGATCATCCTCGCCGTCGTGGGTGCCTTCTTGTTGATCGAAGCCTTCGGGCTGTGCAGCACCTACGGCCAGTTTCCGTTCCACTGATTCGACGCCTTGGGCGCATCCGGGCGAGACGCTCCTGCCCCGACCATGGCCGGCGCAGGTCGGAGGTAAGAGTTAGCGCGTGCTCTCGCTTGGCACCTGGGTCGGAATGATGCCGCGGATCAGAACCAGGCGGACCAACTCGGTTCGCGACTCGACGCCCAACTTGGCGAAGACGTGGTTGAGATGACCTTCGACGGTTCGCACGCTCACGCCCATTTGATGGGCGATCGCCCGGTTCGACAAGCCTTGTGCGAGCAGTTCGACGGTCTCGCGCTCGCGCCACGTGAGCCGGGAGCCGTTGACCGGACCCCCGCTGCCTGGCGGGTTGGCGAGTCGGGCGGACAGGGCGGGATCGAGGACCGTGGTCCCTCTTCCGGCGGCCCGCACGGCACCGATGAGGTCGTCACCCGGGATCGTCTTCAGCAAGTACCCCGTCACCCCGACCTCGAGAGCACCTCGCACAAACGCATCGTCGTCGTAGGCCGAGAGTATGACCACTCGGACGTCGGGATGAGTGACCGATAGCTGGCGCGCCACCTCGATGCCGTTGTGCTCCGCCAACCGGATGTCGATGAGCAAGATGTCGGGTCGAAGCTCGTCGACCAACACCAGGGCGGCACTCCCGTCATCGGCCTCACCGACGACAGTGATGTCATCCGACGTCTCGAGCACTTGTCGGGTCCCAGTACGCACCACCGAGTGATCATCGGCGATCACCACCCGCAGGAACCCGCTGTCGAGTTCCCGCTCGAGCTCTAGCGCGCTGCCGACCACGGAACAATCATACCGACGGGTGGTCCCTAACCTCGCCGCTATCGACAGAACAACGCGCTCTCCCGACAGTGCTTGTCTCCGTGACGCCACCCCCGGGCGCTTTTCATGGATCTGCGGCGCGAGCCACCCCGTCAAGTAAGGGAGACCACCTAGGTGACATAGGTGGAACCACCGATGACCTCTCCACGATGGGCGTGCCACGATCTCTCGCGGGTCACTGCAGTGACCGGTGTGCGAGCGTCGAGCAGACCGCCGGCGACACCGATCGCGGGCGCTGCCGTCCTGCAACAGGACCGACGCGGGAGGCAACCGCCATAGCCTCCGAGAGACAAAGAGCGGGGCCTCCGGTCCCGCTCTTTGTTTTTGTGTCAACTTGTTCCCAGTCGCCGCCCCAGGGTCCCGACCGGAATCCGGGGAGCCACCCCGGGTGAGGCGGCGACACCCCGGGACCCACCCGGGGTCGGATGGCCGAGAAAGGGGCAGGTGGAGGTCCAGAGCGGCGACGTCGTGTTGTCGATCACGTGGTACCCCGAAGGGCTCGGGGGTCGCGTGGGCGTGGCGCGCCTGAGCCACCTCGACGGACGCGACGACCGTCGCCAGGTGGACCGCCGGGAAGCCGAGGAGCTGGCTAATTCGTATTTCGGCCCCCAGCGGGCCCAGCGCGATCTTCCCGGTCGAGGCGTGGAATGGACCCGAGGTCCCTAGCCGACGGACCTCGGCCGCTCGACGGACCTCGGCCGCTCGATCGAGCCACGCCGAGACATCTGGTGGGATGACGACCGGGGACCCGACTCGACAGGGCCGCGACGTGCCGGATTCGACCCGACGAGTGCGGTGGCGCTCATCCATGCTCCTCGGCGTCAGCGGACGTGGCCACCGGCGCCTTCCTGAAAACCTTCATCACCGCGGGCGACAGCAGGATCGCCTCACCTGAGGCGGCGATCGCCCATCCGATGCACAGTCCCGTCATTCCCCCCAGAGCCGCCCCCACCACCGCGCCGGCGGCTTCCGCGGACGTTCCGAGCGCCATGATCCTCGCCGCGTCGCTCAGGCGTCGCTGGGCACGGCGGATGGCCACATAGTGGTCCTTGATCACATAGGACGGGCCGACGAGGATCAGAAGTCGCAGCGCCGTGGATCCGTTCTGTGCGTAGGCAGGACCGAAGATGTGAAGTGCGAAGGGGGCCACGAGCTCGACGACCAGCACGATGGCCGTGCAGATGGCCAACCCGAAGGGCAACGTCCGACGAACGTGGCGGTGAAGGAGCTCTTCGTCATCGGCCTTCTCGGCGAACAGAGCCAGGGCGAGCAGGTAGGGGATGATCAGCACGGTGGCAGAGAGAAGGAAGGCGGTCGTGAAGTAGGCGACCTGCTTGGGGGCGATGAGGAGGGCTGCTGTCAGCGGAACGATGTAAGAGATGGAGTTGATCGAAAGATTGAGAACGTGATGGTTCAGGGAGAGCATGCCGTATCGCCGGGTGAGCGCAGCTCGATTTCGCAGCGATCCTTCACCGGATCGTGTGGCCTTGAGCCTGAGCATGGGGACACAGACCACGACCGAGACCACCAGCGCGGATGACCAGGCAAAAAGGAGCCCGGCACTCGTTCTCACCCCGAAGAGAACGAGGAGCCCGACACACGCCGGCTTCAACACGGCACCGAGCGTTCCCCGCGTGAGCTGCGCCGATCCTCGGTGCAACCCGATCGCCGTATTGTCGAACGTGATCGTCGCCACCGTTGCCACCGCCCCGACGACGAAGAAACCGGCCGTGACCGGGTCGTGCCCGATGATCGTCAGGCTCTTTCCCAGCGCCGAGGAAAGGGCCAGCGCCACGACCGAAAGCAAGAAGACGACGAAGCACGCGATCGCAATTCCCGTGGTGAAGATCACCCGCCGCGTGGCAGCTTCCACCGAGTTCAATTCCGCCAACAAGAGCACCGGGATCCCGAGAACTCCCACCGCCCCGAGAAATGACGCCGCCGACGATGCCGCCGCGACTAGCCCGACATCTCGGGCCGCGAACAGCCGCGTGGCGATGAGCCAGTACCCCAGACCGAGCACGGCCGTGGCCCCTTGCTTGGCGACCAGGTATGCAAAGGTGGTGAAGAGTCGCTTCCGCTCTGTCGTCTCCCCGGTCTCTCCCGAGGCGAACGAGCTCACCGACTCGGCTCCTGCAGACCCCGAGCCCGGCACGCGCCGTTCGGGTCCGGCTCTGTCGAGCCCCTCGCCAAGCGCCGAGAGCGCTCCTGAGGCCGAGAAGGCGTCGGGGCCGGGGGGGACACCCGGACCGCCGGGGTCAACCGGGGACGCTCCTGGTCGCAGAGGTCCGCGTACACCTTCTCCCTTCGCTGGGGCCCGACATCTGAGCCACGTCGCTCACGCCTGCCCCCGTAGCATGATTTTGACGGCGAACACACAAATCTTAGCTCTGGGGGGTCGGCTATCGATGGCCCGAGATGCACGAAATTCGACGAAAAACACCGTCCTGGACGCAGGCTCACCGCCCGCTGGGCGTGAGTCGCGGAGACGGCGCTTTCCCGCGATCTCACAGCCGCCAGGTGAACCGGAATCGTCGTCTCTCTGCTAAATACAGGACATGCGGCGCTGGGCACGTCATACGAAGGTTTCGGCGCGCGTTGCCGGGTGCGGCCTGCCCGATGACCAGTGAGAGGGTCGACACCCCAGGTGCTCGTCGAGTCTCGTCTCGATGGGTGGGAAGCCCAGTGGGACCGGCTGGTCGACACCGCACCCACCCCCTCTCCTTTCATGCGGTCCTGGTGGCTCATCGGCGCCGGCGGGTCACGGCCTCTCTTCGTGTTGGTGGTTGACGGTGATCGCCTCCTTGGAGGCCTCCCCTTGGAGGAAACGAACCGGCTGGGACTGCAGCGTCTCCGGATGATGACCGGCGGGCAGCTGTGCCCGGACCACATGGACCTCCTCGTCGCTCCGGGAGAGGAGGACACCACCGTCGCGACCATCAAAGCCTGGCTGCACCGCCCCGGTGCCCGACTCTTGGACCTCGAGGGTGTTGTCGCCCATTCCCGACTGATCGAGGCTCTCCCGGGCCCTGTTCGCCGTCAACCGTTCGCGGTTGCGCCTTGGGGCCCACTTCCCCACGATTCGAATGCGTACCTGGCGGCTCTGCCCTCGGCGCTGCGTCGAAAGGTGAGGAAAGCCACCGAGCACCTCACGGCGCAAGGCGCCACCCATCGGACGCACCGGGGCCCGGCGGCGGTCTCGTCTCTCGACACGTTGCGCCAACTCCATGAGGCCCAGTGGGGGCCGAGATCGAATTTCCTTCCCAATTTCGAGCGCTTCGCCGCCGGCTGCCGGCTCGGAGCCGAAGCCGACGAGGTGGCCGTGCACGAGCTCGCCACCGATGACGTCGTCATCTCCAGCGTGGTGACATTCGAGGTGGCGCGACGAGTGAGCCTCTACCAAAGTGCCCGGTTGACCGATCCATCCTGGCGAGACACCACGACGGTGTTGCTGGCTGCGATCATCACCGATGCCTGCGATCGCGGTTTCACCGAGGTGGACTTTCTCCGGGGGGAAGAGCAGTACAAGTACAGATTTGCGCCAAACCAGCGGGAGCTGGCCAGACTCCTTGCCGCCACAGGAGCCCTGGGGCGCGCCGCGCTGGCAACGAAATCGATGCAGTCCACGGCCCGAGGCGCCGCCGAGCGGTCCGTGTCCACCGCCCGCACCCTCCGGGCGCGGTTCAAGCACTAACCCGGGCGGTTCGATCCCAGGATGTTCAACTCTGGCGGCGATGCCCGCCCCGCGTGGCGGCACCGGCGATACCCGACCTCAGGTTCCTGGCCAACCCGAATGCTCCGATGGCGGCGGTCTTGACGGCGTCGATCGGCGCCGATTGTCCAGGGGGTCGCGGCGACAGGTGAAAGCGGCGCAACCGCGAGTTGAGGTTCTCGATCCGGTTCTTGCGCATGGTGGCATTGGTGAAGTACGTGAAGGTGACAGTGATCGAGATGTTGGGACCGTTGTGGACCCAGTGCGGAACGAGCTGCGGTATGTAGACGCCACGTCCGGGTGCCAGTGAGAACGACAGCATCTCTTCGGGCATGGACTCCACTCGTCCATGAGAACCGTCCCAGTACCGTTCGGCCTCGTACCGACGCATCGCCTCGGTCTCGAACCGACCGACGCTGAGGATCTTGGACCCACTGACCTGCATCAGGAGACTCTGCTCGATGTCGAAGTGTGCAGGGGTGACGGAGTTGGGCGACGAGACGATGATGAACGCGGCCCGGTCGCGCATCTTCCCCTCGCTCCCGAGCATCCCCGGCTCGAGTCGATCGAGTGTCGAATTCATCAGATCCGCGTATTCGGGGTCGTCTTCGACATGGAGCAGCGTGAGCCAGGCGTCGGCTTCTCCCAGGTTGCGGATGACGTCGCCCGGTCGGCCCAGTGCGCCTTTGGGAGGCCCTCCCTCGGGGACCAACAGCGGTTGGGCGGCGATGTCGTGGACGACGGATTGCGGCAACCGATCGGCCAAGGCGGCGATCGCCGAGAGCTCCAGCCGGGCGTCTTCGTGCACGCCGTGGAGGAACTCCGTCGGGTGGTCGGGAAACTCCCCTCCGAACGGGATCTCTTCCAGCGGCGAGGGCCCCTGCCTGGCCGAATGTGTCAGCAACGCGTGCCTCCGAGCCTGTTGGCAATGCTCAATTTTGCCCACTGGGAGTGGGGGTTGTCAACCGATCGCCACGGTGAGTAGTGCCACCCAGGGGCCCGCTGATCGGGGTCCGCGGAGCCGGATCGTGCCTGTGGCCGCCGACGGGAATGCCCCCTCGTCACGGCGAAACCGCGGACCGGGTGACGTCGTCGTAGAGCCGGAGAAGCTCTTCGACACAGTGGTCCCAGGTGGGGAGATCGGGAGCCGAGACATCGGGATCGGCGGCCACCTTGGCGAGCACCGCGGCGAGCGCGGCAGGGGACGTCCGGGCGGGGACCGCCGTGGCCAGTCCCTCGGATGCCAACTCCGTCAACCCCGAGGTGGCGGCGACGACGACCTTTCTCCCGAGGGCCAACGCCTCCATCAGCGCCACCGGGTTCGCTTCGTAGTCGCTCAGCAGGGCGACCACATCGCTCGACGCCACGAGTGCGCCGAGGGCGGCCCGTTGATCGGAGTCGAACGAGACGAACGTCACGGCACGGTCGACGCCGAGGCGGGTGACCAGGCGGCGAAGGTGTTGTTCGTAGCCACCGCGGCCGATCACCGCGAGATGGGCGCCCGGCTCTCTGGCGAGAAGTGCCGGCATCGCCGCGATGAGGCGGTGATGTCCCTTGTACCGCTCCAACCGCCCGACCGAGCAGATGAGCGGCGAGCCCGTGACCTCGGGGACGACATCGCCCACGGGGAGAGGGTCCGAGCCATTTCGGATCAGGCGAATCCGCTCGGGCTCGACCGAGAGCCGGTGGGCGAAGAGCTCGACCTCGTATGCGCACACGGCCACCAGAGCACGCGAACGTCGAAGAAGCGGTCGCAGGGTCCACCAGTGGCTGTCGCGTGCCACGGTCCGCACCCGGCTGGAGTGGCCCCCCGTGTGGAAGGTCACCACGGTCGGGATCCCGGCCCGCCACGCCGCTCCCAGAGCCATGGGGGGCACGAAGGTGTGCAGACCCTGGATGTGGACGAGGTCGTATCCCCCTTGGGCAACCGCTCGAGCCAGCGCCGGCGACGCGTAGAAGTCGGCCCCATGGGGAAAGGCGGGAAACCGGCGGACATCGAGGTCGCCTTGGCGCTCGGACGGGGCCAGACGACCGCTGACGTCGGTGGTGAGCACGGTGAGGTCGAGGCCCCCCTCCGCCATCCGTCGCGCTACCTCGCTCACGTGCGTCTCGATACCACCGAGAAAGGGGGGGTAGCGAGCAGTCACCATGGCGACTCGCAGCGGGCTCACCGGTTGCGTGCTCGGGTGCTCTGGCTCAGCACGGACGAAGGACGCTGATCATCCGAACCTCCAGCGTTGGAGCTGGGCTCGAAAGCGAAGGCGTCCCCAGTCCATCACCAGGCGTCGTGGGAGTCGGAAGGGATCGGCGGAGAGCGCCGCCGATCCCGGGAGCGTCGTGCACGCCGTTTCGAACCCGGCGGCGCGCACCGCCTCGACCGTGTCGTCGTCGAAATCGTCGCTGCCGCCGAAGGGATAGGCGAAGTGGGTGACGCTTCGATCGAGGAACCGTTCGAGGCCCTTCCTCGACGTCTCGATCGTCTGACGCTGCTCGTCGCTCGAACGACCGCGCAGTCTGACGTGGTCCACCGTGTGGGCGCCGATCGTGACCAGTTCGGACTTGGCCAGCTCGAGAAACTCCTCGGCGGTCAGGGCGCGAGCGTCCGGGGGAGCTGTCGAGGGCACCGACCACTGGGCGGACACGGCGTCAAGGGCACCTTCGATGTCTCGAACCGGGAGGGACATCAGTCGGCCCCGGACCGTGTCGAGATCCTTTTCGTCACCACGCCCCCCGAGGGGGATCCTCACCACATCCTGATCGATGACCAGGGAGATCTCATCGGTTCCCGGCGGGCGACCACGGAGCAGAGCGGCAAGGCGATCCCACCAGAACCCCTTTTGATCGCCCAGCATGCCGCTCGTGACGAAGACCGTGAGCGGAACTCCCTTTGCCGTGGCGATGGGCAGCGCATTGTCGAGATTGTCCCGATACCCGTCATCGAAGGTCACGACGACTCGCGGCCGGCGAGACGGCATCGACAGGTCGGACAGCGTCGACGGCTCCCGTGTCCGCACGAGCTCCTCGAGCTGCGCGGCGAAGTTCTCCGGATGCACGCACAGGTGGAAGGGATCCTCGACGCCCTCGGCCACGCGGTGATAGCAGAGGATGAGTGTGCCGTTGCCTTTCACAGCTCGGGACACCCCTCGAAGGCTTCCCACATTCTCCCGCAGAGCTCTTCGACCGAGGGATGGAGCTCGTTCACGACATCCTCGGCCTGTCGGGTCCGGATTCGGTGAACGGTGGAATGCGTGGGCAGAGAGACCCCGATGTAGTCCGACAGAGAGCGGATGACATCTTCAGGGCGACTCCCGACCCGCTCGTAGCGGAGGACCTTTATCCGCTCGTCTTCTTGAAGATGCTGGTCGAAGTACAGGGTGTTGCGGGTCCACCAGAACAGCGCGGCGGCGTCGAGCGGCTCCAAGCCTTCGCGCAGGAGCTCGTTCACGGTCTGGCGGGTCTCGGCGGTGGCCCCGCGGCAGCGCCAGTCGCCCGAGTCGGGAGACTTGAAGGGCTCCAGGTCCCGATGCGCGTTCCCGAGGCCGAACCTCTTCAGGTTCGACCGTGCCACGTCGAGATAGTGGCGGAGCATCCAGATCCCGCTGGCCTGGCCGGCCGCTCTGACGAGCTCGGAGGCCCGATAGCTCTCCACCAGAGGTTTCACCGCCACCACTTCGAAGGGGAGCCGGTGAATGCGGCGGAACACGACGTCGTCCTCTTCCCAGTCGGTCTCCTCCGGGTCGGGGTCGTCACCGACGAGTCGGCGGTCGTGCTCCTCGAGGATGAAGACCCGCCAGGATCTGTCGAAGAGGGTCTGTTGCAGCATCGTCGTGCCCGAACGCTGGCATCCGAAGATCAGAACGACCCGACGCTGGTCCGGAGGGGCGGGAACGACCGAGCGCGCCAGGTACTTGACCGTCGACCGGACCCTCCGAGCGATGAGGTGCTCGTCGTCTCGACCCTCGGAGCCACCCAGCACACCTCGGGGAGACGGTTCGGTCGACAGCTCGAGTTCTTCTCCTCGCGGTGCCCTAGTCACCCTTGTGGGAGAGGCACCACGACGCCGCATCGTCCCCATAGCCTCCTCGTCGACCACCTCGATCCTAGTTGAGCGAGGATGCAAAGTTGGCCAGAAAACGTGGCCTATCAGGGGAATTTCCGACGCCCCGTCGACGGCGCCGGGGTGGGGATCCGCCAAGGAACGGCTGGGGTGCACGTCCCACCGATGG
Source organism: Acidimicrobiales bacterium (assembly GCA_050011815.1). Classification (GTDB taxonomy): domain Bacteria; phylum Actinomycetota; class Acidimicrobiia; order Acidimicrobiales; family UBA8190; genus Chersky-840. The sequence goes on along the minus strand of JBEKIJ010000011.1, from coordinate 72,700 downwards.
ACAAGACGAGTCGAGTCCTGAACCGCCCTGCGACCACGCGACGCCCGACGACCACGCGGCGCTCGACGACGACGAGCCGAGCCGAAGGTCTCTCCCCGAGTCACGCGCGGAAACGGGCGTGCCCGAGGCGCCGAGAGTGAGCCCGACACCCACCGACCGGGTGGCACGAGCTCTGGTGGGCTGACGGGGTCACCGGTCTCCGGGGGCCATGGCGCACCCCGTCGGCTCGCGGGGCGACGTGATGCCGACATCATCGGGTCCCACCGACTCACTACACTTCGGCTCACGAGCCACCCACCCAGAGGAGCGGTGATCGCCACCGTGCCACGCCGATGCTTCTCCACGGGCGCGCCATGGCCGGCGTCCCGACGCCCATCCCGAACCTCTCCCATCTAGCCGTGACGACGAGCCGGGTTGCGGCGCGCCCCCCTGGGGCGGGCCTATCGAGACTTCGCCACCCGCACCCCACAACCACCCCGGGCCATCCATGACGCCGGCGATCACCCGGTCCAGTGCGAAGGTGAGGGATCAATCGTGAGCAGCCGACGCTCACGATCGGCGCGTCTCGTCGTCATCGTGGCCTGGGTCGTCGTCGGGGTCCTGTGGATCACGACCCTGGCGCGCCTGGTGGCGTGGGACCGATGGGAGGTCTTCGCCGTCCTCGACGCCTTGACCCTCGTTCTCTACCTCCCCGCCTTGCCGATCGCCGTGATCGCCGCCTGGCGCCGGCACTGGGCGCTGGCCGGAGCTTCGGCGGTCATGATCCTGGCCCAAATCGTCTTCGTCGCCCCCGAGATCTCGGCCGCGACTCCTCTCCCCCACGGCCTGGGAGGGGCGGTGGCACTGCGCGTCTTCGACGCCAACGTGTATCAGAGCAATCCCAGCATGGCCGGGTACGCACGAGAGATCCGTCAGGATCGCCCCGATGTCGTGACCCTCGAGGAGGCGTCTCCCTTCGATCTCCAACAGCTCATCTCTCGACACGCGCTGACGCACCTGCCGTACCAGTTCTGGAACGGGGCCCGGGGCTCGCGATCTCTCGTGATCGCCAGTCGCTACGTTCTCGGCCCGACCGTGGACTCCTCGGTCGACGGCATCCCCTTTCTGGCCCGCACCAGCGTGGATCTCCCTCGGGGCAGGCTGGCGCTGTGGATCGTGCACACCACCGCCGTGATCGACCCCGGCGTGCGACAGTGGAACGACGAGCTCGATGGCGTCTATCGGCTGCTGCGATCGGTCCGTCCCCGTCCCTTGTTGGTGGTGGGCGATTTCAACGCCACGTGGTCGAACCGTGGATTCCGGGCCATCCTGTCCACCGGGCTCACCGACGCCGCCGCCGCTCGCGGTGAGGACTTCGCCATGACGTGGTCTCAACTCACGTTTCCCTTGCCACCTCTCATCAGGATCGACCATGTCCTGTCGGGCCCGGGGGTCGTCGTGACCTCCATCCGCACCGCCACGGGTCCCGGGAGCGACCACCGGGACCTCTTTGCCACCGTGGCAGTGCTCGACGACCCGAGGTGAGGGGCGCCACACCGACGCTCGCTCCCCTCTACCCGGCCGCCTGACTGTCGGAGCGAGCGCGGTAGACCTGCACCTCGGCCACGTCCAAGACCGCGGGGCTCGGCGTCGTGGCGTCGTAGACGGTGTGCCACCCTGCCGTGGTGGGGCTCGCCACATCGAGGTCCAAGATGAGCTCCATCGGTTCGTCGGGAATCGGTGCCTGCGCGCTCGTCAGCATCCCGACCGGCTTGCCGTCGAGGTACCACGTGATCGACTGGCCCGGGACCCAGTCGATTCCATAGATGTGATACCCCGCACCCAGATCGACCCCGGTACTGGTCAGCCCGCCGAACTGGGCCCCGGACGGCGTGTGCAGGTTCCACGCGTAGTTGTCAATGGGGTTGACTTCGTTTCCCGTGTAGTCGCCCTCGAAGATGTCGAGCTCGAAGTCGTCACCGTGCTTCCCCCCCGGACCCGGCAACATCCAGAACCCGGGCCACAGACCGTCGCCGACCGGGACCTTGGCCTTGATCTGGACGTACCCTCCGTCGAACTGGAACTTGCCGTATGTCGAGACGACTCCCGATGTCCATGGAATCCCCGAACGGGTCGACTGATGTAAGGCCGTCAGCGTCAGCCCGTTGGCCACGGCGACTTGGTGTTTCTGGAAATACGCGGCGTTGAACCCCCCCGGCACAGCGCCGCTGCCCCCCGAACCGTTGGGGTTCCACGGGTGCCCATGGGCAGATCTGCTGGTGATGTAGGTGTGCCATTTCCGTCGATTGAGCTCCCCCCCGGGAAAGGCGTCCTCGAAGACCCTGTGGGTGAAGCCCGGAGGTGGGGCCATCGAACTCGTGGTGCGGGCGGCGATGTCGACGACCTTCTCCCGTGCGATCGGCGACCCCGTGGCCACCACCACCACGACGGCGATGGCACCGGCGAGCACCACGAACAAGATCCCGGTCGTGGTGTGGGACCGCTGGCTCGGGCGACGATGGCGCGGACCCGGTCGGGGAGGGCGCAGGGCCGATGCTCGGGCCGGGACCTCTCCGCCACGGACCCCCGAGGAGGACGCGGCTCCCCCCCGCCGGAATCTGGACCTCTGAGCGTGCGCCGGCCGCCGATGGAGCCGCGGCCCACCGAGTCGGGGGACCGCCGACTGATGCCTAGTCACGTCGCCCGAGGCCATGGTCCTCCGCTCCGGGTGGCTGCAAGACGAACACGGGTCGTGCCAGCGACAAACGCATGGCCACGACAGGTGGACCGGACGATCCTCTGACCGCACGATCCAGGAGCCTCAGTGACCCCACGCGCCCCCCGAGGACGATTCGATCGCACCCCCCGTCCTCGGGCCACATGCTAGTCCTCGCGCCATTTATGTCCCTTCGTGGTCATGGCGTAGCCCATGGCCGTCGCCACCAGCCCGGCCACGACCATGGCGGCACGGGCAAATCCCATGTGGTCGCCGCGGCCGCCCTCGGCCAGGCCTCTCGCCACCGCCCGCGGCAGCGTTCGAGAGACATAGGCGCGCTCGGAGGAAAGGGCATCATGAGCGCCGGCACGCTTCGACAGCGCACCCTTGGAGAGTCCCTCGGAGTAGCACCGTCGCAGGAAGTAACCGACTCGGGCCCGCTCGGGTGCGACATGATGGCGCACCAGGGCGTGGGGCACGTGCAGGAACTCGACCCCCGTCATCTTTCGCCGGGCCCGCACGGCCAGCTCGGTCTCCTCACACCCCAGAGGCACCGCACCCACCCGACCCATGGCGGTGTCGAATCCGCCCACGACGGCGAACAACGACCGGCGCAATGACATCGAGCACCCGATGGGGTTCCGCACCGGGGAAACCGCCTCGGGAAGACCCACGTAGCTGCAGCCCACCACCCAGTCGAACTCGGGGGGGAACCACCGAGGGCGGCCCCGTTCGGGCCACACCGCCTCGGCTATGCCCCCCACACCGACCACAGTGGCGACCTCGTAGTGCCCGAGCAGCGCGTCGAGCCACCCCGGGTCGGCGGCGGCGTCATCGTCCAAGAACGCCACGATCTCGCCCGTGCTGTGCGCGATTCCGGTATTACGCGCGCCGGACAGCCCCCGAGTCGCACCGTTGGCGACCACCTCGACATCGTCGGGCAGCGAGGCGCGGGCGCGCCGCAAGAGGAGGTCGTTGTGGTCGACGACGACGACACACTGGTCAGGTTGGAGATTCTGGGCACGCACCGACTCCACCGCCTGGACCAGAAGGTCCCAGCGAAGCTCCGTGTAGGCACACACCACCACGGTGACGGTGGGCCTGTCGGCGAGTGGGGATCGGAATTCGAGCGGTGCCTGGGTCATCGCGACATCAGCTCGAGACCTCCCGGGTCCAGCCCGGCGTGACCAGGAACACCTTCTGGTCTCCCTGGCGGATCCACGGCGGAAGCACGACGTGCTGGACCGAGACGTTCCTCGGCAGCACACGGACAACGGGGACGCCGCTGGGAGTCGGGATCACGAGTCGGGCACTGGTGGGGGCTTGCGAACCCAGATCCACGTCGGCGACGAGCGCCCCCGATGCCGACGTCGACAGGGACAGGGCGGGCACCGGCTGCCACTCCCGCGTGGCCGTGGTCGTCGCCACCAGCAGCCCCAGGCCGGTCAAGACGATCCCCACGGCGATGCCGTATCTCGCCATGGTGACCACGGGACCAGACCTTGCGGCGCCCCTGGCCTGGTGATCATCCGAGACCGAACGGCGGCTCCACGTCTCTTTGGCGGCGAGCACCAACGCCACCGCCACGACGAGGCCGAGGCCACTCAGGCCGAGAACGGTCGGGGACACGTGCTGGGGGATGAACACCGCGGAGAACACGAACCCGAGAAGGGCCGCCATCATGACGGCGGTGAGAACCCCGCCTTCGGTGACCCCCACGGCGCGCCGGCGCCGGCGAAAGCGCAGCAAGATGAGAATCGCCCCGGTCCCGAGCACCGCCGAAAGGACCGCCCAGTTCGTGGCCTCGGGCGCTGCGCCATAGTTGATGTCCGTCGTCCTGGCCGTGGTCACCGGACCGAGCAGCGTGGACAGGTCGTAGACCTGGATGGGGCCGTTGTCGTAGACGAGGCTGACGCCCGGCACGGAGTCGAACTTGGTCAGCTCGGCGATCGTCAGCCGAGTGCCGGCCTTGGCTTCGCCCTGGGAGAGGTAGGTCCCGAAGAGGGGCAGGGACGAGGCCAGCCGGCGGTCCATGACGATGTAGTCGATGTGGTCCTTGCGAATGAGGCTCAGTTCGTTGCTGTCGAATTGGCCACTGAAGAACAGTGGGCTGGCGTCGACGAGGCCACTGATGCCCGTGACCATGTTGATGTGACCGATATCGGCCAGCAGTGCTCCGTTCTGCCGGTCCGCGGCGACGTTCACACCGGCGGGCAGGTGCGTCGAGACCCATTGCGCCACCGCCAACGACGGTGCACCGACGGAACGCTGGTTCGCTCCCACCAGGTACGGACCCGGCACATAGGTGGAGGCAGGTCCGGAGCCGAAGATCATGCCCCCCAGGAGGCACACGGTGGCGACCAAGACCGTCCCGACCGTTTCGAGCAACCCCCGTTTCGAGGCGATTCGGGTGGCGAGCCAGCCGCCGATGACGATGGCCATGCCGAAGAAGAAGAACGTAGTGGTCCGTTCCCCCACCTCGGAGCTCCCCGACGAGAGGCTGGCCAGCATGGCGAAGGGATAGCCGGCCGCGACCACCACCGGGAGGTATCGAAGAGCACCCCCACCGACCGTGCGCTTGCGGATGGCGGCCAGCACCGACGGGCACAGCATCAGACAGAAACAGACGACTGCGGCCACCATGACCACGATCTCCCAGGGTGCGGAACCCCCCTGGCTCGAGGAGGTCTGGAACAGCTTCCGGTTGCCATGCAGCTGCCCCACCAGGGATGCGAAACCGGTCGTGGCCTCTCCCAGGAGTGGTGACAGATACGAGACGAGGTGGCTCCCCACAAAGGCGCTCCAACCACCGACGAGCACGACGTTCGTGGCGGCGGCAGAGCCGATCACGCGGGCGTGATCACGGCGACCGACGATTCGCAGGCCTATCGCCCAGGCCACGAGGAGGGCGGCGGTGAGCCACGCCGTCAGATGATGTGTCGCCACCAGTGCGGTGATGCTGGCGATGGCCAACCAGAAGTCCCGGCGGGAATGAGGTGCCCCCCTTCGGCTCGTCGGCGCCGGCGATCTCAGGGCATCGAGACCCAGAGTGGCCTTCGCCCGCGGCGACCGCTCGTCGATCGACGACAACAGGAAGTGAATGGCCGCCACCGCCAAAGCCAGGGCGACAGGTCCGTAGTCCCACGAGGCAAAGGTGTAGAAGGTCGGGCTGGCCGCATAGACGAGCACGCCGATCCCCCCGGCACGCGCCGATCCGCACACCCGTTCGACGACGAGGAACACACACAGGACGAGCACCACCCGAGTGACCAACACGACGACCAGCTCGGCGAGCGCCACGGGCAACCCGGTCATCCACTTGACGGCGATGGTCACGAGCTCCAGCCCCGGGTAATAGGGGCTCACCGGCAGGATGCTGTTGTGCACCAGCAGCGTCCGGTTGTCGAGCAAGCTGTTCAAGGTCACGCCGTGGATCAGCTCGTCGAACCAGTCGAAGATCAGGGGGCTGCGGATGTAGTACGACAGCAACATCCCGACACCCAGGACCAACGACACCGCCACTCGCTCTCGCCGGGCCGCGGCGCCGCTCGTGAGCCGCCAAGCGCACGGCACGAAGACGGCGATGAGCCCGGCGAAGAACATCGGCAGCGCCGGCGACTGATGCCCGCTCCGGGCCAGGGCGTCGCCGAGCCCTGTGACGAAGAGGCCGGCCCCGGCGAACACGAATACGGTTCCAAGGCGCGACGATGGCGCCGGAGTCGGCGTCGTCGGTGGCTCGGTCTCGGGTTGATCGAGCAGACGCGATGCGACGGCGGCGTCCTGGCGCCGGGTGAGCGTCAACATCGGCCCGGGAGCGGAGCTGACGCGAGCCACGCGACACGGGAGCCCCGAGCGCCGAACCTCAAGGTCGTCTCCCCGGAATGTCGTCGATCAGCCGAGGGTGGCCTCCCTGACGACGCCCCAGGCGCCGAGGCCCGGGGACGACATGCTGTCGGGACCCCATCCCTTCCGATCGCTCAACGGTCATGAGAACCCGGGGTTGGCGGCCGTTGGTCACGGTGCGGGGCGACCGAGCTCCTCTCGCGCATGAGGGTACGCAGGACCCGGGCCCCGTCGGGGAAGCTGCGAAGGCTTGATTGCCCGTGCCGGCGGGGCATCTCCATGCTCGGTATCTCGGCGATGCGAAGCCCGGCCCTCACCGCTCGAATCGTCAATTCCGTCTCGATCTCGAAGCCCGATGACATGAGGTCGAGATGGTTCAGGTACTTCCGGTAGAAGGCGAAGTATCCATAGCAAAGGTCGGTGAAGGTGGTTCGATACAGCGTGTTGGCCACCGCCAACAGGGCGCGGTTGCCCATGCGTCTCACGGCCGTGAGGTCGAGCGAGCCGCCTCCCCCGATGAACCGGGATCCCTTCACGAAGTCGAACCCGTGCTCGAGGAAATAGACGAAGTTGGGGATCTCCGATGGGGCCATGCTGCCGTCGGCATCCATGGCCACGATGATGTCGCCGCGAGCGGCCGCAAAACCGGCACGAAGTGCGTGGCCCTTGCCCTGCTCGTCCTGCGAGACGATGCGGATGTCGGGTCGACACGATACGGCCATGATCTTCGTGACATCGGTCGAATTACCGTCGACAAGGATGACCTCTCCCACCCGCGGTGGGACGTGACCCAACACCGTCGCCAGGTTGCGCGCTTCGTTCTTGGCTGGGATCACCAGGCTCACCGTGGGCTGAGCCGGAGACCGGGCCGGTGCCGACCCATTGGTGTCCGACACCACATTCCGGAAGCCGGGCAGAGGTATCGCCTCGGCCTGTTCTCCGACGTCGTGCAGGGGCCGCACCGGGTGGATCGAGGCGCTGGACACGTGGCCGAAATGCGGATCGCGCGTCATCTCGAGCGCCACCTCGCCTCGAGCACGACCTTCATTCCGTCTGCGACGCGCACCTTAGAATCGCTCGCGCGTCGGTGCCGAATGCTCGTTCCCGTGTCCCCGGTCTCGAGACGGGACAGGTCCCTCCGCCATCCTGGCCTCCACATGGCCTCACCGCCGCTCACCTACCAACCCCCCCACCGAAAAACGGTGTGCCTGGGAACCAGATGACCTGGCGCGGACCATCGATTCGTTGGCAATGCCAACCGTATAAAGAGGGCCTCAGAATCGACATCACCAAATGTGACGAAGTCGCGCGCAGGGTGGTAATTTCTTCGGAAACAGGGATCAGTCCCAGGTCACCGTTCCGATGCCTGGGGCTGGAGGATGGTGTCAGGGGGGCTCCCGGGCCTCACGGACAGTCTTCGCCGTGACGGGGTGCCCGCCGCGTCAGCCCGACGTCGGCGCCACCTGTCGGTACAGGCCCTCGACCCGCGCCGCGACGGCGGACGCCGTGAACAGGCGGACCCGCTCGAGCCCTTTGCGACCCATGGTCCGGGCCATCGCCGGATCGTCGATCAGGGATTCCATCGCCCTCGCCAGGGCAACGGCATCGCCGGGAGGAACGAGGATCCCCGTCTCACCATCCTCGACGAGATCCGTGATCCCCCCGCTCGACGAGGCGACGACGGGACGCCCCGCGGCCATGGCTTCGAGCACCACGGTGGGACAGGCGTCGAGCACGATCGACGGGACCACGACCATCCCGGCCCTGCGCATGTGGGTGAGCACCTCGCCGGGAGGGGTGAGGCCGAGAACCTCGACGCCCGACGGGCGCTCCACCGGCGCGTCGGGCAACAGCCTCCCGACGAGGACGAGCCGGGACGAGTTCGACAACCGCCGGTAAGCGTCGAACAGGACGTCCACTCCCTTATCCCTGGTCACGTCCCCCACGAACAGGATCGGACCGCCGCATTGGCCGTCGTCGAGTGAGGCGGGGTCGACGAGGATGGCGTCGGGCACGAAGTTGGGGATCACCTCGTAGTGGTCAGAACCCCCCACCAGCGATGTGCGCGCCGCCACCGTCGCACTGACGGGGATGAACGTGGCCACCTTCGCCCGGCGGGCCCGGCGACCGGCGACGTTGGCGAGCACAACCCCGGGACCGACCACGGGCCCGTATTGCGCCGAGGCGCACCGCACGCAGGCGACCGGCGCCGGCCCGGGACACACGAAGTCCCCCCGCATCATGCGTTTGGTGGCACAGACGTGGCTGTAGTCGTGCTGGGTCAGGAGCACCGGCGTGTGAGTACGACGAGCCGGTCCCAGCAGCGAATTGACGATCCAGTCATGGGCGTGCGCCACATCGAAGCGTCGCCCGGTCAGTAACCGACCGATCCCGGCCCGCAGCTCGGGGTCGGCGATCGGCAGCGCATGGGGACGACCGGACTCGGTATAGAGACGCGGCATGCGCTGGGCCGTGGTGCGGAGCCTGTGAACCGCCACCTCTCCGTCGAGCGTCGTGCCGTCATCGCCGCCGGTGGCGATCGTGGCCACCTCCACCTCGTGGCCCCTGGTCGCCAAGGCCTGGGCGAGATCTCGGACGTGTCGCTCCTGGCCGCCCGTCACCGGAGGGTAAAACTGCGAGAGCATCAGGACGCGCATCGAAACGACAATCCTACCGCAGCCCTGCAATGTACGAGGCCCCGACCCCTCGAAGACCACCGCCGAAAATGCGCAAGTCACATCGTCTGCGCAGTCCTGACTGGCGGTGGCGGCTGACAGGTCGACGACGGTTGCTGGCGCCTGATGCGGGCGATCTCGTCAGTTAGCTTTCTGGGATGGGAGATCTGGCGACAGACACGGCGGTGGAAGCCCTGGGCGATGGGCGCTACCGGGCGGTTCTCAGTAGGGACTGGGAGATCTGGGGGCCCATGGGCGGGTATGTCGCTTCTTTCGCCCTCCGGGCGGCAGGGCAGGAGAGCCGTTTCGATCGACCCGCCTCACTCTTTTGCCACTACTTGAACGTCGCTGCCTTCGAACCCATCGATGTGCAGGTGAGCACGCTTCGGTCGGCGAGAACGGCCCTGTCGCAACGGGTGACGATCACCCAGGGCGACCGCCAGATCCTCGAGGCGACGGTCTGGTCGGTGGGTGTGGTCGAAGGACTCGAGCACGACGACACTGAACCTCCGGCCGTGCCGCCCCCTGACGAGCTGTCCTCCATGGAGGACCTGGCGCCCGAGCGCAAGTCGGTCTACAGATTCTGGGACAACTTCGATATGCGCCCAGTGGCGTTCCGGTCGGAATGGCCGCCCGCCGAGTCCCTGCCACCGCAGTGGAAGGCCTGGTGCCGCTTCCGACCGGTGGCCGTGTTCGACGATCCGTGGGTGGACGCCTGCCGATCGGCCATCCTCGTCGACGTCCAGAGCTGGCCGGCCGCCTCCCCACGCCACGCGTGGCGCGAGCCACATGGCTTCATCGCCCCGAGCCTCGACCTCTACGTCGCCTTCCACCACCCGGCATCGGAGGAACCATGGCTATTGGCCGACGGTTTCGCCCCCATTTCCGCCGCCGGGATGTTGGGCTGGACGGGTCGGCTGTGGACTCCCGACGGTCGCCTGGTCAGCTCCGGGACAGGCCAGGCCTTGTACCGGCGAGTCCCGACCCCAAGCTGAGCATCGCATGCCCGTGACTCAGTGCGATCACCGTCGGCCAGAACCACACTGACGGCAGACGAGCGGTTCCAAACGGGAGCCTGAGCCAAAAGCGCCACTAACGAAAGGCGGGGGGTAGCTCCGATTCCGGTCGGCCCAAGAGGTCTAAGGACGAGGTAGCGATAACAGGGCACGAAGCGACAAGGCGGTAAGCCATCCGAATCCGGATGCGATGGAGATGCGCTGGAAGATCCCACCCTTCCCGACGAAGCGTGGCACGCCGCCGAATGCCCGACCCATCAGCACGAAGCTGCCCACCATCGAAAAACTCGATACTGCGGAGTAGCACGCCCAGCGGTATTCCCTGCACCGTGTGGCGGCGACTGCGCTGGCCAGGCCGGCCAAGGGTATTCCAGCGAATATCGGGACCGCGCAGACGTTGTGCAGCGTGCCTTCACGGGTTGACGGTCCTTGGTGGAGGACAGGCTCGTCATGTCCGTCTTCGCCAGGTTTCATGGGTGGGAATCCGCCCATCGGATCTGTGACAAACACACCGGAACCGATCAGGCCGATCCCAGCCGCTGCGACTAGCGCCGGAACAGCTCGGGAACCCACGTTCTTCGGGGGGCACTGGCGCAGGCCTCGGGCAGCAAGGGAGTACAGCACGCCGACAAGTATGAAGTTGGCGCGCTGTAGCCACCCCCGACGACCGGCACCGAGCGAACTGACGGTATGACGCCGCCAGTCGTACCCCGATCGCTTTGATCCGATCTTTGTGAAGGCGACTACGAAGAATGGCCCAGCTAGGACTCCACACCCGAGTCGACAAGTGAGGAGCTTTGAGGACGCACTTTCAGCCACCAGGCCAAACTACCGGGAGTAGCCGCACTGGTCGGGTGATCGGAGCGAGCCCTGAGGGAGGACAATACGACGTGCTATCGGAGCTGGGCTCGCTGATCTCACTGATCGCGACCGTCGAGACCAGGATGCCCCGGGCAGGGTCGCATGCCACGTCCTGAGAGGGCGCGTCTCACCCGGTCCGTCGACCGGTTGAGATCGCACCGAGTACCGGGCGGCTGGCGACCTCTCGACCAGCGGACCCAACGCGATACCGGCCAACACTCTTCCGGCGCTGCGAGACCGGCTCCGCGAGGTCGCGACCCGACTGGGGCTCAGACCCCGCCGCCAGCTAAGCCGGCATGGGTGGCGGGACTTCGCCCCGGGCGCGGGCCGCAGCACCCTTCGCTTCGCCTCTGAGCCGAGCTCGCCGGGCGTAGGCGATGTTCCAGGCGATGAGAACTCCGGCGACGGCGTAGCGCATCAGCTTGGAGATGCCCAGGGCGGTGCCCGTAGAGGTCGATTCGACGATGACGATTCGGGCACCGGCCTCGGCCAGGAAGGCCACCCCCCAGACCAACGTCGTGACCCGGAAGGCGTGGCGAAACTCCAGGTACCGCCATCGATCGGCAAAGTCACGACCCTTGGGGGTGTCCGGCCCGATGAACTCCAGGGCGAAGCGGAACATCAGCGGACGCCTGGTCCAAAGCGACCCCAGGCAGACCGCCCCAAAGACGACAGTGGGCACCGAAGCCTCCAGCAGAACGAGCCGGGCATTGCCGCTGGCCAACCCGAGACAGGTACCCACGGCGATGCCGAGGAGGACCAGTACCCCGACGACGTCCACGCGGCGATCACGGGCCATTCCGAGGGCGAGCCCAAGGGCAGGAAAGATGCCACTGAGGACCAGAGCCCCCACAGTGCTGATGCCGGCCGATCGCAGTAGTGAATAGGCCACCAAGGGCCCTGCGATATCGAACACGGCGATCTTGGCCAGCGGCAAGAACCGTCCTCGGTCCGCGGCGGGGGTTCCCTGTGCCGGCGTTACGGCTGCGTTTGGCGATCGGGCGATGTCCGGCCCTTTGCTCATGCGACGGAGGAGGGAGTGGCAGTACTCGGCTGAAGCCAGCGTTTCGGAGGTGGGTAGAGCGCCCTAGCGATCGTGCTCGAAACCCACGCAATACACCAGCCTCCAAAGACTAGGAGAACATTATGCGTGGTGGAGGAGTTTCCCAGAGCTGCACGAACAGTCAGGATGACTCCCCATACAAGAAAGCAGGCAAGGGAATACGCCCAGTAGTTGCGGTACTTCTTCATGTCGTGCTCCCTACCCTGCCTGCGGGCGCAGGCAAACTGCGTTGGGTAGCACACACACTCCAGAGGCCAGGGGGTCCTCACACAGAGGCACTCGTGCCACCCGGCTCGGATCGAGCCTACACCTCTGAAACTGCCGCCGGCGGTGGGGGATCTGACGGACGCTCGGCGCTGCGCCTATCGCGAGCGATGCGGAGGGCATGAAATAACACCTCGGCTGTGCCAGAGGCAGGTCGGGCAACGACAGGGAGGGGCCACGCATATCACCCGGTTGCGTGCGCCAAATTCGCCATCTTGGACCGAGCATCCCTGCCGGTGATGCGACCTTGCCGTCGTCAGTCAATAAGCGAGGTCTCACGGTATGGCTCAGCGACGGCGATGCCGAGCGGTGGCCATCCAGCTCGGCCACCCGAATCCAGTCCAACCTGTCGGGCGCAGAGGAAGCTACGGGGGGCGCATACCCGACTCCCGGTCGCCCTACCGCCATCACCGATGCCTCTCAGACCTCGGTCGGGACCGGCACGTTGCACGTACCCTCGTTCACAGGGATCGGGTTCGGAGATACCGGGTCGTGCTTGAGGTCGCGAGCATCCCCGATCGGCACATCGGGGATGGAGGTCAAGATTGGCGAGACTCTTCTCGTGCGACATCGCCGATTGTCGCTACCGTTGGGGGAAGAGGCCCGTGGGCCGCGAGGAGGCGATTAGGAAGGTGCCGATGGGCCAGGATGAGGGCATGCCTCTACCAGCGATGGTCGACCGCCCGACGTTCGACCAGCAACTGGAGGTACTGCGGGCGAGGGAGAAGGCACACACCCGTGAAGGGGACGCGATCGCCGCCGCCCGGCGCCGACTGCCGATGGTCGAGGTCGCCGCAGACAGCCCGCTCCTCGGGCCGCACGGCCCAGTGACGTTGCTCGAAGTGTTCGAAGGCCGGCGTCAGCTCATTGCTTACTACTTCATGTGGTGGCCGGGTCGACCTGCGGCCGAGCAGTGCGAAGGCTGCACGTGGGTGATGAGTCATGTGGGCGAGCTCGCCTACCTGCACTCTCGCGACATCACCTTCGCGGTGCTGTGCCAGGGGCGGAATACCGCTTCTCCCCCTGGTGATGCGCAGACGTCATACGACGAGAGCCTCCGCTACCGCACCTTCATGGACTGGGACATGCCGTGGTATTCGGCCCAACCCTCGCTGGACACGCTCCTCGTAGGCCGAGAGCACGGTCTCTTCCACCTGGTGTGCTACCTGCGCGATGGCAATCGAGTCTTCGAGACGTACTGGACCAAGCGCCGTGGTGCCGAGGTACTCGACTACAGCTACGCGCTCATGGACCTCACCGTGTTCGGCAGGCAGGAGGAATGGGAGGACTCGCCGGCGGGCTGGCCACGACGCGGGCACGCGACCCGGACCCTGGGCGGGGCTCCCGAGTGGCCGCCCCTGTGTGAGTGGCCAGGCGGTCGTCCCACCTCGCAATGGCCACGGCTCGAAGCCGGGTACTCGGACGATCTGGGACCGGCGGACGCGGGTGCAGCGCCACCTCCGGATCACTGCCACTGATGGGTCTTGCCGTCGCCGAAAGCGTCCCCATTCGCCGGGTCAGTGGGCATTCTGGTGCCGAACGTGATCGGCGCCCCTGGCGCTATTCCACATCCTCGTATGTCGGATCGTCGTCGAGTTCGGCAAGTACTTCGACTGCATCCTGGTGTCCGTTGGCGGCAAGGCGTTGCAGCCCGCCGCGATCTCCTCGCTCGCCAGCAAGCTCCACCAGGATGTCGACCGCATCGCTGCTGCCACGATCTGCGAGCTTTCGCAGCTCGTCGAGATCGCCCCGCTCGCCAGCCAGCTCGACAAGCTGGTCAACCGCGTCCTGGTCCCCTCGCTCTGCCTGCTGCCGCAACGTCACTAGATGGGGATCAAGCATGGTCGGTCCTCCAGTGACTCTCTCGGCTCAACTGGACGATACCGCTGCTACCGCCGGAACAGCGAGGCGGTCATCATCGGATGGGTGCCCCCGACCACCGGAACTGGGGCCACAATTAGCGCGAGGACTTGAGCTGCCAGATAGGTTCTACTCCCAGAGAGTTCCCAGCCAAAAGACGCGGCATTCGCTGCATTCACGAGGTGCCGAAAAGACATGCCAGAGTTCCCTGCGATTACTCACGTGGCGCTAACGGTTACGAGCCTCGAACGGAGTGTGCCTTGGTACAAGGCTCTGTTCGGCTCGGACCCGATCCTTGACGAGGACACAGGTCCTTTCAAGCGTGTCGCTTGGCTTACGGGCGACACAATCGTCGGTCTAACTCAGTTCCCTGATTTGAACAGCACTCAGCCGTTCAACGAGCGCCGGCCGGGTCTCGATCATCTGGCTTTCGGCTGTGCCAACCGCGATGAGCTAAGGGCGTGGGAAATCCGCCTGAACGAGCTCGGCATCCCCAACGGTGCCATCGTGGACGCACCTTCCTATTCAGCATTGTCATTTCGAGACCCCGACAACATCGCACTCGAGTTCTTCGCACCTCGGGGCTAGGACGGGCGGGTATCCCCGACTGCTATCCGACGCTGAACGGCCATCCCCTACCGCCGGTTCGGTGGTCGTCATCTTCCGTCGGATGAGCGTTCGGTGCTGGATCTGGCAAGCGGTACCGAACCCATGGCGTGACCGCTAGCAACTGCCGGATCTGCGTGCCCTGGCAGGTTGGCTCTCCTGGCCGCCGCACCAGGCGGGATCACCGGTTGCGTGCGCCAAATTCGCCATCTTGGACCGAGCATCCCTGCCGGTGATGCGACCTTGCCGTCGTCAGTCAATCAGCGAGGTCACACGGTATCGCTCACGACGGCGATCCCGAGCGGTGGCCATCCAGCCCGGCCACCCGAATCCAGTCCAACCTGTCGGGCGCAGAGGAAGCTACGAGGGACGCATACCCGAGTACCGGATGCCAGATCGCCATCCTCAGGCCGATCCGAGCCCCGGTCGGGATCGGCACTTATCGCCCGGTCCAGATGGATGCACAGTGCGACCGGGATCCCTGAGCACAGGATCCCCTCTGGCTCGACGTGGCTTCGGTGACGCCTTCGACGAAGGCTCGTTAGGTCCAGACGACGGCGTGGTGTCCCAGTTCCTTCCCTATGGGATACCTGACGGGCATTCGATTGAGATACCTTTCGTAGTGCTCAGTTATGGACTTCCCGGCCCAGCGCGATCAACTCCCAAGTACCTGCAACGCTCACATTGATACCTGATCGCCCATGAGGATCAGATTCTCGACTTCGTTTAGCTTGGCGGAACTCAATGTCCCCACCTTTTCAATCAGATCCTCTTGCGACGAGGTGAACACCCAGGTGCAGTTGATTTTTCCCGGTCTGGGCAGTCCTACTCGGACGACATGGCCATTGAGTCCGAGGTCAACTTCCACGGCCACACCCGAGATGTCTTCGTTGGCTGGCTCGACAGCGACCACGCACCGAAGGTCGTCATTGTCGAGTCTGGAGAGCACGACCACTGGGCGAAGGTGGTCGAACCCTGCCATCCAAACATCACCTCGATTGACAATCTCGTCGGTCCTGGGAGTCGGGTTCACTGCGCCCAGGTTAGTGGCGCTTCCGAATCGAGCGGGCGAGCCGGCGAGCGGGCGAGCGGGGTGTAGGCGGACGGGAGGGATCAGCGAGCACTGCTCGGAGCCGACCTGTCCGGGCGACAAAAAGCGCATAATGCCGGGTATGCGGTGGCATCGCGGACCTGATCCTTCTGGTCAGCCCCCGTTCGAGATCACCCTGAGTCGGGCGGGCGATCCGCTGGCCAAAAGCGCCCGAGCATGCCGGCTACCGCTCGCCGCGTTGCCGGCAATAGCGGAACCAGCGCGCCCGGTATCACGTCACCTTGGCCCGAAAAGGTTCAACTTTGCACGACCCACGAGATCAATCCAGAACAGTTCGAACGTTCGCTTTGGAACAGTGGCCGCTGGGTGTCGCCGGAGTGGGCGCAGGGGGACTCGAACCCTCGACCTCAGCCGTGTGAATCCGATCCACTCCTACATCTGGGAAGACACGAAACGGCGAATGACGGCGTGACTTGCAAAGAGGTAGGTGGTAGCCGACGGATAACGATGCCAGACGAGGGGATTTATAGGACATCTTATAGGACAGACTTCCCGCCGACGGCTCAGACCAACATCGGCCGACATTCCGCGTGCATTGACTTCCTTTGCTAGAGCCTGCGCGGGACTCAGCGGGCACCTAATCGTACGGGGAGCTGATCGTGGCGTCGGACGAGAAGGCTGTTCACCCAACGGGGTGCGTCCTCGGAGTCCAGGGTGATGCTGCTGGTGCCTTCCAGCAGCACGGTCAGGACGTTCAGGGCCTCGATGCGGGCCAGGGGTGCTCCGACGCAGTGATGGATTCCCCGCCCGAACGCCACGTGGCGACGCGGTACCTGCCGTTGGAGATCGACCTCGTCGGGTCGCTCGAACTGGACGGAGTCGCGATTGGCGGCGCCCCAGAGCAAGAGAACCGTGGAACCGGCCGGGATGTCGACCCTGCCGAGCGTGGTGTCCTTGGGCACGGAACGCATGAGGTAGCGGAACGGCGATTCCAAGCGCAGCGCCTCTTCGATGAAGGCGGGGAGTTGTTCGGGGTTCCGGCGCAGGTGGGCCTGGAGCTCCTGGTCCTCGGCCAGCAGCCGCACGGCGTTGCCCAGCAGGCTGGTCGTGGACTCGCCGCCGGCGCTCAGCAACGTGTGCAGGATGACGTTCGCCTCGAAGTCAGTGAAAACGCTGCCGTTTACGCCGCGGGCGACGGCGCCGAGGAGATCCTCACCGGGCTTCTTTCGGGCGAACGAAAGTTGATCGGCGATCCAGGCTTGGATCTCGCCAGTGCGAGCCACGAGCTCGATCAGTTCCTCGAAGGGCAGCGTCGACCCCAGCATCGCGGTCGAGTCGACTGCCGCACCCAAGAGCTGATCAAGATCGCTGTCATGGAAGCCTATGAGGCGGCTGATCATCGAGATGGGGACGACATTCCCGATCTCGGACATGAAGTCGACCGTCTCTTTCCTGATCGCCTGCGTTACGCACCCGTTGGCAATGTCAATGATGTCGGGCTCGAGCTCCGTCATGCGCTTGGCGACCAGTTCGGGAAAGACCGTGTTCCGGTGTAACGCGTGCATCGGGGGGTCGGCCGTGGCGAGCGCCTGCACGCCAACGTCACCGTAAGAGAGCCGGCGGGGAAGACCGGCGGCGTCGCGGTAGAGCAGGCAGCTGATATTCGACGAAAAGTCGTCGACCCGCGCGGCTGCCTCGGCTAAGAGCTCGAACGTGCTGACGGCGAACAGCCCGGTACCGGAGATGTCCCACACCGGCGCCTCGGCGTGGAGTCGGCGGTAAAACGGATAGGGATCATTGATCACTTCCTCGTCTAGGAGGAGCGTTCCCGAGATCCCCTGGGTCATGTGGCGTTTGGTTCCGCGGCGAGCTGGCCGAAGAGTTGCCCCAGGTCTCCGTAGGTCCAGGTCGTGACGACAACGTCACTGTCGAGCTCGTAGATCTCGCACGTCTCCACGTCGATCGGCCGCTTCGTCGGTGCCAAATCCAGGTAGTCACTCGTATGTACACCTCGCATGCGCCAACGTGCGCAGGCGAACCGCTCGTCGCCGAAAAGCAGGACCTCGTGGAGGTGCAGACCCTCGAAGGCGCCCTGGAGTTGACGGAGGTTGTCGCTGATCTCAGCCAACGTGAGTGGTTGCACCAGCCCCGCCACCCAGCGCCGGGACGATGGGTCGAAGTACCTGAGGTAGCCATCGACGTCGCCGTCATTGAATGCGGCAACCGCCGAACGGACGGCGTCGACCGCCTTGCTGTCGGCCATGCAAAGGTTTCCCCTCAATGGTTATCGATAGTTTAGTTTAGTGAACATGCGTTCAGCAATCAAACCCCAACCCCCGACCGAATCACCGCCCGACTTCCGAGCCCAGCGGCGGGCCGCCCGTCGGGCTGAGAACCGGACGGAGATCCTCGACGCCGCCGAGCACGTCTTCGGGGAGTACGGGGTCCGCGCCGGCTCGATCCGCCAAATCGCCGCCCTGTCGGGTTTCTCCCCGGCGGGGATCTATCTGTTTTTCGAGAACAAGCAACACCTGGTGTCCGAGACCCTCACGCGGCGAGGCGCGGAGTTGGTGGACGCGCTCCAGACTGTGGTCGGGGGCGATTCCTCACCACTCGACAAGCTCCACGACATCGTCGACATCACCATGGTGTTCTTCGATGTGCATCCCGACTTCCGTGGTCTTGTCCGGCACATCACGGGCGGGGCGGCGATCGTCGGGTCCGCCCTCTCTACGTACGACGGCGACGCGGACGGCTACTTCACAGACGCAATGACGCTCCTCACACGCATCGTCAGTGATGGGCAGGAGGCCGGCGAGATACTTTCGGGCAACGCCTCCGCCATCGCCCGCCTCTACTCGGTCCTCGTAAACGAACACGTTCTCCTTGGAGCAAGCGGCAAATCCGGACCTGGCACGCTCACCGCTGAGCAGTTCCACGGACTGATCGACGGAATGCTTCGTGGTCCCCGTCGTTGATGTCCCAAGCTGCTCGACGCGACAAGCTGGCTCGTGAACGACCAACGGAGTGACGGCGTGTTGCGCACCTGTCTGGACCAACTCGCGATCAAAGCTGACAGAATGGGGGCGTCAAACATTGCATTGCAGACGCCTTTTTGTCGAGGCAAGCGGACCGCATCGCGCCATGGACACAGGGTCATGGTCCTCTTCCTGGCGTTCCTCGCGATCGTTCTGGCAGCCTGTTCATCGACAGGCACCCCGTCGACGACCCCACCCACCTCGGCGACGTCGTCGGGCACTTCGGATGAGGGTCCCTCCTCTCCCGGCCTCACCGCCAACTCGGTGACAGTCGGTCAGGTCGACGACCTTTCCTCACCCGAACCAGCACCGTTCATTTCGGCCAGGGACGGAACCAAGGCCTATTTTGCGTACATCAATAGCCTGGGTGGGGTGAATGGACGCAAGCTCATTCTCGATTCCGAGGACAGCACATTCCAGGGGGGAGTGGTGGCAAGCGAGACCGGGGCGGAGATCCGTAATGACTTCGCGTTGGTTGGCGGATTCTCGATTCTCGACTCAGCGGAGCAACCACTCATCGATTTAGCCCACATCCCGGATATCGCGCTCCCCCTCGCCGCCGGCATGGCGAAGGATCCAAACATCTACAGCACTCTCCCGAACACCGTCGTCGAGACCCCCTTGGGATTCTTCAAGTACCTGAGGAGCACGTACCCCAAAGCAGTCAAGAAGGTCGGAATCATTTGGGAAAATGCGACGCCAGCGACCGTGGACATCGAGGACGCGTACGAATCTGGGATGAGATCAGTGGGTTTCAGGATCGTCTACGACCACGGGGCGGGCATCTTTGACACCAACTTCCTTCCCGACATCATCGACATGCGGGCCGCGGGCGTGAGGATGTTCATAGGGCTCGAGCTTCCCGACAACTTCACGGCCACCCTCGATCAGCAGATGCAGCAACAGCATTTCACTCCCATCAACATCGAGGGTGAGGCATATTCGAACCAGCTTCTCAAACTGGCGGGAAGCGCCGCTAATGGAATGTACATCTACCAGGATTACGCGTTGTACCTGGGTGGAGACGCCAAGACTGTCCCGGCGGTCAAGCTCTTCGTCACATGGATGAAGGAGGTCGACCCACGCGCCACCTTTGCTGTCGAAGCCATCTACGGCTGGACGTCAGCTGAACTCTTTGTCGACGCCCTCAAACGGGCGGGGAACCCGCCCACGCGAGCAAAGCTGGTCGAGGCGCTCAACAAGGTGACCTCGTTCAACTCAGGTGGGCTCATCCCGCTGAGCGATCCGGCGCAAAACATCCCGACTAATTGCTTTGTGCTCGCGCAGGTGGAGAACGGGCAAATCAAGCGGGTGTCGCCGACGCCCGCGACAGGCTTCGACTGCCCAGCAGGTGGTTACCTCCCGGCCTCCGGCTACAAACCGATGGTCCGACCGACCTCGTAATCGGTCTACGACAAACTCGAGCAATATTCGGCGTCCAAGTGTTCGGCGTCCCAGCGGCGATCGACGAATCAGCTGTAGGACAAGTTAGGACAGAATAATCAGAACCCGGCACATAGAACCCCAGGTCACGTGGTGGGCGCAGGGGGACTCGAACCCTCGACCTCAGCCGTGTGAAGGCTGCGCTCTAACCAACTGAGCTATGCGCCCGGAGTCTGCGATGCTACCGCGTCGCCACGGGCCCGAGGACCTCAGGGTTCGAGGAATGGACCTCTTCGGGGGCCTGGGCACCGGCACGGGCACGCCTCCCTCTCACACAGTGGTGATGTGCATCGGGTTGCATGTCTGTCCTCGCCCCTCGACGAGGTGCAGTAAAGCCTCGGTGTCCAGGTGATCGGCGACAAGGTCGGCCAACGTCTCGAACCGAGCTTCCCGGATGTCGGCGAAACTCGCATCAGGCGATGCCACAAAGGCCCGTCCTGCTCGCAAGGCCACATCGGTCAGGAACGATCGGCGAAACTCGTCGTTCTCGAAGATCCCGTGCCATGTCGTACCGACGACTGAATCGACGCGGCACCCTTCGTCGGCGAAGAACGCCTCGCCACCCGATCGGCTCACGATGCCGTGATGGATCTGGTACCCCACCACCGCGGTCCCGTCGGAGAGCGTGCGGCGAGGGCGACCAAGGGCCTTCTCGGCGCTGAACCTCGTCTCCGCGGGCAGGAGCCCGAGACCTTGCACCGTTCCTCGTCCGCTTTCGAACCGGTCGTCGATGGAAACACCCAACATCTGGTACCCGCCACAGATCCCCAGGACGGGACGGCCGGCCGCGGCATGGTGTTCGATGGCTCGATCCATGCCCCGGCGTCGTAGCCACGCCAGGTCCTCCACCGTCGCCCGTGTGCCGGGAATGATGACCAGATCGGCGTCGGCGACCTCCTGGGGACGCGCAGCGAACCGAACGAGCACGCCGGGCTCGGCCACCAGAGGATCGACATCGGTGAGGTTGCTCGATCGCGGCAGCCTGACGACGACCACTCGCAAGGTGTTGAGGCCGGTCGGTGCGCCCGGGTCCCGGTAGGCGGACGGATCCGGGGAATCTTCGGCGTCCACCCAAAGGCCTTCCGCGTAGGGAAGCACTCCGAAAGTGGGTCGGCCCGTCAACCTCCGCAGCATCTCCAGGCCGGGATCGAGCAGATCTCGATCGCCGCGGAATCGGTTCACCACGAACCCCTGCACGAGGCGCTGGTCCTCTTCGTCGAGCAAGACGACGGTACCCACCAACGAGGCGAACATCCCTCCCCTGTCGATGTCGGCGACCACGACGACCGGGGCGCCGACGGCCCGTGCGAAACCGAGATTCACGATGTCAGCGCTGCGGAGATTGATCTCGGCCGGACTGCCCGCCCCCTCGCAGATCACCACGTCGAATCTCGACTGCAGTTCCCGATAGGCCTCGACGACGACATCGAGGAGGCTCTCCTTCTCGCTCCAGTACCGACGCGCCTCCATCTCCCCTACCGGTCGGCCCAAGACGACGACCTGGCTGCGGGAATCGGTGCCGGGCTTGAGGAGCACCGGGTTCATGATGGCTTCGGGCTCGATCCGGGCCGCTTGGGCCTGGGCGGCCTGGGCACGACCGATCTCCCCGCCGTCGTGGGTGACGAACGAGTTGAGCGACATGTTCTGTGCTTTGAACGGGGCGACCGAGATTCCTCTGCGCGCGCACCACCGGCACAGGCCGGCCACCAACGTGCTCTTCCCGGCTCCCGATGACGTCCCGGCGATGAGGATGCTCCCCCTCAATGCGACGATTCCGCCTTGTCGGTCACACCCGCGGAGTCGAAGGTCGCCATCTCCCGCAGGATCTTGGCGGCCGCTTGGACCGTCGACACCGCCAGGGCGGCCCCGGTGCCTTCCCCCAGTCGCATGCCCAGGTCGAGGACCGGTGACAGGCCCAGCGTTTCTAGGACCACCGACGATCCCGGCTCGCTCGATCGGTGCCCGGCGATCAGGTACCCCACGACGTCGGGGACGAAGGCCGACGCCACCAGCGACGCGGCCGCGGAGATCACCCCGTCGACGATGACCGGGACCCGGCCTGCCGCCCCCGCCACGATGAAGCCGCACAACGCGGCGATCTCGAGTCCCCCGAGCTCGGAGAGCACGACCAGAGGCTCGGCATCCGAAGGAAGACGCGACAGCGCCCGCTCGATCACCGCCGTCTTGCGCGCCAGCGCGGCGTCGTCGATGCCCGTCCCGCGCCCTGTCACCTCGTCGGGCCGGCGACCGGAGCATGCGGCGATGAGCGCGGCCGCCGACGTGGTGTTCCCGATCCCCATGTCGCCGGTCACGAGCAGGCGGGCGCCCCCCGAGATCGCCCGTCGGGCCACGTCCACCCCGACATCCAGGGCGGCCATGGCCTGTTCGATGGTCATCGCCGGCTCGACGGCCAGATTGCGGGTGCCAGGAGCGACGTTACAGCGGACCAGGTCAGCGGAATCGGTGGGGATGGGAGTCGCCACACCGACGTCTACCACTACGACGTCGGCGCCGACGTGCCGGGCCAGGACATTGATGGCCGCACCCCCGGCGCAGAAGTTGGCCACCATCTGGGCCGTGACCTCCTGGGGCCACGGCGTCACCCCCTCGGCCACGACACCGTGGTCCCCGGCGAACACGGCCACGGTCACCGGCGCCGGGATCGGCGGTGGACAGGCGCCGGCCATGGCGCACAACCGGATGCCGATCTCCTCGACGCCACCCAGAGATCCCCGCGGCTTGGTGAGGCGGTCCTGGTACTGAGCCGCCGCCGACCCAGCGCCGGTGTCGACGGGGGCAACGACCCGGCAGGCTTCGAGAAATCCGTGTGCAGTCATGACATGCCTTTCCTTTGCCTCGTCGGTTGCCTGTGATCAAAAGGCTCGATCGACGACAGTGCTTCATCGAGTCGCTCGAGTCCCTGCGCCGTGGGGACGGCGATACGCACCATCTCCGGTTGTCCGAAAGTCGTGCAGTCCCTCACCACGATCCCCTGGGGTGCAAGGCGCGCCCGCAGACCAGGCGCCTCCACGAGGACCCAATTGGCGTCGCTGGGCTGTGGTTCGAGCCCGTGTTCGCACAGCACTGCTTCGAGTTCGCCCCGCAGTGTCGCCACCCGAGCCGACCATGCCGACAGGTCGATGAGGGCGAGGAGATCGGGCAGGGCGGACACGGCCAACCCGTTGACCGCCCACAGGGGCTGTCGGCGCCGACAGCGATCGAGCACGGCGACTCCGGCGTCAGGGACCAGGACATAGCCGATGCGCAACCCGGGGCAACCGAGGAGCTTGGTGAGCGAACCGACGACGACGGCGTCGTCGTCCCCGCGGGTCCATCGCCCCGTGGCGAGGGGGTAGAAGGCCTCGTCCCACACATCGGCTCGGTGGTCCGGGGCGGCAAGGCGCCCGCTCGGGTTGTGCGGGTTCGAGCGCCACAACGGACCCCCGTGACGCGGATGCAACGAGAATTCGGGCTCGACGACCCGGCCCCCGATCTCCTCGCTCACCAATCTGATGGCCTCGGATCCTCCGTTGGTGAGCAACAGACGCGTGTGCTCCACTCCCATGACCCGGGCGAGCGCCGCGGTGGCCGAGGCCGGGTCGGGGTACCGACGCAGCGAGGCGAGGTGGCGACTTAGAACGGGCACCGGATCGGGTGCCACGGGGTTGAGCGACTGGGACAGATCGAGCATCTGGTCGACGTCCCTGCCCAGGGCACGCGCCACGGCGGCGGCGTCTCCCCCATGGGGGCCGGGGGGTGGCATCGCCGTCATCGTCGCCATCGACCCGGGTCCGTGGCCGCTCGGGCCACCAGGGCCACCCCCAGACCGGCGAGGCACAGAGCCAGCGCCGAGCCGACGTCCTTGGACAGCTCGACGGCCCGACCGATGTCGTGGGCCTGCGCGTTGCGTCCCGTCCCCAGAGTGGGTCGGTCTTCGACGGTGACCCCGTACCGGTTGACACCACCCAGGCGAAGGTCCAAAGCGGCGGCAAAGGCGGCTTCGGCGACACCGGCGTTCGGGGAAGGGTGCGATGGCGCCTGGGTCCGCACCGCCCGCCAGATGGCGTGGGCCGATCGGGGTCGCACCATGGCGACGAGGACGGCAGTCAACCGGGCGGGGACGAAGGCGGCCACGTCATCGAGGCGGGCACTGGCCCAGCCGTATCGCAGATACCGGTCACTGCGGTACCCGACCATGGCATCCATGGTGTTGACGGCTCGATAGCCGAGGACGCCCGGCGCCCCACCCACCGCGGCCCACCACGCCGGGGCCACCACGGCGTCCACCGTGTTCTCGGCCACCGATTCCACCACGGCGCGGGCCACCGCCGAGACGTCGAGATCGGACACGTCGCGCCCCACCAGACTGGGCAGGAGCTCCCGGGCCCGGCTGAGGTCCGACGACTCGAGCGCCTCGCCGATCGACGTGGCCACGTCCCGCAGGGCCCGGCCGGCGACGGCGAGATAGGTGGCCGCCGCCGTGCAGCCCACCGCAGTGCCGCCCGCCATGCCCAACCCGGTCCCGATGGCGGCGTAGACCACCCCGGCGCTACGACTGTCGCCATAGGCCGTCTTTTCGACCTGGCTCATACACTGCCCGAACAGCCGCACCGGGTGCACCTGCGCCGGAGGTTCGCCCACGATGCTGTCGGCGACGACCCCGACGGCCGCCGACAGGGGCCTCGACCTCGACCCGGGCGGCCCGCGGCGCCGACCTCGGGAACGACCCGGCGCCGGCGTCCTCACCATTTCGCCGCCAGCACGACGAGGCCGATCGTCTCTCCGACCACACCGGCGGCGCCGAGCACGTCGCCGGTGAAACCCCCGATCCGTTTCCGGGCGAACAGGACGACAGCGGTGATGCCCACGAGTTCGCCGGCCAAGGCGGCCAGGCCGTGGGTACCCCGGCCGGCGATCGCCAGGGTCAGCGCGAGGACAGTGCCCACCAGGCCGGGGACGACCGCGCCGGCCAGGGGTCGTTGTCGCCCCGCGGCGACGCCCCCTCGGGCATCGACGAAGGCGGTGGCGAGACCGCCGGGGCGCGCGTAGTGGCCGCATCTGGCCACCACCGCCATGGCCGTGCGCGAGCCACACCACAGGGCCCCGATGACGAGGGGAGCCGGAGCAGCCGATGCGAACGCACCAAAGCGCAGGAGGAGCACGGCGATCAGGGTCACCGCTCCGAAGGCACCCACCGAGGGATCGGCCATGACCTCGAGGCGACGCTCCGACGTCATGGGAGGCAGCAGCCCGTCGGCGCTGTCGGCCAGCCCGTCGAGATGGAGATACCCGGTGAGGACGATGTCGGAGACGACCACGATCCCGGCCGCGCCGACAGGCGACCAGGCGCGCACCGCCAACCACCACACCGCGCCGACGGCGAGCCCGATGGCGGCGCCCACGACAGGGAACCAGTCGAGCGTGCCCGCGGTCGGGACGGCGGCGCCACCGAACGGCGTCAGGAACGCCAGCGCTTTGCGCATCAATGACCTCGCGGTCCGTCCAAGCGGAGCGTGCAGCCTGCCACCACGAGAATGATCTCGTCAGCATGAGCCGCCACCGCCTGGTTGAGCGTCCCCAAGGCGTCACGAAAGCGACGCCCGGGCTCGGTGGACGGATGCACCGAGAGCCCGACCTCCTCGGACACCACCACCGTGTCCCCGTCGCGCTCGGTCAGAGCCGAGCACAGCGCGGCGCCGTCCGCCCTCATCCCCGGGAGGGCGCTGACCCAGGGCCCGAGGGAGTCCACGAGGACGGACCCGACCGTGGTCCGCAGGACCTCGGGGAGCGCGGCGCCGCATTGCACCGTGGCCCAACTCGGCGGACGTCGTCTGCGGTGCCGCTCCACGCGCTCGGCCAGGTCGGCGTCGTCGTGCACCTCCAGCGTGGCGACATAGGTGACCGGCGGCGCCAGCTGTGCGATCAGTCGCTCGGCCACGACGGACTTCCCCGATCGCGCCCCACCCAACACGAGCGTGATCACGAGCCCGCTCCTGTCCGACAGCCGGCCACCACGGCGCGGTGCACCGCCCGCGCCAGACGGGAACCCCATGGTGAGCGAGGACCGCCGAAGGGATGCTCGGGACCCTCATCAGGGCACACCAGGCACACGGCGTCCGACGCCGTACCCGTGGCGCGCACCCCCGCGTCCCACAGGCCCTGGGACTTGGCTTCGGTGACGCTCATGACCGCATTGACCATGGCCGCGGGCGACAACCGCTCGGGGACGAGGCCGAAGACATTGATCGTGCCCGTCGGGGTGCGGCCCTCGTCGGGGGGGTCGTCGGGAGCAGCCGCCCAGACCGGAAGCGTGACTCCCACCGAGACGTGAACCTCGGCGCCCTGGTCTTCCTCCTTGCACACGGTGCGCACATCGACGGCGGTGAGCATCCCCACCCCGGGGCCCTCGAGCCCGCGTGCCGAGGCCAGCTCGGCGAGGTGCACCTCGGGATCGAGACGTGCATACGCGTGGGGAACCTGGGCGTTGATGACCCACCGACGTGGCCCGAGCCCACCGCCGAGGGGACCCGACGCCACGGCCAACAACG
Organism: Acidimicrobiales bacterium; assembly: GCA_050011815.1. Lineage (GTDB taxonomy): Bacteria > Actinomycetota > Acidimicrobiia > Acidimicrobiales > UBA8190 > Chersky-840. Next base: position 45,737 of record JBEKIJ010000011.1, on the reverse strand, counting down.
GAACGGGGAACCGCCACACCAGCAAGCTCAGCTCCTCACCGGGCGGACCGTGCTCGTAGAGCTCGGGCTCGATGGACGACCCCGGTCGGTATCGCGAGTCGACCATGGTCAGAACTCGATTCCCTTCCGAGCTTTGATCCCCCGGTCATAGGCGTGCTTGACCTTGCGCATCTCGGTGACCGTGTCGGCGATCTCGATGAGCTCGGGCGCGGCGTCGCGCCCGGTGATCACCACGTTGGTCCCCGGTGCCCGACCGGTGATCCCCGCCACCACGTCGGCGACGTCGATCCACCCGTAGGTGACGGCGTAGGTCAGCTCGTCGAGGATGAGCAGGTCGAAGTGGCCTGACGCCAGTTTGGCGCGTGACAGTTCCCAGGCGTGGCGTCCCTTGGCAGCTGTCTCATCGAGATCGGTCGACTCCCAGGTGAACCCGTCGCCCATCGTCGACCACTCGATGCCCAGGTGCTCGGCCAGCTTGCGCTCGCCCACCTTCCACTTGCCGCTCTTCACGAATTGGACGACACCCACCGTCCAGCCGCGCGCCCAACCGCGGCCCATGACGCCGAACGCGGCCGACGATTTCCCTTTGCCGTGTCCGGTGTTGATGAGGACCAACGACGTTGCCCGACCCTGTGGCTCCCGCGCGTCTTCAGGTACGCCTGCTCCGGCACTCTTCGCATCGGTCATGTCATCCTCCCTGTTCGTGGCGTGCACGGCGCGTCATCGGCTGATCACCGCTCATCGAGCCCGTTGGGGGACCACGACGAGGTCCCCGGCGTCGGACCGCATGACCCGGACCCGGGCCCCGAAGTGTCGGGTCAGGGTTTCCTCGGTCAACACCTCGTCGGGCTTGCCCGTGGCCACGGCTCGTCCCTGATCCAGAAGGATCAGCCGGTCGGCGAACTGCCCGGCCAACGTGAGATCGTGGAGGGCGCTGAGCACGGTGAGCCCGCGCTGGCGCCGCAGGTCGTCCACCAACTCGAGGGCCTCGACGCGCCGGCCGAGGTCGAGGGCGCTGGTCGGTTCGTCGAGGAGGAGCACCGGCGCTTGCTGTGCCAAGGCCCGCGCCAGCACGAGCCGTTGCAGCTCTCCACCCGACAGTGTGGCCAGCCGACGCTGGGCCATGGCGGCAAGATCGAGCGAGTCCAGGAGCTCACCGCACACCCGGCGATCCTCCGACGTCTCGAAGCCGAAGTACCCGATATGCGGGGTGCGACCGAGCAGCACGTATTGGCCGACCGACATGTCCGGCGGCAGTTCCGGTTGCTGAGGGACATAGGCGACGAGCCGCGCCAGACGCCTGGGGACCAACGTGGCCACGCTCACTCCGTCGACCCTGATCTCCCCCGCATGGGGGACGAGGCGATCGACGGCGCGCAGCATCGTGGTCTTGCCTGCCCCGTTGGGCCCGATCAGGCCCACCCACTCCCCCGCCTCGATCTCTTCGGTGAGGTCGGCCAGCGCCGCGACGGCGTCGTAGCGCACCGTGACGCCCTCGAAGGAGATCACGGCTCCGCCGTCACGTGCTGCGCCCCACGCGCCGCGACCGGAGGACGAACAAGAAGAACGGGGCGCCCACAAAGGCCGTCACCACCCCGATGGGGATCTCGCTGGGGGCCAGCACGGTCCGGGCGGCCACGTCGGCCAGGATCAGGAAGGCCGCCCCCCCGATCATCGACACGGGCACCACCACCCGGTAGCTGGCGTTCGTGGTCAGCCGCACCGTGTGGGGCACGATGATGCCGACGAAACCGATGAGGCCGCTCACCGCCACCGCCGCGGCCGTGCCGAGGGTGGCCGCCGCCACGATCGTGATGCGAACTCGAGACGACCTCACGCCCAGGCTGTCGGCCTCGTCCTCCCCGACCCGGAGCACATCGAGGAAGCGCCGGTGCGCGAGCAGGACGAGGGCGCTGACCGCGACGTAGGGAAGGATCAGCACCACCTGGGACCACGTTGCCACCGTCAGGCTTCCGAGGATCCACGCGTACACCGACTGGAGGTCCTGGGCGTGCTGTTGCTGCAGGAACGTCTGGATCGCCGTGAGCAACGCGGCGACGGCCACCCCGGCGAGCACGATCGACACGGTGGCGCCTTGCCGTCCGACGGTCGCACCGATCACGTACGTGAGCGTCACCGCGGCCACCGCCCCGGCGAACGCCGCCAAGGGCAAGAGCTCGGAGAGCTGGGGCCCCGCCACGATGACGGCGGTGGCTCCGAGGCCCGCCCCCGCCGCCACACCGAGGAGGTAGGGGTCTGCCAAGGGGTTCCGGAACACTCCCTGGAACGCCGCCCCTCCCCCGGCCAACATGGCACCGACCAGGCCGCCGAGCACCACTCTGGGCAACCGGATCTGCCACAGGATGTCGGCGTCGATCTTGCCCACACCCGAATGGATGTGCAGGAACGGGATGTGCGACGCCATCACCCGCAACGCCGCGGTGAGCGAAAGGTCCGCGGGCCCCATCGACACCCCGAGCAGGGCCGCCCCGACCAATGCTCCCAACGCCACCGTCACGGCACGGCGCGCCGAGACCGGACGCAGCGTGGGACCGTCCCCCTCGGGTCCGGCAGGGGGCGACAGAGGCGTGACCTGTTGTCGGGGCAGCGTGGTGCTCACGGGGCGGGATGCTTCTCGAGGGCGGTCTCCACCGTCTGGAGAAGGTCGACGATCCGTGGTCCCCACCGCGAGGCGATGTCGTCGTTGAGCCCGACCACCTGTCCTTTTTGGACCGCCTGCATCGTCGACCACCCGGCGCGTGCCGCCACGGTGCTGGCACTCTGCCCGCAGCAGATCGTGTCGGCCAAGAACACCCAGTCCGGGTTGGACTGCACGATGAACTCCGCCGACAGTTGGGGATACCCGCCGCTCGACGCAGCCGACGGGGCGCGGTCCGCGATGTTGCGCAGTCCGAGAAGACCGAAGACCTTGCCGATGAAGGTCGACGAGGTCACCGAGTAGTAGGTCTGGTCGAGCTCGTAGTAATAGGTCTGCCCCACGCTGGACTTCGGCGCTTCTTTCACGATCCGGGCGATCTGGGACTTCACGTGGGCCGCCTCGCTCCGCGCCGCCTGGACGTGGCCGGTGGCCTGGCCGAGCTGGTCGTACTGCTCGTAGGCATCGGCGAGCGTCTCGGCCGGGGGGAGCGACAGCACCGGGATCCCGAAGGTCTTGAGCCGGGCCGTCAGGCCGGTGCTGTCGCCCGGTGCCACCACCAGGTCGGGTCGGTACGACACGATGGCCTCGACGTTGGGAGAGAGATCGTCGAGGGTGGTTCGCGGTGCGTTTCTCGGGTAGTCCGAATACTTGTCGACGGCCTTCACCTGGCCTCCGGCGCCGATGGCATACAACATCTCGGTCGCCGTCGGGGACAACGACACAATGGCGCGCGGCCGCGCCTTGATCTGGACCGTGCCGTTGGCGGCAGAGATGGAAGTCGGGAACGACCCGGTGGCGGTGGAGTCGGCACCAGCGGTGCCGTCGACGGTACTGCTGCAGGAAGCGACGAGCATTCCGAGCCCGGCGCAGATGGCCAGCAACCTTCGTTGCGAGCGCTCGTTCATGTGGTCATCCTCCATCGGGTTGCGGAGGACGAAGTGCGCCCGCTGCAACACCCGACGGCGGGTGTCCAACGAACCGCCCTTCCTCCGAGGACAGGTTTCGCCGATGCAGGACAGGCGTCCGGGCTCGTCCCCGAAAGGGGCATCACCGTTGCGGGACAGCGCCGGGATCTCACCGGCCTTCGCTGGGCCTACACCACTCCGGCTGGCGGCCGAAGCGAACGTACGTTAGCCCTCCACCCCGGCCGTCGCCACCGTCGCGTCGGCGGGACGGCCGACATGGCCTGCCTGTCAGATGGGCGCCACGTCGTCGAACCCGATGGCGGCTTCGAGGGCGGCCGCCGAACGGATCACCACCAGGTCGGCGTGCTGGGGACCCACGAGTTGGATCCCGACCGGCAGTCCGTCCGAGGTGAGGCCGGCACACACCGACGCCGCCGGCGAGCGTGTCATGTTGAAGGGATAGGTGAAGCGGACCCAGTTGGGATCGAGCTCACCGTTGATACGTCCCTGTCCCAACAGGGCGCGAGGCGGCGGTGGTGCCGCGCACGTCGGGGTCAACAACAACCTGACGTCGCGAAACACCTCGACCAGCCGGAGGTTCATGGTGTGGCACGCATCCTGCGCCCGCACGACGTCGAGCGCAGACAGGTGCTCGGCGGCCCAGTCCACCTGCGCGGCCAGGAGTGGGTCGACTTTCTCCCAGAGCTCGGTGTGGCGGTAGGGGGCGAGCGTCCGCCAGTTGTAGGCCACGGCCAACGTGAGCCAGTCGCGCACCGGGTCCTCGTCGAAGACGACCTCGAGCTCGACCACCTCGGTTCCGAGGGACTCCAGTCGTCCCACGACCTCCTCGCAGCGGGCCCGGACCTCGTCGTCGAGCGGGGCGTAGCCGAGGGTGGGAGACCACGCCACCTTGGTGGGAAGCTGGGCGCCTTCGAGAGCGGCGGGCCAGGACGCCTCGGGCCTGGGAAGCGAGCGGATATCGGTGGGGTCGGGCCCGACGGCGACGTCGAGCGCGGCGACGACATCGGTGACCCGCCGCGCCATGGGCCCCTTGGTCGACAGGTCGTGCCATTCCGAGCCGTGCTCCCCACCCGAGGGGACGCGCCCCAGCGACGGCTTGATACCGCTCAACCCGCAGCACGACGACGGGATGCGGATCGAGCCCCCTCCGTCGGAGCCCGTGGCCAGGGGCACCATGCCCGAGGCGATGGCGGCCGCCGCTCCCCCCGACGAGCCGCCCGGGCTGTAGTCCGGGTTCCACGGGTTACAGGTCGGGCCGAAGCTGACGTTGTCGGTATCGGCCTTCCAGCCCAGCTCGGGCGTATTGGTCTTGCCGATCACCACGCACCCCGCCGCCCGCAGGCGCGCCACCAAGGGCGAGTCGGCCGCGGCGGGGGCGCCACCCGCGAACACCGCGGACCCCTGGGACGTGACGAACCCCGCCGCGTCGTCGAGGTCCTTCACGCCGATGGGGATACCGGCCAACGGCCCGGGATCGTCGCCTTTGGCCACCGCCGCATCGATGCCCGCGGCAGCCTCGAGGGCGGCGTCGGCGTCGACGGCGACGAATGCGTTCAGGCCGGGGTTGAGCGTCTCGACACGCTCGAGGGCGTGGGCCACGAGCTCCCGGGCGCTCCGCCTCCCCGACCGCACATCGCTCGCCAGATCGGTGACAGCCTCGCGTCGAAAGTCCATGCCCCACGCGTAGCACGCCGAGCACGACGGCGCCTCGCCGGGGGGCCGGAGATGGACACGCTGGCGCGGCGCACGGCAACCTGGGCCGATGTCCCCCACCATCGCCGGCGCCGCCCTCGACCACGTGGCCGTCGCCGTCGAGCACTGGTCGGACGCCTGGCCCCGCTACGCCGTCGAGCTGGGGGGCACGTGGAGCTCGGGGGGGCTCAACATCGGGTTCGGTCCCGCCCAGCTCAGCTACGCCAACGGCGGACGAGTCGAGGTGCTCCAGCCCTGGCAGCCCGACGACAACCCCTTCCTCCGCCGCTTTCTCGACCGCCATGGCCCGGGTCCCCACCACCTCACCTTCAAGGTTCCTGATCTCGCCGCAGCCATCACCGAGGCTCGCGGGGTGGGCTTGGCACCGGTCGGTGTGGACCTCACCAACGCCGACTGGAAAGAAGCGTTCCTCCACCCGCGCCAGGCCACCGGCATCGTCGTCCAGCTGGCCCAGGCCACCTACGCGTGGGAGTCGCCCCCACCCGAGGGGTTCCCCACGGCTCGTCGGGATCCACCGGCCTCCCTGGTGCGGGTGACCCACGCCGTGGCCGACCTCGAGGAGGGTCTCGGGCTCTTCGAGGTTCTTCTGGGCGGGCGGCGCGTCGCGCATGGCCCGGGGCCCGACGGCACCTGGGAGTACGTCGACCTGGCCTGGGCGGGGCCTCCCGTCATTCGCGTGATCGCCCCCACGTCGGGTGCCGGGGGGCGGCCCTCGGGCGACGACACGCCCCTGCGGTCCTGGTTGCGCGGCCTGTCGGGACGACTGCACCACGTGGCCTTCGCTCTCCCCGGTGCGCCCGATCGCCGCGACACGCTCGGAGCCGACCCGTCGAGCGCGGTCCCCGGGCTGCTCCCCACAGACACTCCGGCGCGGGTCATCGAGCCTCAGGACAACCTGGGCACGCGGCTCGTGCTGGTGCGCCCGGACGCCGGTTGGGACGGGTGAGCAGGTCCGAGGCCGTCGCCACCGAGGGGGCGGCGCCAGGACCTTCGATATCCTGGTGTGCACTTTGAGCGAGCACCGGTGACCGACGACGACTCCGACGCCCTCGGTGGCGCCCCACCCAAACTGACGATCGGGCAGCGCTTCCTCACGGCTCTGCCCAACCTGCAGCGTGCACCGGCACCCTCCCCCCCGGCGCGCGACCCGTCGTCGGAGCGCACCACGCGGCCCCCCCGCATTACGCGTGCGGTGCCCACCGGGCCCACCGACGCCGACGCCGATGCCGATGCCGACGACGACGCCGAGGCGCCCGAGATCGCCGATTCCGATGAGTCGACCGATGCCGACGATGTCTCGACCGACGGCGCCGGGACCGGCGGCAGAGCGAGCTCTCGCCTCGGCCCCTCTCCGGCCAAGACCCGGACGCGTCCTGTCGACGACCTCGCCGACATGACCAACGCCGAGATCACGCACCGGATCAAGAAGCTCGACGACCGGGAACGGTTCCTGGCGTTGACCTCGGCACCGCTCGGTGTCGTCGTCGGGGTGCTGCTCACGGTGGTCGCCATCCACCTGAACCCGTCGGCCCTCCTCCACGGGAAGGTGAACCCCAAGCACGAGAGTGAGTCGCTCATCCTTCTCGAAGGCGGAGTCCGGATCGTGTTGTCGGGGATCGTCGCCGCCATCGCCATGACCCGTCGTCGGTCCCTCGTCGGCTTCTCGCTGCTCTTCCTCGGCACCTCCATGGGATCGCCGCTGTTCGCGCTGCCCTTCTGGGCGCTCGGGGGCTACCTCATCTGGCGCGTGTTCAAGTACCAGCGGGTCCTGACGGCGCGGGGGGCGACGACGAGGCGTAGCGCCGGCACCGGACGGGTTCCGGCCAACCCTCGTGCCGCGGGACGTGCCGGCGCCAGCGCGGCGCGCCAGCGCACCTCGTCGCCCCGCCGGCGCACCAAGAAGGAAGTGACCCCCACGGGGCCTCCCCCTTCCAAGCGCTATACCCCGCCGCGCCCGACCCGACCGCGGCCGCCCGCTGCGCCGTCGTGATCAGCTGAGGTCTCGTCTGCGCCGTCGACGACGAGAGCCGAGCGCAGCAATCGCAGGATCTCCTGTCGGCGACGAACCAGGGAGCGAGGGGTGGGCTCCTCCCCCAAGGCGCGCAGCACCTCGACCTCGGTGATCATTCCCACCACGGTGGAATAGATAGCGAGAAGCAACAGCCGCGGTTCGTGGCGACGCATGTGGCCTGCGTCCATCTCGTCCTCGAGAAAGCTCGACGCCCGCTTGACCAAGGGCTCGAGCACGAGCATCAGCCGGGTGGCGGACGGCGGCCCCAGTCGACCCACCTCCCGCAGCAGGCCGATGAGCTCGGGGCGTCGTGACGCCAGCCGGAAGACCGACCGCACCACCGCCTCCACCCGCTCCCACCCTGGTCCTGCGGTGGCCAGGGAGTCCTCGAGGGCGCTCGCCAGTTCCGCAGCCGAGCGATCGATCAGCGCTTCGAGCAGGACCTCTTTCGACGGGAACCAGTAGAGGATCGACTGCTTGCGCACGCCGAGACCCTCTGCCAGGGCGTCCAGGGACGTCGCCTCGTAGCCCCGGGACCCGAACGAGGCCAGCGCCGCGTCGAGGATGCGGTCGGCGGTGCCGCCCTCGGGGCGGTCTGTCCCTGCGCTGGGCCTTCTTCCCCCTGCCACCTACCATATGGTAGACAGAGATCGTGGCCGAGGTGACGACCCCCACGACCGTCGGGCTTCCGGGCCTGCCTGGCATCGCCCACGCCCTGTCGGGCCAGCGCATCCTCGTCACGGGGGCCACCGGATTCCTCGGTACCGCCCTGGTCGAACGGCTCGTGCGCTGCGTCCCGGGGTGCGAGGTGGCGGTGTTGGTGCGCCCCACCCGGCGATCGAGCGCCGCGGCCCGGCTGGCACGGGAAGTGGTGCGCAACGACTGCTTCGACCGTCTTCGCCACGAGCTCGGCGACAGATTCGACGACGTGGTCGCGACCCGGCTGAGTGCGGTGGCGGGGGACATCGGGCGCGACGGCCTCGCTCTCGACGACGACGGGCGAGACCTGCTCGCCTCGTGCGACGTGGTGGTGCATTCGGCTGCCACCGTGGCCTTCGACGCCCCCCTCGACACCGCCGTCGAGGTGAACCTGCTGGGCCCGTCACGCGTGGCGGCGGCCATCACGTCGGTGGCCGCCGTACGCCAGCACCGGCACCCCGACGCCTCGCCCACCCATCTCGTCACCGTCTCCACCGCTTACGTGGCCGGCACGCACCAAGGTGACGCCACCGAGACCCTCGCCACCGAGGCGCTGGCATCGGGAGCGCGGGCCCGGACCCACACTACGGTCACCACCGAGGTGGACATCGACGGCGAGGTGACCGCGGCCCGGCGTCTGCGCGACGACCTCGAGTCCGCCTCGCGCTCGCCCGAGCGCCTGGCGCAGGTCACCAAGGGCGCCCGATCCGAATTGGGCGCGGCCGGCACCCACCTCCTGGCCGAGCGGGCGGAGAAGCTGCGTGACGAGTGGGTGCGCACGCAGCTCGTCGAGCGCGGGCGGGGACGCGCCCAGGCGCTGGGCTGGCCCGACGCCTATGCCTTCACCAAGGCGCTCGGCGAACGGGCCCTCGTGGGCTCGTACCCCGATCTGCCCATCACCATCGTGCGCCCCTCGATCATCGAGTCGGCGCTGGCCGAGCCCCGACCGGGTTGGATACGCGGCTTCCGAATGGCCGAGCCCATCATCGTCTCCTACGGACGCGGGCTGCTGCGCGAATTCCCCGGCGTCCCCGAGGGCGTCGTGGACGTCATCCCCGTCGACATGGTCGTGGCCGCCATCATCGCCGTCTCCGCAGCGGGTCCCGACCCGGCCGGTCCCACGGTGTACCAGGTTGCCTCGAGTGTGCGGAACCCCTTGCGCTACGGCGAGCTCGTCGACCTGGTGCGGTCGTGGTTCACCGAGCACCCCCTCTATGACTCCGACGGGCAGCCCATCATGGTCCCGCAATGGTCCTTCCCCGGACGCGGCCGGGTGCAGCGCCAGCTGCAGCGGGCCACGAAGGCGCTCACGACCGCCGAGCGGGTCCTCGGGAATCTGCCCGTGCGCGGCGAGCGCGCCGATCTGGCCGCCCGGGTCGAAGAGCGGCGCTCCCAGGCCGAGCGGGCGCTGGGCTACACCGAGCTGTACGGCGCCTACACCGAGACCGAGGCGCATTTCCGGGTGGACCGGCTCCTGTCGTTGTGGGAGCGGCTGTCGCCGGCCGACAGAGCGGTGTTCTGTTTCGATCCCGGGGTCATCTCCTGGCCCGACTACGTACGGGACGTGCACCTTCCCTCGGTGGTCGAGCACGCCCGCGTGCGCTCGTCACCCCGACGGTCGACCATGGCCAGCCGGTCCGACCGGGCCCGTGCCGCCATCTTGTCGCCCGAGCGCCACCTGGCCGCCTTCGATCTCGAGAACACCCTGGTGGCCTCCAACGTCGTGGAGTCCTACGCCTGGCTGGCCAGCCGGCACCTGCCCGTGGGCGAGCGCGTGAAGTTCACGGCGCGGATCCTGCGCGAAGCACCCGCCCTCCTCGCCCTCGACCGACGCGACCGGGGTGACTTCCTGCGCAGTTTCTACCGCCGCTACGACGGCGCGCCCCTCGACCTGCTGCGCAGCGACGCCCGTGAGATGTTCCATCACCTCTTGCTGGCCAAGTCGTTCCCCGCCGGCTTCGCCCGGGTGCGCGCCCACCGGGCCCTGGGGCACCGCACCGTGCTCATCACCGGGGCCCTCGATTTCGTGGTGGAGCCTTTGGCCCCCTTGTTCGACGAGGTCGTCTGCGCACGACTCGGCCACGACGCAGACGGCCGGCTCACGGGCCGCCTCGACCAGCTCCCCCCCACGGGGGAGGCGCGCGCCCTGGTGCTCGCCGACTACGCCGCCGCTGAGGGCCTCGACCTCGGCGAAGCCGTCGCCTACGCCGACTCGGCATCGGACCTGCCCCTCCTCGAGTGCGTCGGGTTCCCGGTGGCGGTCAACCCCGAGGCCAGGCTGGCCGCCATCGCCCGGCGACGGGGGTGGCACGTCGAGCAGTGGCAGAAGGCGGGAGGCGGCGCCCGCCCGCCGCTCCCCTTCGGCCCCGTGGACCTCGGCGTGTCGCGTTGGTGGGCGCGACTCGAGAGCATGGTCGAGCGGGCGACGGCGGCCTCGGGTGCCGACTCCCCGGTGACCGGGGGCGGAGGTCGGCGGTGAAGGGCCTCGTCTTCGAGCACAACCTGGCGCGGTTCGCGGCGTCACGCCTGGCCTCGGTGGTGGGGGGATCGGGCCGGGGTGCGGCGGTGGGCCCTTTGCACTTCACCGATGTGGAGCCACCCGAGCTGCCCGGGCCGCGCTGGCACCGCGTGCATCCGATCCTGGCCGGGATCTGCGGGTCGGACCTCTCCACCGTCGACGGGCGCAGCTCGCGGTACTTCGAGGACGTGGTGAGCTTCCCCTTCGTCCCCGGGCACGAGGTGGTCGGCACCCTCGACGACACCGACGCCCGCGTGGTGATCGAGCCCGTCCTCGGCTGCCTGGCGCGCGGCATCGTGCCGCCCTGCGCGGCGTGCAGCCGGGGCGCCACGGGAGGATGCGAACGCGTCGCCTTCGGCCACCTGGCTCCGGGGCTCCAGATCGGGTTCTGCAGCGACACCGGCGGCGGATGGTCGAGCGGCGGCCTGGTCGCCCACGAGGCCCAGCTCCATCGTGTGCCCGACGAGCTCTCCGACGACGACGCCGTGATGGTGGAACCCACCGCCTGCGCCGTCCACGCCGCGGTGGCGGCCGGCGTCGAGGCCACGAGCACCGTGGCCGTGCTGGGGGCGGGCACCCTCGGCCTGTGCACCGTCGCCGCCCTGGCCCAGCTGACCCGACCGGCATGGCTGGCCGTCGGGGCCAAGTACGACCACCAGCGACGGTGGGCGCAGGAGCTCGGGGCCGACGAGGTGATCGACCCCGAGCAGCTGGTGCGGGCCGTCCGGCGTCGCTCTCGCTCGCTCGAGGCGTCGGGGACGCTCACCGGTGGGGCCGACGTCGTGATCGACTGCGTGGGCAGTGACGAGTCGATCGCCCAGGCGCTGCGGATGGTCCGGCCTCGGGGCCGGGTGGTGCTCGTGGGCATGCCCGGACGGGTCAGCGTCGACCTGGCGTCGCTGTGGCATCGCGAAGTGACCGTCGTCGGCGCCTACGCCTACGGCACCGAGGAGATCGGCGGCCTGGTGCGGCGCACATTCGACGTGGCCATGGAGGTCGTGGCGGTGAAGGGCCTCGGCCGGCTGGTCTCGGCGCGCTACCCGCTCGACCGCTTCGAAGAGGCGCTCGCTCATGCCGGTGCGGCGGGACGGCGCGGCGCGGTGAAGGTGGTCTTCGACCTGCGCGCCCGAGGGCACTTCCGGGGTACCCGCCCCAGCACGAAAGGACCCGACTCATGAGCCCCAGGCCCGGCTTCGTCCTCGAGGTCGACCGCTCCACCCCTTCCACCTTGTTCTGGCACGGCGAGGGGTACCGGCTCGAGAAGCTCCCCGTCGGGAGCAGGGTTCTGTACGCGCCCGAGCCGGTCGACGCCCTGCCCGATCCGGTCGGCGCCATCCGGCGCGCCCTGGACGAGCCCCTGGGCGACGCCGCGCCGCTGCGGTCCCAGTTGCACGCGGGCATGACGCTCACCATCGCCTTCGACGACGTCTCGCTGCCGCTTCCCCCCATGCGCGGCCCCGACGTACGCCAGCTCGTCATCGAGCAGGTGCTGGAGCTGGCCGCCGAGGCCGGCGTCGACGACGTGGTGCTGATCGCGGCGCTGGCGCTGCACCGCCGCATGACCGACGCCGAGCTGCGCCATGCGCTCGGGGCGCGGGTCTTCGACGCCTTTGCGCCCCACGGCCTGTTGTGGCAACACGACGCCGAGGACCCCGACCAGCTCGTGCATCTGGGCCTCACCGACCAGGGCGAAGACGTCGAGATCAACAAGCGGGCGGCCACCTCGGACCTGCTCGTGTACGTCAACATCAACCTCGTGGCCATGGACGGCGGGCACAAGTCGGTGGCCACGGGGCTGGCCAGCTACAAGAGCCTGCGCCACCATCACAATGCCCACACCATGGCCCAGAGCCGGTCCTTCATGGACCAGCACCGTTCCGAACTGCACTCGTCGAACTGGCGCATGGGACGACTCATCGCGGCGTCGGGGGTGAAGGTGTTCCAGATCGAGACCAACCTCAACACCGACACCTTCCCCGAGCAGTTCCGCTTCCTCCAGCGCCGGGAGTGGGAATGGACCGCCCGCGACCGTGCCGCCTTCCTGGCTTCCTCGAAGGCGCTCGAGGCCACCCCCGACCGGGTGGCCCGATCGATCTTCCATTCCATCCGGGCGCCCCACAAGATGAGCGCGGTGCAGGCCGGGGAAGTCGAAGCCGTGCACGCCCGCACCACCGAGAACGTCTACGCGCAACAGCTGCTCGAAGTGGAGGGCCAGAGCGACATCCTCACCATGGGGCTCCCCTACATCTGCCCCTACAACGTCAACTCGATCATGAACCCGATCCTGGTGGCGTGTCTCGGTCTCGGGTACTTCTTCAACATGTACCGGGGCCAACCCCTGGTGCGCGCCGGGGGCGTGGTCATCATGAGCCATCCCACCCCGTGGGCGTTTCACCCCGGCCATCATCCGAGCTACATCGACTTCTTCGAGCAGGTGCTGGCGGAGACGACCGACCCCGCCGAGATCGGCAAGTACGAGGAGGCCTTCGCCACCGACCCGTGGTACATCCACCTCTACCGGACGGGCAACGCCTATCACGGCGTGCACCCCTTCTACATGTGGTACTGGTGCGCGCATGCCCTCGAGCACCTGGGCTCGGTGATCATCGTGGGAGGCGATCGCGCCGCGGTGCGCCGGCTCGGGTTCAAGCCGGCGAGCTCCATGGCCGACGCACTCGAGATGGCCTCGGACGTGGTGGGGCGCGACCCCTCGATCACGCATCTGCACTCGCCGCCGTTGCTCATGGCCGACGTCCGGTGAGCGGGGCCGAGCGCCTGGTGCGCCGGGTGTCGCGGCTGCGCCCCGAGGGCTTCCCGTGGCGCGCCCCCACCTGGCCCGTGACCCTCGAGCGCGATCCCCCGCCTCGGCACCTGGGGGCGGACTACGACACCGAGTGGACGCGGCGCTACCCGGCCCGGTTGGCGCGGGCCGTCCTGCTCGACAACGTCACCCGCCCCCTGGCCCACATCGTGGCGTCGCCGGAGGTGCGTGGCGACGAGATCCTCGAGCACGTCGAAGCCCCCGCCATCTACGTCGCCAATCACGCCAGCCACGTCGACACCGGCCTGTTGCTGTCGGTGTTGCCGGCGCGGGTGCGCCACAAAACCGTGGTGGCCGCGGCCGCCGACCACTTCTTCGATCGGCGCTGGAAGGCGCACGTGTGGTCCCTCGTCCTCGCCGCGATCCCCATCGAGCGCCATCGGGTCAACCGCAAGTCCGCCGAGGACACCGCCGCGCTGCTGCGCCAGGGCTGGAACCTCATCATCTTCCCCGAGGGGGGCCGGACCCACGACGGCTGGTTCCAGCCCATGCGGGGCGGTGCTGCCTACCTCGCCACTCGCACGGGCAGACCGGTGGTGCCGGTGCACATCGACGGCACCTACCGGATCTGGCCCCGGGGCGGCACGCACCTGCGCCGCAGTCCCACCCGCATCACCTTCGGCTCTCCCATCGTGGCCGCCGAGGGCGAGGACGCCCGCCGGCTCGAGGCACGCATCGACGCCGTGCTCGGCACCCTGGCCGACGAATCGCGCACCGACTGGTGGTCGGCCCGTCGCCGAGCCGGCGCCGGGGAGACACCCTCGCCGCGCGGGCCGGCCGCATCGCCGTGGCGACGGGCGTGGGCGCTCGGTCCCGACCCCCACGCCGACGACGAGGACGACGACAGCCGCTGGGCCCTCGCCGACGACTGACGCGACCGTCTCGGCGCGCTACGACCGGCGCACCTTCACGAGGCCCCGCATCTTGCGCATGGCCTCGGCCCGCCCCCGGGGGCCGTGCCGCCAACCACCGGCCCCGACCGCGGCGAGCCGTTGGGCCCGCAAGGCCCGCTCCTCGACGTCCTCGAGGGGGACGGGCACCGTTGCCGTGGCCCACGCCAGGAGCAGGTCGGCGAGGCTCGGGTTGCGGGCCAGCACCGGCCCGTGGGCGTAGGTGCCGAGGACCAGTCCCGAGCGTGCCCCCTCGGTGCCGTCGCCGCTGCCGTTGCCGACCCCGCGCAGGACGCGGGCCAGGGGCTGGGCCCCGACACCCACCCGGGTCAGGGCGGAGTGGTTCTCGAAACCGGTCAAGGTCTCGAGCGCCACGGGGTCCGGGGTCCCGGTCACCGAGACCTGGGGGAAGGGCGCCGCGGCGAGCTCTCCCACCGCCCGGCGTCCGGTCCCTTTCACCGTGACCACGTCCAAGAGCCCCACCCCGGGGTGGGGTCGGCCGTCGGCCCCGGGGAACGACCGGCCGATGACCTGGTAGCCGGCGCACACCGCCAACACCACGGCACCGGCCTCCACCGCACCCGCCAGCGTCCCGTCTCGCAGCCGCTCGGCCGACTGCACCTGCGGACCGTCCTCGCCCCCGCCCAGGCAGTAGACGTCGGCCCCGGCGGGCAAGGGCGCGTCGGAGAGGGCGTGGATGAGCTCGACGGGGATGTCGCGCCACACGGCCCGCCCGGCGAGGACCTGCCCGTTGCCCCCGTCCCCGTAGGTGCCGAGCAGGTCGGGGTGCACCACCACGATGCGCAACGCCGAAGGGCCCGCGGCGCGCGCCCGCGCCCGGCGGCGCGGCGTCGCCCCGGTACCCCCGCCCTCGGCCCCCGCCACCATGGTCACCGCCACGGGCATCCCCGGCGCGGGCATGGCGACGACCGATCCGGGGCCACCGGCGGGCACCACCTGCGCCCCCTCGCCGGGGCCGGCGCGCCCGAGACGGCGGCGCAACGCTTGGAAGGCCGTGTAGTTGCCCACGTACTCCACCCGGGACGACCCCGGGGCGTGCAGGGCCTCGAGATCATCGGGGACGGTGACGTGGGCCACCCCGGCGTGGCGGAGTCGCACGGCCAGGTCGCGACACCGCTCCCCCGTCGCCACCACCTGCCGCCCCGCCAGCCGTTCGAAGGCCACGTCCCACAGCCATGACGGGTCATGGCCGTCGGCGATCCGGGCGTTGATGCCGATCACCACCGGATCGGTGCCCCCTTCGAGCAGGTCGAGGAGCTCGGTCCACCCCGCCGGGTTCTTGGCCAGCAGGAGCCGGACCTCCACGTCGCCCGATGTCACCGTGGCGAATCGGCCCTCGACGTCGGCGACCGATGCCATCGCCGCCAGCGCGCCGGCCTCGTCGACCCCCATGACGCCGGCGGCCACCGCGGCCACAGCCGCGTTGGCGAGGTTGCATCGGCCCGGCAACACGAGCCGCACCGGGAGGTCGCGACCGTCGGCGGTGACGAGGACCTCCCCCCGCAGCACCACATCGGGACGGGGGCGGCGGAACCCACAGGTGCACGACCAGTCCCCGTCGGCGAAGACGATCCGTCCCGTGCACGCCGGGCAGCCCACGGCGTCCTGGCGCCACAGTTGGCCGGCCGCCACCCACACCACGCGCGCCACACCCTGGGCTCCCCACACCACCAGCGGGTCATCCGCGTTGGCGACCACCGTGGTCCCGGGGGCGACCCCGAGAGCGGCGCGCCAGCGCTGCGCCACCATGCGCACCTCGCTCACGCGGTCGAGCTGGTCGCGCGACAAGTTGAGCAGGGCGATCACCTTCGGGTGCACCGCGCCCGCCACCGCGCCCAGGTACCCCTCGTCGACCTCGAGCACCGCCGGCACGCCCCGGGCCGCCGATGCCAGTGCCGTGGCCAGCCCGGGGGGAAGGTTGGCCCCCGCCGACGAGGTCGCCACCCGCGGTGCCCCCCCGAGCGCGGCGGCCAGCAGTCGCGTCGTGGTGGTCTTGCCGTTGGTCCCCGTCACGAGGGCCACCGCGCGGCCCACCGCCAGCGTGTCGAGGAGGTCGGGGGCGATGAGCAGCCCCACGCGCCCCCCGATGACCGACCCGCCTCCGAGGTGCAGCCGGCGTGACACCGAGCTCACCGCCGTCGACGCCCGGCCGGCCAGACGCGCCCGCATGGGCATGGTGTCGTCGGCGGGCCGCTCCGTCACGTCTCGTCGTGATCGGGCGGAAAGGTGCGCGCCAACTCCTCGGCCGTCGGCTCGTGGGGGCGCTGGGACTCCGCCGGGAGCTGAGTCATGATCGCCGCCATGATCGCCTCGGTATCGGCGCCGGCGTCCGCCAGCCCCAGGTGCACGGGCTTGCCCACCCTGATGCGCACCGGCGGGGGATGCAGCAGGTTGGTCATGTCGGGGACCCGGGCCGAGCGCGGCCACACCGCTTCGGTCCCCCACAAACCGATGGGGAGCACCGGCGCGCCGGTCATGGCCGCCAGGCGCGCCGTGCCCGTCTTGCCCTTGAGCACGGTGTCGAAGAACTTCTTGCCCCGGGGGATGGTCCCCTGCGGCAGGATCACGACCACCTCGCCCGCCTCCAGGGCCCGGCGGGCATCTCGCAGCGGCGTGTCGGAACGGCTCCCCCGGTCCACGGGGATCCCCCCCAGGGCCCGCGCCAACTGGCCCACCACCGGCGCGTCGAACAGCTCCCGCTTGGCCAGGAACCGCACGGGCCGACCGAGCCGGGCCGCCACGATGGCCAGCGCCACCACGTCGAAGTAGCTGCGATGGTTGGCGGCGAGGATCACCGGGCCGCGCCGGGGGACCCGGCTCACCCCGTCGATGTCGAAGCGCGCATAGGGAAACAGTGCGGGGCGCACCACCGGCCGCAGCATGTCGTAGGGCTCGAGGCCGCCCACCTTGGGCACCCCCGGGGGCCGGTCCCAGCGCTCGACCGGCCACCGCCGGAGACGGGCCACGGCATTGAGGCGGCGGTCGGGGTTGACGGCGTGGGGACGTCCCACCGCGCTCAACAGGGGGAGGTCGAAGACGCTGTCGGAATAGGCGTGGCTCGCCGACAGGTCGACGTTGGACTCCCCCGCCCAGCGCCGCACGGCGCTGAGCTTGCCCGTGGACCACACGAAGTCGCCCTCGATGCCCCCGGTGTAGCGACCGTCGGCGCACCCGTAGCGGGTGGCGAGCACATGGTCGAACCCGAGCATGGCGGCGAACGGGGCCACGAGGTCGACGGGCGTGGTGGTGGTGAGCACGATGAGGTGGCCGGCCTCGCGATGCTCGGCCAACACCCCCGGGGCGTAGGGCTGGACCAGCTCGACCAGCTCCGGCGCGGCGAGCTCGCCGGCCCGGCACACCGACTCGACGGGCCATCCCTTGGTGAAGTGCGGCGCGGCCCGCACCATGGCCATGAAGGCCAGGCTCTCGCCCATGAGGTCGTAGAACCCGTAGAAGAGGCGCTCCCCCGGGAGCGACCGCCGCCCTTCGAAGAGCCCCTCGGCGTGCATGGCGGCGCTGAGCACGAGGCCACTGGCACCCCGTAACAGGGTGCGGTCGAGGTCCACGAACACCGCGGCGCGCGACGGCGACGAGTCGTCGACCGAGCCGTTGCCGTTGTGGAGATGGGTCTTCGGCGAGCGGGCCGTCACCATGGCGCAGACCATATCGCCGTCGAGCCCGGGACCCGGTGGCTCGCACCTCGTGCCGTGGTCATCGGGCCCCAGACGCGGCAAAGGGACCGGAGGGGGACCCGGTCCCTTTGCTCCGACTCGACAGGATCGGAGGGGGGCATCCGGATCCTGTGGTCTCTACGGGTCATTGTGAAGGATCGGCCCCGATCAGTCAAACAGCTATTACAGATTTCAGGTATCGTAAAAAGCGATGGAACTCCGACACCTCCAAGCGCTGGTGGCGGTGGCCGAGCACGGGTCGTTCTCCTCGGCCGCCGACCATCTGGGCACCGTCCAGTCCAACATCTCCGCCCATGTGGCCCGGCTGGAACGGGAGCTGGGAACCACCCTCGTGGACCGCTCGGCGGGCCGATTGACCGCCGACGGGGAGGTCGTGGTGGCCCGGGCCTACCGGGTCATGGGTGAGCTCGACGCCCTGGTGGCCGACGTCGGGGCCCTGCGCGAGGCGGTGGCCGGCAACGCCCGGGTCGGCATCCTCGGCACGACGGCCCGATGGCTCGTGCCCATGCTCCTGGCCGAGCTCTCGGCCAGCCATCCCCGGCTCCATCTGGTCGTGGCGGACGGCACCACCTTGGGCCTCGAACCCCAACTGGCGGCGGGACGCCTGGACCTGGCCGTGCTCACGTTCCCGGTCCCCGGTCGCGACCTCGTCTCGGAACTGCTCTTCGAAGAGGACATCGTCCTCGTGGTCCCGATCGACGACGACCCGTTGTCGGGCGCCGAGCACATCGAGATCGCCGACCTGGAACGCTTCGAGCTGCTGCTCCCCGCGCAAGGCACCCCGTTTCGTGGCGAGATCGACGCCGCGGTGAAGCCCGCCGGCGTCCGGCTCCGTCCCCTGGTCGAGCTCGACGGCGTTCGACTTCTGGCGTCTTTGACCTTCGAGGGATACGGCCCTGCCGTCCTTCCCGCCACCGCGGTGCCGCCTCATCTCCGGCCTCGGTTCCGGCTGGTCGAGGTGGACGGTCTCCCACCCCGGCGCGTCGGGATCGCCCAGCGCAGCCGGGGGCTCCCCTCCGCCCCGGCGCGGGCCGTACTCGACACCTTGCGCGAGCTTATGGCGACGCCCGATCGACTCCCCCCGGGCGTGCGTCCGGTCAACTCCGACCCCCGCACGCGCGCCGAAGGCTCACTGCGGGTGGCGGGGATGCCCAACGGCTGAGCGCGCGGTGTCGCGCCGACACCAGGCTGCGCCCGCCCCGTCACGCCGGCGCTCGAGCTCAGGCTGCGGGTGGACGCGCCCTCCTCCACATCAACCACAACGTCGGCCCGCCCCGCGGGGTGCGGATCTCGCCGGTGACCTCGAACCCGTGTTGTCCGTAGAAGGCGAGATTGCTCTCCTTCGAGGACTCCAGGTACGCAGGGAGTCCCTCGGCGTCGACCCCGTCGAGCACGGACCGCAAGAGGGCCGAACCCACTCCCTGGCGCTGGTGCTGGGGGTCGGTGCCGAGCGTGGCCAGGTACCAGTGGGGGTCCTCCGGTCGTGCCGCGTCGACGGCACTGAGCAGCCGGGCGGCTTCGGGGGTGTCGCGTCCCAGTCCGGTCAGATAGGGCATGACCGGGACCAGGCGCACCAGGTCACGCCAGCCCGGACGGGCCCGGCCCGGAGGCGACCACATGGCCACGCCGGCGAGGTCCTCGGTCGTGAACACCTCACCGCGCTCGAGATAGGTGTGGCGCAGCTGGATGGCGAAGAACTTCCGCAGCCCGCGCCGGCGCCTCCGGTCACCGCGAAAGAGCCACTGCGGAACGGGGTCGTCGTCGAAGGCGCGGGCCAGGACCTCCACCAGGGTGACGACATCGGTGGGGACGACCCGCCGCACCACATGGGGCGACCGCCGCCCGACCGACGCCGTGGCGAGGTCGTCGCGGCTCTGGTCTTCGCCTTCGATGCGGGTCATCGCCCGGCCCTCCGGCCCCCCGACCGTCACCTCGTCCATGGTACCGCCGCGCCCCTCTCGGGCGGCGCGATGGTGACGCCCCGGCGCCACGTCAGGGTCGATCGACCAAGGCGTCACCCGAACGAGGATTCAATTGAGCGACGGGTGGGAGGGAAACGTCGCGAGCAGCGACAACTCTCCGCCCTGGCGCCGCATGACGTCGTGCCACAACCTGTCGGCGTCGGTACAGAACACGTCTGCGGCCACGGCGTCGAGCACGAACCATGCCCCTTCGGCCAGCTCCGCCTCGAGCTGGTCCGTCGCCCATCCCGCGTACCCCGAGAAGAGCCGGACACCGCCGAGCTCGACCGGTTGGCTCTCGGGTGCCACCGCCAGGTCGACGGTGCCCACCGACGCCACCACGGCGCGCCATGGCGCGCCCACGACACCCTGAGAGGACGCGGCCCGCGCCAGGCCGATCACGGCGTCGGGCGACACCGGTCCACCCCGGAAGACCACGTCGGGAGGTGCTCGTCGTGCCAGATCCGTCCACGGTTCGAGGATCTCGCTCACCGGCACCGGCGTCGGACGGTTGAGGACGACCCCCAGAGCCCCGTCGTCGCCGTGGTCGAGCAGCAACACGACGGCCCTCTCGAAGTTGGGATCCCCGAGCTTCGTCGACGCCACCAGGAGCTGCCCCGTCAGGGTGCCCCCGGGCGGGCTCGACTCGAATGCACGTTCCGACACGACTTGATCATGGCTCGCGGCCGCACCCGGTCGTGACCATTTCGAATCCGAGGTCACCCCGGGGGATTCCACCCCGGCGGGAAGGGAGCCTTGATCGCCACCAGCAGCTCCCAGGCTCCCCGACAGCGCTGGTAGCCGGCGGCCCGGTACACCACCGGTTCCTCGAGGTTCCCGGTCGGGATCCACAGCGCCGGGGTGTCGAACCAGAACGCCGTCCGGTCGTCGTCGTAGGTGGTGCGGTACACGCCGTACCCCGTGGTGAGGGCGTTGGCGACGAGGTCGGAGCGTCCCGTCGCCTCGCCCACGGCGTGCATGACCGCGGCGGTGAAATACGTGCCCCCCGGCCACACCGCCCTGCCCTGCTCGGCGTCGATGGGCACACCCGACGGGTCCACGGCGTTGGTCGCACCCATCTGGGCCTGAGCCACGCCCAGGACGTTCAACCGGTACGCCTGAGCCAGATGCGAGGCCATCCGGTCCGGGTCGAGCACATCGGGCAGGCCGTCTCGCGCCGCGTAGCGCTGACCGCACAGGGCGTCGGCGAGCAGGGCGGGACTGAAGGGACCGCCGCTGTCGAGACGGTAGAAGCCCTCGCTCTGGACCCACAGTTGGGCTTCGGCGCTCGCCCGGGCCTGGGCGGCCGCCGCGGTCCAGCGGCCATAGGCCTCGTTGGTGTCGAAGACCGAGGCGAAGTCGGCCAAGGCCTGGCAGGCGCTGATGAAGTGGGCGGCCACGTAGCTGGCGGCTCCCACCATGGTGATGGCGTCGTAGGTGGTGCACCACCCGTGCGCGTCGGGGATCCCGTCACCGTCGACGTCGAGAGTCAGGAGATGCGTCATCGTCCGCACCAGGGCCGGGTACACCTCGGAGGCAAAGGCCTCGTCCCCGGTGTAGTGCCAGTACGCGTGGGCCTGCTGCACGAACTTGGAAGGCAGGTCGAGCCAGTCGACCCGCAAGGGGGGTTCGCCGGGCCGAGTGGCGGAGTACTGGCTCACCACGAACCAGGGGTCGTCGACCGGTGAGCCGGCGTCGTGAGGAGTGCGGCCCAGGGGATCGGCCATGACCATGTCGGCCCAGCCCAGCAGCACGTCGCGCTCGATGGTGGGGAAGAGCTCGAGCAGATGCCGGGTCTCGTAGTGACGGACATCCAACGACTCGCAGTCCCTGAACACGTCGGTCTCCAACGTGAAGTAGAGATGCTGCCCGGGGCGCGCCCCGAAACGCTTGGGTTTGGTGATGCAGCCGTTCTCCCAGAAGACGCCGCCGAACACGTCGTAATAGAGCTCGTTGAGCGCCGCACACCGCAGCCACAACGGATAGACGGGATCTTCGGCGACCGGCAACCACCAGGCGTCGATGCCGCGCTCCAGGCGCGAGATGTCGTCGAGCATGTCCCGTGCGATCGCCCATCCTTGGTACGAGCCCGGGTACCACTGCGTGTAGCGCTTGCGCCAGCGGGTGCCGTCGACCGGATTGCGGAACTGCACCTCGGGGAAGTCCCAGGCCAGCGCGAAGGTGGCCGCGCCCTGTTGCCCGGGAGCCAGGGTGAACGACACACACACCGCACCGGCGAGCCCGAGACGGCGCGGGTCGATCGGTTCGTTGGGGAGGTGACCCTCCCCAAAGGCGGCCAGGAGGTCCGAACCGTCGCCGTCGCCGGCCCAGTCCTCGGTGGCGGTCACGAGCGAGCCACTGGGTCCGCGCCCGGCGATGACCCATTCGGTGCGCTGGGTCTCGGGGACATTGGCGGGGTCCTCGGCCTGCAACCGCACGCCGACGGTGCCCGGTTCCTGGACCATCGAGGAGCTGAGTCCCTGGCGCGTGTAGAGGTACTGGGCGGTGGGCAATCGGAACGGGGCGTTGGGGTAACTGAACATGCACGCCACGTTCGCCGTCGCGTTGGTGGGATTGGAGACCGCCAATTGGAAGAGCCCGCCGGGCAGCGAAGAACGGCGCACATCGCGGGCCACGTACGGGGACAGCTGCTTGAGCGCAACCGGGAGCGGCAACTGCTCGTAGACGAACCACGCCTTGGGGAAGAGCGCCGCGTACAGGCCGGACCCCGGATCGAGCAGGGGCCACGCCGGGAGGAGGTCTTCGGTGGCGAGAGACCGCACCGTGGTCCCCGCCGCGTTCGAGATGAAGATGTGGAACGCCGCCTGGGGAAGGTAGCGGTCCTCGAACCCACTGTTCCGGGGCGACCCCCACCGAGAGGTGACCGAGTCGTCCCCACCGATGTCGAGATGCCAAGGACCGAAGGACCCCGAGAGATTGAGCATGAAAGCCCCCGTCCCGATCCCACCGACCGGGATCCCCCGCTTGGTGCGGCTCTGGGGTCGGGCCGTCGTGCCCAGCGGCGCCACCGTGCCGGTCGCCCCGACGGGATGGCTCCCGAGCGCCCGGCGCCACGCCGCGTCGGGGATGTCCCAGAGGTCGGGCCCGCCGAGCAGCCCGACGGGATGATCGGCGACGTCGTAGGGTCCGCCGCACCCCTCGAGACCCGCACCGGTGACGGCCGCCGCCGCCAGGGGGGCGGCGGCGAGCAGCCGCCGCCTCGAGAACCTCACGGGTTACCCCCCACGTCCGGCCCCATCACCGACCACGGCATCCGGCCCGTGGCGCGTTCTCCCATGACGAGCCGATTGTGACCGACTCCCGCCCGCTTTGGTCATCGCCCTCCGGGCGTGGCCCGTTCGGCCTCAGCTCTCCACGACCACCAGCTGCACCCCTCGAGCCCGGAGATCGAACGAGGCGTTGTCCTTCGCGTAGCCCAGGCCCTGCACGTTGAACAACAGCACGGGCTCGTCACCCAGGGGGAACGGGCCCCAGTGCCAGGTGCCCCGGTGCAACACCACGGCGTCGAGCTTCTCCAGGCGAAAGGCCCGGACGGCATCGAGGCCCGCCGCACTGGACAGGTCGGCGTCCGCGGGGGCGACGGCGATCACCGAGGGTCCGTTGAGCGCCAGGAGCACCTGGGTGTGGGTGTCGTGGCGGAACATCTGGTCACACCGCAGTCCATCGCCGTCGTGCTCCACCTCGTCAGGGGCGTGGCTGATCACGTTCACGTGGGCATCCGCCCACTGGTACTCGAGCCGGTGGGACCCGTCGGTGGGGTCGGTGTCGGGGACGGGCAGCCATCCGAACGGAGCCCACGCCTCGGCCCCGACCGGCCCGGCGACGAGACGCCTTGCGCCTTCGGCCATATGCGACCCCCTGATCTACGCTGACGGCGCCGTCAGTCTACGGCCCGTGAATCGAGAGCGGAGGAGGATCAGGCGATGGACGTTCGCAGCATCGAGGACGTGGAGCCCGTGGTCGAGCACAACGGCACGGTCCCGGTGTGGTGGCTCTTCAAGTCGCGCGAGATGAAGGAGATCACCGACGGAGGATTTCTCGAGCTCGTGAACGAGTTCGAGGTGGCCGGAGGGGGCTATGTCTACCCTCACTCCCACCCGACCCACGAGTTCTACTACGTGACGTCGGGACGCGGCATCATGACCATCGACGGCGAGGACCGTGACATCGTCCAGGGAGACCTCGTGCACATCCCTCCGGACAAGGTCCACAGCCTCCGCCCTGTGAGCGACCACGCGCCCATCCACTGTTTCTGCTTCGCCATCGGCGTGAAGGGCTCGGAGCCGATCGACTACACCGTCCATTGAGCCCGGTCCGGAGCCCGACGAACTCCCCACGGTCGTGGCGCGCGTCCTCGTAACCCGCCGGCTCCCCGAGGGAGGCCTCGACCCCCTCGTCGACGACGGCCACGAGGTGCTCCAGCGCTCCGGCGACACGCCCTACACCCATGCCGAGCTCGTCGAGGCGGCCACGACGGTCGACGCCGTGGTGTGCCTCCTCACCGACCGCGTCGACGAGGTCGTGCTCGGGGCGGGTGCATCGCATCGCCTTCGCGTCGTCGGGAACGTGGCTGTGGGGTACGACAACATCGACGTCGCCGCGGCACAGCGGTTGGGCGTGGCGGTGTGCAACACCCCCGGCGTCCTCGACGAGACCACCGCCGATGTGGCCTTTCTCCTGATCCTGGCCGCCTCACGACTCGCCTCTGATGCCGAGCGCGACCTGCGTGGCGGTGCCTGGTCGGGTTGGGGGGTGACCCAGTACCTGGGATACGACGTGCACGGTGCCACGCTGGGCCTCGTCGGCTACGGACGCATCGGGAAAGCCGTGGCCCGGCGCGCCTCGGGGTTCGGCATGCAGGTCCTGCACCACACCCGAAAGCCCACGGGGCTGCCCGGCTATGTGGCCCGGCTCGACGACCTCTTGGCCGAGTGCGACATCCTCAGCCTGCACGTTCCCTTGACCGACGCCACCAGGCATCTCATCGGGGCGCGGGAACTGGCTCTGCTGCGACCCCACGCCGTCGTGGTGAACACCGCTCGAGGACCGGTCGTCGACGAGGAGGCTCTGGCCCACGCCCTGTCCACCGGAGCCCTCTTCGCGGCCGGCCTCGATGTCTATGAGCGCGAACCCGACGTGCACCCCCGCCTGCTGACCGCTCCCCGCACCGTGCTGCTCCCCCACATCGGCAGCGCCAGCCACGCCACTAGGACCCAGATGGCCCGCGTCGCCTGCCAGGGGGTGTGCGACGTGCTCGCCGGACGCAAGCCCTCCAACCTCGTCACCACCTGAGGCACCCGCCCATCGTGGGCCATGACGCCCGGGCGGGGATCACGAGGGTGGAGGTCAGGCGCCGGTCACCGGGGAGGGATCGAGCCCGAGGAGCTCCACGGTGGTGCGACCCTGGCGCAAGGCGCCGAACATCGCCTCTTCCTTCTCGGCGCGCGCCCGACCGGCACCGAGCACATCCTCGATCGCCGCCGCGCTGACAACCGCCACGCCGTCGGCGTCCCCGACGAGCCAGTCCCCCGCCGCCACCGACACGCCGCCGACCTCGACGGGAGCGCCCACGGCGCCGGGGCGGTTCTTCGAGGCACCTCGCAGGGCCACCGTGGTGGAGAACACCGGGAACCCGTGTTCCTTTAGCGCGGTCGTGTCGCGCACGCCTCCGTCGATCACGAGGCCCGTGATCCCCCGCGCCTGCGCGGCGGTGGTCAGTACCTCGCCCCAGTACCCGAGCTCGTCCTCCTCCCCCACGTCGACGGCCAGTGCGCTGCCGGCGGGGGCGTTCGCCACCGCCACGTGCAGCGCGAGGTTGTCGGCCGGACTGCAGCGCACGGGGAAGGCGGGCGCCGCCAGGCGGGCCCCGGGCCACACCGCCTTGATGCGGGCGCGCATGGGGCGGCCCCCCGACTCCCCCACGGTGGCGGCGCCGAGCGTGAGGAGCTGCGCCACCAGGGCCGCGTGGTCAGAGGACTGTTGAGAACCGGGCATGGCGGGCTGCTCCCAATCTGTGTCGGTGCGGGGACGGGAGGCGATGGTAGCTCCGCGCTCACCGACGCTCGTCGGCGACCTCGGGCACCTCCATCATGGCCTCGAGCTGTTCGAGGTAATGGTCACGAGACCGGTGGCGAAAGCGCAGCGACAGGCCCGTCGCCCCGATGTCGCGATACCCCCGCACCGTCCTCGCGGTGGCCTCGGGATCGCCGAGAGGATCAAGGGGTGGCTCGGGTGCGAGCACCACGTCGAAACCGTGGTCCCGGCGCTCGAGGGCCGCCACCACGTCGCCGGCACCGAGCATGGTGCGCAGGTCATCGGGCGCCAGGCCGAAGGGGATCCACCCGTCGCCGAGTTCGAGGGCGCGGCGCAGGGACCGCCGGGTTCGGCCTCCCACCCAGATGCGCACCCGGGGCTGGACGCCGCTGGGCTCGACGACGAAGCCCGAGTACTCGAAGTGCGTCCCCGAGTAGGTCGGCACCCGTTCGGAGAACGACGCCCGGATGGCCCGGAGGGCGTCGTCGCTACGCGCCCCCCGGCCCGCGAACGGTGCGCCCAACAACTCGAACTCCGCTTCGAGCGACCCCACGCCGACACCGAGGATGACCCGTCCACCGCTGGCGACGTCGAGCGTGCCGTAGCGCTTGACCACCTCGAGCGGATGGTGGTAGCCGAGCACCAGGACATGGGAGAGAAGCCCGATGGTGCCCGTCGACGCCGCCACGAAGCTCAAGGTCGTGAGGGGATCCCAGTACCGCCCGCCCCGGATGGCGGCGCTGTCCACCGGAATGGCCACGTGTTCGGGGCACGACACCCACCCGTACCCCAGGCGCTCGGCGGCCCGGGCCACCTCGACGATGTCGTCGATCCCGCCCTCTTGCTCCCATGGGGGGACGTCGAAGCGGGGATTGAGGCTCACCACCGGTGTCACGATGCCCAGGCGCACGTCTTGCCTCCTCCTCCGCCGGTGTGGCGCTCGTCCGGACGCCTACCCTGGCGCCATCAGGCGAGCAGGGCAATGGCGGCGATGACGCCCACGACGATGATGATGCCGCGCAAGAGCGGGGCCGGAAGCCGGCGGCCTACCGTCCCACCCACTTGCCCTCCGACGACCGAACCGGCGGCCAAGAGCCCGGCCGCCTCCCACGCCACGTGGGCGAAGACGATGAAGATGATCCCGGCGACGGCGTTGACCACGAGGGCGAGCACGTTCTTGGTGGCATTGAGCCGTTGCAGATGATCGGTGAGGAAGATGCCGAGTAACGCCAGGAGGATCACGCCCTGGGCGGCCCCGAAGTACCCTCCGTACACGCCGGTCAAGAAGACGGTCACGAACAACACGGCGCCGCCGTGCGCAGGGCGATCCGCTCGAAGCGCGAGGCGCGCCGACAGGCGAGGCTGCAACGCCACCAGCACGCAGGCCACCAGGATGAGCACGGGCACCACGTGGCGAAACACGCTTCCGGGCAGGGCCAGCAGCAACGCCGCACCGGTGGCGCCCCCGCCCAGGGCGGCGGCCCCCAAGACCAACAACCGGGGCCGCTGGCCCCGCAGCTCCGACCGGTACGCGATGGAGCCGCTCAAGGTCCCTGCCACGAGCCCCACGGAGTTGCTGACATTGGCCACCACCGGGGAGAAGCCGAACGCCAGCAGGGTGGGAAAGGTGATGAGCGAACCTGAGCCCACGATGGTGTTGATGGTCCCGGCGACGAGGCCCACGCCGACGATGGCGAGCGCTTCGAGCACGGACATGGAGAGGGTCTACCGGAGTGGACGCGGTGGCTCAACACCGGGCCGAGACCAGACGCCCCGGTCCGAGACCCGGGCCCCGGACCGGTGACCGACCCACCACCTCGTCGAAACGTCACCGCCGGGTCGGTGTGGCGCCTGCTGGTGGGCCAACCCCTGGCGTCGAGCCAGACGGCCCACGAGCAGATCACTCAGGTCCAGGGCCTCTCGGCGCTGTCTCTCGACGCACTGACCTCGGTGGCCTACGGCCCCGAGGCGATCCTGGTGGTCCTGGCCGTGGCGGGAGTCGGTGCGCTGCATCTCATCCTGCCCATCACCGTGGCCATCGTGGTGCTGCTCCTGATCCTCGTCCTGTCCTACCGACAGGTCATCGACGCCTACCCGTCCGGGGGCGGCGCCTACGCGGTGGCACGCGCCAATCTCGGGACCAACGCCAGCCATGTGGCCGCCGCATCTCTCGTCGTGGACTACACGCTCACCGTGTCCGTGTCGATCGCAGCCGGCGTGGGCCAGCTCACCTCGGCGTTCCCCGGGCTCCTGTCGGCCACCGTGCCGTTGTGCCTGGGGGTGTTGGCATTCGTCACGGTGCTCAACCTGCGGGGACTGGGCGATAGCGCCCGAGCCTTTCTCCTGCCGACGATGGTCTTCATCGTCGGCATCCTGGGCATCGTCGCCGTCGGCCTCGTCCACCCCCTCGCCCTCCATGCGCCGCCGCTCGGACGTCCGACCACGGCCACAGGCGGGCTCGAGACGGTCGGGGTCTTGCTTGTCCTGCGGGCCTTCGCGGCGGGGTGCAGCGCCCTCACGGGGGTGGAGGCCATCGCCAACGGCGTCCCGCTGTTTCGCGAGCCCCGCCAGATCCGGGCCAAGCGCACCGAGGCCATGCTGGGCCTGACCCTGAGCGCCATGCTGCTCGGACTCGCCGTCCTCGCCCTGCGCTTTCACATCCAGCCCCGCAGCGGTCAGACCGCGCTCAGCCAGATCATGGGCGAAGCCGTGGGCCGGCACTTCGCGTACTACCTCGTGTCGCTGGCCGTGACCGCGGCCTTGGCCCTGGCGGCCAACACGTCGTTCGGGGGGCTGCCGGTTCTCGCCAGCCTCTTGGCTCGTGACGACTACCTCCCCCACATCTTCACGGTGCGCGGCGACCGCCAGAACTACAACCACGGGATCGTGGTGTTGGCGCTGTTCTCCGGCGGGCTGCTCCTCGCCGTGCACGGTGCCACGCAGCGGTTGATCCCGATGTTCGCCATCGGCGTCTTCACCGGCTTCACGTTGTCCCAAGTGGGTCTGGTCGTCCACTGGCACAGGACGCGACCACCGCGCTGGAGACAACGGGCCGTGATCAATGCGGTGGGCGCGTTCGCCACCGCCGTGTCCACCGTCATCTTCCTCGTCTCGAAGTTCACCTCCGGTGGGTGGCTCGTCGTCGTGGCCGTCGTCGTCTTCATCACCCTCTTTCGACGCATCCACCGCTACTACGCCCGGGTCGTCGAGATCCTGGGGTTCGCCACGCTGCCCCCCAAGCCGCGCGGGAGCAGGGATTCGTTCGTGATCGTCCCCGTGACCACGGTCTCGACCCTCACATCCCGGGCCCTCAGTGAAGCGTTGTCCATCGGCCATGAGGTGCTGGCCGTGACCGTGGCCTTCGCCGACGACGGCGACGAGGCCGAGGTCCTGAGCCGGCAGTGGGACGCGTGGCACCCGGGCGTGGAGTTGCGGGTCCTGCACACCGAGTATGCGTCGGTCGTGAAGCCCATCGTGGCCCTCATCGACGAGGAACTGGCCGCCAGGGACGAGCAGCAGATCGTCGTCCTCATCCCTGTCGTCGTCCCGACCCGCGTGCGGTACCGCCTGCTGCACAACCACTTGGAGGTCGTCCTGTCGGCGGCGCTGAGAACCCGGACCGACGTCATCGTGGCCCACGTGCCCATGTCGCTCAACACCGACGCACCGTTCGTCGAGAAACCGAGCACGTCGCCACGCGGTCCGGAGCGTGAGGACACGGGGCTGTCACAATGACCGGCGATGCCTGACGTTCCCTCCTCGGACGACCCCGACGACCCCGGTGCGCCTGAGGCTCCGGTCCACGGCTCCCAGGACCCCGAGGCACGGGGCCCCGAGTCCAACGGGCAGGGTCACAACGGGCATGCCCCGGCCCCGTGGGATCGGCCCGATGCGCCACCGGGTTCCCAGGGCACCTACCTGCCACCGGGATTCGGGACGCCGGGGTACGGTCGCCCTTTGTCGCCTTACGCCAGCTTCGGCGCACGGGTGGGGGCGTGGCTCATCGACTGGGTCATCACGAGCCTCATCGATGCGATCGTCCTCGTCCCGCTCCACGCCGTCCATCAGACCGCGACCGCCAACGGCTCGCAGTCGAGTCTCCTGTCGCGCTACACCGTGACGAACCAGGGCGCCCTGCTCGCCGTCCTCATCGTCTTCATCTACACGACCGTGCTCATCGGATCGGCGCGTGGACAGTCGGTCGGGATGATGGCCCTGGGCGTCAGGGCCGTCGACGCGGTTACCGGCGCACCCATCGGGCATGCGCGCGCCCTGGCGCGCGGCGTCTTCGAGTACCTGCTGTTCTTGCTGCTGTTCGCGCCGTGGATCGTCGACATGCTCTTCCCGCTGTGGGACCCACGACGACAGACACTGCACGACAAGGTCACGAACACGGTCGTGATCAGAGCCCGGTAACTCGTCTCGCATCGTCGTTTCTCTCGTTCGCACCTGCAATTTTTCGGCACGACGAATGTCAGTGACGCACGTTGCCGTCGTCAGCGATCGGAGTCGACACGACCGGGAGCGATCGCTAAGGTCGGCCCCCGCATGGGCAATGGCCGATTGCTTGCCCGAACTCCCGATCTCAAAAGGACCGTTCGACGCGCACGCGAAAAGTCCTGATGGGCGAGGGAACGGCGCGATTTGGTACACGAGCAACACGTGTGACTGACGTTCACAGGGAGCTGCTGTGTTGAGCCTGATCCGACTCTCTGCACCACGCCACGCGATCCGACACGAAAGGCGGGGGGTGATCCGCCACCCGGCGACAAAAGTCGTGGCCGCGCCCCTGGTGACGGCCACGGCCGTGGTGACCATGGACTCCGTCGACGGCCCGTCGGCACCACAGACCCAGGCCGCCGACTCCGGCGCCCTGCATTCGACGGTGCCGCAACCGAACACACCCTCTTCCCAGGTCACGACCACGACGGTCCCCGCCCCCACCACGACGGTCCCGACCCCTCCGACCACCGTCGCCGTGCCACTGAGCAACACGAGCACCACGAGCACCGCCACCCACTTGTACCCGACCGGTACCGTGGCCCGGTCGACACCTCGTCGTCCCGCCCCTTCGGCCAAGGTGGCGGCCAGGGCCCCGGTCAAAGCCGCGGCGCCGGCCTCGGGGAGTACCCCCCTCGACGCCGAGGTCGTGGGGCCCCACACCGCCAGGACGACCCTGCTCGGCG
This sequence comes from Acidimicrobiales bacterium, assembly GCA_050011815.1. Classification (GTDB taxonomy): domain Bacteria; phylum Actinomycetota; class Acidimicrobiia; order Acidimicrobiales; family UBA8190; genus Chersky-840. Next base: position 14,586 of record JBEKIJ010000011.1, on the reverse strand, counting down.
ACTACGCCGGGTCGGGCGACCCCTCCGCGCTCGGCAATTTCGCCTCGATCACCGGGACCCACCCCGTCCTCGCCTCCGACTACCTCCTGCGCACGAGCGGCTGGGACGCGATGGACGGAGCGGGGGGATCAGAGGACTGGATGCTCGACCAGTGGCGGAACTCCGGATACCGCCTCGTCCTCGGTGTGCCCATCCTCCCGGGCGGCTCGGGCGGAACCCTCGCCGAAGGTGCCGCCGGTGACTACAACCAGTACTTCACCATCCTGGCCCAGACCTTGGTCAACGACGGCGCCTCCAACGCCATCCTCCGACTGGGGTGGGAGTTCAACGGCTCCTGGTATCCGTGGAGCGTCGCCAACAACACCGATGCCCAGAACTTCGCCGAGTTCTGGAGACAGATCGTCGACACCATGCGGGCCGTGCCGGGCCAGCAGTTCAAGTTCCTGTGGAATCCCAACGGGGGCGGATCGTCGAGTTGGAATCTCGAGCTCGCCTACCCGGGCTCGGCCTACGTCGACTACATCGGCACCGACGTCTACGACGAGTACTGGGGGAGCCCCTTCACTCCCCAGGCCTCGTGGAGCAACGCCGTCACCCAGACCTGGGGCCTCAACTGGCTGACGACCTTCGCCGCCGCCCAAGGCCGGCCCATCGCCATCCCGGAGTGGTCGGTCGACTTCCGGAGCGACGGGTACGGCCTGGGGGACGATCCCACCTTCATCAACCAGTTCGCCAACTGGATCGCGGCCAACAACGTGGCGTTCACGTGCATCTTCTCCTACAACGACACCGCCGGCGGCCAGGACAACGACATCACCGACGGCCGCTTCCCCGACGCCCTCGCCGCCTTCCGGGCCGACTTCTGACCCGACAGGCGGCGCGCCTCAGTCCTTCAGCTCGACGAGGATCTCGAGGTGGGGGAGAAAGGCGTGCTGGGCGAGGGTGCCTGCAAGGAGAAGCCGTGACACTGGGACCGAATTCGTTGGTGCTGTGCTCGGGCACCATCGGGCGCGACACGAGCTTTCGCGACCGGCTGGCGGCGGCGACCGCTGCCGGTTACGACGCCATCTCGCTGTGGGGCCGCGACTACGCCCGGGCCCAAAGCGAGGGCCACAGCGACGGCGAGATGCGCACCATGCTCGACGACCACGGCCTCGTCGTGGCCGAGGTCGACCCGGCGTGGTGGTGGACGCCCGGCGCTCCTGAGATCGGGCGCAGCCTGGCCGAGGTCGACCCCCTCGACGTCTTCCGCTACGGCGAGGACGACCTGTTGGCCATGGCCGAAGCCCTGGGGGCCCGGTCGCTCAACGCGGCGGAGGTCCTGGGCGGGGCGTGGACCGTCGAGGACGGGGCCGAGGCCTTCGCGGCCCTCTGCGACCGCGCCGCCCAGCACGGGCTCCTCGTCCACCTGGAATGGCTGGCGTGGTCGAAGGTCCCCGACCTGGCCACGGCATGGGAGCTGGTCCGCCTGGCCGACCGGCCCAACGGCGGGCTGAACGTCGACACCTGGCACTGCGCCCGCACCGGCACCACGGCCGACGAGCTGCGCGCCTTGCCGGGCGACCGCGTCCTCGCCATCCAACTCGACGACGCGCCCCTCGATGCCGAGGTCAACCTGATCGACGCCACCTTGCACGACCGGCAGCTGCCCGGGGCGGGCGAGCTCGACCTCGTCGGGTACCTCGGCGCCCTGCGCGCCATCGGGGTGCGTTGCCCGGTAGGGGTCGAGGTGTTCTCCGACGAGCTCCACGCCTCGGGACCGGGCCCCGCCGCACTCGCCGCCGCCGAGGCCGCCCGCCGGGTCCTGGGCGCGGCGGGCTGGGACCGGTCATGAGCACGTCGCGCACCCCCACCCGGCCTCTCGGTGCGGTCGTGGTGGGAACGGGTTTCGGGTGCTACACCCATGTCCGCGCCCTGCGCCACGCCGGCTTCGAGGTGCGAGCCCTGGTGGGACGGGACCCGGAGCGGACGGCGGCGCGTGCCGCCATGTTCGAGGTGCCCGTGGCCTGCGCCACCCTGGCCGAAGCGCTGGCGCTCCCCGGTGTCGACGCCGTCACCATCGCCACACCGCCGCACACCCACGCCGAGCTCGCCCTGGAGGCCATCGGCGCCGGGAGGCACGTGCTGTGCGAGAAGCCCTTCGGGCGCGACACCGCCCAGGGGCGCACCGTGCTGCGCGCCGCCGAGGGGGCCGGGATCGTCCATCTCCTGGGCACCGAATTCCGCTTCGACGCCGGGCAGGCCCTGCTCGCCCAGGCGGTGTCTGGCAACCTGATCGGCGCGCCCCGCATGGCCACCTGGCTCATGCACGTCCCCATGCTCGCCGATCCCCAGGCGGTGGTGCCGGCGTGGTGGGCCGACGCGTCGGCGGGCGGGGGGTGGCTGGGCGCGCACGGATCCCAGCTCATCGATCAGATCCGGGCCACCCTGGGTGACTTCGCAGGGGTGAGCGCGTCGCTCGCCCATGTCGTGGAACGACCGATGACCGCCGACGACGGGTTCGTCGTGCATTTCCGGATGCGCAACGGGTGCGTCGGTGTGCTGCAGAGCACGGCCTCGGACCGCGGCATCGTCGTCGAGACCCGGGTCACCGGGTCCACCGGCACGGCGTGGATCGAGGGCGTGGGGGACACGGTCAACGTGGCCGACGCGGCAGGTGTCCGCACCCTCGCCGTGCCCGACGACCTGCGCGACGACCGTGCGCCCGCACTGCCCGAGGGTGCGGTCACGACGACCTACGAGCAGATGATCACCTTCGGCGTGGAGTACGGGCCCTATACCCGCCTGGCGGCAGCCTTCCGCGACAGGATCCTCGGAGTCCCCGCGGCGGGGCCCGACCCGGCGACCTTCGTCGACGGCGTGGCCCAGATGGCCGTGCTCGACGCGGCGCGCCATTCCGCGCACCACGGGGGCCAATGGACCGAGGTGGCGCGCACCGACACGTCTGCCTAGTCGAGACACGCGCCACGGTCCCGGAGGCCCAGCGCGCCCGGGCCCGAGGACCGATATCCGCGAACGGACACCGACGAGGATGTACCGTCGTGCCCATGGCCGTGGCGCGGCTGGGCGATTCTCCACGGGGGCCGGTCAACAGACGCGGACCTCCGTACGCTGCGCCCTCCCAAACTGTGCCGGCCGAAACCGTGCCCTCCGACCCTGTGCCGGCCGCGCCCCGCTCCATCGAGGGCCACGGACAGTGACTCCTTCAAGTTCGCCGCCGCTCGTGACGACTCATCACGTCAGGGCCGTCGGGTGTGGGAACGAGAACTCGGACCGGCGCCGCAAGGAGGTGTTCCCGTGAGCATCGTCGATGCGATCACCGCGAGGCAACCAGGCACCGTTCCGACATCGGACGTGGGGATGAAGGTGGCGGTGCGCAACCGGTACCTCGGCACCTGGAGTGCGGGTTTCGAGATCGTGGCGTTGCACCTCGACGGGTACTCGATCCGCAGGACTTCCGACGGCGCGGTGCTCCCCCAGGTCATCCCGTTCAGCGACGTACGCGAACCGTGGGGTCCCGACACCGACGCCACGAGCTGAACCACCGGCCCCACCGCGCCGGTCACCGATGGATCGGCAACCGATATAGGGTGGCGGGGTGGCCAGATCGACCGAACCCCGCCCCACCCGCTCCGATCCCGAACCGCTCGGCACCTTCGGGCGCTACGCCGGCCCCGCCACACTGATCCTTTCCAGCCTGGCGGAAGGGACCAAGCACGGCTACGCCCTCACCAAGGACATCGAGGCCTTCGCCGGCGTCCGTCTGGCCCCGGGAACCCTGTACGAGGCGCTGGCCCGCCTCGAGGGTCAAGGCCTCATCGAGTCGGTCCCCAGCGACGACAGACGGCGCCCCTATCGCCTGACGTCGAGCGGCGCGGCTGCGCTCCGGACCCACCTCGCCGCCCAACGCCGGGTGGCCGATCTGGGACTCCGTCGGCTGGCCGGCAGTTGGGGATGACATGAGCGACATGCCCATCGACGTCGCACCCCGCGTCACGCGGCTGCTGCGCTGGTATCCGAAGAGCTGGCGCTCGCGCTACGGCGACGAGTTCACCGAGCTGTTGATCTCCGAACTCTCCGAGCAGCCGCGCTCATGGCGACGGACGGGGGACGTCATGCGCAGCGGACTGGCGGCCCGGCTCTCGAGCGCGGGGCTCGGCGGGCGCGCCCTCGATCCCTCCGACCAGGTGCGGGCCAGTTTGGCGGCGCTCGGGTGCGCCCTGGCCGGGTTCCTCGCGTTCGGCACGGCCATGTGGTCCCAGCTCACCATCGGCTGGCAGTGGTCCCCACCCGACACCACGGCCACCACCGCCGCCATGGTGGTCATGTCGTGCACCATGGTCCTCTTCGTGGCGCTGGCGGTCCTCGCTGCGCTCCCCCTGGCCTGGAACGCCGTGACCCGTCTCGCTCGCCGCCGGGGGCGAGGACTCCTCGGGCCCTCGGCGCTGGTGGTGGGGGGCGGGGCGCTCCTGATCGCCGGGAGCAGGCACTTCGGCAACGGATGGCCGGGGACCGGCGGGCACGCCTGGGCCCATCAGGGCCTCGTCCCCGGGGGGGTGGCCGCCATCTCGTGGTCCTCGACCTTGTCGGTCTCCTCCTACTGGGCCCATCCCGGCGCGCTGTCGTCGTTTCCCGCCGCCGAGATCGCATGGATGGCGGTGAGCCCGCTGGCCCTGGTGGGCGTCGTCGTGGGGGCGGCCAAGGCTCTCCTCAGGCTGGAGCTGTCGCCCCGGACGCTTCGCTACGAAGCTCAGCTGTCGGCCGCCGCGGCCCTCGCCATGCTCGTCTTTCTCGGCGCGTGCTGCGCCTGGGTCCTCGACGGGGGCCCCGGACCCCGCAACCTCTTCCACGCCGGGACCATCGACGTGGCCGGGCTCGTCGTGATGGCCGGGACGCTCGTCGTGGCGGCCCGGGCGTCGTCACAGGCTCGGCGCGCCGGCGTCCGCATCCCGGCTCGCTGAGGTCCGGCGGGCCGCTCGAAGGGGTGGAGGCACGACCACCGGACACGGGCTGTCCCCATTGGCCTCCGACGGCGCCCGGGTCAGACTTTCCTCGAGAGACGGGGTGCACCTCCGCCGTCGAGAGGGGTCGAAAGAGCACGTGAGGCGGCGGGCCAGGGCGAGAAGGCGGCGATGAACGGGTCGACGCTCCCCGTGGCCTGGTACCGCTTCCGGTCCACCCTGGCCGGCCGGCGGGGGGCCTACCTGTCGCTCGTCCTCCTGGTGGGCCTGGTGGGCGGGGTGGCCATGGGGGCCATCGCCGGGAGCCGTCGGACCCAGTCGTCGTATCCCGCCTACCTGGCCAGCACCAATCCCTCGGACTTCGGGGCCGTAACGGCCGTGATCAACCCCCTCATCGGGTCCACGCTGGGCTACAACCCGGCGCTCCTGCACACCATGGCCCGACTGCCCCATGTCAAACGGGTCGGCAGCGCGTCGGGGCTGGACGTGATCCCGTTGGGTCCGAACGACACCCCCCTCGACGTGGCGACCTTCCCTCCCGCGGCCGGCAACGGGCTGGGGAGTGACGACGGGTACGGCTTCAATCAGGATCGGTTCACCGTCGTGCGAGGTCACCTCCCCGATCCCCGGCGCGCCGACCAGATCGCCGTGCTGACCGCCGTGGCCAAGGTCGCCCACATCCGTCTCGGCGCCCACATCCTCATGGGCGTCTACACCAATGCCCAGACAAACTCGCCGGCGTTCGGCACCCCCAAGATGGCCCCGTACCGCAAGATCGAGGTCACCGTCACCGCCTTGGTGCTCCAGGCGCAGAACCTGATCGCCGACGACGTCGACAACTCGACGTCTCTGGCCTTCTTCACCCCGGCCTTCACCCGCCCATTCCTGGCCTGCTGTTCCAACTACACGGTGACAGGCATCCAGGTGGCGGGCAGAGCCAACCTCGGCGTCGTGAACACCGAGCTGCAAAGGGTCCTCCCCCCCAATTTCCCCGCCCCCATCGTGGTGTCCACCGTGGTCGCCAAGGCGCAACGGGCCATCAAGCCCGAGTCCATCGCCCTGGGGGTGTTCGGACTCATCGCCGCACTGGCGGCGTTGCTCATCGCCGGCCAGGTGATCGGCCGCCAGACCCGGCTGGCGAGCGACGACCTGCGCACGCTCCGGGCGCTGGGCGCCGATCCGGCCATGACCACGGTCGACGGCCTCATCGGGCTCGTCGGAGCCGTCCTGATCGGGTCGGCGCTCGCCGTGGTGGTGGCGGTGGCGCTGTCCCCCCTCGCCCCCATCGGTCCGGTCCGGCCCGTCGATCCGACGCCGGGTCTTTCCTTTGACTGGACGGTGCTCGGTCTGGGCTTTGCCGTCCTCGTCCTCGGCCTCGGTGCCATCGCTGCGGTGTTCAGTTACCGGGCCGCGCCGGGCCGCGCCGACGAACGTCGTCGGCGCTCCGAAGGACACCGGTCCACGGCCGCCACGGCGGCGGCCTCGCTCGGCCTGCCCGCTCCGGCGGTCACGGGGGTGCGGTTCGCGCTCGAGCCGGGCGTGGGGCGCAACGCCGTCCCGGTCCGCTCCGCCATCTTGGGGGCCGCCCTGGCCGTCATCGTGGTGGTCGCCACGGTGACGTTCTCATCCAGCCTCGACGCCCTGGTGTCGCATCCCCGCCTGTGGGGCTGGAATTGGGACTCGATCCTGTCGGCGGGCGGAGGGTCGGGGAACATCCCCGATCATCTCGCCACCCAGCTCCTCGACAATGACCGGTACGTGCGGTCGTGGTCGGGGGCCTATGCCTACGACCTCCACATCGACGGACAGGTCATCCCGGTGCTCGGAGAGCGTCCGGGCGCGGCCGTACAGCCTCCGGTGCTGTCCGGGCACGGGCTCACCGGGCCCGGACAGATCGTGCTGGGGGCCATCACCTTGGCCCAGCTCCACAAGCACATCGGCGCCACGGTGACCGAGCGGGCGGGGTCCGGCCCGGCCACGACCCTGACGATTGTGGGAGTCGACACCATGCCCACCATCGGGGCGGGAGGAGGCCCGCATCTCGAGATGGGGATCGGGGCCCTGCTCTCGGACACCCTCATCCCACCTGCGGCCCGGGACCCCTTCGACGACCCCACGACCGGGCCCCAGGAGATCTTCGTGAACTTCCGGCCGGGAGTGAACGACAAGGCCGCCACCGAGTCACTGCAACGCATCGGCACCCGGGTGTCGAACACCTACAACTTCGGCGTGTTCACCGGGCCGCCCCTGCGCCCGGCCGAGATCATCAACTACCGCTCCATGGGAACCACACCTGCCATCCTGGGCTCGGCCCTGGCGGCCGGCGCTGTGGTGGCGCTGGGGCTCACGCTGGTGGCGTCGGTCCGGCGCAGACGGCGGGATCTGGCGTTGCTCAAGACCCTGGGCTCCACCCGGCGTCAGCTGGCTGCGGTGGTGGCCTGGCAGTCGAGCATCGCCGTGCTCATCGGCACGGTGGTGGGCGTACCGCTGGGCATCGTCCTCGGTCGTGTCCTGTGGACACTGTTCGCCGACGAGATCGACGCCGTGCCGGCGCCGAGCGTTCCCGCGGTGTCGATCGCCCTCATCGCCGTCGGAGCCCTCGTGCTCGCCAATGTGGTCGCCGCCATCCCGGGTCGCCTCGCCGCCCGGACACCCACCGCCGTCCTCCTGCGGGCTGAGTGACGGGCCAGATCACGGTCGCCCCGGGATGAAGGCCGGGGCCTCTCCCGACTGCAGTCGGAGGCCCGCCTCTTACGGCTTGGACTCGGGACGGACGATTCCCGCCCGAAAAGCGAAGACGACGGCCTGGACGCGATCTCGGAGCCCGAGCTTGCCCAGGATCCGCCCGACGTGTGACTTCACGGTCGCCTCGGACACGAACAGCCTCCCGGCGATCTCGGCGTTGGACAACCCCTCGGCCACCGCCACCAGTACCTCGTGCTCCCGATCGGTGAGCTTCGCCACGGTCATGTCGTACTGGGCCCGATCCGGGGCGCCCGGGACATCGAGGACGTGTGCGTACTCGTCGAGCAGGCGCCGGGTGACGCGGGGCGACACCACCGCGTCACCGCTGGCCACGATCCGGATGCCGGCCGCCAACTCTTCGGGGGGGACGTCTTTCAGCAGGAACCCACTGGCTCCGGCGCGCAGGGCGCCGAAGGCGTAGGCATCGAGGTCGAAGGTCGTGAGGACCAGCACCCGAACGGCGGGGTTGTCCAAGACGATGCGACGAGTGGCCTCGATCCCGTCGACCACGGGCATGCGGACATCCATGAGGACCACGTCGGGGTTGGAGCTCGACGCCAGGGCAATGGCCTCCTCGCCGTTTCCCGCCTCGCCGACGACCTCGATGTCGGGCTCTTGCGCCAGGATCATTCGGAAACCAAGCCGAAGCAATTCCTGGTCGTCGGCGAGCAGCACTCGGATCGTCACGCTCTCACCGCGGTCGAGTCCGCCCTGAGCGTCGCCGACACGACCCAACCGTGACCGGGCGATGGTCCCGCCCGCAGCGATCCACCGTGGAGGCTGGCCCGCTCGCTCATCCCCTCGATGCCGTGGCCCCCGGGACCCGGCGGGGCGGTCCCCTGCCCGTCGTCCACCACCGTGAGCTCGATCAGGGGACGGGCGTAGCGCAGGACGACGTGCACCGTCGCGGCCGACGCGTGCTTGATGGTGTTGGTGAGCGCTTCCTGGAGGATCCGGTACACGGTGAGCTCGGTGGCAGCTCCCAAGGCGAAGGGCTCGCCCTCCACGTCCATGGTCACCTCGAGCCCCGTCGCCCGAACTCGCTCGAAGAGGTCACCGAGCTGCGCCACATCGGGTTGGGGGCCGAGCTCCACCCCGAGATCCTCGGTGCGCAGGACGCCGATCATCGTCCGCATGTCGCTGAGCGCCTGGCGCCCGACGGCGGAGGCATGGTGCATGGCGTCGGCGGCTTGGCCGGGGTCCGTCGTGATGGCCACCGAGGCGGCGTCGGCCAACGTGATCACCACCGAAAGGCTGTGGGCCACGATGTCATGCATCTCGCGAGCGATACGGGCTCGTTCCCGAGCCGCGCCGATGGCCGACTGCTGGTCGCGCTCGATCTCGAGACGCGCGGCGCGCTCGGCCAGCCAGTCCATGTACTCACTCCCCGACCGCACCGTCAATCCGGCGAAGAGGGCCGCCACCACCGTGGCGGTCAAGAAGACGATCGATCTCGGCACGGTTCCGGCCGGGGACCATCGTGTGGCGGCCAAGACCGCTCCCACCTCGAGCACGGCCGTTGCCAGCAGTGTGCGGAGCCGCGATTCATGGACGGCGACGGTGTACAGAGCGACGAGGAGCGCGATGTCACCGACGAGCCGGTAGTCGAGCAGCCATTGCACCAATGCGACCACGGAGAGGACGACGAACACGACGGTCGGGTTCGTCCGGCGCCAGATGAGCGGCACGATCAACACCACTTGGACGAGGGCGATGCGGACGCCGGAGAAGGCCGACGTCACGAGCCATAGCGTCGACAGCGCCACGAGCACCATCGCCAAGAGGGCATCGGTCCAGAGGGCGTGGGCATGGACAACCCGACGGACACCGCCGAAGAGCCCCCGATCCACATCTGTCGGGAGCCGCACCGCCCTGTCTGGGGCCCTACCTGGCGCCCCGCCTGGGGCGCTGCCTGCAGCGCTGTCTGCGGCGTCAAGAACCGTGCTCATGTGCCACATCCCGAGGTCGGCTTCTGCATCAATCGTACTGCGGCTGTCCAGGCTCCCTTCCGGGATGACCTGTCGAGCCGTCCCTGGTCACAGCGGCTTTTCGCGGCGGTGTTCGACCTGAGGATGAGTGGGGTGAGACGCGAAATCATCCTTGAGGGGGTCGGAATTCCGGGCCCGGGTCCGTAGCGTTGTCATGGTGAGCACCGGGTCGCATCCGCAGTCCCAGGCACCTCCGTCGCATCGAGATGAACCTCAGCTCGAGCGCGCGCTGGCTCGTGTCAGGATCGACTTCCCCGCCGGTCATCCTCGTCCTCGGGCATGGCGGTTCGGACTGGCGGTGCTCATCGCCGTGGCGGGATCGCTCGCCGCCGACAGGATCCTGGTCGCCATCGGGACCTCGCTGTTCCCCCTCACCAAGGGCTATGTGCACTTCCGGTTCTCGGACTACGGGAAGCTGACCGTCGTCGGGGTCATCGGCGCCTGTCTGGCGTGGCCGATCGTGGTGAGGATCTCGTCCTCTCCGCGGTGGCTGTTCGTGCGCCTGGCCACCCTCGTCACCCTGTTCTTGTGGCTGCCTGACCTCTGGATCCTGTGGAAAGGCCAACCGGTCAGGGCCGTCCTCGTCCTCATCGTGATGCATCTCGCCATCGCCCTGGTGACCTACAGCGTGCTCGTCCACCTGGCCCCGGCCCGGCGCCCGAGCCTCCCCCGCGACCACCCCGGCCCTTGAGTCCGTCACTGCCCATCGACGACCCGATGGAGCGAGGCCGCCGCCGAGCCCGACCGGAAGTCCCGTCATGACCCTGTTCCAGAGCGGGCAGCTGGGAGACGGGCTCTGTCTGAGGTTGCTGGCCCGGGCGAACATCGGTCGGGTGGGCTTGGTCCACGGCCCGTTGCCCTTCATCTATCCCGTGCGCTACGGCCTCGGCGACGGCCACCTCCTCTTCGGTATGTCGATCGACCATGTCGCCAGCGAGATCGACGACGCAGTCGTGGCTCTCCAAGCAGACGGCTTCGAAGAAGACAGCGGACATCACTGGACCGTGCTCGCCATCGGCCCGGCCACCACTGTCGATCCGGCATCTGGGGGTGTGGCCTGGGGCTTCGGTGACCAACGGCACATGTTTCGCCTCCGCCCCAAGATGTTCTCGGGCCACTGGCTCGATCTGGCCGGCGACCCCATCTGACCGCAATGGATGGCGAAGCGCCGGCCCTTGCGTTCACGAGCGCGACCCGTCGCAACGTCCGGAGCAAGGAAGTTCGGCGGCTCCAGGGCGGGGCGGGGAGGATGAGGAAGGTCCCGGAGATCACGGCGTATTTCTGGGTGGCCAAGCTCTTGACCACGGCGATGGGCGAGGCCACCTCGGACTACCTGGTGCATCGCCTGGATCCGGTCGTCGCCGTCGGCTTCGGCGCCATCGGCCTCGCCATGGTGCTGACGCTGCAGTTCTCCGTGCGCCGCTACGTGGCATGGGTCTACTGGCTGGCCGTGGTGATGGTCGCCGTGTCCGGCACGATGGCCGCTGATGTCCTGCACATTAAATTCGGCGTTCCCTACGAGGTCTCCACCGGCCTGTTCGCAGTGGTGCTCGCCATCGTGTTCGCGCTCTGGCACTCGACCGAGAAGACCCTGTCGATCCACAGCATCGACACCCCTCGCCGCGAGCTCTTCTACTGGGCGGCGGTCATATCGACATTCGCGCTCGGCACCGCGGCCGGCGACATGACCGCCACCACCCTGCATCTGGGCTATTTCACCTCGGGCATCCTGTTTGCAGGCTTGATCGCCGTCCCGGCTCTCTCCTACCGGCTCTTCGGCCTGAACGCGATTCTCTCCTTCTGGTTCGCCTACGTCGTGACCCGGCCCCTCGGCGCCTCGATCGCCGACTGGATGGGCAAGCCCCACGGCGTGGGCGGGCTCGGCTGGGGAGATGGGCGGGTCAGCTTCGGCCTGACGATCCTGATCGTCGGTCTGGTCGCCTACCTGAGCGTCAGTCGCGCTGATGTCGACGACCACGGCGTTCCAACCGGTGACTCCTCCGGTCCGGGAGCTACCACACGACGGCCGAGGCTTGACCGCCGCCTGGGCTGAATCAACACTGGAGGCATGTCGGAGAAAGAGATCGATTCGTACCTGGCGGCGCTGGAGGAACCCAAGCAATCCACCTTGCGGGCCCTGCGCATCACCATTCTCGACATCGTCCCCGACGCTGAACAGTGCCTCTCGTACCGGATGCCCGCCTTCAGACTCCGGGGCAAGGTGATCGCCGGGTTCGCCGCCTTCAAGGACCATCTCAGTTACCTGCCCCACAGCGGATCGGTGCTGGCGGACCTGCACGACGAGCTCGCCGGATACGAGACCACAAAGGGGGCGCTCCACTTCCCCGTCGAGACACCACTGCCTCGGGCACTCGTGAAGAAACTCCTCGACGTGCGAATCAGGCAAGCCTTTGCGGACTGAGGTCCGAGTGTTCGACCGCTCTCGCCTTCCTTGGCTCATTGGACTTCTCGTGCCACCGAGGGAAAAAGAGGCTACGGTGACAGGAATTGGCGTCCTCCGGTCGTAGAGACGACCCGCGGCGCGTCCGGGGGTGCGGTTATGAGGCGGGGACCGTTCTTTGCAGTGCTTTTGGTACTCACAATGGGGCTGGTGCTGACTCCGGCGCTCCCGGCGTCCGCCCAGAGTGCCACGCTGTCCCGGTACGCAGGCCCTGCTCCGGGCTCGGTGTCGTGTCAGTTCGAGGCCAAGGTGTCGTTTTCGCGGCCCCTGACCGCTTCGGGCGGAGCCGCAAACCCGTCGAAGGTCAAGGGGAGGCTCGAGTCATGTTTCTCCAGTGACTCTGTCGTGAACATCAGGAGCGGCCGGATCACCGGTTCCTTCGGGTCGGGATTCGGGTCGGGATGTACCTGGAACGGCAACGAGCCAGCCACCCTCACGATCACGTGGAAGGGAAAGGTGGACGGCGCCATCGGCGCCACCACCTACCAGGGCCGGGCGAGCTTCACCCCGAGCGTCGTCAGCTACGGCGGTGAGCAGCTCCTCACCAATGGCAGTGGGGATGAAGGCTTCGCCTTGCCGGGCAGCACCCACCCCACCACCGCCACGGGCTCGTTCCCGGGTTCGAGCATGGACGACCGCATGGCCACCGGGTACAGCTCTCTGACACCCGGCGCCATCACCGATGCGTGCGGAGCGAGGCACGGGCTCCGGAGTTTGACCCTTTCCGGGGCCATCACGATCGGTGACGGCATCGTGTCTCCCGCCTCCATCACGGCCGGGCCCGACGGCGCCTTGTGGGCCACCGACGTCTACGGGAACGACCGCATCTCGACGTCCGGCGCCATCAGCGACTACTCGGACCCGAGCATCGTCTCCGCCTCTGCCATCACCGCGGGTCCCGACGGGGCTCTGTGGTTCACCGACTTCCTTGGTGGCTTCCTCGATGAGACGGACGGCTTTTCCGGCACCATCGGCCGCCTGTCCACCTCGGGGGTACTCACCACCTTCAGTGATCCGAGCATCGACCTTCCCCAAGGCATTACCACCGGTCCCGACGGAGCCCTGTGGTTCACCAACGAGGGCAGTAACTCGATCGGTCGAATCACCACCTCGGGCGTGGTGAGCAACTACAGCGATCCAAGTGTGGACGCCGACCCGACATCGATCACCGCCGGTCCCGACGGAGCCCTGTGGTTCACCAACACCGGCAGTAACTCGATCGGTCGCATGACCACCTCGGGGGCGGTGACGATCTATACGTCGCTGAGCATCAACGGCCCCAACGCCATCACCACCGGCCCTGACGGCGCTCTGTGGTACACCAACGACGGCGACAACACCATCGGTCGGATCACGACCGCCGGTGTTGCCACCAGCTACAGCGACCCGAGCATCTCCACCCCCGGCGGCATCACCACCGGTCCAGACGGCGCTCTGTGGTTCACCAACGGCGGGATTCCCCCCATCACCATCAACGGAGGTTCGTACTCCTTCGGAGGAAGCGCCTCGATCGGCCGCATCACCACGTCGGGCGTCGTCACCAGCTACACGGATCCCAGCATCACCAGCCCCGGCGCCATCACCTCGGGCCCTGACGGCGCTCTGTGGTTCACCAACGGCGGGAACGGCTTGTTCTCCTTTGCCGAAGGGAACTTGTTGTCGCCAGGTGAGAGCGCCTCGATCGGCCGCATCACCACGTCCGGGGTGGTCAGCACCTACGGCTGACCCGGCGCAACGCGCTGCGATGGAGCACGATTCTTCAAGGTAGGGCATTGACCCCCAGATACCGCGGCGTCATGACGAAGATCCGGGAAGTCATTCGAATGCTGGCACAGGACGGGTGGCTCCATGTGGCCCAGCACGGTAACCAACGCAGTTCCGACACCCCGTCCAGGGGGTAGGTAGAGGGCAGAATCGAGTGGGCCGTAGAGGACTCGAACCTCTGACCCCTTGCGTGTCGTGAGTTCACCTTCGATCCCAGGTGGTTCATAGCAGGCCGTACATGCGCCCAACCAGGAGACTTGGGTTCACGATTCACCCTGGAGATTCGTCGTCGCCTGGCTCCGTTGCTGACGGAAACGCTGAAACTCGTCCCTAAGCTCAGCAGGCCGACCGACTCGAAGGTCGGGTGTGCCATCGACTGCCGCGTTTGACCCTCCGTTAGCGGAAACCTGGGGACGAGCACGTGTCGCCGATTCGTCGTCTACACTGGTGGTCTACTCCTACCGCCGGCTCCGCCTTGGTCCCGGCCTATTCATACGTGTCTAGGTCAGTCGAAGAGCGAGAGCGAAAGTGAGAACAGGCGATGGAGAGACGACAGGCGAGTCTAGAGGACTCGCTTCTGGTCACTGTTGAGCGAGCAGCTGAACTGCTGGGTGTTGGGCGAACCTTTGTCTATCGCCTTATCAATAGCGGAGACCTTCCGTCCGTG
>JBEKIJ010000010.1:0-202106 GCA_050011815.1 Acidimicrobiales bacterium | reverse complement strand
ACCCAGAGCACCACCGCCACGCCCAGCAATCTCATCACCTTCGCCGTCACGCCGACCGCGGCCGCTCGCATCGCCCTGGCCGACAGCGACGGGGGCGGGGTGACCGGGGGCATCTATCTCGCCCTCGAAGCCGCCGGCAACACGCCGACCGCACCCACCACCATCAACAGCTCGAACCTCATCCCGGCCGGCTCGGCGGGCGCCGTCACGGCGACCGTCGCGCCGACCACCACGACCACGACCGTCAAGAGCTCGACGCACAGCTCCTCGAGCTCGACGCACAGCTCCTCGAGCTCGACGGACAGAGGGCCGAATGCAGACACTCCGTGACGATGAGGGTGCCGGCGTTCGCTCGAAAAGTCCCCACCGCGTGCCCGGCAGGGCCGGGCGCCGCCGTCGTGACGAGACCGGGACGGCCCTCGTCGAGCTCGCCCTCGTCGTGCCCGTGGTCATGCTCCTGCTGGGCATCGCCTTCAACGGCTGGAACGCCATGCAGGAATCCATCCGGCTGACGAGCGCGGCGCGCGCCGGGGCCATCGTGGCCGCCGGCGACCTGTCGACCACGTCCACACATGTGGCGCTGAGCGAGCCCCAGGCCCTCACCGACGCCACCGCAGCGGTCAACGCCGAGGAAGGCGTGACCAACGTGTATCAAAGTGACAACTCGGGCGCCAACGACTACGTGAGCATCTCGGAGCAGACCAAGATCAACGTGAGCGGAGTGACCATCAACCTCGTCACCATCACCATCTCCCAGAGCTCGGCCAGCTTCGTCCCCTTCGTGGGGAGTTTCCCCGTGACCACCCACGCGACTGGGAGCTACTCATGAGACGGCTCGTCGGTGCTTCAGAAGAGAGCGAGAGCGGCGTCGTCCTGGTCATCTTCGCCATCACCATCGTGATCCTGCTCGGCATGATCTCGATCGCCATCGACGGGAGCTACGGCTTCGTCCAGAATCGCCGAGCGCAGAACGCCAGCGACTTCGCGGCCTTTGCCGCCGCGCAGCAGCTCGAGAACTCTTCGTACTGTGACGGGACGGGTGTCCCGACCACCCAGCAGATCACCGCTGTCATCCAACAGCTCGTCTCGGCCAACGGTTCGGGTATCGGGACCAATTGGAAGGCGGAGTTCCTCAACTCGGCCGGGAATTCGATCGGGACGTTCTCGCCGAGCAACGATGCCGCCAACCCGCCCCCCGGCGCGTGCGGCGTGGCGGTGACCGCCAGGCCGGCGTGGACGCCGTTCTTCGCAGGCATCTTCGGCATCCACCAGTTCAAGGGCTTCGCCTCGGCATCGGTCGGCACCACCCAGAAGGGTTCGCCCATCGGGATCGTGGCCCTCAACAAGGTGGGGCCCCATGAGATCCTGGGCGGAGGCACCGGCACGTTCCTGGTGGAGGGGAACATCTTCTCCAATACCGACGTGAGCCTCCAACCGTGGACCCAGTCTGCCTACGGCGACGAGTGGGACGACGCCATCGACGCCAAGACCGACAGCAACCTGTACGTCTACGGCACCATCGACACCTACAACGGCACCTACAACAACGAGCCGCTGTGGCCCCTCGACCACTGCTTCATCGATGCGGGTCTTCTGACGGGCAGTGCGACCTCGGGGCCGTCCGCCCCGGGTGGTGTATTGCCCAACGAACGGCCGGCCTGCTCGGTGGGCACGGTGACCGTCGACTACAACAGCATCGACAACGTCGACTACGGGCAGATCGACGATCCCCTGCAGGCGTCCGACGCACCCGCCAGCCCCCTCGCCTCCTCGACGAACATTGCCTGCCCGGGCCGGGCCCCGGTGGTGAACCCGCCCACGCAGGTGGTCGGCGGTGTGACCGAACTGCTCCCCGGTGAGTACACGACCCCGGTCGAGCTCACCGGTGCGACCGATTTCAAGTTCGAAGACTGCTCGGGATACGGCGCGGGCGAGGCCGCCTATCCCGGTATCTACCGCTTCGACGACGGCTTGTGGATCAATCCGACCTCCGGCCACACTGTGACGGGCAATAACATCGTGATCTCGACCAAGTCGCCCTATCCGCTGGCCGGCAACGTCCCGGGCACGGTGAGCGGCGGGAAGTTCGCCGCCACCGGGGGCGGGAACGGGGCTCCGTGTCTGCCCTCGGGCACCATGACCAGCGCGGCGAGCGGGGGTGGAAGCCCCGAGAGCGAGATCTCCTCGACGGCGTGCGCCGGGACCAACTCCTCGCTCTACGGGGCGGTGGCGTACGGGGACACGACCTATGTTCCCGATCCCAACCTGGTCGGGACGGGCGACAACTTCTCCCTCATGATCGGCGGGGCCTCGGGCGCCACCGTGAACCTGACCGGACCGACCACCGGGCCCTACGCCGGCACCGACGGCTCACCGGGCGTCGTCTTGTACCAGGACTCCAATCCGCAAGACCCCAACTCGCAAGCCAACTACGGGTTCGACGCCCAGAGCGGTGATGCGGCGGCCATCACCATCACCGGTGTGGTCTACAACGCCTCGTTGGCGGGCTACGGGGACAGCTCCCCGACGGACTACTGGGACGGGGTCAGCGGTGGCATCCCCTTCTACGCCGGTGGCACCTTGCAGACCGGCTTCGGGGCGGGATGGACCTCTTCTGACGGACCGGCCCCGTCCAACGGCTCGGTCACGATCAACGGCACCGCCATCGTCGACGACTTCAACACCGACGGGACCACGGGCATCACGATCGTGGGCCAGCCCTACAAGCTGCCCGGCGGTAGCGAGCTCTCCCTCATCGGATGACGTCTCTCCGTCGGCGCCTCCGGGCTCATCGTCGCGACGACACGGGCGCCACGCTCGTCGAGTTCGCCCTGGTCGCGCCCCTGGTCTTCCTGCTCATCTTCGGGCTCATCGGGGGTTGCTATCTGGCCTTTCAGAACGCGGGGCTCCACGACGGCGCCACGGCGGGGGGGCGGATGGCGTCGATCGAGACCAACCTCCTCACGAAGATCGATCCCGCCACCGAGCAACCGTGGCCCAACAGTCTGTGGTGCGAGTCAGGCAAGCCCACGCCGATCGAAGTCGCCGTGGCCGATGCGGCGCCACTCGTCCATGTGAACATGGCTCCGTTGTGCGCCTCAAACGGGATGGCCGACAAGCTGACCCAGACCCCGAATGTCAACGGTGAGGTCAACATCACCGTCACCTGCATCGGCGGCTGCGCCACCCCGACCTCCACGTCGGTGTCGCTCGACTACAACGCCAAGGGCATCGTGGCGCCCTTCGGCCTCACGTACCACATGGCGGCCACCAGCGCCGACCCGGCCCTCCGAAGGCGTGGTCGGGCACGTACCCCGAGCCCCGGGTCGACGCCACGTCGGGGAACGCGATCACGTAGGGGAAGACGATGAGGTTGGCGGCCGCCGCCAGCAGCCAGGTGACGCGGAGACGGTAGAGCGCCCACAGCGGCATCAGCCACACGAGGTACTGCGCGGAGAGGACCTTCGACCCGAGCATCACGAAGGTGAGCGTCGCCAGGCAGGCCGCTTCGATGGCCAGGCGGTCCTGGGCCTGCTGCCACCACACCCACAGACAGGCCCCGATCGCGGCCAGCTCGAAGCCGAGGGACAGGCCCGCGCTGACGGGGCTCACGACGTTGACACTGTGGAAGGCCGCGATCCAGGTGGCGCCGTGCCAGTCGAGGAGCACGGACAAGCCGGCGGGCAGGCTGCCGTCCTCGGTGGGCCGGCGCAGGTAGTAATGGAGGGCGTTGACCGCCGCGCCGTGATTGAGCAGGGCCGGCACGCCCGCCACCAACAAGGCCGCGCCCGCCATCCACCACAACCTCCGCACCGGGACCCGGCCCTCGCGGCGCCATTCGGCGATCAGGAACACCGGCCAGAACGCGCCGGGGAAGAGCTTGAGGGCGAACCCGATCCCGCTCCATGTCCACGCCGCCGACCACCGGCCCTGCTTGGCCGCTCGCAGGGACAGAAAGGCGGTCAACGTGGCGAAGATGTCGTACCGGCCGGCGAGGACCATGACCGACCCCAGCGACAGATAGATGATCGCCCGCCCCGCGCTGCGCATGTCCCAGCCGTCCAGGCCGCTGCCTTCGTAGCTCGTCACCAGCACCATGAGCGCGATGCCCACCAGCACGGCGAACGCCCACGGGTACGAGAACGGGAGCAACAGAGGCAAGAGGAAAAGGACCAGCGCCGGCGCCGGGTACTCGAGTGGCAACCGATGCAGCAGTGGGGTGTGGAGCGCGGCGTGGGCGTAGCGCTCGTACTCGAGGACATCGCCGGGGTGCAGCAGCAGCGTCGACACGGTGGCCGCCAAGAGCCACAGCACCAGCGCCGGCATCACCACCGGACGCCACTGCACCGCCACCGACTCCCGGGCGTGGGTGACCACCCGGTGGACCCTCGTCATCGGTCCATTCTCATCCGTCACCGGGGCGGGGTCATGGAGCCGGGCGCCGCTAGATCATGAGACACACCCGGTCCCGGGCCGATAGAAGTCGGCCACCGGTACGTGGGACGGGCCCAGGGTGGCGACGGGCTCGTGAGCCGGCGCGTCGGGTTGCCCGGGCTCGCACAGGTCGGCCACCTCACCTTCGAAGGCGGGGGCGGTACTGAGCAGCGAGGACGGCCCGTGGGACAAGACATAACGCGCCGCGTACCGGAGGGGGACGTCCGCGTACCATCCGTGGCCGAAGGGGTTGGTCGTCGCCTCGACGAACTCGTGTGACAGCGCATAGGTCGGCGACGCGAAGCCGGGGACCGACCGGCACGCCGCGCTGCGAGCGCACGACGGCCCGCCCCAAAAGGCGAAGCCACCGGTGAAGGCCGCCGTGGCGAGGCCGTCGGGCCGGCCCGGCCACGGCACCGAGCTGTGCACCGACACCCCGCCGAGCTCGTAGGCCACCCCGGGATCGAGCCACAGCGCCACCACCGCATCGGGCGGCAACGTCTTCGGGACCTCGGTGGCGGTGAAGCCCGGACACGGTTCCACCCGCACCCGCCCGGAAAAGACCCGACGGAGCTCGGCGGGGAACGGTCCCGTCGAGGTGCTGGCTGCCGGGGCCGACGTCGTGGGCGTGTCGGGGTCGATCCAGCATCCCCCCGAGCTGAGCGATCCCACGCCGAACCCGGCCTTGACGACGACCGACGCCCACTGCGAGGTGGGCAGCCCCCGTTCGAAGGCGGCGGCCTGGGCCAGCGCCGGGGTGGCGCCGCCGTGATCCCACACCGGTCCCCAGAACACCTGGTAGAGCACGGGGTGGCCGAGCACCTGGCCGTCGTGGGCGACCGGGACCGGCTTCCCGCCCACGAGTGCGGCCCCGTCGATGACCGCGGCGGTGCCGCCGAGCGTCACGAGCCCGGCTCCGAGCACCACCGACCCCATGGCCACCGCGATCGCCCCCCAACTGGCGGGGGAGCTCCGGTGCTGGAGCGTCCCCAACATGACGTAGACGACCCCGAAGGCGACTGCCACGCCGGCGGCGATGGCCAGGTCCCAGTACCACGGGCGCAGGAAGGCGACGGTGACGAGCACGACGAGAGCACTCACCGCGGTGAGTCGACGCAGAGCGCGCGCACTGGACGCCCGGCTCCGACCCCGCTCGTCGCGGACCAGCAGCCACACCGTCCCGCCGGCACTCACCACCGCGAGCAGGGCCACGGCGGCCACGACGTGGTTCATCACGACGACTCAGTCATTGGTGATCCGGGCCATGCACCGCGGCGGGACGGGACACCGTCGGGTGGTCCGAAGACCGTTCGCCGTGGCCATGGGGGCCTCACCGTCGCCGGGCCTGTCGTTGTCGTCCAGCTAAGCCCATGTGTTGTCCAGCCCAGGCCGGCGGTAGGTGCTCGGATGGTCTGCCCGAGGCGCTTTGGGCGCAAGCCTAGCCACCCAGGGCGTTGACGGCCCGGGGCCGCGGACGTATCATCCAACGAATCGGACACTGTGTCTGATTAGTTGGAGGTGCCGTCCGGATGAACCCGACCTCGATCGACCTCACCGATTCCCGCAACTTCGTCTCCGGCGTTCCCTACGAGTGGTTCGCCCACCTGCGACGCACCGCTCCGGCGTACTGGCACGAGGAGACCGACGGGCCCGGCTTCTGGGCCGTCACCCGCCACGAGGACTGCGTCACCGTGAACCGGGACGCCCAGCGGTTCTCGTCGTACCGCAAGGGCACCTTCTTGTGGGACACGCCCGAGGAGCAGCTCGAGCAGCAACGGCTGTTGATGGTGACCATGGACCCCCCGCTGCACACCCGCTACCGCCGCCTCGTGAACAAGGGCTTCACGCCCCGGATGATCGGCGAGCTCCAACAGAACATCCACGCCGTTGCCGACGACATCATCGACCGGATCTGCGAGTCGGGATCGGCCGACTTCGTCATCGACGTCGCCGCCGAGCTCCCCCTCGTCGTGCTGGCCGAGGTCCTGGGGGTCCCGCCCGAGGACCGCGCCAAGATGTTCGACTGGTCGAACCGGATGATCGGGCGCGATGACGCCGAGTACCAGGGAGCTCAGGGGGTCGCCGAGGAGAATGCGGCCTTGGCGGCCACCGAGCTCTTCGGGTACGCCAACGAGCTCTACGAGCACAAGCGCGTCCATCCCGCCGGGGACCTCATGAGCGTCCTGACCCAGGTGGAGCTGGACGGGGAGCGCCTGTCGGAGCTCGAGCTCGACATGTTCTTCCTGCTGCTGGCGGTGGCGGGCAACGAGACCACCCGCAACCTGATGTCGGGGGCCATGGTGGCGTTCTCGCAATTCCCGGACCAGTGGGAGCGGCTCCGCAACGACCGGTCGCTGCTGCCGTCGGCGGTGGAGGAGATGCTGCGCTTCGTCACGCCGGTGATGAACTTCCGTCGCCAGACGACCGAGGACGTCGAGATCGGCGGGCAGCTCATCAAAGAAGGAGAGAAGGTCGTCTTCTTCCATGTGTCGGCCAACCGGGACGAGACGGTGTTCGAGGACCCGGACCGGTTCGATGTGGCCCGGAAACCCAATCCCCATATGGCATTCGGCGGGGGTGGGCCGCACTTCTGCCTCGGGGCCAATCTGGCCCGCATGGAGATCATCGTCATGTTCGAGCACCTCCTCGACCGTGTTCCCGACATCCATGTGAACGGCGAGGTCGAGCGCCTGCAGTCGAACTTCATCAACGGCGTGAAGCATCTGCCCGTGGCCTTCTCACCCACGCAACCGATCGGGGCCCGCTGAGTGCCCCGCTCCTCACCGGCAGAGCTCAAAGCCCTCATCCGGGATTTCCGCCGCGACCAGATCATCGACGTGGCGCGCCGGTTGTTCGGAGAGCGCGGCACCACCGAGGTCCCCATGGACGAGATCGCCACCGAAGCCGGTGTGGCCCGGTCGACGCTGTACGTGTACTTCGCCAATCGGGACGAGCTGCTGCGGGCCTGTCTCCAGAGGATGCACACCCTCGTGCTCGATTCCGTGGTGGCGTCGTGGGAGCGCGACGGTGCCCCGGCCGACCGTCTCCGCACGCTCGTGCTCGCCATGCTCGAGCGCATCGACGACAACCCCGCCTTCTTCCGTCTGACCCTGGCCACCCAGGGCCTGCCCAGCCAGGTGGCCTCGACCGTGGGTGCCGAGCTGGCCCTCATCGGGCTCGACATCGCCGGCCTCATCCACGACGTGATCGAACAGGGCACCCACTCCGGCGACTTCCGGTTGCTCGACCCCGACAAGGCCACGACCTTCGTCGGTCAGCAGCTCTACGGCGCCATGTCGGTGCGGGCCGGCGATCCGAGGCCCGCGCCGCTCGACGAGGTGGCCGACGAGTTGTGCACGTTCCTGCTCTACGGCCTGGCCGGCCCGGTCCGGGGTGAGGTCGGTTCCCTGAGCGCGAGCTGAGCCGCCCGAACAGGAGCCCATCCGGGCACGGGTCGACGGGGGCAGCCCGGCGCACGCACAATGGTCCCATGCGTCGTCGCCGTGACCGTGGGAGTGGTCCCCCCCGCACCGCTCCGGGGGCGGGGGATGCCAAGGACCTCACGATCATCGCCGTTCCCTTCTATTTCGCCACCATGGCGGGGGAGTACTGGTGGCTGCGACGGCGTGCCGCGCGGAACGGGCCCACGGCGGGGGACTACGAGAAGCGCGACACCTTGGCCAGCCTGGCCATGGGCGTGGGGAGCCTGGTGGCGCCCCTCGTGGGGCCCAAGCTCCTGGCGCCGTTCACGCCCGGCCGGGGCCGGTACGGAAAGGCCGTGGTCGCCGGGGCCCTGGGGGCGGCAGCCGCCACCACCGTCGCCGACGTCGTGGCGAGAAGGATCGAGGCCGCCGGTGGCGAGCCCGAGCCGGCCGCGGGGAACGGTTCGGCGGCGCACACCGGGCACGCCGAGACAGGCGACGAGCCATCGGTGGCCGCCCGGGTGGCACGGCGCGTGTCGTCGGTCGGCGGGGTGATCGCCGTGGTGGCGGGGGGCGTGGCCATCACCACGACGTGGGCGTCTCGGACCACTCCCGAGCGGCTGTGGCGGCGACGGTTCCTGCCCGACCTCGGCACCGGGGCGGTGGCGGTGGCGGCGGCCATCGCGGCGTGGGACTTCCTCTACTACTGGGACCACCGCTTCATGCACACCAGCCGCTACATGTGGGCGATCCACGTCGTGCACCACTCGAGCCAGCATTACAACCTGTCGACAGCCCTGCGCCAGCCCGTGGCCGAGGCCTTCGGGACCTTCGTGCCCTTCGGGTCGCTGTGCCTCTTCGGCATCAGGCCGGGGTTGGTCGAGACGGCACGGGGCGTGAACCTCCTCTACCAGTACTGGATCCACACCGAGACCATCGGGGCCCTGGGCCCGGCCGAAGAGGTCCTCAACACCCCCTCGCACCATCGCGTGCACCACGGTTCGAACCGCCAGTACCTCGACCGCAACCACGGCAGCATCCTGATCCTGTGGGACCGGCTCTTCGGGACCTTCGAGCCCGAAGGTGAGCGGGTCGTCTACGGGCTGACCAAGAACATCGACACGTTCCAACCCGGCCGCATCGCTACGCACGAGTACGCCCAGATGCTGCGAGACGTGGCGTCCTCGACCTCGTGGCGCGAGCGTCTGTCCTACATCGTGCGCGGCCCGGGATGGGCCAACGCCCATCGGGCCGAGCGTGAGGCGGCCAACGGTTCCGCCGTGAGAGCTCCGACGACGCCGGTCCTCGAGGTCCCCGTCAGCGCCTGAGCCCCGAGGGGACCACACCGATGAACGTTCTTCTCGTCACCCTGGACCAGTTCCGTGGCGACTGCCTCTCCGCCGCCGGGCACCCGGTGGTGCAGACGCCCACCCTCGACGCCTTGGCGGGCGAAGGCGTCCGCCTGGCCCGGCACTACAGCCAGGCCGCCCCGTGCGCCCCGGGCCGGGCCTGTCTGTACACCGGGACGTATCAGCTCAACAACCGCGTGGTCGGCAACGGGACTCCCCTCGACTTCCGCTTCGACAACGTGGCCCGGGCGGCGCGGCGGGCGGGCTACGCCCCCGTCGTGTTCGGCTACACCGACCAGGGCATCGACCCGAGAACGGTGACGGGGCCCGGCGACCGTCGGATGTCGACCTACCAGGGCCACCCCCCCGGGTTCGAGGTGGGGCTCGACCTGCCCGACGAGGTGGACGCCTGGCGTCGATGGCTCGAGGAGCTGGGCTACGACATCCCGGCCGGGGGCGACCCCACCCTGGCCACCGAACCCGACCGGCCGGCCGAGCACGGTGTGTCCGCCTTCCTGAGCGACGCCGTCATCGCCTGGCTGCAACGCCAGGACGGGCCCTGGTTCGCGCACGCCAGCTACCTGCGCCCGCACCCGCCCTACGCGGCGGCGGGACACTGGTCCACCGCCTATGACCCCGACGCCATGGCGCCGGCGCTGGCCCGCCCTGCGCGCGACATGCCCTTCTGCGGTCGACTGGCCGCCTTCGCCGCGCCCACCGACGAAGGTGAGCTCCGGAAATTGCAGGCGCAGTACCTGGGCATGATCTCCGACGTCGACGAGCAGTTCGGACGGGTCCTCGACGCCCTGCGGACCCTCGGCATGTGGGACGACACCCTCGTCGTCGTCACCGCCGACCACGGCGAGCAGCTCGGCGATCAGGGGACGCTCGACAAGGGCGGCCCTTTCGAGTCGAGCTACCACGTCCTGGGCATCGTGCGCGACCCCCGTCATCCCGAGACGGCGGGGACGGTGGTCACCGAGTTCACCGAGAACGTCGACGTGTTCCCGACGATCTGCGAAGCGATCGACATCGACGTGCCGGCCCAGTGTGACGGCATGCCGCTCACCCCGTTCCTGGCCGGAGAACGGCCGCCGTGGTGGCGCGACGGGGCGCACTGGGAGTACGACTGGCGCTGGGAGTACATCTACAGCGGTCCCCACCCCTGGCCGTGGGACCGCCGCCTCGAGTCCAAGCACCTGGCGGTCCTGCGCGACGACTCCGCCGCCTATGTCCAATACGGCGACGGTGCGTGGCGCTGTTTCGACCTCGACGCCGACCCGACCTGGAGAACCGAGATCACCGACCCCGAGGTCGTCCTGCGCTACGCCCAATCCATGCTCACGTGGCGGTCGCGCCACGCGGATCGTACGCTCAGTGACATGCTGCTGTCCGACGGCGGGGTCGGCCGGGTCCCCGACATCGTCACATGACCCTCCCCGAGCTGCTCGACCTTCTCTCCTCGATGGGCTCGGCACCGTCGGAGGAGACCGAGGGGCTGAGCGAGCTCGACCACGGTCTGCAGTGCGCGTTCGAACTGGCCCAGGTGCGTCCCGACGACCCCGAGCTCCAGGTGGCGGGGCTGGTGCACGACATCGGGCATCGCTTCGGGCCCGACGAGAGCCACGGCGTGGTCGGGGCCGAGCAGGTCCGCTCCCTGCTCGGCGCCCGCGTGGCCGGGTTGGTCGAGGCGCACGTTCCCGCCAAGCGCTACCTCGTCACCACCGACTCGTCGTACCGGTCCCGGCTCTCCACCGAGAGCACCCGGACCCTCGGCGTCCAAGGCGGAGCGCTCGCCCCTGACGAGGTCGAGTCCTTCCTCTCGTCCGCCTACGCCCGTGACGCGCTCGAGCTCCGCCGTGCCGACGACGCCGCCAAGGTCCCCGGCCGTGCCGTCCCCCCCCTGGCCCACTGGGTCCCGGTGCTGGGGGAGGTGGCCGGGACCCGGCGCGCTCCGACGCCGCGGTGACGGCGGCCTCACCGATCCGGCGGTCGGTGGTGGGCGGGGACGAGCTCGAGGCGCTGGGAGCCTGGGCCGCCGCCGTCGAGGCCTGGCCGGCGGGGAGCCACCGTTGGGGCCAGTACGCCGAGCGCACGGCGACGGGTGATGCCATCTGCCGGACCGAGAACGTGTCGGCCTGCCACCGCGGTTTCGAGGGCCTGGCCCGCGGCGCGTTGGCGAGGGTGGCGGCCACGGCGCTCGGTGTCGACGTGGTGGGTTTCAAGGACAAGATCAACTACAAGCAGCCCGGCGGGGCCGGATTCAGCCCCCATCAGGACCTGGCCGCCTACCCCGGTGCGTCGCGGGTGATGTCGGTCCTGGTTGCCATCGACGAGTGCAGCACCACGTCAGGGTGTCTGTGGTTCGCCTCCGACGTGGACCGGCTCCTGCCCACCGACGGCCGCGGCGTCGTCGCCGCCGACATCGTGTCGTCGTTGCCGTGGTCGCCGGCGGAGCTCGCCCCGGGTGACGCCGTGTGTATCGACGGGCTCATGCCCCATTACTCCGAGGCCAACAAGAGCGCCGCGCCGCGGCGGGTCCTGGTGGCGAGCTACGCGCCCGAGGGCGAGGGGTACGACCGGGAGCGGTACTACTCGGCCCGCCAACGCGAGATGCAGCGGGCCACCGCCCGTGACGACCAGTTCCGGATCAGCACACTGGCGGATTTCGAGGGCGTCGAGGTGCGCACCGCCCGGGACGAGGTCACCACGGCCTGCTGGCACACCTGAGGCAGCCCTCGTCGAGATGCTCGAGGGGGCGGTCGGACCCCGGTGGTGCGGGGGTGGTCAGCTGTTGGCGGAGGTGAACCGGTCCCGGATGGC
The DNA here is from genome assembly GCA_050011815.1 of Acidimicrobiales bacterium. Classification (GTDB taxonomy): domain Bacteria; phylum Actinomycetota; class Acidimicrobiia; order Acidimicrobiales; family UBA8190; genus Chersky-840. The sequence goes on along the minus strand of JBEKIJ010000010.1, from coordinate 190,078 downwards.
CCGGGCCGTCTTCTTCGCCTCGTACATGGCCTCGTCGGCCTGCCGCACGAGCAGCATGGGGTCGGTGTCGGTGTCGCATTGGGTGAGAGCCACACCCACGCTCGCCTCCAGCGGCACCAGCACGTCCTGCACCGGGATCCGGCACTGCGAGACACTGTCGCGGATCTTCTCCACGACCGTGTCGCCGCTGCAGCTGTGGGCGTGGCACAGCACGACCAGGAACTCGTCGCCCCCGAGACGGCCGACGACGTCGCAGTCGTCGGTGGCCTGCATGAGGGCCATGCCCGTGGCCAGGATGGCGGTGTCGCCCACTTCGTGGCCGTAGGTGTCGTTCAGTGGTTTGAGGCCGTCGAGGTCGATGAACAGGACGGCCACCGTCTCGCCCGCCTCCCGGCGTCGACTCACGTCGTGGGTCAGGAATTCGAACACCGCGGCACGGTTCAAGAGGCCGGTGAGCGAGTCGTGGGTGGCGGCCTCGTGGAGGAGCTGGCGCTGGACCTCACGCTCGCGGATCCTGACGGCGAGGGTGTCGACCGATGCCTGGAGGGCATGTCCCGTCCGACCGGGCAGGGGGATGAGCAGCTCGGGATCCGAGAGGTCCTCTGCCGCCAGCGCCACCGCCTTGGCCTCGACCGCCTTCAGGGTCAGGGCCATGTCGTTGAACGCCTCGGTGGTGGTGACGACCTCGCGGGGTCCGGAGTCGGGCAGCCGCTCGAGGTCGAACTCGCCGCTGTGGACCTGAAGGGCCGCGGCGGCCAGCTTCTTGAGCGGTCGGGTCAGCACGCGACCACCGACGACCACACCGCCGAAGCCGACCAGGGCCAACAGGGCCAGGAAGAGGAGCTCGCTCACGAGGCGACCCGTGGCGGCCGACGCCTGGGCCAGGGCCGTGTCGTGGAGATCCTGCGATGCCGCCGTCACGAGCTTGTTGACGTCGACGAGGTAGTGGATCCCCGGCGTCATGGAGGTGCCGGCGAAGGTGGGGTTGTCGACGAAGGGTGGCTTCGAACCGGTGAGGGCCACGGTGAGCCCCTGCTGGATGGTGGCCGAGAACTGTCGATCCGAAGGATCGGTCTGCAGGTGGCGCCAGGCCTGCTCCGCCTTGGGGCTCAACTCGCCGGCGAACTCGCTGGTGGCGGTCTGGTACTCACCCGCACCCTGGATCAACTCCTGCTTGGAGTCGGCGGGCCCGATGCCTTCGAGGACGAAGATGGCACCTTCGATCTCGTGACCACCGGCCAGGAAGGCCTGGTAGGTCTGGCGCAGTGCCGAGGTGTGAACCTCGAACGACCCCGGTGGTCGCCACGAGGCGGTGTCGGACTGGAGCCGGTTGTAGTCCTTGTACCAGATGGTGTCGATGTCAACGGCCATCTTGGTGAGGAAGGCGTGGACGTCGTCGAAAGAGACGGACCGGGAGGCGACCTTCGGGATCATCGCCTTCAACTGTGCGACGTCTGCTCTGAGGGTCGGTGTCGAGGAGAACGTCGGGAAGCCGGCGATCGTGGCGGTTCCCTGGGCCAGCTGCGTGCTGAAGGGGATGGCCGGGTGCAGCAGCGTGTCGAGCACGGGCTCGCTGATGCCGATCTGGGCGGCGTAGGACACGGCCGAAAGCGGGACCTCCAGTGAGTTCATCTGGGCCCGGGCCGAGGCGACGACCTGCAAGGCGGTGGCGTCTTTGGCCACGATCTCGGCGTTCTGGCGGGACCTCCATGCCGAGTTGGCCGAAGACAGGATGAGGATTCCGGTGGCGAGCATGGGCAAGAGGACCACCAAGGTGAGCAGGAGCCGGACCCCGGGGTGTCGGCGACTCGGGGCTCTCGAGTCGCGCTTTGGCTCCTCGAGTTCCACCGTGGATCTCGAGTCATTTTCGGCTGACCGGGTGTCGTCGCCGCGTTGACTGGGGCGTATGGCTTCCATTGGCTCAGCAATGTCTTCGACAGGGCAGACCCCGTCCTTGACCCGCGGTATATCCGGGCAGGTCAGGGCCCTGATGTTGCCTCGATCCGGCCTCGATCGGGACCGATCCGGCGACGGTGGGATCGGCGGTGATTTCCCGGCCGATCCGAGGGCCTGGGCCCTGGGACCCACTGGTGTCCCGGGGATGGGTCGGGGGGACTGCGGGCCGCCCCGGTTCGAGACGCCTAGGGCGCCACCATCACGGTCTTTCTCTGCACCATCTCCTCGATCCCGGCCCGACCGCCCTCGCGGCCGAATCCACTCTGCTTGTAGCCGCCGAACGGGGTCGTCGGTGACAGCGCGCCCCTCCCGTTGACGATCACCGTTCCGCACTGCAGCTCCGCCACGAAGCGGTGGATGCGACCGGCGTCGCGCGTGTGGAGGTAGGCGCCGAGCCCGAAGGGGCTGTCGTTCGCCTGGGCCAGCACGTCGTCCTCGGAGCTGAATCGCAGGACGGCTTGGACGGGACCGAACACCTCGTTGCGGGCGAGGTCGCTGTCGTGGTCGACGTCGCCGAAGACGGTGGGCGCCACGAACCACCCGTCGGCGAGATCGTCTCCCAGTCGCGTCCCGCCGGCCAGCAGCGTGGCACCGTCGGATCTGGCCCGGTCGACCACGGCCAAGACCCGGTCCATCGCCTCCTCGGTGACGACCGGGCCCACGAACGTGGCCGGGTCGAGGGGGTCGCCGACCACCAGGGACCGGAGCGTGGCGAGCAACTTGTCCACGACTTCGTCGTAGACGTCGTCGTGGACGTAGAGCCGGGTCGGCAGGGCGCAGCCCTGGCCCGAGAGAAGTGCGGTCCCGACGACCGCCGCCATCGTGGCCGCGTTGTCGAGATCAGCGTCGGGAAAGACGATGTTCGGTGACTTGCCGCCGAGCTCGAGGGCGAGGGGTGTGAGATTGCGGGCGGCCGACGTCATGAGCGCCCGGGCCGTGGCCCCTCCTCCGGTGAAGCTGATCTTGTCGACGTCCCCATGCGTGACCAGGGCCGAGCCCGTGGCGGCCCCGCCCACGACGACGTTGAGCACACCCGGTGGCAGGCCGGCCTCGAGAGCGAGCTCGGCGAATCGGAGCATCCCGAAGGGAGCCACCTCGGGTGGCTTGGCGACAACGGTGTTCCCCGCCGCCAGAGCGGGCCCGCACTTCTGGCCCATGCCCATCATGGACCCGTTCCAGGGGGGTATCACGGCCACGACGCCGTAGGGTTCGAGACGAACGTAGGTGAGCCCGGGCTCGGCCGACATCACCTCGCCGTCGAGCTTGTCGCACCAGCCGGCGTAGTACCGCACCCAGGCTGCGGCGTAGAAGCCCGGGTTCATGACACGCACGGGGGTGCCGTTGTCGAGGGCGGCGAGCTCGGCGGCTTCGGACCCGTGGCGTTCGAGGAGCTCGGCCAAACCGAACAGCACCGCGGCCCGCTTCACCGGGCGCAGGGCGGCCCACTCCCGCTGGGCAGCACGCGCCGCGCCGACGGCCGCGTCCACGTCGTCGGCCCCGGCCAACCCGACACGGGCCTGGACGACGCCGGTGGCGGCGTAGCGGTGGTCGTAGACGCCGGCCGCGTCACTCGATACCCAGGCGTCGCCGATCAGGTGACCCTGATCGGCGAGGCGTGTGACCGTCCCGGTCGTCTCCGTCGTTCTCACGGGACGACATAGCCCCCGTCGACCGGGAGCGCCACCCCGAGCACGAACGACGCCGCCGGCGTGCACAGCCACACCGCGGCCTCAGCCACTTCGGAGGCCTCCCCGATGCGTCCGATGGGATGCAGCGCCTGCAGGTGCTCGTGGATCGAGGGGTCGTGTCGAAGGGCCCGATCGACCATGGGGGTGCGAGCGGTCCCGGGGCAGACGGCATTGACCCGCACCCCCCGGGCGCCGTAGTCGAGGGCCGCGACCTTGGTCAGCCCGACCACGCCGTGTTTCGAGGCGGTGTAGGCCGCCTGGTTCGGGTACCCGACGAGGCCGACCCCCGACGCGGTGTTGACGATGGCGCCCGCACCCCGGGCCAGCATGGCGGGGATCTCGGCCTTCATGCAGTAGTAGACGCCGGTGAGCATCACCGCCAGGGTGCGGTCCCAGCCGTCGTCGGGGTAGTCCGCCAGCGGGGCCATGGGTGCCGCCATCCCGGCGTTGTTGTGGGCGCAGTCGAGCCCGCCGTAGGTGTCGAGCGCATGCTGCACCATCGCCGTGACGTCGTCTTTCACGCTCACGTCGGTCCGGACGAAGCTGGCTTGCGCACCGGTCGCCTCGATCAGCGCGACGGTCTCGCGGCCGCCATCCTCGTCCACGTCGGCCACCACCACCCGGGCACCCTCGCGGGCGAAGATCTGGGCCGACGCTCTGCCTATCCCGGCCGCGGCACCGGTGACGACGGCGACCTTTCCGTCGAGAGATCCCATGGAGCGTCACAGTAATGGGCGCGCATGCCGGCACTACCATCGACGAGATGACACGGTTCGAAGGGAGAGTGGCGCTCGTCTCGGGCGCGGCGAGCGGTATCGGCGCGGCGGTGGCGGCACGGCTCGAGGACGAGGGAGCGACGGTCGTGCGCGCCGACGTGACCGAGGTCGCCGGCGAGGTCGTCTGCGACGTGAGGGACCCCACATCGTGCGCCCGGGCGGTGGCCGTGGTCCTCGAGCGCCACGGGCGACTCGACGTGCTCGTCAACGTGGCCGGCGTCGGTATCTCCCGACTGATCGGAGACCTGACTCTCGAGGAATGGCGCCAGGTCATCGACGTCAACCTCACCGGGACGTTCCTGCTGTCGCAGCACGCGCTCCCCGCACTGCTCGACACCAGAGGAGTCATCGTCAACATGGGGTCGGTGGCCGGTCTGCGGGCCACGCCCTACAACGCCGCATACTGTGCTTCGAAGGGAGGCGTGATCATGTTGACCAAGTCGATGGCGATCGAGCTCGCCTCAGCCGGGGTTCGGGTCAACGCCGTGTGCCCGGGGTCCGTCGACACCCCCTTCCTCCGCAATTTCAAGGTCCCCGAGGGTGCGGACATGGCGCTGTTGTCCCGGGCGTCGTCTCCGATGAAGCGTCTCATCGACCCCGACGAGGTCGCCGCGGCGGTCGCGTACCTGGCCTCGGACGACGCCGCCACCGTCAGCGGGACCACGCTCGTCATCGACGGGGCCGCTACCGCCTGAGGTCGGCCAGGGACACCGTGTCGGTGTCCCGACCGGATCGTAAGACCGTCCCGGGTCTCGCCCCGGTGACCTGCCCGGCCCGGACGACCTCGTGGCCTCCGACGAAGACGTGCTCGACGCCGCGTGCGGTGGCGGAGAGCCGTTCGCCCCCGCCGGGGAGGTCGTGGAGGCTCTGCGCAGGCTGGCTCCCGACGCGCCCGGGGTCGAAGACCACGAGATCGGCGTGCCACCCCGGCGCGACCCGGCCCCGGTGTCGCAACCCGTAGTGGCGGGCGGGTCGGTCCGTCATCATCGCCACCGCTTCCTCCATCGAGAGCAGGCCCCGATCACGGACGACCTCACCGAGCACCACCGTCGGGTAGTTGGCGTGGCACATCAGATCGACGTGCGCGCCGGCGTCGGAGCCGCCCAGCATCACCCGGGGGTCCTTCCACACCGAGGTGCGGACCCGCCATCCTTCCTCGGAGCGGCCCAGGGACGGAGCCAGCGACGGCAGGACCATGTAGAGCGTCAGCTCTTCCACGAGGACGACGTCGATGAGGACGTCCACCACGTCGGTGCCACGAGCCTCGGCGATCTCTGCCAGGGACCGACCCATCCACACCGATCCTTCGTCGGCCACCTCCATGAGGTCGAAATCGGCGAGCACGCCGACGGCCCTGCGGGCGAACTTCTCGGCGCCGGCCCGCAAGATGGCCCGGGCCTCGGGGTCGGCGGCGGCGGCTCGCCGGCCGTTCTCCTCGAGCTCCAGCACGTGGCGCCAACCGGCCAGGCCCGGCAGAAGGTTGTCGGCGCGCATCCGCATCATGTCGGGCAGGGCCAGCGCGATGACATGCGCGCCCCGGGCGGCGGCGACGTCTGACGCCACGAGCTGCTGCTCATAGATCTCCTCCGACGCCAGGCTGCCCAGGAGGTTCCAATTGAGCGGCCGGTCCGCCGCCAGCGACATGTCGGCCATGAGCTCCATGCGTTCGTCGGGGATGGGGCCCACCGTCGGGATGAATTCCAGGGTCGTGCCGGCGTGGAGGCGCAGCGCCCCGGCCAGAGCCACGAGCTCGGCGTGGTCGGCCGACCGGGAGGGAACCGGACGGCCCTCCCCGTCGAGGTGACCTTCGCCGAGGGAGGACGAGAACCCGAGCGCTCCTCCCGCCAGGGACTGCTCCACCAACGCGATCATGGCGGTGACCTGCTCTGGGCTCGCCGCGCCCCGGGTGGCGGCGTCTCCCATGACGACGCGCCGGACCGTGGAGTGCCCGACGAGGAAGCCGGCGTTGACGGCGATGCCGTGGTCCAGGCGGGACAGGTAGTCGTCGAACGACCTCCAGTCCCACGGACCGACGCTCTCCAGGGCTTCGATGGGGATGCCCTCGACCACCGCCATCATGTGCTGGATGTAGGGGGCGTCGTCGGGCCCGAGGGGGGCGATGGAGAACCCACAGTTGCCGCCGAGCACGGTGGTGACGCCGTGGAGGACCGAGGGGCTGGCCGTGGGGTCCCACAGGAGCTGGGCGTCGTAGTGGGTATGGACGTCGACGAAGCCCGGGCACACGACCTTTCCCCGCACGTCGATGGTCCGGCGCGAGGGCTCGACGGTGCTGTCGAGCAAGACGATGCGCCCGTCGCGCACGCCGACGTCGGAGGTCTGCGCAGCCGCGCCGGTGCCGTCGACGACGGTGCCCCCCTCAAGCAGGAGGTCAAGCACTCACGCCTCGGCCAGGAACCGGTCGACGGCCGCCTCCACCGCGGTCCCCTTGAAGAAGGCGGGGTTGGTGCCGGCATAGAACCTGACCGGGTTCCGGAACGTGAACTTCTCGAAGGCGGCGCTGTCGATCCACTCGTGCTCGACCATCTCCCAGGCCTCTTGGAGCACCTCGGTCATGTCGGGGACGTCCCAGTGGGCGATGTCGGACCCCATCATGGCGTTGAGCTCGGCGCCGAGGGGGTTGACCTTGGTGTTGAACGCCATCGAGGTGAGCGGATCGTCGGCCTCGCAGCCGAAATAGAAGGGGTCGACGAAGAGCTCCTTGATGTCGCTCACCGCACCGATCCCACAGGCCGCGAACTCGTCGAGCATGTCCGGGGGCTCGGCGGGCCGCCTCATGAGGCGGCGATCGATCGTCGGAGCGTCAGGGGCGTAACGCGCCGCCATCTCGGCCAGCAGGACGCGATCGATGAGCGCAGGGTCGAGGCTCTGGCGCAGAGCGGAGAGGTTCCGCTTCTCCCAGTGGCCCACGAGGTCGCTGTAGAGCGCGGCGGCCCAGGCCACGCCGCCCTCGAGGAAGGCGAAGTTGAGAGCGGGGAAGCGCCGGGTGACCCCACCCAGGAAGAGGGACTTGGCCAGGGACTGTTGCCCCTCGGCCAGCATCGACAGGTGGTTGAACACATAGCTCGAGATCGAGCGGTACGGGGTCATCCCGATGAAGCCGGAGTGGAAGGCGACGGAAACGCCGAGCTCTTGGGCCTTGGCCCACACCGGGTCGTAGTCGTAGGCGGAGTCGATGCCGAACTGATCGAGCCAGAAGGCGTAGTTCGACACCTCGGGGTCCTTGCCCGCCAGTGCGGCAAAGGGCCGCTGGACATAGCCGGCGCACAGCACGGCCTTGAAGCCCAGTGTCGTCACCGCATAGTCGAGCTCCGCCACCGCCTCCTCGGGCGTGTGCATCGGGATGGCCGCCACCGGGGTGAGCCGATCGGACAAGGGCGCGAAGGTTTCGGCGTTGCACCGGTTGAGGGCACGGCACAGGCCTCGGCGGTAGCGATCGTCCGCGGTGTGGAGGAAGGCGAGCCCAAGGCTCGGGTACACCACGGAGAAGTCGAGGCCCAGCTCGTCGAGTCGCTCGTAGAGCAAGGGCGGGAACAGCGCGGTGGCGAGGTCGATCGTCTGACGGGCCGGCGAGCTCCACCACGGGCCCCGCGGCGTCCGGGTGGCGGCTCGCTCCTCGGGGGTCTGATCGTGCCAGGTGACGTCGGTCCCCCCGTGGGCCGGGAGCAGCCGTCGCAACGAGGGATGGTCGACAGAGAGCCCCTCGCGCTCCAGGTAGGGCGCCAAGGTGGGGAGATGCTCGGCCATGTGCCCGTCGATGTCGATCACGGGGTGGCCAAGCCCGCGGCGGATGTCGGCGGAGGAACCCATCGGGGCCTAATATATGCGCATTACTCGCTGCCGTCATCGAGGGGCCTGATGCCATACGACACGGTGATCCGCAACGGGACCGTGGTGGACGGTTCTGGTCTCGGGTCGTTCCGGGCCGACGTGGGCATCGTCGACGGCCGGATCGCCTTCGTCGGACGGGTCCCCCAGCGCGGCGCCCGGGAGATCGATGCCGAGGGTCACGTCGTCACCCCGGGTTTCATCGACGGCCACACCCACATGGACGCCCAGGTGTTCTGGGACGCCACCGGGGCCAGCTCGTGTTGGCACGGGGTGACCTCGGCGGTCATGGGGAATTGCGGTTTCACCCTCGCCCCGGTGCGGCCCGATCAGCGCGCCCTGGTGGTGCGGAACCTCGAACGTGCCGAGGACATGGACCCCGCCGCCCTGGCGGCGGGGATCGACTGGAGCTTCGAGACGTTCCCGCAGTACCTCGACGCTGTCGACGGTCTTCCGAAGGGCATCAACTTCGCCGCCAACATCGGGCACTCGGCGCTGCGCACCTGGGCGATGGGGGAGCGCGCCTTCGAGGAGGAGTCCACCCCGGAGGACCTCGTCGTCATGAAGCGCCAACTCGCCGAGGCGCTCGCGGCCGGCGCCATCGGGTTCTCGACGTCGCGCAGTCAGCATCACGAGACATCGGACAACCGACCCGTGGCCTCACGCCTGGCGTCATGGGACGAGGTCGTCCAGCTCGTGCACGTCATGGGCGCGGCGGGGAGCGGCATCTTCGAGGGCACCGACGGCGCCATGGCCGCCCCCGATCCCGAAGAACGCAGACAAGCCCTGGCCCGCATGCGGGTCCTGGCCGCCGAGAGCCATGTCCCTATCACCTTCGGACTGGTGGCAACCCGATCGTCGGGGTATCTGCTCGACTTTCTGGACGAGGCCGCTGCCGCCGGGGGCAGGGTCATCGCGCAAACGCATTGCCGGGGCATCTCGGTGCTGCTGTCGTTGAAGACCAAGCTCCCCTTCGACCTCCTCCCCTCGTGGCACGATCTCCGCCGATTGCCCGTCGACGAGCAGGTGCGGATCCTGGGCGACCCGGACCTGCGCCGGCCCCTGGTCGACGGCGCCGTCAATGCCCAGTACGAGCGGTGGACGGGCGTCGGCGCCCAGGCCCGACCGCCGGACTTCGAGGGCATCAAGGTCTACGAGCAGGGGCTACCCCCGAATCCCTCCGTGGCCGACGTGGCCCGGTCTCGGGGCGTGCACCCGGCGCAGGCCATGATCGACCTGTGCGTCGAGTCGGGGGGCGATCAGCTCTTCATCCAGCCCAGTCGGTACCCCCAGGACGAAGAAGTGCTCCTCCGGGCGCTGCGTCACCCGCGCGCCGTGATGACCTTCTCGGACTCCGGAGCCCACCTGAGCCAGATCGCCGACTCGTCGATCCACACGCACCTTCTCGGACACTGGGTGCGTGACCGCCAGGAGTTCACCCTGGAGGAAGCCGTCCGGATGATCACCCTCGCTCCTGCCCTGGCGTGGGGCTTCAACGACCGAGGATTGTTGCGCGAGGGCATGGCGGCCGACCTCAACGTGTTCGATCCGGCGACGGTGGGCCCCGCTGTGCCGCGCCTCGTCGACGACCTGCCCGCCGGCGGCCGCCGTCTCGAGCAGCGCTCGCACGGTTTCTTGGCCACGCTCGTGAACGGCGAGGTGACGATTCGTGAGGGCGCGACGACGGGAGCGACACCGGGCCGGCTCATCCGCAGCCACTCGGCCTAGGAACCGCACGCCACCCGTCAGCGCATCCACATGGTGTGGGCGTGGCGCCGGCGGATGACCCACCGACCGTCGTCGAGCACGACGTCGTCGACGTACCGGATGCCGAGCGTCAGATCGCCCTTTCCCGAGCCCGGGTCGTTCAACTGGTACACGACGGCGTAGGTGTCGACCCTGGCTCGGTCCGGGCCCTCGAGGGTGATGAGGGGATCGCCGATCATGTGCATGCTCGTGGGGAAGGAGCGCGGGGCTCCCATGGTGTCGAGCCACTCCTGGCGCGACTGGGTGCCACGGGACCCGACGATCTGTGCGTCGGGATGGAAGAGCTCTTCCAGGGCGGCGACGTCGCGCTCGTCAGCGGCACGGGCGTAGCGCTGCCCCAGCGCCCGCAGCTCTTCGTGCGGGGTCACAGGACCGCCACCGGGTTCACCGGGCATCCGGTGCCCCCGGGGATCCGCAACGGACCCATGGTGAAGAGGAACTCCCATCGGCCTGCCCCGGCGCAGCGGTCACCGAGCGGCGCCAACGCCATGTTGTCGATGAGGTGCAGGCCCATGGCCGTGATCCCGATCTGATGGACGGGAAAGGGCCAGTCCGGGGTGCCCACGAACGGCATGGGGTCGGAGATCCCGTCACTCCCGAGGACCGCCACCTCCCGCTCCTGCAACCACGAGAGGCACTCGGCGTGCAGCCCGGAGAAGCCGTCGAAGCCCCCTTTGGCCCGACGGCGGGCCTCACGCCCCCACGCCACCAGGAGCACGTCACCGGCCTGCGCGGCGATGCCCTGGGCTCTCTCGGTCGTCTCCAGGTCGTCCACCGTGATCACCTCGCCGGTGTCGAGGTAGTCGCGCCCGAGCGCCCGAGGGACATCGAGCAGGACGCCGCGCCCCACGACGCCGTCGGCCATCGACAGCACCGTGTTCGACCGGGCCCCGTCGCTGCGTACGTCGCTGGCGGGACGGCCGCCGAACATCTCCCCGCGCACGAACATGTGCGACAGGGCATCGACGTGGGTGGCGAACAGCCCGTGGACGTCGAGCGCGAGGTGATCGCGGGCGGCCTCGTAGCCGGGGATACCACTTGAATCCCGGGCATCGCCCGATGCCAGCATGTGGTGTTGGGCGGGTCGGGGGTTCTCGGGCGAGGGCTCGGTCCCGAGATCATGGGCCAGGCTGATCGACGCTCCGGACCGCACCAGCGCCGCGGCCGCGGCCCGGCGGGCGTCGGTGAGGTGGTTGAGCGTGCCGCGCTGGTCGTCGTCGCCCCAGCGACCCCAGTTCTTGAGCGATTCGTACAACCGGTCCAGCTCCTCGCTCGTCGGGACTCCGTAGTCGCTGCTCATGGGCCCCCAGCTTGTCAGCCGTCACGATGGGGAGCGGTCATCGCCCCGACCACCATGTCGATGAGGTTGTCGACGAAGCGGTCGTCGGACGAGACGTCGTGCTCGCCCCCTCGGTCGAGGCGCCGGGCCCGGTCCGCGGCGGCCCGACCGATGAAGACGATGCAGACCTCGCGTCGCACCCGCCACAGATCCACGGGGACCTCGGGGCACCGTTCGCCGAAGAGATCCCATGCCGCATACCCGGCGGTCTGCATGAGGAGCTCGCGGATTTCGGGCGAGGTGCGGTCGATGGCGCCGGTGAGCTCGGAGCCTATCTGCAGGTAGGCCCGCTCCCTCCATCCACGCTGGGCGAACTCGGTGACAGGGCGGACGACGGCTTCGGCGGCGGACCGGACGTCGCGCGCCGGTCTCGAGCGCGCCTGCTCGAGGAGCTGGCGACGGCGATCGGCGATCGCCGGCACGTGGCGGGCCAGGACGCTGCGCAGGATCTCGTCACGGCTTCCGAAGTGGTAGTGAACGGCTGAGACGTTGCGCTGGTCGGCGGCTCGGACGATCTCGGCGATCGAGACGTTGTCGATGCCGCGCTCGGCGAAGAGGCGCGCTGCGGCGTCCAGCAACAGGTCGCGCGTCGACCTTGGATCGCCCATCGCTGCGACAGTAGCGGCGCCCTGCACGGGACGAACAGATCATGGAGCACCACCTCGCCGGCGGACCGCCCTCGGGCCGGCGTGTGGCTCAGGGCCACCCCGGCAGGAGGCCGAGCTGGCGGCACAGGTCCTGGGCCTCGACCCATTCGCCGCTGCGTTGCTCGGCCTCGGGCGCGGTCACGAGCCACGCTGCCACTGCGCCGACGACGTCGGCGGGTGCGCCCGCCTTGGCGTCGAAGCCGAACGTGCCCATGTCGATGGCGATGCGCTCGGTGGCGATGAAACCCGGGCTCAGGTTGTAGGCACGGATGCCACGGTCTCCGAGCTCGACCACGAGCATCCCGGCCAGACGATGCAATGCCGCTTTGGACATGCCGTACCCGAGGCCCCAGCCACCCCGGCCGGCGGGAGCGGGGGGGTCCATGGCCCCCGAGCTCGAGGCCAGGTTGATGACCACGCCGTGGCCGCGCTCGACCATCTGAGGGAGGACGAGCTTGGTCAGGATGACCGGGGCGATCACGTTGGCGGCCAGGTGACGGTCGAGCAGCTCGATCGGCGTGTCGAGGATCTGGTCCATGTGGCCCGGACCCACGTACCGTCCGTTGTTGACCAGCACGTCGACCCGGCCCCAACGATCGAGGACGGTGGCCACCGCCGACTCGAGGGAGCTCCGCTCGAGAAGGTCGAGGTAGACGGGCAGAGCCAGGCGGCCTGCCTGCTCGATCAGCGCCGCGGTGGCGTCCAGTGACCCTGGCAGTGCCCGGGTGTCGGATCTCGTCACCGTCGAGGAGTGCTCACGCTCCTCACCCTCGTGCACGGTGCGCGCTCCGATGGCGACATCGAATCCCGCCCGGGCGAGATGGACGGCGATCGCCTTGCCGATCCCTCGGCTGGCTCCGGTCACGAGCGCAACGCCCCGGGCCGTCACCGGTCGTCCCTCACTCTTTTCACAAGCATCCTTCCCACCTCGCTGACGCTACCCAGTCGACCGAGGGGGCACGTTCTCCAGTTCCTCGCCGAGTATGGTGACGACCTCGGCCGCCGGGCGGGGCTGGGCGAGTCGGAAACCCTGGCCCGCCCACAGGTTGATGGCGTGGGGGTCGTGTCGGGCCGCAGCCGCTCGTCGCAGGGCGCGGGTGGCGTTGTTGATGTGGGGGTAGGCCGACGGTGCGTCGGGGTGGGCGCGCATGAAGGTGTTGCGCAGTCCCCGGGCGCGCCTGCCGCTGAAGGCTCGGGTGATCGCCGTTTCGGAGAAAGCCGGGTCGGCGAGCGCGCCTTTGTGGACCTCGGATGCGCCACTCTCAGGGCTGCACAGGAGGGCCGTTCCCACCTGTGCCGCCATCGCCCCGGCACGGACCACCGCGGCCACGCCAGAGCCGGTCATCACCCCACCGGCGGCGATGATGGGGATCCGCACCTCGTGTCCGATGGCGGTCACCAGGGCCAGGAGCCCCCAGCCGGTGTCGGGGGTGACGTCGTCGGAGAAGCTCCCTTGATGGCCACCGGCCTCGATCCCTTGGGCGCACACCGCGTCGGCGCCGGCGTGGGCGGCTTGGACCGCCTCGTCCGGCGTGGTGACGGTGATCACGACTCGTGATCCGGCGCGCTGGAGGCGTGACACCACCTCGGCGGTCGGAGCACCGAACGTGAAGCTCACGACCGGCACGGGGTCGTGGGTCAGGAGGTCGAGCTTGTCGCTCCACTGATCGTCGTCCCAGCGAGCCACGAGATCGACGCCGACCTCCTCGGCCTCGGGCCGGAGGCTCTCGAGGTAGGCGCTCAGCGCGGCCTCGTCGACCTCAGGGTTCCCGGGCACAAACACATTGACCCCGAACGCCGACGCGCCCAGACGTCGGACCTCAGAGATGTCGTGCTCCAACGATGGGGCGCTCAGGTAGCCCCCGGCGAGGAAGCCCAATCCGCCGGCACCGCTCACCGCCGCTGCCAGTGCCGGAGTGGAGGGGCCTCCGGCCATGGGCGCACCCACGATGGGCCAACGCACGGAGAGTCCCAGGAGATCCATCGACCTTGCCTTTGTCCCTCGAAGCCGTTCCCGGCCAACAGTAACGGAGGGGGTCCCGAGGAACGTGATGGCGCACGACGCTGTGCAGTCGATAGCGGCGGCGCGGCCGAATCGTGCCAACGCCGCCACACACGCGAATCCCCAGGCGGCGGAAAGGATCCGCCGATGTCGCGGCCGGGGTGGGGGACGACATGGTTGGTATCTTGGTGTCGTGGGCGATGACATCTGGGCCGGATTGGTCGACAAGTTCGCCAATGAGGCCTACGCATCGGTGAAGGGCTACGTGCGCACCTATGTGTTGCACCACCACCTGCTCGAGCATCTGCCCGAGCCACCGGCGCCGGTGTTGGATGTCGGTGGCGGCGCGGGCCATCAATCGTTTCCGCTGGCCCAAGCCGGCTATGAGGTGACATTGCTCGATCCATCGCCGGCGATGCTGGAGAAAGCACAACGCCGACTCCAGGAGCTGCCCGATGAGGCCCAGCGACGGGTGACACTCCTGGAGGCCGAGGGTGAGCACGCCGAGGAGGCGGTGGACGGCCGACGCTTCGCCGCGGTGTTGTGCCATGGCGTGCTCGGCTACCTCGAACACCCGGAGCCGTTGGTCAGCCAGCTGTGCCGATGCGCCGCTGCCGGCGGCATCGTGTCGATCATGACCGCCAACGCCAAGGCCACGGCGGTGCAACCGGCCTTGGAACGGCGCTGGGAGGACGCTCTGGCTGCTTTTGACGTCAGAACCGGGATCGGCGTGCTGGGCGTGCGGGGGCGGGCCGACACGGTGGAGGAGGTCAGCGGACTCCTGCAGCGCGGGGGCGTCGAGCCGGTGCGCTGGTACGGGGTGTGGCTGTTCGTCGACTGGCTCGGGTTCAGTGGCGTCGAGTTGGACCCCGGCGACACAGAGCAGGTGGCGGCGACGGCCGCGGTCGAGCTCGAAGCCAGCCGACGAGACCCCTACCGCCAACTCAGTCGTGTCTTTCATCTCGTGGGGCGAAAAGGCCCGGGTTGACCGGCCCACCGCCGCCGAGCGCCGAGGGCGGCTCGGGCATTTGTGTCATGGTTCGCGCCTCACCACCGCCAGTTCCCACCACCTGACCGAGCCGGACAGGAGCCGATCCTTCGTGACCGACAGCGAGCAACTGCTGGAGAAGAAGCGGCGTGCCGCCCAACATCCGGACCGTCCCGGGCGCCGGTGCAACGCGCCCGCAGGGTCGTGGACACCCACCATCGACCATGCCCGCTGCGAAGCCAAGCACGACTGCGTCGACGTGTGCCCTCATGACGTCTTCGAGGTGCGCAGGATCGACGACAAGGACTATGCAGCTCTCGGCCTGGTGGCCAGGCTCCGCGTCTCGGCCCACCGGCGCCAAACGGCGTACACCCCTCGTGCTGATCAGTGCCAGGCCTGCGGGCTCTGCGTGGTGTCGTGCCCCGAGGGTGCCATCACGCTCGTCCCTCCCGCCGCCACCGATTGAACGGGCACCGATTGACCGGGCCACGGATTGACAGGGCTACCAGCTGGCTCCCAGCACCGGTGCGTCGAGGTACCGTCGTCGGCGGGCGGGGACGGCGGCGATTCCGTAGAGTTCGGGGCGACGTACCCAGAACCCGTACTCACCCTGGAGCTGCCATGACCACCGCACACCAAGACCCTCGTCCCGATGTCTCGGACATGTTCGCCGTCCACCAGGCGCTGCGGGACTCCCTGGGAAGCGCCCCCCAGTTGGTCCGGGCCGTCGATGCCACCGACGCCGAGCGCCAGGCCTTGATCACGAACCTCTACGACAACGTGCTCGACTTCCTCCACGTGCATCACGAAGGGGAGGAGCTGTTGGTCTTCCCGCGGCTGCGCGAGCGGTGCCCGGACCAGCTCGAGCTCCTGGACCTCATGGCATCGCAGCACGCGGACGTCGTCGAGCTGATCCAACGATCGAGCGGGGCGCTGGCGGCGTGGGCCGGGGGAGAGGCATCGGCCCAGGAGGAGTCGGCGACCGCCCTCGGGGAGCTCGGAGAGCGTCTCGAGCAACATCTCGGCGAGGAGGAGCGCCGGATTCTCCCGTTGTGTGCCGAGAACCTTTCGGTCGAGGAGTGGGGGGCCCTGCCGGGTCACGCCCTGGGAAGTTTCACGGGAGACAAGGTGTGGCTGATCCTCGGCCTCATCCGCCAGCGCATGACCCAGGCCAGCCGCGACGAGATGCTGGCCCACATGCCGGCACCGGCCGTGGAGATGTGGACCACGATGGGGGAGCAGGCCTACAAGAATCTCATGAGCGAGGTGGGCGCTCCCCTCTCCTAGCGGCCGATCCGCATCGGGGCGCCTTTCAGCGCGTCGGGGGTGTGTCGGACAAGAAGGCCAACATCGCCGCTGACACGGCGTCGGCGTGCGTGAACACCCCGAGGTGGCTGGCCCCCGCCAACTCGACGAAACGGGCGCCGGGGATCTGGCCGGCAGCCTGGCGCGCCCGCTCCGGAGGGGAGTCCACGTCGTGCTCGAAGGAGAGCACCAGGCACGGTCTCGAGATCTCGGGCCACCGTCGGGTGCGCTCGAGATCGAGCGACCAGGCGAGGGCGGCCTCGTACTGGCCGAGGCGCCCCGGGTTGGGCCATGGCTCGAGGTCGCCGATCAGCGAGAGCCACTGGTCGACGACGTCGTCTCGTTGCAGCTCGTGGTTGGGCAGATAGCGCATCGTCTCCACGGCGTTGAACCACTGCGGGAGTTCGCCGTCGAGTCGGGCCAGGTCGCGCTCCACCGTGGTAATGGCCTTCTCCCATGACGTTCCGACGTTGCAGCTGCCGATGAAAACGGCGGACCGGACCCGTTCGGGATGCCGGTAGGCGAGGGTCTCGGCCACCCAACCACCCATGGAATACCCGGCGATATGGACCGACCGGAGTCCGAGGTGGTCGAGCAGGCCGATCGTGTCGTCGGTCATCTCGTCGATCGTGTACGGGGCGGGGGGAGCCGACGACGGTGCCACCCCCCGGTTGTCGAAGGTCACGACCTGGTACCCCGCCTCGACGAGCGCCGGCATCATGGCGAAGTGCCAGCCGACAGCCGGCTGGCTGAGCCCGCACACGAGCACCACGGGCTCACCGGTATCGGGTCCGAACACGTCGTAGGCGATGGTCACACCGGGCAGGATCGCTTCTGGCATCGGAGCATCATTGCCCACCGAGCGCCACCCCGGAAGTCGGCGGTGGCTACCGCTTGACCGGCGGTCGGAGCCCGTCGCAGACGATCTGGACCATGCGCTGCAGCGCCGCGTCGTCGTACCCGGAGTGGCCTCCGGCTTGGCAGACGCCCACGACAAGGCCGATCATCTCGTCGGTCGACACTCCCGTGCGTACCGAGCCGGCCTCGACGGCACGGTGGAGGAGGGTGTCAATGCTGCGCTTCATCTCGTCGATCATCTCCGCACAACTCGACTTGATGTCGATCCCGGCCGAGCTCATGGCGTCGAACAGGTCGTGTTTGGCCGAGGCCTGTTGGGCGAATTCGCCCAAGAACGAGAACAGCGCCTCTCCGGGATCCTCGGCGTCGGCTTGTGCGTTCGCCATCTCGAGGAGGAATTCGAGCCGGGCCGTGACGATCGCCTCGAAGAGTGCTTCTTTGGTCGGGAAGTGCCGGTACAAGGTCCCGACCCCGACTCCGGCCCGTTCCGCCACGGTGTCGATGGGCACTGACAAGCCTTCGGTGGCGAAGATCGATTCGGCCGCCTCGAGGATCCGCTGCCGGTTCTTCACGGCATCGGCTCGCATGGGCCGGGACTCGCACGGCATCACGTCGACGAGGTCCTCGGCCGACGTGGGCTCCAGGATCTTGCCCGGGGCGGTCCCTGCCTTGGCGGTCATGACGTTGGGCCCCCAACATCCGGTTGACAAACGGAACGCATGCTCCGTATAGTATCTCTTGAAACGGAACCTTCGCTCCGATTGTAGACCAATCGGGCCCAGAAGGCCAGGACCGGGCCGACCGAACCGGCGGGCCGGGACTTCCGCTCACGACCGTCCGCTCACCCCCCGATCCCCAGGAGAGAGGTGCCTCAGTGACTACGACCGAGATGATGCCGACGACGGCATCGCCCACCCAAGGCGCCGATCCCAAGCGGTACTGGTCCCTGGCCGTCATCGCTGTCGCCCAGCTCATGATCGTGCTCGACGCGTCGGTGGTCATCGTGGCCCTGCCCTCCGCCCAGCGTGCCCTGCACATCTCGGTGGCCAACCGCCAATGGGTCATCGGTGCCTACACCCTGGCCTTCGGCAGCCTCCTGCTCCTTGGCGGCCGGATCGCCGACTACCTCGGTCGACGTCGCATGTTCATCGTCGGCCTGCTCGGCTTCGGCCTCGCCTCGGCTCTGGGCGGCCTGGCCCAGGATCAGGCCATGCTCTTCGGCGCTCGTGCGCTGCAGGGTGCCTTTGCGGCGGTGATGGCACCCGCGGCTCTGTCTCTTCTCACCGTGACCTTCACCGAGCCCCGAGAGCGGGCCCGGGCCTTCGGTGTCTACGGCGCCATCGCCGGAGGGGGAGCCGCCATCGGCCTCGTCCTGGGCGGAACCTTGACCCAGTTGGCCTCGTGGCGATGGACCCTGCTCATCAACGTCCCCATCGCGCTCGTGGCAGCCATAGCGGCAAGTCGCGTGGTGCGCGAGAGCCGGGGCGAATCGAAGGGCGGCTATGACCTGCCCGGTGCCGTGACGGTCACCGGTGCCCTGTTCCTCCTCGTCTACGGCTTCACCGTGGCCGGCACGCATGGGTGGGGAGCACCGTTCACCATCGCCCTCCTCGTCGGGGCGGCGGTGCTGATGAGCGCGTTCGCCGTCATCGAATTGCGCACCACCCACCCACTCCTCCCGCTGCGTGTGATCCTCGACCGCAATCGTGGCGGCTCGTACCTCGCCTCACTGCTCGTGGGGGCCGGCATGCTGGGGACGTTTCTGTTCCTCACCTACTTCTTCCAGGGCACGTTGCACTACTCGGCCATCAAGACCGGGTTCGCCTTCCTGCCATTCTCGGGAGGAATCATCATCGGAGCCGGGGTCTCCAGCCGCCTGCTGCCGCGGGTGGGTCCCCGGTCCCTCATGGTCGCCGGGATGGCGCTGGCTGCCGGCGGGCTCGTGTGGTTTACGGGGCTCACGGTGGACAGCTCGTACCTGGCCCATGTCCTTCCGCCCGAGATCCTGGTGAGCCTGGGTATGGGGATGGCCTTCGTCCCCTTGAGCAGTACCGCCCTCGTCGGCGTCGAGGCCAACGACGCCGGGGTGGCGAGCGCACTCGTCAACACCACCCAGCAGGTGGGGGGGTCTCTGGGCACGGCACTGCTCAACACCGTGGCCGCCACGGGCGCCGCCACCTACATCGCCGGCCACGTCAAGAGTGCGGCGGCGGTGCAGAGCGCGGCGGTACACGGGTATACGACAGCGTTTACCGTCAGCGCGGCGTTGCTGGCCGGTGCGGCGATCGTGGCCGGTGTGCTCGTCCGGGCATCGCGCCATCACCTCGCATCCGAGGAGGCCAGTACCCAAGGTGTCGGTGGCGACGGCTCCGGTATCGAACGTGGCGCGCCGATCGAGCCGATCGAGGAGCCCCGCCCAGCCGCCATGGCAGCCGAATCGGTGGCCTGACACCGGCCGGAGAGGTCTATTGGGCCAGGATGGTGTCGAAGACGCCCACCTGGTCGTCTCGCACCCGCACATCCGCGTACCAGGCCAACAACAGGGCGACGCCCGCACCGAAGATCAAGACAGCGGTGATGCCGACGTCGGACACCACGGGCCCGATGATGAGATTGCCCAGGGCGACGGTCCCCCCGAACCCCATGATCCACAGGGCCATCACCCGTCCGCGCACGGCGTCGCTGAGCCGGGTCTGCAAGGCAGTGTTCAGGGCCGTGATGAAGGCGAAGTAGAACGCCCCCACCACTGCCACGACGAAGTAGGCGGGAAGGGCGGCCCGCAGGAGTGCGAACACGGTGAGCGCCACGGAATAGCACAGGAGACAGACCCGAACGATGGTCGCCTTGGAGCTCCGGGCGAACACGGTCCCGATCGAGATGGCGCCGATCAGGGCGCCCATGCCGAAGCAGGCGTAGAGAAGCCCGTAGTTGGCGGACTTGGGATCGATGTTGAGGTTGTGCGCTGCCACCACCGGCATCTGGCCGATGAAGGCGAGCGCCAGCAACGAGAACAAGAACACGGTCACCAGGCACCGGCCCACCACACGGTCCTGGCGGGCCGTGGTGATCCCGGCGGTGAGCTCGCGCCACCTGCTGGCGTGCTGCGTCGCCTGGGGCATCACGGGCAAGGACACGACCATGAGCGCCGCCACGACGAAGAGGTAGGTGACGGCGTTCCCGGCGAACACCCAGGCCGGTCCGACGAAGTGGTAGGCCACCCCCCCGATGATGGGGCCGATCACACGCGACGCGTTCATCTGGGCCGAGTTCAGCGAGATGGCACCGGGCAGGTCACTGCGATCGACCAGACCGGGAAGGATGGCCGCGTAGGCCGGGCCGAACATCGCGCTGCCGACACCCACCATGACCACCGTCAGGACGAGGAGGAGGTGGGACGGAGCCTGCGATGTCACCACCCAGGCCAACACGACAGAGAAGGCCAGCTGTTCGATGGAGAGGACGATGAGGAACTTCTTCCGATCCACCCTGTCGGCGATGAGCCCACCCACCATGGCGAGCAGGAGCGCGGGCCCGAGCTGAGCGAAGATGATCAACCCCACGAAGCTGCTCGAGTGGGTGATGTCATAGGCATAGGCACCCAGGACGACGTTTTGCATCCAGGTCCCGATGTTGGAGGCGAAGGCACCGAAGTAGACGATGCGAAACGTCCGGTGGCGAAGAGCCGATATGGCGGTCCCCGAGGCCAGGGGTCGATCCCCGTCGACGACGGCATCCTCGATCTCCTCGATCGTGGGGGCCGTCGGTTCAGGCTCCGAAGGCGACGGTGCAGGCACCACCGCATAGTAGGGCGGCCGCGCCGGACCGGCCCGGGGATGCCAGGAGCCCGCCGTCGCCGAGATGGTCAGGGGCGCCCCCCGATGTCGTCGCAACGCTGACGACGACGCCGTCGCCCATGGATGGTGTCGGCACGGGAAGTGCCTGAGCGAGTGATGCGAAGATTGCCCTGGGAACCCGATTCCTTTGGCCTCGTCGTCTCTATTCTGGCGTGGATTCGAATTCGACATGGACGCGCTGTTCGGGACGCCGTTGTCCTTGTTCGGCCACCGCCGTGAGCACAGCACGGTCGGCCGGCGTCAGGGGCGGCTGCGTGATGCTCCGGGGGTAGAGCTTCCGCATCCGGACGACGTTCACTTCCGCGGCGTAGACGGTGAGCTCGGCGGCCAGGTACAAGAACGAGATCAAGCCCAGCACGCTGCCGAAGTAGCCATAGGTCTGGCTGGCATGGCGCAGGGTGTGGCCGACGAGGAGCGTTCCTGCGTATTGCAAGATGGTCCACCCTGCGCCGGCCAGGACGGCCCCGGTGACGAGGCAATTGGTCTTGATCGACTTGGGCGTGAGAATGCGGAAGCCGAGCACGTAGACGACCACGTTGACCGCCAGTCCCAATGCCACTTTGAGGACATGCAGCCACAACGGACCGGTTCCCAGAGTGGCCGACCCGACCAGGAACGTGGTGAGCACGAGGTCGAGCGCCAGCAGGCCGACGAATTCGAGACTGCGTCCGAGGCGGGGCAGGAAGCCGGGGCGGTTGGCCCCGGGGATGTTCCATACCTCGGCCATGGCCCGCTGGGCGGCCTGACTGATGCCGAGCGAGCCCCACACCAAGCCGATCAGGCCGACGACCAGGCCGAGCACGCTGCCCGACCGGAGCGAGCTCACCCCGTGGGGTTTCGAAAGCTGGGTGCCCACGATGGGGAACTGGCCGACCGCCGAACCGATGATGCGGTTCTGCAGAGCGACATCGTGTGTGAAAAAGAGCCCGAGGACGGTCGTGAGGACAAGGAGCAAGGGAAAGATCGACAGGAACCCGTAGTAGGCGATGAGCGCCGCCAGGGTGCCGGCTGAGTCGTCTCCGAACTTCTTCATGACACCGAACACAAAGGACGGGACCGTGTGGCGCTGCTGGAACCCGTCGATGCGGCGGACAGTCTTCTCCAGGGGGTTCATCGTCATGTTCTACCCAATGGCGCGCAGAGGACCACATTCCGGGGAGTTTTTGACGGCTGACGTCGATGTTGCTTCCGTCCCACGGTGGGGTAGGGACTCAGAAGTGATCGGTCCGATCGGGAGCCCGGCTCTTGGGAGCTGACTCCCACCACGGAGGAGGGGCGAGATGCCTCATGGAGCGTGCAGTTCCAAACGTGAGTGTCAATACGACCACATCAACGAGGGACTCCTCGAACAGGGAGACTCCGAAGACCTGGCCGAGGAGATCGCGGCCCGGACGGTCAACCAAGGAACGAGCTCGGTCCGGAGAGGCGAAGCCATCGAGCCCGGCGTCGACGAAGGACATCTCCTCGGGAAGACGAGGTGGGTTGCAATCTCATCGGGGCCCGGGCGGTTGCACCCGCGATCAGGTCTATGAGGAGGCGAGATGTCGGGAGGTGAAGGGCCGATCGAAGATGTCAAAGGCGCAACTCGAGAGGGCCGTCGATCAGTGGCCGGTCCGAAGTGAACCCTCGAATCCCGGAGTCAAGGCTCAAAGTGACGTCCATGCCTGTTTGATGGCCGGAGTGTCTGGGCGTCAAGGCAGAGAAGGTTCCAACTCCACCGGGAGGAGCACCGAACCGCATGGACGCAACGAAGCTGCTGACCGCTTCGAATCCACGTCACGATCGAGGAAGAGGTTTGTTTCTATCCCGCTGTCCACAAGGAGGATGAGATGTTCCCCAAGGTGGTGCACCCACGCTGGCCGACAAGGTGTCGCTGACCAAGCAAGAGCTGTCCGAGAAGACCAAAGCACAAGACATCCCCGGTCGTTCGTCGATGGGCCACGACGAGCTCGCCGCCACCGTCGGGCCCCGACTCGACGCGCCGAGCCCGCATCTCTCTGCCGACGGCGCTCGCCCGCCACCTCCGCTGGCTCCGTTTCTCGGCGCCGCATCTGAGTCAGGCCTGAGTCCTGTCTGAGCCCTGTCTGGGTCGATAAAATGCCTGATCAGAGCCCTTGTCCCGGGATTCGGTTGCGGGCGCCGGCCCCCCCTTCGTCGCGTTGCGCGTGCCCCGGGAAGCCGGACGGGGGTCGCTGCCTCTGCATCGTCATATCCAGAGCGTTTGAGCCCGCGTTTGAGTCCGCGCCCCGACCCGACCGACACTGGTGGCGAGCGACGAAGGAGACCAGACATGACTGGCCCGAAGATCTCGGACGAGATTGCCACCAAGCAGAGTCCCTGGTCTGTGGCTGAGACCGTGAGGCGTCTCGTCGACCTGGTGGCCGCCAAGGGATTGCACGTGTTCGCCGTGATCGATCACAGCGGCGAGGCGAAGAAAAGAGGGATCGAGCTACGAGAGACGAAGGTCGTCATCTTCGGAAGCCCCGAAGCCGGGACACCGGTCATGGTGTCGGCACCGCTCATCGCACTGGACCTACCGCTCAAGGTGTTGGTTTGGGCGGATGGCGGCCAGACGAAGGTGAGCTATACGACACCGGCCGCGCTCGCGGCTCGCTATCAACTCAGTGACCAGTTGGCTGGTCGACTTGCGGGAATTGATCCCCTCACCGACGCTGTCGTCACGGGTTCATGACGATGCCCAGGTGGTCCTGCACCGACTCGCAGATCGAGAACGGGAGTGCTCTATGACCGTCGCGGAGGTCACGGGTGACCGGTCGAGGAACCTGGTCCTGGCGGCGATGATCTTCGCCGTCGCGATGACGTTCATCGACCAGACCATCGTGTCCATCGCCGCTCCTCAGATCCAGCGGGAGCTGGGACTCACCAGTACCGGTGTGCAATGGGCCATCAACGCCTATCTGCTTTCGTTGGCGGCTCTCTTCGCATTCGGTGGTCGCCTGGCCGATACGGTCGGCCATCGCCGGATGGTGACCCTCGGTGTCATCGTCTTCGCCGGTTCCTCGGCGATGTGCGGTCTCACTCCCAAAGGGACACTGGCCGAAGCCTGGATCGTGACGTTCCGGGTCATACAGGGTGCGGGCGGGGCCATCATGTTCCCGGCCGCCTTGGCGATCGTCGTCCAGACCTTCGAGCTTCGCCAACGGGGCAAGGCTTTGGCCCTGTTCTTCGGCATCGCCGGAGGCCTCACCGCCATCGGCCCAATCCTCGGCGGCTTTCTGACGGAATGGACCTGGCGCGCCATCTTCTGGGTGAACATCCCCGTGGCGATCATCGCCCTCGTGCTGATCGTGATCTCGAAACCCAACACCGTGCACCAGCCGGCCCCCATGGACTATCGGGGTCTCGCCCTGATCATTCCTGGCGTGGCCCTGAGCGTCTTCGGCTTCCAACAGTCGGTGATCTGGGGTTGGGGCAACCCCGGAACAGGACTGGTCATCGCCCTCGGCGTGGTGTTCCTGGTCGTCTTCTATTTCGTAGAGCTTCGAACCCCTTCGCCTCTCATCCAGATGAACATCTTTCGAATTCGGGCCTTTCTGGTCGAGAACCTCGTCCTCGGCGTCGCCATGCTCGCATTCGTCCCGGTCTTCTTCTTCGCCAGCGAGTACGCCCAGATCGCCCTGGGCAAGACGGCCTCGCAAGCGGGCCTGTTTCTCCTCTACTTCTTCATCGGGTTCGTGATCACGTCTCAGATCGGTGGGCGGATGCTGGACAGGGCGGGAGCCAAGCGTCCCGTGGTGATCGGATGTGCGCTGGCCGCGGTGGGATTTGACCTTTGGGCCGGCAAGGTAACCCAGCTCAGCTTCAGCAGCCAGCAGTGGTACATCGTTCTCTCCGGTGCCGGGATGGGTCTCATGCTCACACCGGCCAGCACTGACGCCGTCAATCGGGCGTCGAAGCTCTCCTACGGCGAGGCGACCGGTATCACCCAGACGGTCCGGAACTTCGCCGCCAGCCTGGGGCTGGCCATCCTGGGCACCATCTTGGTGTCGTCGTTGCGGTCCCGGGTCATCACCTCGCTCGTCTCGCAGGGGGCGTCACAGGGTCAGGCAGCCACCGAGGCGACGAAGATCTCGCAGGCTCAGAGTGGCAGGGGGAGCATCACGTCGATACCGCATTTCGTCCGGCTCGACTTCGCCTACGCCACGCGCGACGTGCTTCACGTCATGGCGCTGATCATGGCCGTGGCGGCCCTGGTGGCCTTCGTCGGGCTTCGACGCGGGGTCCAAGAGGACTCGGACGCAGAGGGAACAGATCCAGTGGCGGAACGGTGGCGCGAACCTGGACCAGCGTGATAGCTGCATTCGGTGAAGGCCTAGCCCTAGGAGGGATGATGGACCAAGAGCGTGCTCGAGCACTGTTGCAAGCCGAGAGAAGTCG
Source organism: Acidimicrobiales bacterium (assembly GCA_050011815.1). Lineage (GTDB taxonomy): Bacteria > Actinomycetota > Acidimicrobiia > Acidimicrobiales > UBA8190 > Chersky-840. Next base: position 164,654 of record JBEKIJ010000010.1, on the reverse strand, counting down.
GGTCGAGGCTCTGCTCGACGAGACATCGGACGCCGGCCAGGAGGACCGAGCGGCTGCGAACGAGCCCGGCGACCTGACCGATCCCGCCGAGGGGCTCACCGCCGAGCAGGCCGACGACGCGATCGCCGTGGGCTTGCGTGAGAGGTTGGCCGCCATCGACCGGGCCGAGGGTCGTCTCAGGGAGGGAACATACGGCTACTCGATCCGCAGCGGTCTGGCTATTCCCGACGCTCGTCTCGAGGCCGACCCGGCGGCCGAGCTCACCGTGGAGGAAGCGCAGCAGTCCTGATGGTGAGGGCCCGACCATGAGCGTGCGGCTCAACCACACCATCGTCTGGTGCCGGGACAAAAGGATCTCGGCCACATTTCTCGCCGAGACATTGGGTCTGGCGACCCCTTCACCCTTCGGCCCGTTCCTCGTCGTCAACGCCGCCAACGACGTCTCGCTCGACTTTCACGAGGTCGATGGCGAGATCTCGTCTCAGCACTACGCATTCCTGGTCACCGAGAGCGAGTTCGACGAGGTATTCCGACGCATCACCGAGCGGGGGATCGAGTACTGGGCTGACCCGGGGTCGACCCGGCCCGGACAGATCAACCGCAACGACGGGGGGCGAGGTGTGTATTTCCCCGATCCCGACGGCCATCTCCTCGAGATCTTGACCCGACCCTATGGGAGCGGCCGGCCGTAGCCGACAAAGGCCGCCGCCGTCGTCTGGTCGGCTACGGCCGGAAGACGACCTTGATGGCGTGTGCGTTGCCCCGGTCGATGGCGGTCTCGACGGCGAGACGGTAGTCATCGAGCCCGAACTCGTGGGTGACGACGACCTCGGAGGGCAAGAGGCCCGCCCCCAGGACGTCGAGGGCCCGGTCCACAGAGTGACGGTCGGGACCGCCGGCGAGCCCCGGCGCCGAGCCGGCGTCGACGGTGTGGTCGATCGAGCCGACGAGGGCGGCCTCTTTGTACCAGATCGGTGTCAGGTCGACCTCGCTGACACCGGCGGCGCCGAGGAGGAGGACCGTGCCGCGGTGGGCGACCGCCCGCAGGGCGTCGGTGACCGACCGTGGGGCGCCGACGGCCTCGACCACGTAGGGGAAGCCGCCCATGAGCATGACGTCGGCCCGATGGCCCACGAGCCGCCCGCCCACCAGGCGGGCGAGGTCCTCGAAATAGGCGCTCGTGTCGTCGGGGCGGACCACGTGATCGGCGCCGCAGGCGGCGGCGGCTTCGGCTTGATGGGCGTGACGGGCGAGCACGGTCACAGGGCAGCGCGGATAGAGCCCCTTCACCGCCGCCACCGCAGCGAGGCCCAGGACGCCTGCGCCGACGACGAGCACCGGGTCCCCGTCGTTGGGCGCGGCGCGCAGCAGGCCGTGGCAGGCGATGGAGAGGGGTTCATAGAGGCTGGCACCGCGATCGGGGATCGAGTCCGGGATCGGGTGCAGCATCGAGGTGTGGGCCAGGGCCTGCTCACCCCACCCGCACCCGAGACCCTGGGTGAACCCGAGAGAGCGACCGTTCGTGAGAACCCGGCTATCGAGATTGAGACACGACGAGGTCCACCCGAGCCTGCAGTTGGCGCACACGGGTTCGATCCCCCGGGCCGTGCACGGCAGGCACGGGTCGATGACGACCCGGGTCCCTACCTGGTGCGGGCACCGGGGTCCGGCCTCGATCACAGACCCCGCGATCTCGTGGCCCAGGAGAAAGGGGAACGAGCCCATCGACATCAACGTGGGGGACGGACCGGTGTTGTGGGCGAACAGATGAAGGTCGCTCCCGCAGATCCCACCCGTCGTCACCGCCACCCGCGCCCACGCCGCCCCGGGGAGCTCGGGCTCGGGAAGGTCGACGAGCGACGCCGGGAAGGTTGGGTCTGCCATGTCGAATTGAACGGCGCGCACGAAGGCAGCGTACGCGGTCCAGGCCGTTCGCGGCCGGTGGTGCGGTCAGAGGTCCCGTGGCCTAGGGTGCTGAACCGTGCGGGTTTCGGACGCCACTCTCGATGAGGTCCGCAACCAGGGGTTCGCCCTCGTCGAGGGCTTTCTCGCCACCGACGAGTTGCACGCGGCGCGCCAAGCGCTGTGGTTGCACTTTCCGAAGCCCGACGACTATTTCGCCGAACCGGCCAACTTTCCGGACTACGCCAGGGGCCAGTTCGCCGGTGTCGAGGAGTACCCGTACCGATCGTGGGACCTCAACCGCTTGGCGTTTCACCCCGATCTCGTCGACGCCGTGGAGCGCTATCTCGGCACGACGGAGCTTCACCTGTACAAGGTTGAGCTGTGGGCGAAATACGCGGGGGCCAGCAATTATGACCAGCCCCTGCACCGTGACTACGGCAGCCACAGCCTGGTGGTGCCTCGTGACGACGGTGGCTACCAACAGCTCACCACGTTCATCTACCTCTCCGACGTCACCGCCGACGACGGCCCGACTCGGATCGTCCCCTACCAGGAGGGCAAGGACGCCCCCTTCACGCCCCTGTACCTCGAGTTCGGCGCCCTCGCCGACAAGGAGGTGTCCGCGGTGGGCCCGGCGGGGAGTCTCCTCGTGTACCGGACCGACATCTTGCACCGGGGCTCGGACCTGACCGGTGCGCGACGCTCGCGCTTCTCGCTGCTGGTCGACTTCCAAGCGAGGGGAACGACGTGGGGTGGGAAGATGGCGTGGCCCAAGCAGGCCCCCCATCGCTGGGCCAAGCTCCTCCCACGGTGCACCGTGCGCGAGCGCGACCTCTTCGGTTTCCCGAGACCGGGCGACGCCTATTGGAACGAACAGACACTGGCCGACGTCGCCCTGCGCTATCCCGGCATGGACATGACCCCATACCGACCGACCGGTCCCTGACAACGCCGGGGCATTCCTACAGCCGGCGCTCGGGGACCTCGACGACGCCCGGTTCGGGGACCTCGACGACGCCCGGTTCGGGGACCTCCACGGGCCCGGGGTGGTCGACCGGGGCCGGTGTCTCGGGTCGGTCGGGGTCCCGGCCTGCCGGACGCGGAGGCATCGGGGCCTCCTCGAGCGTCGTGGTCGACGATGCCCGACATGCGGTCGCGGACGGCGGGGATGGCCTCATGGCTCTGTCTCTACCCCAAGTGCACGTGACCTATCGCCGCGCCGGGGACCGGGCTGGCCATAATGAGTCGTGGGTCGTCCCCAGCGTCGCGTCGGAGTACTGGTCGGCCTGGTCGTGCTCGGGCTCGCTCTCGCCGGCGGATTGGCGCTCGCCACCTCGACCGCAACCTCGTCACCGTCGGTGGTGCTGCCCGAGTCGCCAGCCCGTCAGGCGGGGGTGAGCGAGAGTCGCTACATCGGCCAAACGTCGCTCTCGGAAGTGCCCGGGAGGCTGGTGACCCCGGTGGCCGCGGTCGATTCCAGCGGAAAGCCGCTCCCCGATTCGCGATCGGTCGTGGCCGCACTGCGGGCGAAGGACGGCTCGAAGGTGACGTTCTCGACGCCCACCATTGTGGACTTCGGTCATGTGGTCGCCGGGATCTACACCAGGTCCGGAGCGAGGGCGGATCCTGTCAGTGACTTTCCCGGTTTCTTTCGAACCATGAGCCCGGGCGAGACCGGCGAGCTCACTTTGTCGAACGGGCAATGGTATGTGGCGAGGTACGTGGAGCTGCCGGCGCACGTGCCCATCGACGTGGTCGGTTTCCGATTCGAATCAGATCCGAGCCATCCCCCCGCCACCCTCGCCGTCCCCGCGGGCAAGATGCCCGGATCGTTCCTTTCCTCGGATTCACAGCTCACCCGCATCTGGTATGCGGCGGCATCGACCATGCAACTGTCGATGATGACCACCACACCTGATGTCGGGTACGAGTTCTTCGACGGTCCGGAACGGGACCGCTCGCTGTGGCTGTGGTACGACTCCTCGGCCGACGACACCGCCTACTACGCCTTTGGTCCTATGGCTCTTCCGGTCGCGATGCGCTCGTACGAAGCCGCCCGGACGGGCCCGGGCCGCTTCGTCGTCTCGAGCTCTGACGACGTGCCCGACCAGAACGGGTTCACCGAGCGCGACCTGGCCGCCCTGTACATGTTCTATGCGGACCCCTCGATCATGACCCGGTTCTATTCGGATCTCGTGGGCCACGAGGCGTCGGTGGTCTCGGCTCAGGTGCAACGCGACGGGCTGTACCGGAGCAACATCCTTCCTGTGCCACCGGGCCCCCAGAACCCGGCCAAGACCGACGACCAGTCACTGGCGAACGAACTGTGGGACTACGCCGGCTTCTTGGGCATGGCCGAGCTCGCCGACGCGCACGGTCAAGGCGCCACGGCCGCCACCTACCGGCACAAGGCGACGCTGCTCAAAGATGCGGTGGACCGGTATCTGTGGAGCCCGGCCAAGGGCGCGTTCGTCGACTTCGTGGGCTCGAGCCATGTCGACGAGGCCGGGAACTCCATGGCCGTCATCTACGGCCTGGCCACCACCACCCAGGCCTCGCGCATCCTGGCCTACCTGCACAGCCACAACGACAGGGTCTACAGCTGGGCGACAGCCGCGACCTGGGGCGCCACGAACTCCGCCGGCTCGACAGACTTCGATCGCCCCTTCCTCCCCGGGGACTCGGATCTCGATGTGGCGGACTGGAGCTCTCCGTACACCCAGTGGGGCTGGGCGTGGGGCATGGGCTCTGATCCCGACGACTTCACCAAGCAGTACAACTACAACTACAGCCTGGTGCCCTGGGCGGAGGCCTTCGAGGTGCAGGCCGACTTCGCCGCCGACGAGGATGTGGCCGGCATCAACCTGATCGAACGGGCTTGGGGGACGATGCTGGCCCTCGGACCCTCGACGTTCTACGAGATGTCTCGATATGACGGGACGCCGGCCTACGAGCTCGGCTCCCAACACGACACGGTCATCCATCGCTGGGCGTCGGGTGTGGGGGCCTTGCTCCAGCAGTACGTCCTCGGTGTCCAGCCCTCCACGGCGGGGTTCAAGACGTGGCGCATCGAGCCGCACGGTGCCACCCTGGACTGGGCCCAAGGACGAGTGCCCACCCCGGAAGGCCCATTGTCGGCCTGGTGGCGGTGGGAGGGTCCGACAGGAGCGCGGGGCAGCTACACCTTGGCCCTGTCTGCCCCGGAGGCGACGACGGGGACCGTGGCGTTGCCCGTCCCCGACCGCGGGGTCGTCCTCGTCGACGGCCACGAGACGTGGAGGCGAAGCGCACCGAGCGCTACTACCCGTTGGGACCCGGCGGTGGGTCGCATCGTGATCTCCGGTCTCGGTGCGGGAAACCACGTGATCACGTGGATGGCCCAGGACAGGAGCACATCGAGCTCGCGCCCGTGACCTCGGTGCCCGAGGACGGCCGGTTGTGTCGACGGCGGGGGAGCGGGCGCGCATCGCGGTCGCCACCCGGTGACGAGGCCGCATCGCCGTTAAGCTCCACCACCGCAGCGGATCGGATCCGACCCGACGCCATCGGAACGGGGGGACTCCCATGAGTGACGTGCTCGGCGACTTCACCAAGGAGCAGTTCAGCGCCCAGGGAGAGACGCGCGACATCTACCGCCTGGGCTCGGGGCCGGCGGTGATCGTGATCGCCGAGATGCCGGGTATCACCCCCAACGTCGCCGCCTTCAGCCGCAAGGTTGCCGCCATCGGCTGCACCGCCGTGCTCCCCCACCTCTTCGGGGAGCCCGGCGCCACCGCGTCGGTCTCCACGATTCTCAAGTCCATAGGCCCGGCCTGTGTCTCACGGGAGTTCTCCGTGTGGGCCTTGAAGAAGACCAGTCCGGTCACGGTGTGGCTGCGGGCGCTGGCGGCTCACGAGCACGAGCGGTGCGGAGGGCCGGGCGTCGGTGCAGTCGGTATGTGCTTCACCGGCGGGTTCGCCCTGGCCATGATGGTCGACGACACGATGGTGGCACCCGTGCTCAGCCAACCCTCCTTGCCGTTCCCCATCACGAAGAAACATAGGGCGGATATCGGAATTTCCGACTCCGATCTCGCCAAGGTGAAGGCCCGGGTCGCCCAAGGTGCCTGCGTCCTGGGACTGCGGTTCACCAAGGATCCGTTCTGCTTCGCCGAACGATTCGACACGCTGCGTCGGGAGCTGGGAGCCGGCTTCGTCGCGGTGGAGCTCGATTCCTCGGAAGGCAACCCCCACGGACATCCCAAGAGCGCCCACTCGGTGCTAACCGAACACCTCGACGATCGGGAGGGGACACCGACTCGGGCCGCACTCGACCAGGTGCTCGATTTCTTAAAAGAACGGCTGGAATTGTCCTAGGCGTCCGTCCTTTGCCTGGGCGTCGCCGGAGGACGTTCCGCGCAGCTCCCAGTAGGTTCGAGATTGGCTGGTAGGGTCGGGGGCTTAGTTCTGTGGGGCATCGGGTACATCTCTCCTGGGGGAGAGAGTGGAGCGCGGCACGTCGATGTCTCATACCGAACCCATCTCACCGCCTCCCGACGTCTCTGGCGGCGGGGGGCTCACGGTGAGCGAAGACTCGCACCCCAAGGTTCAGCACCGTCGACTGGCCTTCATCCGCAGCCCGGTGTTCCTGGCGGTGCTTGTCGTCACCGCCCTGGTGGTCCTTGTCACCCGGCTGCACTCGACCGAGCACGACCTGGTCACCGCCTACAGACGCTTCAGCTGGGGTCGCTTTCCCTGGCTCTTGTTGGCCCTCGGAGCCGAGGCGGTCTCCTTCGTCTGCTACGCCATGGTCCAGCGCTTCTTGCTGCTGGCGGGGGGTGCCCGCCTGACACGGCGCACCATGGTGGCCCTGGCCGTGGCGGCAACGGGATTGACCAATCTCGTGCCCGGAGGCACGGCGCCGGCCAGCGGGTGGCTGGTCAAGCAGTATCGGCGGCGCGAGATCCCCATGCCGCTGGCGCTGTGGGCCGTGCTGGCGGGCGGCTTCGCGGCCACCGTCTCGATCCTGCTGCTTCTGCTGGTGGGCGCCGAAGTGGCGGGGTTCTTGGACCCGGGGGAGTTCGTGGGCTGTGCGGGCGCGCTCATCGGAGGGGCCGTAGGCGTCGTGGCGGCGGTCCACAACCTGTCCGCCCTCACCCGGTGGCTGGAGCGGCACCAGGCACGCCGGGGCCTGCGGTTCGTGCGGAAGGTGGCCGAGAAGACGGCCGGCGTCGTGCAGTTCCGGACGACGGTTCCCGGCGGGGTCTTCGTGCTCGGTTTCAGCGTGGCCAATTGGGCCATGGACGTCTTTGTGCTCATAGGGGCGTTCGGCCTGCTCGGGCTCCCGGTTCCCTGGCGGGCGGTGCTCTTCGCCTATGCCACCGCCCAGGTGGCGGGCAGCCTGGCGCCGGTACCCGGGGGAGTGGGGTTCGTCGAAGGTGGCATGATCGGCGCCTTCGCCCTCGCCGGCGCGGGATTCAGCGGCGCCCTGCTGGCCACGATCGTCTACCGAGCCATCACGTGCTGGCTGGTCGCTGCCATCGGCAGCCTGATGCTGGCCTTGTTGAGTCGCCGCTCAGCGGGGCCACCGGCGCAGCTTGAAGGCGACGCCGCCGAATTGGCGAATTCCCCACCACGGGTGGTTGTTCCTCGGTAGTTCATGACGGCCGTGCGCAGTGCCGCCGATGCACCGACGGCGGAGGGATTCTCCGCCGTCGGTGCATCGATGAGCCTCGCCGGCAATGGCTAGGAGGTCGACACCAAGCTCTTGGGTGGGGTCGAGGTCGGGCCCGTGTACTTCGTGACGGGACCCGATCCCACATTGGTCACCTCCACCGGACCGACCGGGGTGGCACCGATCCAGGTACCCGAGGGAGTGACGGCGGGTGGGGCGGTGCTGCTCAGCTTGATGACCTCGGCTCCTTGGAAGCCGTAGTGGACGGTGCTCGAATACGACAGGGGCACGAACCCGGGGGTGACGAAGGTCTTCCCGGACTTGGCCACGGCCGCCAGCAACCCCGCCCGGGTCAGGTTCTTCCCGGCGGCCTGCAGAGCCTGGACGACCGTGTACGCCAAAGCCACGCCGTACTGGGTGTTTCCGTCTAGCCCCGACTTGGCATAGAGGCTGGGTGCGTAGTCCTGCAGCAGTTTCTTCTCGACCTGCACCCACGGATTCGACACGTCGGACTCCGGCGCGAAGTAGGCGTCGGTGATCACTCCGTTCAAGAGGCCTGTGGCGGCCTTGGCTTCTGCCGCGCTTCCGCCACCTTTCTGGGTGAACGACGACAGCAGGGGGCCCACGGTGGGGGGGTCAGCGCCGACATTGGAGAGGACGTACTGGGGCAGATAGCCGATGGCGGCTCCGGGGAGCATGGCCAGGGCGGTCGCCGCAGGGATCGTGGCCATGACCACGACCTGCGCTCCCGCGGCCTTCAGCGCCGCAATTTGGTTGGACAGCGGTCCCGCCAGTGTGGCGGCGTCATAGGTCTGGCGCGACACCACCGACGCCGAGGGGATCTCCATGTCGAGCCCCTTCACGAAGTCCTGGCCGAACTCGTCACCCTGGTACAGGTAGCCGATCTTCTTTCCCGCGAAGTTGGCCTTGATGTAGGTGCCGAGGATCTTCCCTTCGACAGTGTACGGGGGCTGCCATCCCGAGCTCTCGGGAAAGGTGGGATCGCTCCAGCAATTGCACCCCGACTCGATGAACAGTTGCGGCACCTTCTGGGTGTTCAAGAAGCTCTGCACCGCGGATTGGGTGGGGGTTCCGAGTGACCCGACATCGGCGAAGACGTTGTCCTGGAGGACGAGCTTGCGGGTCAGTGTCGCGGTGTTCGCAGGGTTGTACCCGTCATCGAGGTAGGTGTAGTGGATCTTGCGGCCGTGGACGCCGCCGTGGGCGTTGACCCAGTCGAACACGGCGTCCATGGCCGGGGCGATTTCGTCGTATCCCGGGGCGGCCGGTCCCGTGAGGGGCACGGTGGCTCCAAGGGTGATGCTGTTGGAAGTGACTCCCGGCGCCGACGCCGCGGTCGGGGTCGTCTTCGGAGACGAACTACAGGCCGACAGCAACGTCGCCCCCAGCGCGATTCCCAGGACTCCGGTCGCGAGGACCCGCGTATACCTGCCGACAAGGGTGGGACCCTTATGTCTCATCGTTTCTCCCTTTCTCATCGCGTATGTCACTGATCACCACTGTCTCTCGCCTGATGAGGGGATCTGCCCTCCGCTCTCTATTGCCTGCACGAATGTCTCCACGCCCTCACACCCGGAGGGAACCGGCGCTCGAGCCCGAGCCGAACCTCGGGACGTGGCGCCACGCCCACCGTAGGCCCCCTTGGAGGCCAGTGGGTGCTGCGATCATCACCACGATCAAGACGACGCCGAAGATGATGGTGGCGAGGTAGGCGCTGGCACCGCTCCCGAGGTTGAAATTCCCCGAGAGCGACGTCGACCACTGCGGGAGGTACACGAGCAGGACCGCCCCCCACCACATGCCCACCAGCGTGCCCGTCCCCCCGAGCACCATGGCTGCCAGAAGCTGAATGGAGAGGGTGAGGGGAAACTCGCCCGTATTCACCACACCGGTGGATAGGCCGAGGAAGGCGCCGGCCAACCCGGCACACGCTGCGCTGATCACGAATGCCGTGACCTTCGTGCGAGCCACGTGTATTCCGGCCAGCGATGCCGCCACCTCGTCGTCTCGGACCGCTCGGAAGGCGCGTCCGTAGCGGCTCTGAAGAAGATTGGCCAGCAATACGAAGGTGAGCAAGGCCCCGATGATCTGGATCCATGCCAGCCACTCTTCGGGATTGACGGTCCCCGGTGCGGTGGGCACCGTCGTGGAGAGACCCTGATCACCGCCGAAGGTCGTGCTCCACTTGTCTGCGACGGGGGGGAGAGCCAGTGCGAGCAGCAAGGTCATCCCGGCTAGGTACGGCCCCTTCAGTCGGGTGGCGGGGATCCCGATCACGAGACCCAAGAGCGCGGCTGAGCCGATGGACGCCAGCAGCTCGATGATGAAGTTGAGATGGGTGTGGGTCATGAGCAGGGCGACGGTGTAGGCCCCCACGGCCATGAATGCCCCATGACCGAGAGAGATCTGCCCATTGACACCCGTCAAGAGACTGAGGCCGGCTAGGGCGATGACATACAAGGCGATCTCGCCGACCTCGAAGTCGTTGTAGGGGCTGAGTGACGAGGTGATGAGATAGAGGATGGCGGCGCCGCCCAGCGCGAGGATCAGATGACGAGCCAGGGGCTGACTGGGCAAGCGGACGCCTCGGAGAAGCGAGTGCCGGGGGGTCATCACACCCTCCTGGCCGCCGGTCTGGCGAAGATTCCCTCGGGCCGGGCCATGAGCGCCACCATCAGCAGGACCAATGCGCCCAGGGGCTGGAGTCCCGAGCCCAGGTACCCCCCGACATAGGAGATGCAGAGCCCGGTGATGAGTCCGCCGATCAAGGCGCCCAGGGGACTCTCGAGGCCTCCGATGACCGCGGCGGTGAAGGCGTACACCAGGACCAGGTCCATGAAGTACGGACCGAAGGAGCTGGTCGGCGCCACCAGCAGTCCGGCCAGGGACCCCGCCACCCCGGCCAAGGCCCAGCCCAGGGTCAGCAGCAAGCCCACGCGCACGCCGAGGAGTCTCGAGATCTCGCCGGCGAAGGCTGAAGCCCTCATCCGGAGACCGAGGGTGGTGGCCCGGAAGAGCACCAGGGTGCCCGTCATCAGGACCAGAACCGCCACCAGGATGAAGACGTCGAAATGGGAGAAGGCGATCTTGGTATGGCCGACGGTGAGCCCGCTCTGGGAATACGCAGCGGGGAAGCCGCGGCTGGAATTGCCGTAGATGGTCCCGGCCAGGCCTTCCAGGACCACGAGCAGGCCAATGGTCACGATCACCGGATTGAGCTCAGACTTCCCCTGCAGGGGACGAATGAGGACGCGCTCGACGAGTGCCCCGAGCACGAATCCGATGGCCAACACGGCGAGAAAGGCCCACCAGTACCCGACACCCTGACCGAGGAGGCTCGAGGCGATGAATGTCGTGATCATGCCCATCGCCCCTTGGGCGAAGTTGACGATGCGCGTGGCGCGGAAGATCAGGACCAGCGCCAGGGCCAGTGCCGCGAAGATCATTCCGTTGGCAACGCCGTCGAGTGTGACATTGATGAAAAGTTCCATTCCGACCGCCTAAAACCCGAGATAGTGATGCCGGAGATCGCTGTCGCCGGCGATCACGGCCGCATCGTCAGAGACCACGACCTCGCCGAGGTTGAGCACCACCGCCCGGTGCGAGACCGAGAGAGCGCTCCGGGCGTTTTGCTCCACCAAGACGACGGTCAGATCCGTTCCCTCGGTGTGGTCCCGGAGCAGGGCCATGAGCTGGGCGGTGACGAGGGGAGCCAGCCCCAATGACGGTTCGTCGAGCAGGAGCAATCTCGGGCGCGAGATCAGCGCCCGGCCGATGACCAACATCTGGCGCTCACCGCCCGAGAGCATCGACGCGTGACGCCGCCGGAAGCCACGAAGACGGGGGAAGAGCTCGAACGTCGCCTCGATGGCCTCTTGCCGATCTCGGCGGCCCATGCACCAGAGCGTGGCAAGTCGAAGATTCTCTTCCACCGTCAGTTCGGCGATGACGCCTCGGCCCTCTGGTACGTGGGCGACGGCCCGTCGGGCGATGTCCTCGATGGCCCTTCCCAACAGCTCTTCTCCATCGAAACAGACGGTTCCGGTGCGCGGTTTCACCATGCCGCTGATGGTGCGCAGAAGGGTGGTTTTCCCGGCGCCATTTGCGCCCAGGACCGCCGTGATCGCACCGGGTCGTGCCGAGAAGGTCACCGACTTGAGTGCGTCCACGGGTCCGTAGGAGACCGAGAGGTCTTTCACCTCAAGCATTGTCGGGTTTCTCCGCCGAGGTCCACGAAGCATGGACCTCATCCCCCAGATAGGCGGTGGCGACCTCCGGGTTCGACCGGACGGACTCAGGTGATCCATCGGCGATCACCTGGCCGAAGTTCAGCACGACCAGTCGGTCGCAGACGGACATGACCAAGTCCATGTGGTGCTCGACAAGGAGCACGCCCATTCGGGGCATGAGACTCCGGATCATCGCCCCGAGCTCGGCCATCTCGTCGTTCGAGAGCCCGCTGGCCGGCTCGTCGAGCAGGAGGAGGCTGGGTTCTGCGATCAGGGCGCGAGCGAGCGCGGTCCGCTTCTGGATGGGATAAGGAAGCGTCGACGGGAGGCGTCGGGCGTAAGTGGCCACGCCCAGCTCCTCAAGCAATTCGCCGGCGCGCACCTTGAGTCGTTGCTCCTCTCGACTCGACCGCCAAAGACCCAAAAAGGCAGACCCGAGGTCGCTGTGGAGCCCGTTCTGGGCGCCGATCATGACGTTCTCGAGGACGGTCAGCCCCGCACAGAGCCCGACACCTTGCAGAGTCCGGGCGATCCCGAGCTTGGTCAGATCGTGGGGATGGTGGTGCTCGAGGAGCCGGGTCCCGTCATAGGTGAGGCTTCCCGAGTGGGGACGAACGAACCCGGAGATGACGTTGAACAGGGTCGTCTTCCCGGCGCCGTTGGGTCCGATGACACCCACGATCTCCCCTTGGCCCGCCGACATCGACACCTGGTCGAGGGCGATGACACCCCCGAATCCCACACTCAATTCGTCGACGACGAGTGTCTTTCCCGCATTCTCGGGGTGCCGGGGAGCTCCACTCACCAAGAGCTACCTAGGGCAATGACCGGGGGGTTGTAAGGGCACGAAACCCCGCGTTTCCCCGCGCCGTTGCCACGCAGCCCCCAGCATCGCCCGAGATATTACCGACGCGGCTTTCCGGCGACTGGAATGGGTCCCGCCGATGGCCCGGCTGGGCGGGCCCCGACCGGAGCGCGGATGTTCGACCCCGTCCGGCTCGGTACGGCGTTCTCAGCGTGACCTTCGGGCAAAGGTGGCCCGCGAAGGACTTCCCGGTTCGAGCTACGGCGAGACCAAGGCCCCTCTCGGTGCTCTGGTCTCGCCCGCCCGTCGGTTAGTGCGAATGGTTGTTGTCTTGGCCTCCGCCGTTCCCGTTCCCGTAGCCCTGGCCGCTCTTCCCGTTCCCGTAGCCGTTGCCCTGGCCACTGTTCCCGTTCCCGTTCCCGTTCCCGTTCCCGTAGCCGTTGCCCTGGCCACTGTTCCCGTTCCCGTTCCCGTTCCCGTTCCCGTTCCCGTAGCCGTTGCCCTGGCCACTGTTCCCGTTCCCGTAGCCGTTGCCCTGGCCACTGTTCCCGTTCCCGTAGCCGTTGCCCTGGCCGCCATTCCCGTTCCCGTTCCCGTTCCCGTAGCCGTTGCCCTGGCCGCCACTACCGCCAAAGCTGCCGAATCCGAAGCCGCCGTTCCCGGGCGAGCCGTGGTTGCCGTAGCCCCCTGGGTGCGAGTACATGAAGCACCGCATCGACTCCCAGCCGAAGCCACAGTTAGCCGGGGGAAGCACGACTTCGGTCTGTGAGCCCAACTCAGTCCGAGAGGGGCTGTTGTTCGGGTCGCCGGAGTACGAGACCCTCCAGAAGTAGACGCCGGGTCCGAGGGTCACGGGGTTCGATGGGGGCACCGAGCCGTTCGTGACGTCCACCTTGCCGACGTTGGAGGACATGGGGTTCCACCACCACCCCAGCCACGAGGAGCTGAAGTGGGAGAACTGGAACGAGCTGAAGGACAGGGAGAAGACCCGGTAGGTGACCGTTCCCCCCGCGCTCGAACTGTTGGCGCCGCTCAACGTGGCTTGGTCCGTCACCGTGGTGTCGTTGGGCACGGTGATGGTGGGGCCGTTCTGCCCCCCGCCCGACAGCGAGGCGGTCAAAGTCGTCGGTGCCTGGCTCGAGCCCGTGGTGGTGGTCGTGGTGCCGCCTCCACCCCCGCCGGACAACGCGATGATCGGCGAGATCGAGCTGGCCGTGGGAGCCGTCGAGGTGATGCCCGACGGTGTCACCGAGTCATTGGGATACGCCGTGCAGGTGAGCGCCAGGGGGCTGCCCGCCACGGTGAGGCTGAGGCTGGCGCTGGCGTCCTCGGAGATCGCGATAGGGCCACCGGTCGCTGTGAACCCGCTCACGGTCGCCGGCGTGGAAGGCAGCGACAAGGCCACCCCGTCATCGGGGACGGGGCTCGGGATCGTCACGTCGAAGGTGAGTGGGCCCTGAGGTGTCGTCGCCGGAGTGGCTCCACTGGCGTCGATCTGCGCCGTGGCCGAGCCCGAGAGGTCCGGTGAAACGGCCGCGGCGGCACTGGCAAGCGAGGCGGGCAGACTCACCGTCGTCTGGTAGCCGTCGACGCTAAAGGACTGCCCCGAGCTTGGATCGGACGGCGAGAGGCTCGCCGAAGTCGTGACGTCGTTGAGCACGATGTCTCCGACCGGGGTACCCGGGCAGTAGAGCTCATAGGCCCCCGTGAGTCCCGGGGACGAACCCGTTGTGGTCGTCGTCGTTCCGCCCGCGCCCGTGGTCGTGGTGGTGGGCGCCTCGGTCGTGGTGGTGGTGGGAGCCTCGGTCGTGGTGGTGGTGGGAGCCTCGGTGGTCGTCGTCGTTCCACCCGCGCCCGTGGTCGTGGTGGTGGGCGCCTCGGTGGTCGTCGTCGTTCCACCCGCCCCGGTCGTCGTGGTGGACGAGGGCGGCGACTCGCCGGTGAAGAGGAGGGTCCCGATGGCCCGGTCGCCGTTGATGTCGCCGATGGCGATCACACAGGTGTCACCCGCGGCCTGCTGTGCCGCGGTGGGCGGGCAGGGGAACCTGGCGGCGTCGGCGGTCTCGGTGCTGGTGGTGCACCCGGTGATCGTCGTCGTGCTCGGGGTCGTCTCGCTGCAGGTGTCGGTCAAGTTCGGCTCCGGCGGCCCGACAGTGCCCTGGGTGAGGGTGTGGGAACTGGTGAGGACGCCCTTGGCGGCTCCCTTGGAGCCGACGGTCACGATGAACAAGGGAGAGCAACTCACCGGGATGTCGTTGCCCAGGAAGAAGATCTGCGGTTGCGTGATGTCGTCGTTGCACTCGACGACCGAGGCCTCGGCTCCGGAGGCGAATCCCGTCCCCGTGACGTTGATCACATCGCCGCCGGCGACGTTGCTGCACACAGGTGCCGTGGGGCTGGCGTCGTTACATGTCACGCCGGCGGCCGTCGAGCTCAGAGAGAGTGTGGTGGTCGATGCGGCAGATGCGACCGAAGCCATGCTCAAGGCGACGAGCGTTCCACCGGTCCCCAACAACAACGCGGCGACAGCCATGATCATCGGGATCAATCGCGGGCGGCTTGTTAGCCGTGAACTCGTTGCCGTCACTACTGGCTCTCTTTCGCTCATTGATCTGCCCCCCGGCAAAATGCAACCAGAAGATCGAAGACTTCTCCCCCTTGCCTACCTGCTAGAAAGCCTTGAACCCATCACCAAAATTGATGAATCTCCCGAGTGTGATGCTGGTGATGCGAACCGCTCTCGTTTCTGTGAGGATCCTGCGAGCGATCGGCGGCGGCTCTGCTCCGAGGGACGCGCTGTTGGGACCTGACAGAGGCCGTCGGCGGCGCCATCCCTCTCGGCGCAGGTGATTGCACCTCAGGTGATTGCACCTCAGGTGCTCAGGGTACGTGCCAACCACGTGGCGAAGCGCCCTGTCGTAGGGGCGACCTCTCTCGATAACGCGGCCGTGCGGAACTCGTCCCGACTCGGCGCCATCGGTGACCTGACCATCGACGCGTGCATTCGTATGCGAGCGCTCGGCGGACAGCCGCCACAGGCCTCGGCGACGACACGCGTCACCAAGGAATGGTTCGCCCGCCGCCGCCCACCGTCCTCGATCCAGGTGACCCCGGCGGCAAGGTCGCCACACGGACTGCTGCGAACGCCCCCGCCCGTCTGAATGCGGAGCGTCTGTTCCGTTTATAGTGCAGAGAAGGCGGGACTCCGGTAGGGCGGTCGACGCCTATCGACCCATATCGACGAGATGAAGGGACGAGATGACCAGATCGCTCGGTCGAGCGAGCGAGAAGGCGACCTTCACCGTCCTCCTCCTCGGCGTGTCGGCCTATGCCCTGCTCCAGTCGCTTGTTCTCCCCGTCCTCTCGACGATCCAACACGACCTCCACACGTCGCAGGGCACCGTGACGTGGCTGTTGACCGCCTATCTGCTCTCCGCCTCGATCTTTACCCCCATCCTCGGGCGGGTGGGAGACATGGTGGGGAAGGAGCGGATGCTGGTCGTCACTCTCTGTGCCCTGGCCCTCGGTTCGGCGATGGCAGGCCTCTCGCAATCGATCGGCTTGATGATTGTCGCCCGGGTGGTCCAGGGAATCGGGGGGGCGGTACTCCCGCTGTCGTTCGGGATCATCCGGGACGAGTTCCCGCCCGCCAAAGTTGCCACCGGGGTTGGCATCGTGGCTGCCATGGCCGCGGTCGGGGGTGGCGCCGGGATCGTTCTGGCCGGACCGATCGTCAAACATCTCGACTATCACTGGCTTTTTTGGATCCCGTTGATGATCACCGTGATCGCCGCTGTGAGTGCCCACCTGTTCGTTCCCGAGTCACCGGTTCGGACCCCGGGGCGGATCAGTTGGTCGGCAGCGATCCTGCTGTCTGGATGGCTGGTTGCCCTCCTTCTCGGCGTCAGCGAGGCACCCCGCTGGGGTTGGGGCTCGAACAAGGTGATCGGCCTGATGGTGTTGGCCGTCGCCATCGGTGTGGCGTGGGTGATCGTGGAATCGAGGTCGCGACAGCCGCTCATCGACATGAAGATGATGCGCGTTCCCGCGGTGTGGACGAACAATCTCGTCGCATTCCTCTTCGGCATGGGCATGTACTCGGTCATGGCGTTCCTCCCCGAGTTCCTGCAGACGTCGAGGTCCTCCGGCTACGGATTCGGGGCCAGCATCATCCAGTCGGGTCTCTTCCTCCTCCCCCTCACCGTCACGATGTTCTTCTTCGGGCTGTTGTCCGGCAGGATTGCCGCCGCCATTGGATCGAAATCGGCCGTCATCATCGGATCCACGGTCTCGTCGGGTGCATATCTCATCTTGGCCTTCGCCCACACCCAGGCATGGGAGATCTATGTGGCGAGCACCTTGCTCGGGGTGGGCCTCGGTCTCGCCTTCTCGGCCATGTCCAACCTCATCGTGCAAGCAGTGCCGCCGGCTCAGACCGGTGTCGCCAGTGGGATGAACGCCAACATCCGAACCATCGGCGGCGCCATCGGCGCCGCGGTCACGGCCAGCATCGTCACGGAGCGGCTCCTCGCCAACGGGCTACCGGCGGCGTCGGGCTACACGAAGGGATTTGCGTTCTTGGCGGCAATGACCGTGGTGGCGATCGTTGCCGCCGTCTTCATCCCCACGGCCACGGCAGCCAAAGCTGATGCCGACCACGGGCCTCACCTGCAGAATGCCGAACTGGCGGTGCTCGCCGGCGGGACGATCACCGAAGGGTGACGTCGCCAGCTGGCCTCACCCCTTGGAGTGGATGCGCTCCTTCAACTTCTGGGGCATATCGATTCGGCGGGGATAAAGCCGTAGGCGTGTCGTCATCTCGGCTCCGCCACGGACGACGCGGAGGCTGACTACTTCCCAAGGCCGGTGACGGACTTGGATGTAGTCGGTTGCGGTACGGGCCACGACGCATTCAGAAACGCCGTTCACTGCACAGACGATGTCCCCGACTCTCAGATCGGCTCTGGTCAGACGGGCGATCGATCGGACCTCGTCTATACGGGACGCGAACGAGTTGGGATCGAGACCCAGCGCCTCCTTCTCTGCAAAGGAGATCGGGCTCGATATTGCATAGGTGATGCTCGGGACCTTGTCGGGAAGTCCTGCGGTGTGCCATCTGGCCGGATCGTCCGAGCCTGGATCGAATCGAGAGCGTTCGATCAGGTCGACGAGTTGGGGTCGGCGCGGCACATCGAAGATCAGATGCGTGCGAACGGCTTCCCCATTGAGGACGGCGTGCTTCACCTGGTTGTTGAAGGTCCAAACCTCACCGACAGGGAGATGCTTCGACCGGCCTTCAGAAAGCAGGAACGCCCCGTCGTTCGTCACGATCGGGATATGGATTCGGAATGGTTCGAACCACTCCGGACTCTCGTCGATATGGGGTCGGGCGACGCCGAGTGGCTTCATGCGGAATATGAAGGCGTGGTTCGTCCCGCCGAATGGGCCCGAATCACCGATTAGCCATTTGATGTAGGGGAGCCCATTCAGAACGTCATGGTCGACGCTGTCAGAGCTGACGAAGTCCTCCTCGGTCCCTTGACTCCCACCCCTCAGAAGCACCATGTTCGAACTGCAGTGCTGGTCCCAGTGGGTGCTCGCCCAGGCCTCTGAGGGTATGGAGTGGTAGTCCTCCAGGAGGCGATCAACGTCCACCTCGACGGGAAGCTGAAGAAACGAACGCTTCTGAAGATCGACCCTTGCGTCAGTCGTACTCATCGCCTGTCCTTCCCCCCTGTGTAAGCGCCTCAGGTCGATCGACCCGGAAGCCACAAGGTCACTGCGCCGGGCGACTTCGGGAGGAGTCACCACCTCGAGGTTGCGGATCTTGTCAGAACGCCGCCCCTGTGGCAATCAGCTGTGAGGCGTGAGGCGCGTGTGGCCACCGGGTGGGATGACACGCGGGAACGGCGGAGGTCGGTCCCAATGCCGCTGCGAGTCCGAGCTCTTGGAATGCCACCAGGACCAGGATTGTCAGGCCCGTCCGGAGGAAGCTGCGATGTCCTTGTCAATCAACCGGCCGGCAGTCCATGACCGAGAAGCCCGAGACGAGCGGCGTCCAAGACTCGACGCGGAGCCCGCTGCGCACGGCAAGCATCTCGTACTCGCGGCGTGTCCGTTCGCGAGCTCCGAAGAAGACCAGCATGCGAATGTCGAGATCGGAGTCGGCGGCGAGGTCATAGGGTTTCTCGATCACCAACACACGTCCCTGAGGGCTGGCAGCCCTGCGACAGTGCCGAAGTATCGTCACTGCGTCGTCGTCGTCCCAATCGTGCAGGATCCAGCTGAGCAGGTATGCATCGGCGACAGCCGGGACATGGTCGAAGAAATCGGCCTCCACAACCTGGCACCGATCGGCGAAGCCTGTGTCGTTCACCGCGTCCCTGGCTCGCTGGGCGGCATCGGCGAACTCGATGATCGTCCCGCTCGCGTCGTGAAGATGGTCCAACAGGATTCGCAGCAGCGCTCCACTCCCACCCCCCACGTCGCCGATACGCGACACACCCCTCCAGTCGTAATGCGCGGCAAGGGCGGCCCCGATCTGTCGAGCATGGCTGTTCATCTCCGCATCGAAAGACGCTGTGAGAAGTGGATCGCCACCCATCTGCTCCCACAGCCCTGCACCGTGGATGTAGGCATAGGCAGGTTCTCCGGTGAGGACGCTGTGCATCATCCCAGCCAAAGCCGATTCGAATCGGGGCAGGACCCCACTCAGCTGGAAATACTGGTGTCGGCCCCCTGGTGCACTGGAGAGAAGCAGCTCGCCCACGGCCGTCAATCCCAAAGAGGAAGGCGTGGGTTGCGTGAAGATGCCGCGCCGCACGAGATGGCGTGACAACCTGCGCAAGGCGTCGCGGTCGGCGCCCACCTGCGCAGCGAGGTCGTCCACCTCGGTGATCCCCGCCGCGATCAGATCGGGAATGTCGAGGGAAGCCACGACACGCACAGCTTGGCGCGTCAGCAGGTTTCCGACGTTGGTGACGAGTTCGAGTTGCGTGCGCGGTGGGAGAAAGGTCACGAGCCTGGCGCGCAAGGCCAGCGCCACCTGGACCACCACTGACTTGGCCAGAGCCCGCCTTCCGGCAGAGGATCTGAGCTGGAGGCGCGCTTGTGCAATATCGAAATGGAATCGACCTGTGGGCGTCGTAGCAACGACGGAGGGAACCGAGGCCGCATCCGGGCGTGCGCCGGGTCGATGAAGCTCCACCACGGGCGCCGTTGTCGAGTCTGGTTTCACTGGGCGTGACTATAGACCCCGAGATTCAGCGCTTTCCCTGGCGGTCGGGTGGATCACGACTCCCTCCGTCGGGCTCGAGAGCAAGGAGGGCCGGCGACAAGCCCGTGCCGAGGACCGCAATGTCGAGCCCTCCGGGCAACGTGGTGCTCGGTGCGCCTGACCCGCACGGCGCCCCACTCCACGACGCGCGCATCACGGGGTGTGCTCGAGAATTGCCCCGACTACTGATTCTGTCCGCAGAAGAGCCGTACCGCCGTGCTGGCACGGGAGACCGCTCGTGTCTCCAACGCTGCGGGGCTGTTGGCCGCGATCGCCGCCCGGGCCGTCGTCACGAGCGTCTGCGCATCGGTCCGGACCGGACTGGGCAGATGGGGGACGTAGAAGTCGTACTGGTTGATGAGGGTTTGATTGCCCGCGAGAAAGGCCAGTACGCCGGCCTCGTTCGTGGCCGCTTGCGTGCCGGCGTTGATGGAGCTCGAAACGGCGCAGAAGGCGGTCCCTCTGCCTTTGGCAAAGTCACGGGGGAGGGGGTTCCCGGTCCCGTCGATGCGGCAGTAGGTGTCCACGTCAGCGCCGGCGGAATCCAGTGAGGGGTCGTTCAGACGTGTGGCGCTGTTGGAGGCCACGGCGGCTTCTGCAGCCTTGGCCAGAGACCGGGCCTGGTGACCCAGCTTGCCGGCAGGGGCATCGTTGGCGATGGTTCTGAGTGCTGATGGGTGTGCTTTCAGAACGCGGAGAAACCCCGACTTGGAGGAGACGTTGGCGCTGGCCCTGTCCAGGCTCTTGTCGGCTGCGCAGAACGCCGTCATTCTGGCCTGGGCGGTGGTGGCTATGGGCGTCTTGGAGCTCCCACACGCCGCGGCACCGAGGGCTGTCAGGATCAGCACAGCCGCCATCGGCGCCATAGGCAGTTTCCGCACTGCTCGGCCCCTCCCCCCTCCGGTTACCCGAGGGCACAAAAGCTATAGGAATGGCGCTTCCGGTCTCAACCATCTCCCTGCCGGGGCATCGGTATGCGTCGGGCCGTTGCTCGCGCCGTGATCACGCACCAGTGATAAGCGAAACTCGCGTTGGCACGGAGGGGACAGTGCCACGACGCCGAGAGGGTCACGCCTTCGGTCCGGGACCGTCGAGGACGGGCGTCAGCACCCCGCGATCACCCTCAGCGCCCATCGGGTCGCCAAGGCGTCGATCCGGCATGCGGAGCACGCTGTGCTCAGGTCCCACTCCGGACGCTGCCCGACAGGACCCCGTCGGCGTTCCCGGTCCGTTGGACGGCTTGCACCGGCTGCCCCCGCCTCAGGCGTTCGCGCCACAGTTCGGGCTCAAAATGCGACGGTGCCGTATCGGCCAAAAAGGCGCGGACCACGGAAGTGAAGCGCTGCGGGTCGGAGTGATGAGGGAAGTGTCCGGCCTCATCGAAGATCTCCAGCCGGCTCCCGGGCATGGCGGCAGCGGCAAGGTAGGCCTGTTCGACCGGGATGATGGCATCGTGGGCTCCCCACAGGAGCAGGGTGGGCATCCCCTCGGTCAGGTAGGCACGATCGAGCATCGTGATGACCTGTCCCCGCCAGTCGACACCCGAGCGGAGCGTGCGGAGAATGGCCCGGCGCGCTGCAGAGTCCGGCAGCGCGTCGAAGACCTTCAGGATCTCCTCGGTATCGCGCCCGAGGTCTGTGCCCAGGAGACGAAGAAGGTGGGCAGCCACTCGGGCACCGGCCTTGAACACCGGCGAGCCGAACGTGGGCATCAGCAGGTCGGCATTGGGGGCGGCGGCCAGGCGCAACAGCAGGCTCACGCTTCGTGCGATCCCACCTGTCCCCACCAGGACCAGGCGTTCGCAGCGTTCAGGAAAGGTGTAGGCGAACTGAGCGGCAACGCCACCCCCGAGGGAGTGACCGACAACAGAGACTCGATCGACGTCGAGCACTGACAGCAGGTCTCTCATGCCATTGGCGTACGCGGCAACGGAGTAGTCGGCGCGAGGCTTATCGGAGAGCCCGTGCCCGAGCAGATCAGGAGCGATGACGGTGTGGTCGGTGGCGAAGGACTCCACCACCGGAAGCCAGGTGCTCGAGGAGTCGCCGATACCGTGGATCAGCAGGAGCGGGGGACCTTGGCCCGCGGACAGGAACGCCCGCCGGTGGCCGTGAATCGTGAAGAATCGGTACTGGATCCCCTCGGACCGCTCCATCAGCTGGAACGTCGACTTGATCTTGCCGTTCGCTTCGACCATGGCGCTCCCATGAGCTTCGGCCGGGTTGTCCGGGCCCATCCTGTTCTACGGCTCGTCCGTCACCGCCGCGTAACGTGCCTATGAACGCAGGGTTACAGCGGTCGGTGTGGCAGAGCGAGAAGCGGTCACCAGGAAGGCCCGGCCGACGATCGGGACGACGGGCACTGGGCAGGCCCGTCTGAGTGGAACATGCCACAATCAACCTGCCGAATCGGGACGCGCCGACAGTCGACACCGGAAGAGGGTGAGGGTCCTATGAGCACCACCAGTCCCGTGTTCCCGGGGCCGATCCGTCAAAACGCGTATCTGGTCCGCGACCTTGAGGTCGCCATCGGTCAGTGGTTGGGCCTGGGGATCGGTCCTTGGATCGTGCTCCCGTCGTTCGCCCAGACAGACAGCGAGTACAGGGGTCAGAAGACGGCTCCCGTTGTTTCCATCGCGTTTGCCAATTCGGGCGAGCTGCAGATCGAGTTGATCCAGCAGGAGGACGAGTCGCCGAGCATCTACAAGGAGTTCACCGATGCCGGCAGGGTCGGGTTCCACCATGTCGCTTTCTGGAGCGAGGACTTCGATGCCACCATCGCCGGAGCGCGAGGGGCTGGTTGGCCCGTGGTGCACCACGGGAGCGGGGGAGGGATCGCCAAGTTCGCCTATCTCGATGCCGACGGGTTCACGAGCACCGTCATCGAGGTCATGGAGCTCAACCAGACCACCAAGTGGATGGCGAAGTTGGTTCGGGATGCTGCGAAAGACTGGGACGGCAGCGACCCCGTCAGATCCCTCGGTTGAGCTGACCTCCCCCGACGAAGGCTGTCCCCTCTACGGTCGGTACAGATCGTGGTTGAGCGCCCTGGGACCCGTGGGTTACCGTCGGCCGTTGTGGCGGCGGGGGAGCGGGTTCGACTGGGGATGGTCGGATGCGGTGCCATCGCCAGGTGGCACCTCGAGGCGATCGGCCGAGCTGCGGTTCGCACCGACGTCACTGCCGTCGTCGACGTGCTCCCTGAAAGGGCTCATGCCCTGGCATCGGCGACAGGCGCGGAGCCCTACACCGATATCGAGGACGCCCTCGACGCCGATGCCTTCGATGCCGCATTGGTCATGGTCCCCCACGATCGTCACGAGGCCGCCGCGGTCGCGGTCCTGACCGCCGGTCGGCACCTCCTCCTGGAGAAGCCCATGGCGCCCACGCTCGAGGCATGCGGTCGGATCCTGGCGGCAGCCCACAAGGCCGGGACCGTCTTCATGGTGGCGGAGAACGCCCAGTACTGGCCCGAGGTCCTAACGGCCAAGAGACTTGTCGAGGAAGGCGCCATCGGTGACGTGATCACCGCCCGCTCTTGGCACTGCGCTGCGCCGATGGAGGAGTTCTACCAGGGTGAGGATCCTTGGCGTCTCTCGGCGGTGGCGACCGGGGGTGGCATCGCCATCGACGCCGGATCGCACTGGCTGCGGCCGCTACGCATGTGGCTGGGCGAGATCAAAGACGTGGTGGCGGCGACGGCTCGACCGGTGGACGCGATGGAAGGGGAGTCTCTGTGCCGGGCACTGTGTCGGTTCGACACCGGAGTGGTGGCCAGCTTCGACGCCATCCTTTCCCCTGGTCCGACGGCTCCTGTAGCTCCCTTTCAGCTCACGGGCACTCGAGGCGAGATCGTGGTCGAACACGGGCGAGTGGTTCTTCATGACGGAAGCGAAGTTCGGGGAATGGTGATCGGTGGGGGCAACTACTTCAAGAGCTATGAGGCCCAGATCGCCGATTTCGAAGCAGCCGTTCTCGACGGGGTCACCCCAGCGGCCTCCGCCGAGTACGCCCTCGGAGAGCTCCGGGCTGCACTTGCCATGTACCGATCGGCACAAACAGGGCGATGGGAATCGGTGTGGTAACGGCGACCTTTGACTTCTCGGGGGCGCGGGTCCTTGTCACCGGGGGTTCCAACGGCATCGGCCTCGGCGTGGCGCGCGCCTTCAACACCGCCGGGGCCTCGGTGACGATCACCGGCACCCGACCGTCAGCCGAGGACTACGACCACGATCTCTCGTCCTTCGAGTACCGGCCGCTGGCGATGTCGGACGCGTCGGCGATCGCTCGTCTCGCCCAAGGTCTGGATCGGCTCGACGTGCTGGTCAACAATGCCGGTCAGAACCTTCCCGGAGGTCGCAGCGAGTGGGAGCCGGTCGTGTTCGAGGAGGTGGTCGCCACCAACCTCTTCGGTGCCTTCCGCCTGACCACTGCTTGCAAGCAGTTCCTTGTCGCCAGCGCCATCGACGGCGGTGGCAGTGTGATCAACGTAGGCTCGATGACAAGCTTCTTCGGTCTCGAGGTCGTCCCTGCCTATGGTGCCGCCAAGGCCGCCGTGGTGCAGCTGACCAAGGGGCTGGCGGTGGCATGGGCCAAGGATGGCGTGCGGGTGAACGCCGTGGCGCCGGGGATCATCGAGTCGAATATGACCGCCCCCATGCTTGGATTCGACGAGCTCACCGCTCCGTTGCGGGAGCGCACGCCCATGCGGCGATTCGGCACTCCCGACGACGTGGCACCGGTCGTACTCTTCCTGGCCAGCCCTGCGGCCCGCTATGTCACCGGCCAGACCTTGCCGGTGGACGGCGGCTTTTCGGTCCAGGGTTGACCGGCGTGGCGGACCCCATCCGCATCGACGATCTGGCGAAGCCCCGCTACACCGACGTCCAGCGTGCCGCCCTCGAGTACGGCGAGCGCCACCACGTCGAACTGGCGGTGGACGCCGTCGTGGACGCGGCGATGGCTCGGACCGGCCTCGACGACTTCGGGCCCTCGGACTTCACGGGGAGGCTGGAACTCTGGCTCTCGGAGATGGATGGCGACGGTGACCGGACAGGGCTGGGCAGATTGGGGTTCTTCAACGACTGTGTGCGCTATGCCTCCAACCGCTTGCGCATCAGGGACGTGCTCGAGCGCCATCCCGAGATTCTCGAGATACGGATCGATCGTCCCATCGTCGTCGTGGGGCTTCCGCGCTCGGGCACGACCCATCTGGTGAATCTCATCGCCGCTGACCAACGGCTGCGGTCGATGCCGCTGTGGGAGAGCTACGAGCCCGTGCCCGACCCCCGAGAGTCGATCGGTGCCGATGGTGTCGATCCGCGCTGGCAGCGCTGCCAGCAGGCATGGGAAGGGATGCGGATGACCCTCCCGCACCTTCCCGCCATGCATCCCATGCACCCGGATCACGTGCATGAGGAGCTCGAACTCGAACTGCCGGATTTCTCGAGCTATACCCCGGAGTGGGTATCACGCTGTCCCCGTTGGCGTGACTATTACCTCTCACACGACCAGACCCCGCACTACGGCTATCTCCGGACCGTCCTGCAGGTCCTGCAATGGCTGCGGCCGCGCCAACGCTGGGTGCTCAAATCGCCGCAACACCTGGAGCAACTGGGCCCGCTCGTCGCGACGTTCCCCGATGCCACCGTCGTGGTCACCCACCGAGATCCGGTCTCGGTGGTGCAGTCCGCTGCCACCATGATGACGTATGCCGCTCGTCTGAGCTACCGACACCCCAGGCCGGACTTCTACATCGACTATTGGCGCGACCGGATCCGGCGGCTGCTCGAGGCCTCTGTGCGTGACCGCCACGTCGTCGCTGGGGAGCGCTCGGTCGATGTCCTGTTCCACGAGTTCATGGAAGACGACCTGGCGATGGTGGAACGCATCTACGGGGTGGCGGGGCTCGCCATGACCGACGAAGCCCGGCACCAGATCACCGCCTATCGCGACGCCCATCGGCGAGGGGTCGACGGCCAGGTCGCCTACGACCTGCGGGCCGATTTCGGAGTCACCCCTCGGGACGTCCGTAGCCCGTTCGGCTTCTATCTTGACCGGTTCCCCGTGGCAGAGGAGGTGACATGACGATCGATGACGAGGTTGACCGGTTGGTTGCCGAGCGGCCCGGTAAGGAGCTCCTCATTCCTCGCTATGACGACCCCGCCCACCGCGTCACCGACTTCCTCTACCGCTCCGGTGGCACGACGGCGGCCTACTGTCTGCTGACAGATCGATCTCGGATCATCGTCAACACCGGCATGGGCTACGAGGCGCCTCACCACAAGCGCGTGTTCGACGACCTGCGTCCCGGCCCCACCCCCTACATCTTGAGCACTCAGGGACATGTTGACCACCTCGGTGGGGTCCAACTGTTTCGCGAGCTGGGAACCGCCTACGTGGCGCAGGCCAACAACGTCGCCTGCCAGCGCGACGACGCCCGCATCCGCCAGTTGCGGTTCCGCACCGCGGGGATCTGGTTCGACATGACCGGACGGGACGCCGTCCGGATCGCCGGCGAGAACCCCGGGGTTCCCATGCGCCAGGACACGCCCGTGCCCGACGTCACCTTTGACGAGAGCCTCGACCTGGAGGTGGACGGGCTGCGGCTGGAGCTGATCGCCGCGGTGGGCGAGACGATCGACAGCACGATCGTCTGGATGCCCGAGCACGAGATCGCGTTGATCAGCAATCTCTTGGGGCCCCTGTTCCCTCACTTCCCCAATCTCAACACCTTGCGGGGGGATCGCTACCGCCTGGTGGAGCCCTACCTGGAGTCTGTTCGCCGGTTGCGAGAGTTGCAGCCTCGAATGCTTGTCACCGGTCGCCACGAGCCGATCGTCGGTCCCGAGCTCATCGACGCCTCGCTCAAGCGCCTCCACGACGCTGTGGAATGGGTCCACCTCCGGACACTCGAGGGCATGAATGCGGGAACGGACCTCTGGACGTTGATGCGTGAGATCCGGTTGCCGGCGCATCTCGGCGTGGGTCAGGGGTACGGAAAAGTGTCGTGGGCGGTACGCACGATCTGGGAGACCTATGTCGGATGGTTCAAGCTCCAGTCGACGACCGAGCTGTACCCGGACCAGCATGGAGAGGCGCTGGGTCTCTTGGTCGAGGCGGTCGGGGTCCAAGGGGCCCTCGAGCAAGCTCGGAGCGCGCTCGATCGTGGCCAACCTGTTGTCGCCATCCTCCTCGCCGAAGGCGTCCTGAGGGTCGCCGAAGGACATGCGGACGCGGTCCGCCTGATGCAAGACGCGCACCGACGACTGCTCGACACCGGTGGCAACGTCAACTTCTGGGAGAACGGCTGGCTGGAGTCGCAACTCCCCAGCGAGCACGACTGACGTCTTCGCACCGCCAGTACGCCGGGACTCCTTCCATGCGCGATAGGTGAAAGCACCTGAGGGCAGAAACGTCGCCCGTGAGTGGAATCACCCTCCCCGCCTGGATCGCGACCTGCTATCTCTAACGGAAGGACGTCGACAAGCTTTCGGCACAGGGTCTTCGCGTCCCCACGGAGATCACACATCCGACGCAAGGTCCTGTTCCTCGTCTATGGCATCGGCGGGCGAAGGTCCACGATCAAGGAGCGACGAATGCAGTCAAGGCCCACCACGCGGCGTGTCTTTGTCTCGGGGATATCGGTGACCGCTCTCATCACGGGATTCGTGGTGTTGACGACGGCGGGCACCGCGGCACCCGCAACACCGAGGTCTGCGATCCACTCGACCTTTCGGGTCACCGACGAATACCACCGGACGATCTCGGTGCAGAGGCCGGGCACCACGCTCGCCGACAGCCAATCGTCGAACTGGTCCGGGTACAACCAAGGAATCCTCGACACCGACACCCCGACGACCTCGATCAGTGCCCAGTGGGTTGTTCCGACGGCCACTCAGCACACCGCCGGGGAAGCCGAGGACTCGGCGACCTGGATCGGCATCGGAGGTGGCTGCCTCGAATCGGGCTGTACCGTGACAGACAGCACGCTCATCCAGGCGGGGACCGAGCAAGACGTCTCGACATCAGGTCAGGCCAGCTACGACGCCTGGTACGAAATAATTCCCGTGCCGGAGATCGCCTCGAGCATCGCAGTCCACCCCGGCGACGTCATCGACTGCTCGATCAGCCAAGAGCTGCCGGGGGTCTGGGTGGTGTCGCTGAATGACGTCACCGACGGGCAGGCTTTCTCCCAGACGGTGCCCTATCTCTCAGACGAGTCCACCGCCGAATGGATCGAGGAGACCCCCACCGAGATCGGGACGACGGGAACCGGTCTTGCCGCCCTTCCGAACCTCACGACGGTGAAGTTCACGCAGGCCACGGTCAACGGGGCGGCGGCTGGGCTCGTGCCCGATCAGGCACTCCAGCTCATCGATTCGAACGGCGACCCCATCGCCACGCCGTCCGCGCCCGTCGGCGGGAATGCCTTCAACGACTGCGCCTGGGCCACCGCCTGCGGCGCACCGTGACGACAGTGGAGGCGGTCCGGTGCCTTGTCAGGGGGGGACAACCGCCAGGCGTTGCGGTCGCATGGCCCAGCGAGGTCGCAACTCCTCTCGGCACTTCGGTGTAGCCGGCGAAAGTCGGCTCGGTCCTTGGAGGGCTCGGGCTACCACGTGCCACGACACCCGGTCGTAGGGTGCTCGCCACGCGTCATCGGAAATTTCACAAGGTGGCTGCCCCTTTCGAAGTTAGTCTGGCGCTCGGCCGGCCCGGGAAAGACCGGGCCCGACGTACCCGCACCAGGTGAGACCACATGCCCGATGACCACGGTGTGATGCGAGCATGGCGGACTCATCACTACGGGGAGCCCCTGGACGTCCTGAAGCTCGACACGGTACCGATTCCGATTCCCGAAGCCGGTGAGCTCCGGGTCAGGGTACAAGCGATCCCGCTGAACCTCAACGATCTCGAACGCATCACGGGCGGGAACATGATGGTCCGCCCTGAGCTGCCCTACAGCCCCGGAATGGAAGTCATGGGAATCGTTGACGCCTGCGGACCGGGCACCGAGGGGTGGCGGCATCGGCGCGTCGTGGCGATGACGAAAGGCGCCAACGGCGGGTACGCCGAATACGCCATCTGTCCGATGGTCTCGACGTTCGACATGCCGGAGACGATTCCCCTGCCAGGGGCAGCTGCGTTGTACTTTCCGTTCCATCTCGCCTGGCTCGGGCTCTTTGACCGCGCCGACCTTCAGGCAGGGGAGACGGTGCTCATCCACGCTGCGGCCGGGGGTTCCGGCTCGGCCGCGATCCAGCTTGCTGTCAAGGCGGGAGCTCGGGTCTTCGCCACGGCGGGCACAGACGCCAAGGTGCAGCTATGTCGCGACCTCGGTGCTCACGTCGGGATCAACTACCGATCGGCTGATTTCTCGGAAGTCGTGCTAGCCGAAACCGACAACCAGGGAGTGGATGTCGTCTTCGACAACGTCGGCGAGTCCGTCATGGAAATGTCGATGAAGTGCACCAAGTACAACGGGCGCTACCTGATGATGGGCTTCGCATCCAACAAGGCCGTCGCTGACGAGAAATCGCTCGTCCCGCGCCGGATCGCTCTCGGCAACCTCAAGATGTGTGGTGTCCTCCTGGCGTATCAGGCACCCGATGCGGCGGAGTTCCTCAAGACGGGTATGGGTTGGAACTTCGCCTCCGAAGAGCTCGGTCGGCGGATCATGTCCGAGATCACCGAGCTCGTGCTGGCGGGAAAGGTCAAGCCGGTGGTGGGCCAAGTTGTGAGCTTCGAGAGCGTTCCCGCAGCAATCGAGGCCATGGCCAAGCGAGAGACCGTCGGGCGCACGATAGTCACCGTCGATGAGGACGACGTCGCCCGCTAGGGGAGTGCCTCGTCGGGGACGTCGAAATACTCCTGATACGGCCGCATTCTCTCTCGCCATATGTTGGCGTCGAGTCGCGTATCGGCGAATTTGTAGGAATGGCCGCCGTACTTCTCCTGCGGGTGTTCGGCGAGAAAGTGGACCATGCGCCGTTCAGCCTCGGCGGTGAGCTCGATCGCCAGACGGTCGTAGATCTCATGCACGACGGCCATGGGGTTGGCGAGGAAGTCCCCGAAGAACACGTCCACGGCCTGGTCCTTCGGGATGGTGCCGTCGCGCCGGGCGGCGACTGCCCGGTCCAAGCCAACGGCCACGTCTTCGACCCACTCGTGTGCGATGGCGGCGATGGAGACGTCTTCGCTGGCCAAGCTGCGTAGAAGGTCGATCAGCGAAGCCAGGGAACACACCACACGGAGAGGGTCCCGGTGGGTGTGGACGACCAGCGCGTCGGGGTACTCCCGCATCATGGCCTGGGAGCACCAGAGGTGTGCTGGAGACTTGATCACCCAGCGCTCGGCCGGGTGTGCCGATTGCAGGTACTGCAGGAACAGGCGGTGGTACTTGTAGGCGGGCCCCATGTCGGCGTCGTGGAGGAGCCAGCGCTGATAGTCAGGAACCCGGTACTGGGTGGAGAAGATCATGCTGCGGAACTCTCCGGCGGTGATCCGGACGCACTCCTGGCCGAGACGTGCTCCCATCTCGTGCATCCCCATGAAACCGGGGATCAGGACCTCGGATGCTTCCAGAGTGGACTGGACCTCATCGATGCGAGGATCGGTGTCGTAGGTCGCGGGCTCCGGTGGCGGCCAGGGTCGGTCCACCTCCCAGGTCAGCGGCACCCGATTGGCCGGGTCCTGGGCGAGGACCCCGAACAAGATGGTGGTGCCGGTCCGGGGTTGCCCGAGGATGACGATGGGAGGCCGAATGTCATGTTGGCTGAGGTTGGGGTTGCGCTTCTCCCAGTCGACGATCCGAAGGCGGTTGGTGAGGTAGCCGGCGATCTCGGCGGAGGCGATAGCCGCACCGAGCTCGTGCAACGAAGCCCCGTGATTCAGGTCGTCGACCAACCGGTCGGCACCCTCGCGCCATGTCCCGGACCCGAGGTCGTCGAGCCCTGTTGATGCATTTGCCTGCTCCACGAGGTGGTCGAGGACGATCTGTTCGGTGGGCATGATCCCCTCTCAGCCTGACGCCTTGGTGCTGCGGGTAATTTGTCATAGACGGAGCGGGGTCGCCTTGCCGTCTCTACGATCCTCGATGGTCGTGTACGGGCCTCGTGAGGAAGACGAACTCGCGCCCGGGTCGGTCGGGGGCGTCGCGGACGTCTTGAATGTCAAGACTCGCTGCTCGCAGACAGTCACCGATCTCGGCCTGACTGCGGAATCGCAGCGTCGAGTCCGAGACCAGCGTGACACCGTCGGTGTCGAAGATGAACGTCGACCGGAACGAGACGAACGGCAGGTGGATGTCCGTCACGTCCACCCAGGTCTCTATGGTGCCGATCTCGGGAATCACGACCCGCCGAAAGGTCTGCTCCCGGTCCCACTCCGTCCACTCCTGGTGCGCCGGATCGCGGACCTCGAAGGCGAGCAGACCACCCGGGCGCAGCGCACCATGAGCCGAACGGAGGGTGGCCACCCAGCTCTCGTCTGTAAGAAAGACCTGGGCCACGTTGCCCGTCATCGTCACCATGTCGACCTGGAGTGGCGGAAGGGTCGTCACCTCACCTACGAGCCATCGCACGCGGTCGGCTCCCAATTTGTGGCGAGCTACCTCGACGGAGGCGGCAGCAGGGTCGATCCCGGTCACCGCTTTCCCCCGTCGGGCGAGGAGACACGCGAAGGTCCCGGTCCCGCAGCCGATGTCGAGGATCGACCGGACCCCGAACTCGTCGACCATGGCGAGGTAGGCGTCGAGGTCGCTCCGGTCCGGATCGAGTGGATCGTAGATGGCGACGAGTCGGCGCTCATTGAAGATCGCATCGGGCATGAGACAGTCTCTCTCCAGGGGGCACACACGGCCTCATGGCCAGGAAGCCGTCACGTGGAACCGCGCCAGTACCCCCGGCAGCACGGTCGTTCTGGTTCTAGTCGGAGGTGAATGGCACAGACGATGATGGAGCAGGACCGACTCCGTGAGGTCACGTCAACCGGCGGCTGGCGTTCTCGGACGAGCGATTAGGGTGAGGAGAGCTGAGGGAGAAGGGAGATCACCGTGTCGGACAACTTGCGTCTCCTCGGGAAGTACAGCGCCGCCATGGAATCGGGCGACGGTGAGGCTGTCTTCGAATTCTTCGCGCCGGAATTTCACAGTCACGTGACCGAGCGGGTGACCCCGCACCGGGTAGGAGACGATATTCGAGGGGATGAGCAACAATGGTGGCAACAGGCACGGGCGGCGTTCCCGGACATGACCTTCACCGTCGACTTGCTCATCGAGTCCGATGATCTGGTCGTGTCGAATTGGACGGTCCGGGGTACGCACACCGGAACTCCCTTCTACGACGTCCCCGCCTCGGGGAACCCGGTGACGATCAACGGCACCGCGATCCTTCGTATCCGTGACGGGCAGATCACTGAACACTGGGGCGGGCCGCATTGTCAGGAGGGCCTCGGGTTGATCAGGTGACGCCCCATCCGTCGACTTGGCCCACCGCCGACGCCCCCGGCGGACCACCGAAGTGTCGCTGGGTGCGATCTACCCATTCTCCATTCGACGCCGCAACTCGACGTAGACCTCGGTGCCGACGATCTCTTCCAACTCCGGTCCTAACGAGTCGATGACCGGACGGTCGTTCACATAGGTCTCGGATTCCTCGGTGCAGCACCACGCCATCGTGTGGCCTTGCGCCCCCCAGTCGCGGCGCGTCCAGCGGCGCACCGTGGCGATCTCGGTTTCGCCACCACCGGCCTCCCAGTCCACTCTTATGGGTAGCTGCCAGCACACCGATGGTTTCCACTCGATGGGCGACTCGCCCGCATCGATGGCCTCCAGGTGCAGCGCGCAGCCGGCGCCGCCGACGAATCCCGGGCGGTTGAGGAAGATACAGGCGCCCTCCACGACGCGGGTGTGGGTGCGGGCGTCGTCGCTGAAAATGCCGCCGGCGGCCGCCTCGGCGTGGTGCTCGAAGCGAGTTGGTGCCAGCGTGGCCGCCAGGGCGGCGATCATCCGGGCTTCGTCCTCATCGCCCAGATCGGCGCCGATGGAGCAACATCCGAGACCGAGATGCTCGGCCGGTTCGGGCCCTATGCCCTGGCAGCCCCGACCCCATAGGCACGCCCAGTTCGACGTGAGAAAGCTCCGGTCGAAGCGCCACACGGTGTCACCGTCGTGGATCTCCTCGATGTCCGGGTCCATGGCCACGACCCTAGGCATGTCCGCCCGGTGGTGCTTCCACAGGCAGGGGGGCCGAGGCCTTCCGCCGGCGCAGGATCCCGAAGGCATTGCCGAGCCAGAGGCTCTCTGAGACAATCCAGGCGGCTCAGGGCGAACCCAGAAGGCGGCGGAGGTTCCGAAGTGCGAGGTGTCAAAATTCCAGCTGGACTTCTCAGCGGCAGGCTGGTCCTTCCCCGATGGACCTGTGGAGACCTCCACGCAGCGCACCGAGCCGTGACCGAGGGCCGGACCCGGGCGCGTTCTCGTCG
Organism: Acidimicrobiales bacterium; assembly: GCA_050011815.1. Lineage (GTDB taxonomy): Bacteria > Actinomycetota > Acidimicrobiia > Acidimicrobiales > UBA8190 > Chersky-840. The sequence continues at coordinate 131,281 of JBEKIJ010000010.1, read as the reverse complement.
GGCAGGACGAAGCCTGCTCGCCGGTGTGGGTGCGGTCGGGCTCGTGACAGCCGCTGCAGTCATGGCCGCACCTGCACCATCGGTGGCGATGCCGACGATCGTCCACCCCGCCCGCCTGTCCACCAGTGACGGAGTGTCGAGTTCGACCGACAGGTCGGCCAGCTGGGCGTCGTCCAACTGGTCGGGCTACGCCGAAGCCGGGACCTTCACCTCTGTCACCGGCGGCTGGACCGTCCCCACGGTGACCTCCGGCGCCTCCACGGTGAGCAGAGGGGGATCGGGTTTCGGAGGGAGGGGGTCGTCGAAGAGCTCGACCTCGGCCTGGTATTCCGCCGGCTGGCTCGGCATCGACGGGTACAACAACAGTGACCTGATCCAGACTGGCACCGAGCAGGACTACTACAGCGGCTCCGCCCACTACAGCGCATGGTGGGAGATCCTGCCGGCAGCCGAAACGACGATCTCGAAACCGGTCTCTCCGGGGGACTCGATGACCGCTTCCATCACGAAGACCTCGACCCAGGTCACGATCGGAACCGGCGGCCGCCACGGCCGGACGACGACCGAGTACGAATGGCAGATCATCTTGAAAGACGTCACGCAGAATTGGAGTTTCACGACCACCCAGACCTATAGCGGGCCGGGGACCTCGGCTGAGTGGATTGTCGAAGCGCCTGAAGTCAACGGACAGATCGCGTCGCTCCCGACCTATCTCTTCCCGGGCTCCGCGGCCTCTGCTGGTGATCTCTTCGGTGCCGACGTGGCGACGACACTGGGTGGGGCCCTCACCGGGGCCGGGCTGAACTACACCGACGATGCCGGGGTCATGATCCAAAACAACGCCCAGGTATCGACTCCCGGACAGCCTGATCCCGCGGAGACGGCCTTCAACTCCTCCTACGGTTCCACCGTCCCCGCCGCGCCCACGAGTTAGCACCGTCCGGCCCTTCGCCAGATCGCGACAGAAGAGCAGAAGACCCGCAACGCGCCTTTGGAGCGTTCAGGCCCCTGTCACTGGTCGCCGATCCCCATGCTGTCGCCGTCTGCAGGGGGGACATCGGTATCGCTCATGTGCCGGGCGATCACCGTTCGCGCTGCCGATGAGGCCGAGGCATGACCCGTGACGGTCTCTACAAAGAGGTCCTTTCGAAGCGAGTAGAGCAGGGCGTCTGTCACCGCCGTCACCGTCGCCGTACGAGGAACATCGCGGATCAGGGCAATCTCACCGAAACCGTCTCCCCGCGAGGCCATGTGTAGAAGTTGTCCCGCCCGCGAAATGGCGAGCCGACCATCTGCGACCGCGTAGTAGCAGTCACCCCCGTCGCCCTCCCTGATCACGGCTGTTCCCTCGGGAACTGTCAGTGCCACGAGCTCCCTGGCTATGCCCTCGAGCGAGGGGGCGGGAAGGGGGGTGAAGATGGAGATCGAGCGCAAGAGCTGGATCTCGACCTGAGGGACCGTTGCCGAATCGTCGATCCTTCGTAAGCGCCGCCAAAGCACGGTGAGGAGCGCGCCGGCACAGACAGCCGGCGCCAGCAAGGCCGCCTTCAGACCGCCGATGGACAGCGCCACACGCACCAGGATGACACCCGTGGCAAGACCGAAGTCCATGAGCGATTCGAGGATCGAGAACGTTCCGGCGATTGCGTCGGATGGAGCTGATCGCTGCAGCAGAGTGCGGCCCGTGGTGTCGAAGACAGCGCCGGCCAGGCCCACGATGCCGATGAGGCCAAGAACCGGTATCACCCTGGGGGTCGCATCGATGAGGGCGAGGGCACCCACGGCGACCAAGAGGGCGGCGGTGAGTGTCTTGGAAAGGTGATGCCGACCGACTAGGAAGGCGGTCACGAATGCGGCGAGGAGCGCCCCCCCGCCCAGCGCCGCGTTCAGGAATCCCGCACCGCCCGGGCCCATGTGCAGGAAGTCCACGGCCAGAACGACACACAGCAGATCGAGTGCACCGATGAGCACGAAATAGAAGGTGTGCAGGGTCAGGAGGACCCTGATCTCCGGATTGCGCACCGCCCTCGCCAGGTTGGAACCTGCGCCTGCCCGGATGGAGGTCAAGCTGCGTCCGAACTCCGCCACCCTGCCCCCTGGCGAAGGGGACATTCCGCCGCTGTTCTCCCCCTTGCGTGGAGCGTCAACGGACGCAATGGCAGGAGCCGGTCCGACCACGCCCAGGAGGAGGAGCATGCCGACCAAGCTCATGGCTGCGTTCGCCGCCACCGCCGCCTTCGCCCCGCTCCACGCCAGCAGGACCCCGGCCAGCGCCGGGCCCACGAGGCTGGCGGCTCCGTCGGTCCAACCGTTCATCACATTGGCAGCAGTGAGTTCATCGGGCGTGCGGACGATGGCCGGAAGCAGGGCGGCTTGAGGCGATCGCGTCGTGGTGAAACTTATCGACGTGAGAGGTGCCAGCACGAACACCACGAACGTCGGGGCCCGGAGGCCGATCGCGGCGGCGACGGCCGCCATCGATATCGCCTGCAGGCCGTATCCGATACGCAGGACGCGGCTCGGCCGCCGCCGATCGACAAAGGCACCGATGAAGGGGCCGAGCACCATGCAGGGGATGAGTTGCACGAGCACCATCACAAGGCTGGCGCTGGCCCCACCGTGACCGTAGGCAAAGACCAGGAGTGTGATCCAGACCCCGAACTCAGATGCTACGAAAAGTCCGTACGCGATTCCGACCCTTCGAAGAGTGGGGTTGCCGAGCGCTGCCCGGAATACCGAGAAGACGGCACCAATCCGCAGGAACATCGAACTCCTTGGCAACCAGATGGCCGAATGGGTCCTTGTGATACGTGGTCCGGCTGAGACGGAGCGCCCGTCAGAACCGTAACCTCTCTCTGGACCCGATGTCCTGCGTGCACCGGATCGACGTCAACGTGGCTCCGGTGATCACGGACCCGTGGATCTCCTGGTCAGTGGTCGGTCCCTCCACCGGTCGGGTCGTGTCGGAACCAACCCCGGTCGACTTGGTCTCGCCGGTCCATGTCGGTGGACGCCAGAGGCTCGCACCGGTACGCGGTCGAATCGCACGACGACGCTGGCGTGCAGCGTCCACCGGAATAGGGACATTCGAGCACGCGGGAAACGAGGGTGGGCGCAGTGGTGGGGCTCTCCGCCGGTGGCACGTACAGCGGGACCGTGGTCGGTGCCGTTGTGGTGGGCGAGGGCTCGCAGCCGCCACCCCCGACAACACAAGGCTGAGCGCTACAAGGTGAGCCGACTGGCACGTCTGGCGGGAGGTAGCCACCGCACGGCCCGGGCGGCGACGTGCTCGTGGTCGATGACGGCGGAGCCATCGGCGCGGTGGTCTCCGTAGGCGAAGCCCCAGCCGCGATGGCAGGCTTTGCAGTCGGCACCCGGGAAGCCGAAAGACCGAGGGCGATGCTGGCGCCGGCCAGAGCGACCGCAGCGCAAGCGGTCGAGACCTTGAGAGCGGTTCCCCGTCGGGGTCGACCTCCAGCCACGCCTCCAAGGTATAGGACGATGCCGGAAGCCGAGACAGCGAGGCGATCGGACTGAGCTGAAGAGATCGCGTCGGCACCTGCACACTCGCGACCCGTTGACAGCAAATGTGCGTTTCATGAACACGCGAGGTGTCATTTCCGGCACACCCAGTCGCCAGGTGTCGACAGGGCCCTCAGCCGGGATGCGGGTGATCACAACCGCGAGGTTTCCCCGCGTTTCGGCTGCACATGCAACCCGACGCGCTCGCCGGTGACACACCGACCAAAGGGTCACCCCGAAGAGTACGGAGGTAGGCCGGTGGAGGTGGCTGGGTCACCCCCCGGCAGCGTCCCGACGCGATGGCTGGGTCGAGCACCCCCGTTCGAGGCCGACTCGGCGGAGATTCGCGGTTGTGAGAATGGCGTCCGGTTCGTACCGGTGGGGGAGTGTGGCCACGGGTTGAGGGCTCGGCTCGGATCTCGAAGGAGCCCATCGAGAATCCTTGATTCCGTGGCTATTTCTTGGCTTTGGCCTCGTTCAGGGTCACGGCGGCGCGGACCAGAGTCTTCAGCGCCTTCTCGTTGACCTTCTCGCCCTCGTGGAAGTCGATGGCACGCCTGGTGTTTCCCTCGAGACTGGAGTTGAAGAGGCCCGAAGGATCCTTCAGAGCCGCCCCTTTGGCAAAGGTCATCTTCACGACACTCTTGTAGGTCTCTCCCGTGCAGATGATCCCGTCGTGGTACCAGGTCGGGACGCCCCTCCACTTCCACTCCTCGACGACGTCGGGATCGGCTTCCTTGACCAAGGTGCGGAGTCGGCTGAGCAACTTGCCCCGCCAGTCGCCCAGCTCCTTGATTCTGGCGTCTATCAGCTCAGCAGGAGTCTTGCTTTTCGGCGACCCGCTCTGATTCATGCCCGTTCTTCTTCCTTGGTCCGAGAATTCGAAAGATGACGACCATCTCGACCCGCCGATTTTACCGATGGCTGCGGCCCCCTGACTCGAGGCGGTGGTGTTGGTGTAGATGCCCGCGTCCGCTGCGGGTAAGAGCGCAGACCCGACGGCGCCTCTCGGATCCGCCACCACAGACGGACGGGCTTGTCCGTCAGTTCCAGCTGGGGTTCTGTCGACGCTCGCGTCGGCGGTATCTGCGGGGGCCGCCCCCATGCGACCAGTACAAGAAGGCAAAAACGCCGAGGCCCGTGAGCCCGATGATGAAGAGCATCCAGGCAAAGGGATGGATGTCCACTCCCGTGACCGCTGTCCCGCCCAATACCCTGCCCAACGGCCCGGGGATCACGCCCCGGCCCGAGCCAGGCGCGAACAGATGGATCGGTCCGGGCACTGCGACGATCCGGCGAGTGGCGAAGGCAATAGAGCTACCGCTGCGACCGACCAGGAGAGCCAATCCGGCGCCCATGGTGAGCACGCCCAGGATGACTGCCAGGGCGATGGCAATGGGCGCCCGCCACGGCGACGGGCGCTCGGGAATCGGAGCGCCCGTGACACCTCGGGCGGCGGCCCAGGCAGCCGCGAACCGCCGAGGGTCGAACGCGCTGTTCCCGAGCACATCTTCGGGCGAGCCTCCCTCGGCCTCGGCCTCCTCGAGATCGGCGGTCAGGTCGGCCGCCATCTCGCTGGCAACGGGATCCGGCACTCCGAGCCGTCGCCACTCCCGGCGACACTCATCGACGAATTCACTCACGGCATTACCTCCGCTTTCACCAGACCGAGTGCACCATCGACCGCGTCACGTACCGCCTGCCATTCGCTGACACCGGCGGCTAGCGCCCGCTCACCCTCGGGCGAGAGGCGGTAGTACTTCCGAGGCGGGCCCCCGTTGCTCGCGGCCCGATGGGTCTCAACGAGACGGTCTCGCTCCAACCGGCCCAGGACGGGGTAGATCGACCCCTCTCCGACGGTGGAAAGGCCGCGCGCCCGGAGCCGTTTGGTCATCTCGTAGCCGTACGCCGGTCCGTCTCCCATGACCGCCAGGAGGCACAGGTCGAGGACGCCCCGAAGGAGCTGACTCCGCCTCCCCTCAGTCTGTCCCATGCACAACAAGCTACCGTCTGCTATCGTGCACCGCAAGGGACACAGCTCCGAGCCATGAAGATCACCACACCCGGTCCGCGATCTGCGCCGCGAATCCCAGGTTTCCGGCCACTGACGATCGGCAAAGGAGAACTGACCAGAGGATGACCACCACCACGCTGCCCACCCCCTCTCTCGAACACGCCGCCCAGAGCCAGTGGGCCGTCGAGACCCACGGACTGACGAAGCGGTTCGGAGAGAACGTCGCTGTGAACGGCGTGGAGCTCCTCATCCCTCGGGGATGCGCCTTCGGGTATCTCGGCCCCAACGGCGCCGGCAAGACCACCCTGATCCGGGTGCTCCTGGGACTGACCCGCGCTGATTCCGGCACGATGTCGCTGCTCGGGTACCCCGTGCCCAAGCAGCGCGCCGCGGCGCTGGCGCGCGTCGGAGCCATCGTCGACGAGCCACGCTTCCACGGTCATCTGACGGGGCGCCAAAACCTCCAGCTTCTCGCCGCGGCGCGCGAACCGGCGGCGCGAGACCGCATCGCGCCGGCCCTCGAGAGGGTCGGTATCCTCCAGCGCGCCGACGATCGCGTTTCGAAGTACTCGATGGGCATGCGCCAGCGTCTGGGCGTCGCCGCATGCCTGCTCGGCGACCCCCAACTCCTGATCCTCGACGAGCCCATGAACGGGCTCGACCCGGCCGGCATGCACGAGATGCGCGACATGATCCTCTCCCTGGTGGCCGAGGGTCGCACGGTCGTGCTCTCCTCGCACCTCCTCGACGAGGTCGAGCGGACCTGTGATGCGGTGGCCATCGTGGACCGGGGCAACATCATTCGACAGGGACCGATCTCCGAGCTCTTGGCGGGTGCATCGCTCGCGCTGCAAGTTGAATGCTCTGAGCCCGATCGTGCTCGTACTCTGCTCGACGCCACCGCCATCGGGGCCGAGATCCAGGTCGGGGAGTACGGGTTGGGGATCTCGCTGCCGGCGGGGACGGCACGCGACGTCATCGCCGAGATCAACCGCGTGCTCGTGACCGGAGGGATCTCGGTGTACCGACTCCAAGAGATTCAAGCCTCGCTCGAATCGTGGTTCTTGCAGGTCACGAGTCGATTGGGGGCCTCGGAATGACGACGATGGCCGACATCGGCGCCACCGGTTCCACCCCGAGTCCTGCGGGACCGGCTGACGTGTCCCATGACCGGCGGGGATCTTGGATTCCGACGGCGGGGATGATCGCCACTCGGTTCATGGAGCTGCGGAAACGGCGCGGGCTCATGGTCGCCCTGATCCTGGTGACCATCGGCATTCCTACGGTCTTCCTCGTCATCCGGCTGCTGCTCCACGGCTTCGCACCGCATTCCTACGGTCCGGCCGGCGGCTACGACGTCTTCACGGGCCTCGTGGCCGGGGTGTTGTACGTCTTCGGGTTCATCGTGGCTGCCACGTTGGGGGCTACGGCGGGATCGATCGACCTCACCGAGGGGATGTTCCGGCACCTCGTGGTCACTGGCCGGTCGCGTCTGGCCATTTATGTGGCTCGGATCCCCGCGGGACTTGCCGTCATCGTGCCCCTGGTGGCGGTGGGCTTCACCATTGTCTGCGCGGTGTGCGTGTTCGCGGCGCCCACCCGCCTCTCTTTCAACGGTGTGAACGTGCCCCTCAATCTGTCGCGCGCCGGTTTTGAAGGTTGGGCCGCTGACCACCCCGACGAGGTCATCTGCAATTTCGGCTTCAGTATCGGACCGTCTGTACCGAACAGTTCGACGATCGGCCCCGCGGTCAACAGCGTCCCGTGCGGCAACAGCCCCGGCGGCGGTCCGACGATCGTCAAGCAGTCTCCGGGATCACAAGTCCAACCGCAAGCCTCCCAGGCCCAGATCAGGGAGGCGGCCCGCGTGATCGCCGGGGTGAACTATTCCGGCTACACCACCAAGTTCCTGTATCCATCGGACTCGCTCATGGTGAGAAGCGGATTGTGGCTCGAACTCGAAGCGTGCATCGGGTTCGTGGTCGGATTGGGACTCGGATCGCTGATCGGACAGCGGACGGTCGCGGTGATCATGATGATCGTCCTCGAGGTCATCCTGACTCCGATTCTGTCCAGGGCGCGGCTTCCCCACCTTGCGAACCTGCAGCGCGCCGTGGTCGGCCTGGCCACGGCCCATCTGGCGCCGGGCGGGCTCCCCGTGCTCGGCGGCGGGGGTGGGGGGCCCGGAGGCGGCGCGGGGAATCCCAGGCTTCTTCCCGAATCGACGACAGTGGCGGTATGCGTGATCATCGCCTGGCTGGTTGGTTGGACGATCCTCGGTGCATGGCGAATGATGACCAGGGACGCGTGAGAAACGCTCTCGAGCTGACCTGTCACCGTCGCTTTCGTGGGTGACTCTTCACGAAAGCGTGGAAGTCCGGGGAACCCGGTCGGGACGCGCTGATCAAGCAGTGGCGGGAGTACTTCGACCTGGGTCCGGCGAAGGCGGCGTATGGCCAGGTGTGATCGTGAGCGGTCGCGACGCTCCACCCGGGAGATCAGGAGGCTCGGAGCGGTGTCGAGCGGTTCCCGTGTACACGATTCGAACACTTCTTGATACGACGGGCTGCCCGGTCTACGTTGAAGGCTCTCGACCAGTTCGACGGGAGGTAACCGATGGGTTCCACTGCCAGCATCATTACCGTTCTCGCTTCCGTGGCATTCGGCTTGCTCGTTATCGGAATCGGGACACGCCTCTTCGGATCACGAACGCAATAGCGCCGAGTCCGGCGATACCGAGCTTCTTCCTGCTCGGTCAGACCGAGCTCTCGGTGTCGGGGGAGTCCGCTCGTCACGGCTCGCCGGGCAGGGCAAGGCGGTTCGAGAGCCTCCCAGAGACGGCGGTGAGCTTCAGCCGCCGCCAGCTACGGCCCGCAGCTCGGCCAGAGAGTCCCGCATGACGACGGCGAGGTCGCGGTCGTCGTCCCCGCTCGACCACCGTTCGACCGCCACGCGCAAGACCGTCATGCCTGTCTCGGCGGCGAGGCTCGCTTGGGGTTCGCCCACGCCTCTCAGGTGCAGGGCCCGGGCCACTGCTGCGGCGTAGTCGGCGAGCTTCGCCAATTCCCGCTCCCGGAGTTCGGGATTGGCGACGATGACGACCTGTCGCTGGCGAGACAGATCCCGGCGAAACTCGCCGAGCATGTCGGCGGCGGCGGCGAGTCCATGAGCGACAGCGTCGAGGGGCCCGTCCTCTGGGGGCGCCCCGGCCACGCCGGCCACGATCCGCTCTTGGAGGAGGGCGGATCCACCGAACAGCACCTCTCGCTTATCGGCGAAGTACCGGAAGAAGGTGCGCTCGGTCAGCCCAGCTCGGGCCGCGATCTGCGCGGCCGTGGTCTGGTCGAATCCCCGCTCGGAATACAGAGCCAGGGCCGCTTCCTGGAGGCGCCCACGACTGTCCGGCTGCCATCGGCCCATTCCCACATCCTAGGCGTTGACAGTCACTGACATCCATGGGTAGGGTGATAGCAGTCACTGACATCAACGGTTTCCCGGAGGTGCTGCCATGAGGATCTTTGTCACCGGCGCGTCGGGCTGGATCGGCTCGGCCGTCGTGCCCGAACTGCTCGGCGCCGGTCACGAGGTGGTCGGCCTGGCCCGCTCCGAGGAGTCGGCGCAGCGGCTGGAGGCGGCCGGCGCCATGGTGCAGCGGGGCGACGTCGACGACCCCGACGGCCTCGCCAACGCGGCTGCGGCCTCTGACGGGGTGATCCACCTGGCCTTCCAGCACGAGGTGGCTTTCGGCGGCAACTTCGCCGCCGCGGCGGCGGCTGACCGACGAGCCGTGGAGGCCATGGGGGCGGCGCTGGCTGATTCCGACCGACCCTTCGTGCTCGCCTCGGGCCTGCTCGGGCTGACAACGGGTCGGGTGGCTACCGAGGACGACGGGCTCGTGCCCGGTGCCGAGATTCGGGCCAACCCCGCCGGGCTCCGGTCGGCCACCGCTCTGCTCACGTTGTCTCTGAGGGGCCGAGGCGTGCGCTCATCGGTGCTGCGGTTCCCCCCGACCGTCCACGGCGACGGCGACCACGGGTTCGTGGCCACTCTCGTCGGCATCGCCCGCCAGCGGGGCGTCTCTGGATACGTGGGTGACGGCACCAACCGCTGGCCGGCGGTGCACCGTTCCGACGCCGCCCGCCTGGCCCGCCTGGCCGTCGAGACCGCCCCCGCCGGTTCGGTCTTGCACGCGGTCGCCGACGAGGGAGTGCCCTTCGGGGAGATCGCCGAGACCATTGGCCGTCATCTCGGCCTCCCGACGGCCTCGGTTGGCCCCGCCGACGCGGCCGGACATTTCGCCTTCCTGGGCCATTTGGTGGGATTGGACAGCCCCGCCACCGCCGCCGTGACCCGGGACCTGCTCGCATGGGAACCGACGGGGCCCGGCCTTCTCGAGGATCTCGAGCAGGATCACTATTACCAGTGAGAGAAACTCACGATGCGGCCGAACTGGTCGAACTCCTTGCAGCCGAGACGCAGGGGGCACTTCTCCGAGTCAGGCACGTTGTGGGCGTCCTTGCCGATGATCGACACGGAACACGGGGTAGGTCGCGGCCACGGCATCGAACGCCGACAACGGCGCTCTCCACCCGACGTGCATGTGGGGTCTCGCTCCCAGCGCGAACAACAGATACCGCTTGATGATGGGCCCCCGGTCGGGGACCGGGACCTCAACCAGCCGCACCGGTCGGCGTCTCCCATGGGTCAACAGGGCTTCGCCGTCTGAGGCTCGAACGTTCTTCACCCAGTTCGACTGTTCGCCGAACATTGAGACCGAATACCACGAACCCCGATAGCGGACAATCGCCAGAGGTATTTGAGTGACCTGCCCGCTCCGCCGCCCACGGACCTCGAGGACCGACGCAATTGGGAGAATGCGAGGCAAGGGACCGGCCGCGAAGCGGCGATGGATCGCCTTCGCCTCCCGGGTCGGTCTCCCTCCTGGGTAGAGCGCTCTCTTTTTCTCCGCTCGATCCATAGGTCGACTCCAAAGGCTCATCCCGGCAGGCGATGACCCGTCGGGAGTCTAAGGCCGCATCCCCCCGGCTGGCCTCAGCGCGGATGGCGTTGCTAAGCAATGGGAAGGCGCGGGGGGTGGAAATGGGCTTCGAAGTTGTCATCGCCGTCAACGCCTCCGAGGAGCGGTTGTGGGCGACGCTCACCGACATCGAGCACTGGCCCGAGTGGACGTCCTCGATGACCTCGGTCACCCGGATCGACAGCGGAGTCTTCGGCGTTGGTAGCCGGGCCCGCATCAAACAGCCCAAGCTCGGCACGATGACCTGGACCGTCACGGCACTCACGCCTGGTCACTCGTTCGTTTGGGAGGCGAAGCGGCCTGGTCTGAGGCTTGTCGCCGGCCACCACCTCAGCCCGGGGGATGGCAGGGCCGTGAGTCTCAGGCTCACGGTGGAACAAAAGGGCCCCATTGGTCGTCTGCTTGAGCCTCTCACCGAGAATTCGGCCAAGCGATACGTCCAACTCGAAGCCGAAGGACACAAGCGACGGGCCGAGACGCCCGATTGACGTCGAACGGGGTCCGCGCCCCCCGACGGAAACCCAGACATCGTCACCCCGATAGCCTCTTATGGGCCGGGTGTCATGGGGCCGGGTGCCTGCGAGGGCGTGGAGCGAACGATCCCGGAGGACTCGCCGCCAATGGGAGCATTGCAATTGGTCACCTTCCATCGCTCATCCTGGTACGCATACGAAACCCAGTTGTCGTTCCCGACGACCGACGCGGGCAGGGCGTACTGCACTTCGGCATCGCCGGTGGACGTCGTGACATTTCGGACCAGGACTCCCGTGATCCGGATCGAACTGAGGGGGACACCCACGTCGTGCTCCATCGCCGCTCGAGTTGCTCTGAGATAGCCCTCTGCCACCGTGGGGCTGACGTGATTGCCCGTGCGGCACGACGCCCCCTGCACGTCGTGAATATCTGCCAAGGTCCCGGTCAAGAACGCGTGGGACCAAGCCGTTGCCGCAGCCCGCAGTCCAGCGGTGCCCGTCTCGGCCGGCGAGCCATTCGAACTGTGTGGATTTGCCCCAGTGCTACAGGCGGCGCACAGCACCGCAATGCTCCCCGCAGCCATCCAGCGCTTGACCCGCTTCATTCGACCAATCGTCGCACTGAATCGGGCGCGCCACACCCCGATACCGGTTGGCCATCTATGCCCATCGGGGCCGCCCGGCCTGCATGATCGAACGCGAGACACCCTGCTGCTCGGTCTGGCTGGCTCGCAGGCACCCAGCAGTGGCAACTGTTGTACTGTGGCGGCGTGGCGACTGTCCGGTTCTTCACCGACGAACAGGGCGCCCTGCCGGACGTCTGCATCGAGACGGGCCAACCAACCTCTGAACGGGTCACACTGAGCCTGGTCTATCGGCCGACCTGGCCGATCCTGCTCCTTCCATTGAGCCTCCTGGCGACGGTGGTGGGCATGGTGGCCGGTGCCCGGCACACGGAGGTCACCATTCCGCTGATGGAAGGTGCCGTGCGCCGTCACCGGCAGTGGTCGCTCCGGTCGCTGCTCTTCATGTTCGTCACTGGGATCGGAGCGATCCTCGCCGAGGCCACTGGCCGGCACGACCTGGCGTTCGCAATGGTCGCACTCTTCCTTGCCGGGGCGATCGCGCACTGGTATGTGAACATGACGCTTTGGTGCGGATTCTCGGTGAACAGAGATTGCACTGTGGTGACGGTCAGGCGTTGTCATCGCAACTTCCTCAGCGCAATGCGGGCGCTGAGCCACAAGCCGTGAACGGGACCGCCGTCCCGGAGGTTCTGGTCATTGACACGATCTGGAGGGGAGCAGCGGTTGTGCGGCTCCCCATGCTCAGCGGATCCTGTGCTTCCCTCCAACGATGAAATCGGGCACCTTAGAGGTGCTACGGAGCACTAGGAAGCTTGGCGGGATCACCGAGCCGGTGCGTGCTGGTGTCGTGAGCCGGTCGGTCGGGCTTTATGGCACGCAGACCCAGGCACGAGGGCTCCCCATGACCTTTGGGCCGCAGGGAGTGATCTGGCCAAGTTAGGGTCGGGAGATGGGCCGCGAGGTGGTTACGGGATACTGCTGGCCGCAGTCGGTGTCTGCGGGTGGCCAGGTTGGTTTGCACATGTCGTCCTCTGCTGGGCGGCCGGTGCGGGTCGAGGTGGCGCGGGTCGGCGTGCAGCGGGAGGTCGTGTTCACGTCTGACGCCGTCGCGGCCGACGAGCACGAGACGCCGAAGGACGCCTCCTCGAGTGGGTGTGGATGGCCTGTCGCCACCACGATAGATGTCGATCAGACATGGCGGTCGGGCTACTACGAGGTGGTCATGGAGATCGATGTTGGCGACAAGGTGCGGCGGGACTACGCGTTCTTCGTCGTGCGTCCCCCTTCCGGCGCCCGCATTGTGGTGGCGCTGACGACGAATACCTGGCATGCCTACAACGACTTCGGCGGGCAGAACCTGTACACCGGAGGCGTCCAGGTGGCTATGAGGCGACCGATGTCGGCGGGCTACCTCTACAAACCGCCGGGCAAGGGTCGACGCGTGACCGGGACTGGGGCGCCCGACCCGCAGAATGCCGCCCATGTTGGATATATCCAGATCAACCACCTTTCGGGCTATGCAGGGTCGGCGGGTTGGCCGGACTGGGAGCTGCCGTTCATCGCGTGGGCCGAACGCGAGGGGTTCGAGATCGGTGTGTGCACGAATGCCGATCTCGAAGAGCACCCCGAGGTCTTGGACGACGCTGCTCTGTATCTCTCGGTCGGGCACGATGAATACTGGTCTCGCGGGATGCGAGACACGATCGAGGGATTCATCGCGAGCGGAGGGAATGCCGCATTCTTCTCGGGCAATACGTCGTTGTGGCAGGTGCGGATCGAGGGTGCCGATCACGACGTCATGGTCGGGTACAAGGGCTTTTTCAAACGAGACCCACTGATGGGTACCGACCGCGAAGCCGAGGTAACGACGTTCTGGTCCGACGTCGCTATTGGTCGTCCGGAGAACTTGATGACCGGCGTCTCGTTTACCCGCGGGGGCTATCATCGCATAGGTCGCAATGTGACCGCCGGCCTCGGTGGTTACACCGTGCACCGCGCTGGACATTGGATATTCGATGACACCGGGCTCGGCTACGGCGACGTGCTCGGTACCAGCGCGACCGTCGTCGGGTACGAGTGCGACGGGTGTGCGTTCACATATCGCGACGGGCTGCCGTATCCGACCGGCGAGGACGGCACGCCGTCTACCTTCGAGATCCTCGGGACTTGCCCGACGCAACACTTCACACGCCAGACGGCGCCTCGCCCGCCCAAGCCGGACGAGCCGAGCGAGCTCGAGTACATCGCATCACGTGTCTTCGGGACCCGCGAGCCCGGGGCGATGGAACGCATCCGTCACGGCCATGCGGTGTTGGGTGCCTACACGAACGAGGCGGGTGCAACAGTGGTGACGTCGGGGTCGACCGACTGGGCTCACGGGCTGGCAGGGCGAGACCCTCAAATTGAACAGATCACCCGGAACGTCTTGACAAAGCTGGGGTAGCGGCGACACGAAGGTTCGGCAAACCACCAACGATGCTCACGGTTCCGCCTGAGCATCTGTGAAGCCCACCGGCATGGCGGTTGCGACGGGGGTGGTCGGGGGCCACGCGTGAAGGGGAGGACTCCCATAACTCCTCATCACCGTCGGCGCGGGGGAGCCCGAACGGGGCGACGTTCAGGGATACCAGTTGCTACTTGATGGGCGAGCCAAACCTGAGAACATTGCCATCGGGGTCAACGACTGCACCCTCGTGCTGGCCCCATTCCGTGTCCTCGGGCATGTGAACCTCGACTCCCGCACTCAACCATGATTGTGCGAGTTCGTCGGCATCGTCGACCCAAAGGTAGGCCGAATGCTTGGCATCGGATGGGCGAATATCGGGAGCGAACCCGAGATGGATCTCGACCCTGTCGCGTTTCGCAAACCCATATCCCCCTCCTTCGTACGCCCTCACCTTGAATCCCAGTTGTTCGTAGTACGACAGTGAAGCGTCGAGGTCGCGGACCGGGAGAATCGGTACTGCTCGCTTTATCATCGCCATCACACAAAGGTATCTGACGTTCCCGCCCGCTCAATGGTTCATGGCATTCGACGATCGTGAGGGCGAGGCGATGTCCCGAAGGCGTCGGTAGGGGGCTCACGCCCGCTAGCGCAAATGCGGTTTCCGCAGGGCGCTCGTGGTGAATGGCAGTGCACAAGAGAGTTGGTCGGATCGGTGGATGGGTGGGCCGTCCAACGGACGACCCGCCCGGATCACCACTGTCGAGCGGTACCGCGAGACTCCGGTGACCGACGGCAACCAGGCGCATCACCGGCTCTTGAGCGCCCCCAAGCCCCCACTCTCGGGCCGTTCCGCGTCATGATCGAGAGATGAACGCGGACCCCTCCTTTCGAACCGATCTTTACCGAGGGACGGCTCGGGACTACGACAGCTTTCGGCTGTCGTATCCGCCATCGCTGGTCGATGACCTGCGGTGGCGGGCTGGCCTGAGGGGCACCGGGAGGCTTCTGGACTTGGCCTGCGGCACCGGGCAGATCGCCTGCGCCTTGAGCGCCGCCTTCGACCAGATCGTGGCGCTCGACCAGGAGCCGGCAACCATCGCTTTCGGCCGAGCGAAGAGCCAGGCGTTGGGGTTCACGAACATCGGATGGCAGGTCGGCACTGCAGAGGAGGCAGATGTCCCTGGTCCGTTCGACATGGTGACGATAGGCAACGCCTTCCACCGACTCCGACGCCAGCGTGTGGCGGAGCGTGCGCTCTCGTGGCTCCGACCTGGCGGGTACGCCGCTCTGCTGTGGGGCGGGAATCCCTCCGAGGGGACCAGCGACTGGCAAGAGGTCCTGCGTGCCGTCATGGTCGACTGGATCGGTCGCGCAGGCGACCGGTTGCCAGCGGACTGGGAAGAGGCGATGGCACGCGACTCCCACGAACAGGTTCTAAGCCGCGTCGGTTTCAGCTACGAGGGGAGCCATGACTTTTCATTAAGACACGTCTGGACGATCGACACGCTGACGGGATACCTCTACTCAACCTCGGTGCTCAGTCGCCGCGCCCTGGGTGACCGCGCTCCCTTCTTCGAGGAGGACCTTTCGGCGCGAATGCTTCGGTGTCACGCCAATGGCAAGTTCGAACAGGACGTGCGGTTTTCCTATCAACTGGCGCAGAGACCGGACTGACCAACCGACCCGATAGGCGCCCGTCCCGTCCGAGCAAGCCTGATGAGCCCGGTGCTCTGGCCTCTCTCGAGCCACGCCATGGCCAAGGAATTCGGCGGCCGGACACTTCGGACCAATGCCCACCCGTAGGCGCCAGCGTCGTCCGGAGCCGGTCGCCAAGCTCCCGAGACGCCAGGTCCGGAGCTCAGCGTCGCCACAATCATGAGTCAGGACGATCCCGCCCCGGGCCGGCATCCCTCAACGAGTCCGTGCCAACGTTCCCCGGTGGGGATGGCAGGATGCGGCAGGATCGTGCGCTCCTGTGGAAGCCTGATGACGTGCCCGACGACACATCGAACTCGGACTCAAATGCGCAGCCGTTCTCTCGCACGGTGACCAGGTGGTCAGGTGACCCGCAGTCGTGACCGCGCCCGACGTCGGTACGCCGGGTCGCGCACCGGCTGACGGTGCCGAGGACGGCCGAGGATCGTGGATCCCCACCTGGGCAATGATCGCAACGAGGTTCATGGAGCTTCGCAGGCGTCGGGGCCTCATGACCGTTCTGATCGCATTGACGATCGGGCTCCCGACACTGTTCCTCGTCATCCGCCTGTTGCTGCACGCCTTCGTGCCCCATTCGTACGGGCCGGCAGGTGGGTTCGAGGTGTTCACCACCCTCATCGCCGGCGTGCTCTACATCTTCGGGTTCATCGCCGCCATGACTCTGGGCGCCACCGCGGGATGCTCCGATCTCGCCGATGGGATGTTCACGCAGCAGGTGGTGACCGGGCGCTCGAGAGTGGCGCTCTACCTAGGCCGGGTTCCCGCAGGCTTGGCCATCATCGTCCCCATGGTGGCCGTCGCATTCACCATCATCTGCGCGGTCTGCGTCTTCTCCGCACCGTCCCGTTTCGACTTCCAGGGCACTACCGTGCCCCTCGGCCTGTCCCTCCACGGTTACGAAACCTGGGCCGCCGACCATCCGAATCTGATCATCTGCGACTTTCCCTACAACGGTCCATGCCCGGGGAACGAACCTGAGCCGAACACCCCGCTGGCCAGAGCGCTGGCTGAGCAGCAGGCCGAGCAGAACTATCCGACCTACGCCGTGACCTACAACTCGCCGTCCTACGGGGTGATGATCAGGGCGGGACTGTGGCTCGAGCTCGAGGTGCTCATCGCCTACGTCCTCGGGCTCGGGTTGGCTTCTCTCATGGGACAGCGAATGGTTCCGATCATCCTGATCATCGTGTACGACATCGTCTTCCGACCGTTCTTATTGTCGACCAAGGGTCTGCACCTGATCAACCTTCAGCGACCCCTGGTCCTCGAACTGGCTGTGGCTCATTTCGAGCCGGCCGGGATCGGTATGAATTACCAGATCGTGAACGGACCGGCCGGGCTTCGCGACTCGTCGTACTTGCTACCGGAGTCGACTGCCATCGCGGTCGCAGTCATCGTGGCCTGGCTGGTGGTGTGGACGGTCTTGGGCGCGTGGAGAATGGCGACCAGGGATGCGTGAGAAGCGTCCGGCTCCACGTCTTTGTGGATTCGGCGGGCTCGTAGGTCGGGTTTCGAGCTGCGCCACCGTCGGGCTCTTGGCCGCGAGCTTCCCTTTGGCTTTACGACGCTGTCTTCTGATCGAAGACACCGATGACCAGTAACCAAGCTGCTGTAATCATGTAGCAAGTGTTGGTTACGATAGCCACCGCGGCAATATACAGACCGGGTAGGTACCCCAGAAAGAATAGCGCCGCACCGATCATCTCGGCCAAGTGGACGAGGCTTCCGCCAACTATGCGCGAGAGTTTAAGACCATCACTCATCTTCATGGCATTGGCGTAGCCTCTGACAAAGACGGCTGTCGAAATACCCGCGACGACGAACAGTTCTGCGCCTATCGACTTATGGTTTTGGGCTCCCATAAGGACAAGTGCACAGCGCATGAAAACCAGTGCCAGACCTGTGAGTGTGTTTATGGCTCGATAACGATGTGTTGCGTCGAAAGCGATGACTTTGAGGTTGAGTGACATCGCCACGAAGACCAAGCCGGTGAGCGTGACTGCGCCTGTTCCGACCAAAAGAAAGAAATCAGTCCACTGTCCCGGCCTGTAAATATCGACTGCAATCATGGCGGAATTGTAACAAGATGCTAGTGGAATGGAGTATCAAGCATCTCGAACGAAGACCTGCACTGTGAAGCGCAAGAGCCTCGTGCCCGACCATTGGCGCGCCCGTGCTGTCATTTGATGGCCCGGTGGCGCCCGCATCGCTGGATGGCGTGCCCACTTGGCGCCACGCAGCGCCAGTACGGCCTTGAACGGCCATCGCTCGCCTGCAACGCTACTTGTGGGAAGCCCTCTGCGTGTCCGGCTGCGCGGGAGGGGATAGCCGGGAACTGAACGTCACTGGTCGACCCGACGAATCAGCGCCGTGTTGAGCTGATTGAACGTTGTATCAACTTGATTGAATACCGACTGGATATTCGAACCGACCACAGCCGCCTGATAGTTCTGAGGGCCACTGCCGGCCGTAGCTATGTGAGACATCGACTCAGCGGCCTGCATTGCCGCCGACTCTGCTGCTGCTGCCTGAGCGCTCACCGAGGACGGGAAACTGATCCTAGACAGGGCGCGAGTGTACGTGTCGAACGCTCTCGCCAACGTTGCGTCGTTGGCCTCCAGACATTGAACTTGGGCGTCGGCGTCATCCGTCGAACGTGTGCATGCGGTTCCGGCCGTCACGAAGGACTGCACACGGTGGGCGATCCCATCGTAGGCACTCACCGTTTGGTTCTGCGCCGAGATGCTCTGTGTGGTCGCATTCGTCACGCCCAGGAACGTCGGGATGATGACGGCGAAATAGGCCACATAGCCGAGGATACCGAGGAAGAAGAAAGCAACGACCAGCTTCCGTGCTCCCGAAGAGAGCACGAGGCGCCACGGGGAATCGAGGTGGACTCCGGAGCCCGGGCCGTAACCGACGGGGGGCGGCGGTGCCGCACCGGCGGGCGACTGAGAAGCTGGCGCAGGATATTGCGGTGCTAGTGGAGGATCATCCTGTTGCGCCTGGGCGGCTGGGGGCGAGAACCAATCGAGCGATGACACCGACGGCGGTCTGTCGGGAGATGGAGAGGCGTAACCCGAGGCAGGAGACAGGGTGGGAGCCGGGGGTGACCCAGGGAGAGGTGGTGGCCACCCGGAGACCACTGTGCCGGCATCTCCAAGGATCTGAGCTGGGTACACCGAGGTCAACATGTAGAAGTAGCCACTGAATCGAGCGAGATAGCGGATGGCGGCCGCGTTCGCTTCAAAGATCGTCCGTGGCGTCTCCCCCTTGACCAGGGTTGCGACCCACGTCACGATGCCGAACACGTACATGCCGCTCGAGACCAACGCCGCGGCGATGGAACCCGGAATCGCCAGGAAGCAGCGGAAGAGAATGGCCCAGCGGTTCATCCGACCGGTGCGGACGATCACGTCAACGGGAAACTCCGCGGATGACTCCAGGGCGAAGGGTGGATACTTATCGGTGAGTAGGTATTGATAGGCGAGGACCCGGGTCGTCCAGCGCAGATAGCCGGTCAGGAACTCAGTAGCGAATTGTGGCAACCGGCCGGTGAAGAGAGCGCCGAACCATCCGATCACCAGAACCACCGCTGCGGCAATGCCCACAAAGAAGAGGACGAAGATCTGGGGAATCACGAGGATGAGTCGGAAGAAGACGGTCAGCCTTCTCTGTGGCCTCGGTGTGTCAAAAGAGATCTCGACCGGGCTCGACGCTTCCGAGTTGATCGGTTCAACTGTCGTGACCACGACACTCCTCGGGCTCTCGTTCACCACGCGGCGAGCGACGATGGCAGCCCGCCGCTCGCTGTATATCGTCAGTTCGGCCGAAGGACTGTAGTGGCCGTCTACGACTAAAAACGCACATTCCGGACCTCACAGACGAGTGGCCATGTGGGCCGCCAATCAAAATGGGCCCTCGGCGGCAAGCGTGGGCGGACACCGGCGTTGGAGGGGACTCCACACGTTGCCGAGGAGTCCGAGGGCGACAATACAAACCCGCCGCCCGATCCTGTGCGTGTCGTGTCTCCATCGGCCCAGGCGCACGTGCCGTCACATCACACCGGTTGAGGATAAGAAGCCGCCCATCGTCCGCTCTGGATGAGAAAGGACGAGTCGGAGTGAGTTCTCAGGTGATCCGACCTATTGGAGCGCGAACGTCTCCGAGCGGAAAGCTGCCGCCAACTGCGACGCCAGCAGCTTCTTGTGGCGAAAAGCGTCTTGTCGTGCGTACCACCAGAAGTAGCCCCCCACGTAATACGGAAGCCCGGGGTTGAGGTCGTAGGCCCACGACATCACCCGTTCGGCCGTGGCCAGCGTTCTCCTGGTGGCAGGGTGGGGGAGCCCGGTCTCCCCGAAGCCGAGGAGGGCATTGGGGTATAGGGCGTGAAGCTCTCGCATCTCCGCCGCCACCTGGGTGTTGCTGGGGTAGGTGTTCTGACACTGGGTCGGGTAGTAGCTCTCGAAGACATAGGCGAGGCCATCACGCACCGAGGTCGGAACGTATTGCTCGGAATACTGAGCAGGAGTGAGCTCGGAAACTCCGTCGCCACAGTTGTCGGGGCCAAATTCGTTGGCGTAGAGGGTAAGGGCGGCGGTCGCGCCTTGGGCAGCGACATCGGCGTACGCCTCAGTGAGTTTTGCTGACCCATCACTGTACGGACCTGTCCAGTTCCCGTTGACCTCGTTGCCGACCTCCCAGATAGTGACGGCTGAGCCGAGAGTCGATAGGAAGGACTCGACACGCGTCTGGAACGCGCTCGTCGTGATGCGTGTGGCATCACTGGAGTCAAGCAGCTCGCCCATCACGTTGCTCACTGAGGCAACGTCGGAAACCCCAACCCGGTAATAGCTCGCTGGCTCCGAGACGTCGAAGTAGACGCGAGTCGTTGGCCGGTTGGGGAGCCTGCTCTCTGCCGAAACGATGGTCTTGATCTGTCCGATGTTGTCGATGGTGACGCCATAAAGAGGTCCGGCTGACGTTTGGGCCGATGCCACGGTCGGGGAAAGAGCGAGGATCAGCAACGAGGTGAGGGCAGCCAGGAGGCTCGGCCATGGACCGGTCGTGGACCTACGCATCGGTCGTCACGCTACCGGCTACATCTGGTTCTCGCAGCCCGTCGGTCGATACGCGACCCCCGACCATGGGCCCGAGGTGTCGGCTGCCTGAATCAGGCCCACGGAACCGCCAATTGCGGGCGGCGAGCTGGCTGCCTGAGGCTTCAGTCCGTCCGTTCCCTTGCCGATCATTGCCACATAGGACGGCGCGCCCGAGAGGACACGCAAATGACCGATGGTAGGAACGCTGCGGGTTGGGGTCAGGACCCGACCGGTCGACATCAACTCCGTTATCACGATGGCGCCGCTCTAACGCAATATGTGTCCGACTTTGGCGTCGTTTCGGTGGAAACAGCAGTCGTCAATCCGCCATTTGGGACTACGCCCAGCGTCCCCGAAGCCGCTCCTCTTGGCGCTTTTCAACCGAGCGCGGTGGCCCACGAACCGACCGCTCCGACATACACAGATAGAGACGTCCATCCCCCGAGTTCTGACGCTCCCTTTCCATCTCAATGGGGCCCTGTCGGCACGTATATTGCGCCGCCCACGGGCAAGAGTCATCGTGTAGGACTGTGGTTGGCCGTCGGCGCCGCCATACTGGAAGCCGTCGCGATCATCATCCTCAGTCTTGCGCTAGTGGCGACACGTTCGACCACCTCGGCGCCGATCGGATCAACGATCGGGCCTTCCGGTTCATTCGGCCAACACAGCGGAAAGGTCGTCTACGCGAGCAGCTTCGGAGCCTCCCAAGGTTGGGACACTGGCTTAGTGAACGCCAACACGGACATCACCTTGTCGAACGGCCAGTACCGGGTGACGGGTTGGACACGAGTCCACCACGCCCTCTTGACTCCGTATGGAGTTCCTCAAGGTGGAATGTCGATCGAGACTGGCGCGACCGATTACCCAAACGAGAACGTCTCTCTCGGCGTCGGTTGCCAATCCGCTTCCGGCATCTCTCCTTCGCTTGTGTACCAACTGGTCACATACCCTGACGGCCAGTGGTACGTCGAGGAGGCACGGGTCCCCGGCGCCGTCGAAACGCTGCTTTCGGGCACAACCGCACCTCTTGGGACAGCGGTATCACTGCAGCTGACGTGTGTCATAACCGCCTCGACATCCGGTGCAGAGACAACCCAGTTGGCCGGGTACGTCGATGGAATCAAGGTTGGAGCCATCGGGGACCAGATCCACCAGCAGGTAGGCGGATACGTTCCGGTGCTCGTGTTCGGAACGTATGGTCCAAGGGTGTCCGCAACCTTCACAGGCGTCACCGTAAGGGAGATTCGGCCGCATTGATCAGATCGGTCTCCGCCGTCCGACTCGACGATCCTGAACTGTCCCTCCAGATTCTGACCGACGCCGCACCTGCATTGAAGGCGCGCATCCCGAAGTATCGCACGGCGTTACCGACGAGGAGTGTCGCCAGGGCGAGGACAGGGGCTTCGGAAGCGGTAGTTCCGCTCGGGGTTGACGGCGCGAAAGACGGCGACCGAGGGAGGCAAAGGGTGGCGACACAGCGCCCCTCGCCCTCTTCGCCGCAAAGGCCGGTCCTAGGGTGTCAGGCTGCTCAGCAACACGTCGACGGTCTTCCCGGCGTCGCGACGGGCGCTCGTCGAGTTCTCCGCCGTGGCGACGTATTGGGCGGCCGCCATGACGCTGGCGAGCAGCATGCGGGTGAGCGGTTCCAAGGGGGCTCGTTGGATCTCCCCCTGTGACATCGCCGACTGCACGACCTCGCGTACGAGCGCCAATGCGTACCGATCGGCGATCTCGCTTCGAACGTCAGTTGGGAGCACGGCCGGACCATCAACGGCGCAGATGCGCTGCACCGCCGGATCCAGCATGGCGTCGAGATAGGCCTGGCACCCGGCCCGCAGCATCTCGAGCGGATGCTCGTGTCCCACCTGCATCGCCGCCTGGGCCGTGGATCCGACGAGCTCTTGTTCGAGCTCCTCGTAGACGGACCGGAAGAGCCCCTGCTTGTCGCCGAAATGGTGTTGCAGCGCCCCGCGTGTCACCCCGGCGTCGGCCACGATCTCCTCACGCGCCGTGCGGCCGTACCCATTGCTCCCGAACAGCTTGCGCCCCGACGCCATCAGCGCCGAGCGCGTCGCTTCGGAGCGCTCGGTCTGCGTGCGACGGCGTGGTGTGGGGGATTGCCTCTTGACCATACGTGCAAGGTGCATGTAAGTTACATGCCAATTGCACGTTATCGCGTGCGGGGCACCAAGGAGGGTTGGAGATGACGCTGAGCCGGACCGTCGTCGTGCCGGGGATGACCGCCGAGTACCAGAGCTTCATCGAGCTGCTGCGCGGCCTGTCGGACGAACAGTGGGAGACGCCTTCTCGCTGCGCGGGCTGGCGCGTCGCCGACGTGGCCGGTCACGTGGTGGGGCAACTTGCCGACGTGACCAGCTTCCGCCTTGAGGGCCTGGGGACCGCCGAGGTGACCCAGCGCCAGGTCGACGAGCGCCGCGGCAAGGCCCCCGGCGAGCTCGCCGACGAGTTGCAGGGCGTGGCCGAGACCGCTGGTGCATTAGTGGCGGCATTCGACGACGACGCCTGGAATGCCGAGGGCCCCCAGGGCAACGGGACCACCCTTGGTTTCGGTCTCGAGTCGCTGTGGTTCGACACATTCCTCCACGCTGACGACATCCGAGCCGGGCTCGGTCAGTCGACCGTCGCCGGTGACGGCCTGCTGCCCTCGGTGTCGCACATCGCGCAGGTCCTCACCACCCAGGGCTGGGGACCCGCCACCTTGAAGCTAGAGGGTCTGGACGAATTCCCGGTGTCGGGGGGAGCCGGTGCTCTGATCACTGGCGACGCCATGACTTTCATCCTGGTGTCGACCGGCCGCGCCCCGGCATCGACCCTGGGACTACAAGATACGGTGAACATCTATCGCTGAGCCCGTATTGCATCGGTTCGTCGGGCGGTCTGCCGCCGGGGAGTTCTATGAGCCGCAGACTTCGGGATGCCTCTCGTACCCGGAGAGACCGGGTCTGGCCGATCAGCGACCGAATCTGCATTCGCGGCTTTGGCGATAGCGGTCGGGCGCTGGACGACTCCAACCCCGGAATCCTGCATCAGCCCTGATAAGAGGGGGTGTCAGCCGAGCGGACATGTGATTGTTCGTGAGATTGAGCTTGCCTCTATGGCGAAGCCCGACGACGAGGCCGACGGTGAGCAGGGTGCTCGGCTTGAATCCCCGCCTCGCCCCACCTGGCGACACTCGTGGTGACACCCCGGATCTACCGGTGACAGCACTCTTGTTACCAGGGTCTTCGCCCCCTACCTTGCCTCTGTGGGCAGATTGCGCGGCGCAGCCGTCTGGGCCGGCGGTGACATGCGACGAAGGTGGCGGTCGCTGCTCGTCCTCGCCCTACTGGCCGGGGTCACCTCGGCCCTGGCCATGGCAGCGGCCGCCGGTTCCCGGCGCACCGACACCGCACTCAGCCGCCTGGAGACGGCCACCAACGCCATGGACGCGGTGGTGTTCGCCAGCCAGAGCGGCGTCGCCAACCCCAGCTGGACCTCTCTTGAACGCCAGCCCGAAGTGGCCCAATTGGCGCCCTGGGATCTGATGTTCGGGACATCCAATGGGCAGCCCGCCATCTTCTTCGGGTCCCACGATGGCCGGTGGCTGGGCATGGTGGACCGGCCGGTGGTCCTGTCGGGGCGTATGTTCGATCCCAGGTCCGACGACGAGATGGTGGTCGACGCGCAGGCGGCGGCGGTGGAGCACCTGAAGGTTGGCGACGTAGTCCCCTTCGCGGCTTATGCCCCTGACCAGACCGACACCTCCGGTCCCGCGCATGGGGCCAAGGTCGACCTGCACATCACCGGCATCGTGCAAGACATCGACGAGTTCCTCTTCACTCCGGGGGCGCTGGTATCACCGGGCGTCATCGCCCACTACCGCAGTGACATGTTCCTCGCTGACAATGCCATGGTCCGCCTCCGGCACGGCGAGGCCGACATGGCAGCACTTCGCCGCGACGCCAACGCACTGGTGGCGCCGGGTGTGCCCGTGCTCGATCTGCACAGCGCCAGCCGGCGGGTTACGACGACCCTGGCCGTCGAGCGTCTGTCGCTCTCGATGCTCGCGGCCGCCCTTGCTGTGGCCGGCGGCCTGCTGGTGGCCCAGGTGCTCCTGCGGTCCGCGTCGCTCGTCGGACAGGACGCAGGCGCGCTTCGGGCTATGGGAATGACGAGGCGTGACGTGGCCACGGCCGCGGTGCTCTCGCACATTCCCACGGTGGTGGGCGCCGCGGTGGTGGCCGGCGTGGGTGCCGTCGCTCTTTCGCCGTTGTTCCCCATCGGCGAGGCACGCGACATCGATCCTGATGTTGGTGTCCATGCCGACTGGCTCGTGCTCGGCATCGGGTTGGCGGTGACGCTCCTCATCCTCGTGGCGGCTACGTGGATCGTGGGACTGCTCACGGCACGCCGGGAGGTTCGCCTCGTGGAGCGACGGAGCTCTGCCATTGTCGCTTGGCTGCGTCGCAGGGGACCCCTGCCTGTCGGGCTCGGCGCCCAGATGGCCCTTGAACGCGGGTCGGGCGCCACAAATCTCCCGACGCTGCCCGCGCTGGTGGGTGCCATCGTGGGTGTGATCGGTGTCGTCAGTGCCCTGACGGTGGACCACGCCATCCGTACGACACTGGCCAATCCGCGGCTCGTGGGGGTGAGCTGGGGGATGACGGTGACGCCGCCGCCCGATGCAGTGACGCCCACCTCCGTGACACCGCACCTGCTAGCCCAGGTACGCCACGCCGCGCCGGGATCGGCACTCGCTGTGGTTCGACGCGACGTGCTCGACATCGATGGCGTGGGTGCTCCCGCCTATTCGGTCCTCGACGACGGAAAGCAGTCTCCTCCCATTTCGCTTACCACCCTGAGCGGGCGGCCTCCCCACGCGGGCGATGAAGCCGATATCGGGCCCGGGACGGCCGAACTGCTCGGGGTGCACATCGGCAACTGGGTCACCGTTGCCCACCGGGCCCGTGTGCACATCGTGGGTGAAGTGCTACTCCCGGCCGATGTGCATTCGGAGTTCGATGAGGGGCTGTGGCTGACCCCACGTGGCCTCGACGCGCTGGTGCCTCCCAACTCGCCGGCCTCCTATGACGAACTGGTGGTAGTCCGCTTTCCGGCCGCGGGTGGGGCTGAGTCCATTGCGTTGGCTGATGCCGAATACGTGCAGCAGTACCAGAGCCTCCCCCCCGGTTCGAATCCGGACGTCCGCTTCGTCGAAGCACTCGGCGGGATGGACTCGCGACTGGGATCGGAAGTGAGCCCGCCGACTATTCCGCTGGAGTTGGTCAATCTCCAGAACGTCGAGCTGTTACCCAACCTGCTCGGCATCAGCCTGGGCGCCCTGGCCGTCGCCGCCCTGGCCTATGTTCTCGTGGTCTCGGGGCGGTCGCGGCGCCGGGACTTCGCCGTGCTGCGGGCCATCGGCCTCGACGGCGCGGGAACCCGGCTGGTCGTGTACTCCCAGGCGATCGTCATCGCGGCGGTCGGCCTGGCGATAGGCCTCCCGTTGGGGGTGGTGGTGGCCCGATGGGCCTGGGCCGGCGTCGCCGATCGCGTCCCGTTGGTCTATGTGGCGCCGTTCTGGTTGACCGTGGTGCTCCTCGCCGTTCCTGTCTTCTTGCTGGTCGCCATCGTTGTTGCCTTATGGCCGGCGCGCAGTGTCGTGCAGTCCCGACCGGCCGGCGTATTGCGGACAGAGTGAGTCTGTGGATCAGCGATCGGGCATTGAGAAACGCGTCCGGCCTGATTTTGGCAAGTCTGGACACGCGAATCTGATCGGTTCTGAGGGCTCGAAGGGAAACCGCCGGCCCGAAGGCCGGCGGTACCTCCTCACCCTCATCGGCCTGGGAAAATAAGAAGGGCCAGCCATCCAGCGCCGATGGGGTCGGCGATATCGGTCGGTGTCACCAGGTGGCTCTGACAGTCCCGGTTGCGCAGAACCGGCAACACTGAGCAGCCTGAGGCGCCATCAAGCACTCCGGTAGCGAAGCCTCTTTCTGTCAAGAGGGGCAATTTGGGCGCGCTGGAGCACCGGCCGTCGGCCGCACGTATCGTTGTGCTGGATCCGGGAAGTGGCCGAACCGAAGAGCCGGTATCAGGGTGTGAGCCGGTCGCGCTGGCCATAGGAGTCGCCCCTACTTGCCCTCCCGGGTCCGCTATGTCACCTGCCGGAATCGATGACCAACTGGCGATACACGCCGTTCGAGATCTGGCGCTTGAGGGCGCGCAATGCTTCTTTGGTGGTCTTGCCCTCGGCCACCTTGCGATCGAAGTACTTCCGCCCGTCGGTCGGGTGGCGGATCTGGCAGATGGCGATCACGTGGATGGCGTGGTTGAGGCGTCGGTTGCCCCGGGGGTTGAGCCGGTGTCGCACCCTCGGACCGCTCGAGGCTTCGATGGGTGCCGTGGCGTTATACGAGGCGTAGTGATCCCTGTTGGCGAAGCGGGCCATGTCGCCGCTGTGGCCGATGAGAAAGGCGGCCACCACCGGGCCCACGCCATAGAGCTCGGTCACGGTCGTGCCCGATGCCGCCACCGCGGTGACGATGCGGGCCTTGGAGGCGGCGATCTCGGCGTCGAGGCGTCTGATGTCAGCCACATGACCAAGGGCCATGCGCTTTCGCTCGGCATCGACCGCGGTCGTCGGTCGCACACTGCGCAGCACGACGCCAGCACGGGCCGCCGAGAGCCGAAGTGGCGTCCCACCAGGGACTAAGCACCGCACCAGGGCATGGAGCCGACACACGGCCTGGGTGCGCAGCGACCCCAGGTCGTGATGGTGATCCACCAGCAGGCGCAAGACGCCTCCGTGGTTCTCGGCCACGACGCTGCGCAGTCTCTTGGCCCGCATCGCCGCGATGGCGGTGGACAAGGCGTCGTTGGGATCGTTCTTCTGGGTCTTGCCCGACCCGAGCACCCGGACCCGGGCCGCCAAGGTGGGCGGGACGTCGACGACGTCTTCGCCGGCAGCCACGAGCTGCTGGGCCAACAAGAACCCGAGTCCGTTGGCCGACTCGACGGCCCAGCGTCTCTCTGGAAAGTCGATCGCCCACTTGAGGAGGCGCTCGACCTGGTGACGGTCTGCCTTCACTGGGCTTGATCCGGTTCGACGGACAGGTTGCTTGTGTTAATCATGCCGCCTGACGGTCGGCGTTGCGGTGGAGAGCTTCCCACTCGACAGGACTGCAGTAGTCCAGTGAGCTGTGGAGCCGGCGAACGTTGTACCAGCCCTCGATGTAGTCGAACACCGCCCGGCGCAGACCTTCTCGCGTGGGCCACGACCGGGTGTCGATGAGCTCTCGCTTTATGGTGGCGAAGAAGCTCTCGGCCACCGCGTTATCCCAGCACTCGCCCTTGCGCCCGATCGACAGCACGACGCCGTTGAGCCGGGCGAGCTTGCCGTAGTCGGCGCTCGTGTACTGGCGGAAGATCACTCCTTCTGACGGGCCGCGGGTGGCCAAGGCCATCGTGAGCGCGTCGGAGACGAGCTCGGTGCGCATGTGCTCGGCCAGCGCCCAACCGACGACCCGGCGCGACGACAGGTCGATGACCGTCGCTAGATACGCCCACCCCTCCCAGGTGGCGATGTAGGTGATGTCGCCGACGTATCGGCGGTCGATCTCGGCGCTGGGTCCGAAGGCGCGTTGGATGAGGTCGAGGGCCGCCTCCGCGGCCGGGTCGGCGATGGTGGTCTTGCGCCACCGCCGCTTGCACCGTCCCTCGAGGCCGGCCTGGCGCATGAGCCTGCGCACCCGGCGCTTGCCGCACGCCACCCCCTGCTTGCGGAGGGCCTTGTGCACCCGGGGCGATCCATAGGTGCCCTTGGACTCGGTGTGGATGGCCTCGATCTTCTCGGCCAGGGCGGCATCGGACTGCTCCTTGGCCGAGGCGGTGGGATCCAGGCGTTCGTAGAAGGCGGCACGGGAGACCTCGAGCAGCTCACAGCAGCGCTTCACGCTGTGGCCTGCCACTTTCTCCGCCTCGATGAAGGGGTGGGCCTTCACCGGGTCTCCTTCGCGAAGAAAGCTGTTGCTCGCTTCAAGATCTCAACGTCCTCTTGAAGACGCCGGTTCTCCCGGCGCAGCTTCGTCAGCTCCTGGCGCTCCTCGGTGGTGAGGCCGTCGCGCTCGCCGTTGTCGATCTCGGCCTGGTTCACCCAGGACCGAACCGCCGTCTCTGTCAGGTCGAAGTCCCGGGCCACCTGGCTGATCGTGCGGTCGCCGGCTCGGCAACGCTCGACGATGTCAGCCTTGAACTCCGGGGTGAACGACCGACGGGGACGGGGCTTCTTCCGTTCCATGGTCTCCATTTTGGACATCCTTTCCGGGGCCGCGCCCCTGATGTTGGATGTCCGTCAAACCGGGGGAAGCCCACACCGTCAGCTCGGCCAGTGCCGTCTCTTGTGTGTCGACCGCCACGGCGGTGTGGGTTGCCTTGTGTGGGTCGATGCCAATGAGCA
The DNA here is from genome assembly GCA_050011815.1 of Acidimicrobiales bacterium. Taxonomy (GTDB): domain Bacteria; phylum Actinomycetota; class Acidimicrobiia; order Acidimicrobiales; family UBA8190; genus Chersky-840. Next base: position 101,925 of record JBEKIJ010000010.1, on the reverse strand, counting down.
CCATCGTGTTCCTCCCTGTCGCTGGTGGGAGCCACGTCGGGCAATCCTGATGAGACCCGTTTCTGCTCGCCTCTTTCGAGCCACGCCGTGGCCAAGGAACTCGGCGGCTGACACTTCGTTACTTGAGGCCAACCCTCAGGCGGCAGGGTGTTACAGAGCCAGGCCGCCAAGCTCCCGTGACGCTAGAACCGAAGCTCAGCGTCGCCCCAATCATGAATCAGGTGTTACAGAGCCAGGCCGCCAAGCTCCCGTGACGCTAGAACCGAAGCTCAGCGTCGCCCCAATCATGAATCAGGGTGATATCGACTCCCCAGACCCGCCTTTGCGCTAGTCGAACCCGGGCCGCATCACGGCCCTCGGTACCAACCACTTGAGGTGATCGCCTGCCCGGTGTGGGCATTGAAGACAGTGACGCCCCAACCACCACACCCAGCGATCGTCGGGCTGGACGGCGACAGGTAGATGACCCAGGAAAGCACGTTCTGGCTGAAAGGTGTCAACGAGCCGTTGGGGCTCTGGCTCGCTGGGAGCCTCGCAGAATACCGAGCCAGGATCAGCCGGTACTGCTCGTAGGGATTCTTTGGCCCGCTCTCGTTCCACGCTTTGGTGGCTGTCATGATCGCCTGATCCGACGGTGCTGGCGGATCCAGGATCACGTTGCCGCTATTCAGAACGAGCGGTTCTATGAGCCGCTCGGGTGTCGGCATAGCGTTGGGATCCTGTGAAAGGGCGCAGACATCGAGTGTTGGAGTGTCAGGCATTCCCAAGGTGAAGCCGATCGAATCGAGGATCGCCGAGGCGAGTTTCGGGTCACGGTCGATCCCGATCTGGACCAGGACATCGTGGTACCAGACGTACTTGAACCGTGGGGCGTTTTGTTCACGCACGATCTGATTCATGGACGTGGTCACTCGCTGCGTGTCGGGTGGAGGGCTTCCCGGTTGCAGCCACACGCCATCTCTGGCGGGTGAGACCAGCTGAGTCGCTCCGCAGCTGATCGCGGCATTCGGTTGCGGGCCGACGAAGGCTGTCGGGATGGCAGGAAACGGGCCACGGCAAAGGAGGGTCTTCACGCCATCCACGACGGGCCACCGAACGGGCACCTTCACGTGGACGCCGTGGTAGCTCACCACCTGGAAGTTCTCCGTCACGATGGTGGAAGATGGTGCGGTGGTCACGGACGTCGATGGTGTTGACGCCGAGCACGCAGCAGTCGCGCACAACGCCATGGGAATCGCCCAAAGAACGAGGCGCCTGGCCCGACCCACACTCACTGGACGAGTATGCCCCTCGGAGCCGAGCGGCGCTTGGACGACCGGTACTCGGGGATCCCGATCACCCGATCTTGGTCAGACCGGTACCCCCGTTCGGTGTTATGCGCTGCCCCACCCCGCCCGGGGTGCCTGGGCGGCGGGTTTCGCCTGGTCAACGTCGGCCATCCTGAACGCTCATTTCTATTCCAAGTAATCTCGTGGAAGTGAAGCCCACCTCGTTGAGCTTGGCGAAAATCCTGGTCGGTTTGGGCTTCATTCTGGTGGGTGTCGGCCCCTTACCGCTTTTCCTCGCGCTCTCTTCGGAGTTTCCCGGTAGCGAGAACTTCTACTGGATCGTGACGGCGTTCGGCTACGCATTATTGGGAGTCGCATCCTGGGCGTGGCTGAACAACTTATTCAAAACGAAGGATGCCTATCCCGGAATGCGGCTCGTCCTTTGGTTGGTTGCCTTGGCCTGTCTTGTACTCGGGGTTGCCTATTTGGGGCTCTTCAACGAACTGATCGAAGCGCATCGACACCCACACGTGGGACTGCGGCGGCAGGGAGTGAGTGACCTGTTATCGATGATCGGGTTCTGCCTGACTGCATTGGGATTCTGGATTGCCGGGCGAGTTGTGGGCTCCGACGAGGGCTCCCAACAGGCAAGCGGTAAGCCGACTCCAATAGCGACAACGAGTGGAGGATCTGGGCACGCATACTCGGGGATCTGGTGCACCGCCAAAACGGATGCTCCCGCTCGGCACCTGGTCGGGTAATGCGCCCCATCGGGACCCTGGTCTCGGCAGTTCCGTACGGCTGATCTCCCGCTGAGGTGGGAGGATTGTCGGGATGCTCTCTCGAAGGCGGAGGCCCGGTCCCGTCGAGTTTGCCCATGACCAGGACCCTCGGCGGGCAAAGAAAGCCCTTCGAGCGGATCAGTCCTGGCCCACCCATAAGACAGCGCCGGTGATGCCCTTCGAACCCATGGACGTGGACCGCTATGAGGATCTTGGGTTCGTCGTGGCTAGCCAACGAGGGCGGCTTCAGACTTATTGGTTCGTCAATCGAAATGGACGGTGGGAATGGCAGGGCGGCACGGGCGGCGGGGGTAGCGGAGCGTTCGAGCGACCTGGCGAGCCGCCGGGAGACGGTGACCAGGTCATCTGGTGCTCGCAGGGCGGCTGTAGCGGCCGAATGCGAGACGTCGTCGTGAGATGCAGCCCGGAAGTGCACCTCGTAACGGTTGAGCGGCCCGGAGATATCCGACACGCAGACGTGTCCAACGGGCCGGGTTGCATCGGCATCATCTGGCCCGAAGACATCGAACCCGTGGTGAGGGCCTTCTCATCGGAAGGCACTGAGATTGGATCAGTAGCAGTCGGGGATTTCGATCGACATCCCGTCGGCATGGTCGAGTGTGCCTGTCCGACTTGCCTACACGGTCGCCTCTACGTACCAAGAGAACTCGTCGGACCGATGCGCAATCTCAATTTCCTCCCCAACGGATTCGAGGCTGTATGTCAACCATCCAGCCTTACCGGACGCGCCCTCCCAAACTGCGGTCTTCGGCACCGGTGCCTGGACGACATCGGCTGGATCCAAGTCCCGAAACCGGGCGAGTCTTGAGTGTCATGCCTTCCCGGGGCGCACCCGACATTTCTGAGTGGGTACTGCCGGTCCATGTCTGACAGGATGCTTCACCGTCGGGCCGCGCATATTCGGGGATCCCGATTGTTCGCCATGAGGGAAATTGGGTCACCCGAACCTGGGTGTCGCCGGACCGCGTGCCGGCATCGCCGGACCGCCGGCATTCGGCGCTTCAGGTCGTGCTCGGCCATCATTGATGGGATGCCAGAACGAGCTATCGCAGATTTCTATGCCAAGCACTTCGACCCAGATGTCCTGAATGGGCGTCCGTGGCAGCCTGGTCGTCTAACTCATGATGCCTTTGTGAGCAACGTGGAAAGCGCCCTCCAACGCTCGGGCAAGTGGTCAACCACCGGAGAATTGCGGATGGGCGGAGATATCAACGTCTTGATCGAGACGGTGGAGGTCGGAGAAAACTCCGTCTCTGAAGGGGGTTCACTCACCCCACAGACGAAGGCGTTTCGGGTTCAGGTTGAATGCGGGATTGCAGTCACAGCCGAGTACACCTCCCTGGAAATAGCACTGGGAATGCTGCGAGTGTTCGTTGACCTCACCTGGGGCCTCGTGGCCGAAACAGATGCGTGGCGAGGGCTGGTGTTCCACTACGAATGACGGGACCGATGCGCAGTACCGACTGGGTTTGAGTCGCCCTGGCGACCACAACAGGCGGCCATAATCGGGGATCCCGTGCGCCACCGGATCGGGATCGGGCGCTCTGGTCCGGGTGATACAGCCTGGGCGGAGGCCTAGGGTTGCGGAGCCCGGTCGACCGCTTCGGGTTGGCCTCAATGATCTGTGCACGGTGCCGATAATGACTCAGTGCCTGTCTTGACTATCACCGTAAAGGCACTTGGCTGGAATGTCGTGGCCGGTGCTTTTGCATTCTCGGCTATCGCAGGCATTGCCGGGATCAGGGTGTGGCGAGGGTTACCGGTCAATCCCCGCAATACCTTGCAGGCGGAACGGAGTCTCGCCGTCCTCGCAGTAACGCTGATTCCCACTTCAGTGATGTTCGGTAGTTGGGCAGTCATTGGCTTGGTTTCGGAAGCAGCGAGTGGAGCGAAGGGGACGGTTGCTGTCATTGTTATTTTGCTTGACCTCGTCCTCGGCCTCTTCAGCCTTCTGGCATTCCTCGTTGCCGCCAGCCTGTTCTTCTTCTTTCGGCCCAGACGCTTTGTTCCGCCTCATCTGCGTAGTCCTCAGCCCTGACCGACCCTGAAGTGTCTTGCTCCCTGACCCAGGGCCGAGCCTCGACAACGACGACGGCTGGCGAGCGGATAATCGGGGATCCCGTTCGGTCTGTGCCCCCGGCTCACCACCCGGTGGTCCCTAGACGAGGCAAGCCGGGTGTTCTCGGTGAGAGACTGACTCGGTGGACGATTGGGTGAAGAGAGTAGTCGAGTGGCTCCGCACGCCTCCCGAGATTCCCGATTCCGCTTTGGTTCCTCCGCATATTGACTCTGCCTTAGCTGAGCGGATGGCGAGAGAATCGGAGGCCGCTGTCGTGGCCAATAACGACCTCGACTATTCGGTCGAGTCGCTTGTGAGACTACAGCAGCTTCTTCCCCTCGCTAGGCGCGATCGGCAGGCTCTTTACTCGCTAGGCGCATACCTCGGTGAGGTGATTCGTCGCAACGCATCGGTTACAGCGTGGGTGTATCCGGCAGGTCGAAGGGGCCGGGTTCAACGCCAGCCGCGTCTTGCGGTTGGAAGGTGGCTCGCTGATCCTCTCGATTATGTCCAGCTGATCGCCTACGGCAAGGCGCACCCCGATACTTCGTTGTCGAAGTACGTCCAACAATTATGGGCGCTTGCCGAGAATCCGACGTACGACACCGCCACGGCACTTGGACTTCGCCGACGGCATGTGAGCGCCCCAAAGGACATTGGGTACCGCTGGCGAAGCCACCGCAGGGAGCACAGACGTGAAGCATATGAAACACCCTCTCGACCGGGTCAGGATCGCAGACGATGGGATCCAGGCCGCACATAATCGGGGCTATGCGTGCCCGATTCCGGGATCACCACCGCCGAGCGATACCGCGTGGCCTCACTGATCAACTGACGACGGACAGCACCCATCACCGGCAATCCTGCCCGGTCCAAGATGGCGAACCTGACGCACGCAACCGGGTGGTATGCGCTACCAGACGGGTCCGAATGTGGCTTCGATCATGGAATCTCAGTCCATGCCTCGGTTGGCCGTTCCCGAATAGCCTGTGTCCATGCGCAGGAGGGGGCGAATAGTACTGGTATTAGTGGGCCTGCTGTCTCTTTCGGCCTGTGGACCGTCTGTCCTATCTGTGGTCGGCTCATACAGGGCAACGTTGGTCGGTCAAATAAGGACACCTACTGGCTATAGCGGGCGGCAAACCGACGGCTATTCGATGGTGCTCTTAGCAGACGGCCGCTTCGTAATGACATCTCTCCATCACGCGCCGGGAGCACGACCTGCAACCATCAAGGGGACATGGATTGAAAGCAAAAATGACCTCAGGCTCAATGGGGAGACTGGCTCGGCCGGAAACTTTCCCCCACACAAGATCGTCTTCACGACACTCGTGAAGGGCAAGAACCTTATTGAGGGAACCGCCGATGCCTTCGGTGTGAAGGAGCCTGCAGACTTCACGTTGACTTGGTCTGCCGTCCGGACCGGGTAAAGCTCGCCCTTGGGGAAAGTGGAACCCGATCCGACGTCCGAACGGTGGGCAGGGCATCCGATAGTCGGGGATCCCGGTGGGTCGTGTATCTACAGGTCGCGAGCAGATCAGCGGTTTGTTAGCGGGGTCGGGGTCCGGTCCACCCGCCCGGTATTGCCATCCATGAACATTTGCTCCGGCGGGATTCGAAGGAACGCCATTACCTTTGGGATCTGTAGTGCGGGGTTATCGCTATTCGAACTCCGGCGAGGGCACGACCAACTCCCGCAAGCTCCTCGACTCACCGTGAACGCTGATCGGCTCGGTAGGTGCGGATCAGCCTGCGATCCGATCGTCGAGATCCACAAAGCTGACGACGAGCTCGACCCCGAGCGCTTCGGCGACCTTGTCGAGGGTCGGCAGGCTGGGGGACACGTTGCCAGCCTCGAGGCGCGCGACGGCAGACTGGGTCGTGCCGAGACGCTCCGCTAGCTCGCGCTGGCTGAGCCCCCGTTTCTCCCGGAGCTCATGGATCTCCATCGCGAGCCTGATTGTCCGGCCGGCGCGCTCGTAGCCACGTCGGCGATCTGGTGAGTCGGCCCGTTCCTTCTTCACCTCGTCCCAGGTCTTGCGCGTCATTCGTCGTCCTCCGCTGTGTGGCCCTCAGCGATGCAGGTCTGCATTGCGCGCCATGCTCGTTGGACTTCCAGACGCTCTCGTTGGCGCGTCTTCACGAACACGGTGAGCAGCACGATCTTGCGGCCGGTGGCGATGTAGTAGGTGATCCTCGTCTGCTGGCGGCCGAGGTGAAGCGCAACTCCCGGAGCTTCCCGCGGAGCTGCCGAGTGAAGGGCTCGTCGAGATGCACGCCTTCGGCTGCGAGCAGGTCGATGTACCGTTCTGCTTGACCAAATAGCTCATCGGGGAGCGCGAGAAGCCATTCCTCGACCTCCTGTTCCAACTCGATCGTACCCCAGGCCATAGCACCGATGCTATGGGTAGGGTGTGACGTTCGGGAGGGCGGCACCCCTCGGCGGCCAGCTCGACACGCGGCGATAGGGGCCGCCCTACGAACCCTCGGCTCTGGAAGCGCCCACAGCCCTCAGGCATCCGAGTGAGCGACGCCGTCACTTGGGCGCGGTCGATCTACGACCGGTACGTGGATGTCAGTGCACCTCCAACGGTGCTCACGGTCTCCCCTGAGCATCCTTGGAGGTGGCGGGAATCGAACCGGCCACTTTGGGAACGAGCGTTCGCTGGTCAAGAGATCGAAAGTGCGTCTGACCTGCGAAGACGTCTCACCGTCCTCGACCCGTTTTTACCTTCTCGGACCCGTTTCTTGTGTCTTTTGCGTGTCCGGTGTGTCCTGCGCGTGTCCTGCGGGCTCCTTCCATCGGCACTATCGAGGCGGCGCTCGGAGTGCTCTTGGCAGTTGCCATACGGAGGCCGTCTAGCTGCTGTGTGAGATGAGCCTGGACGCCCTCAAAGAGGTGGCCGTACTCACGAAGGGTGACAGCGGGATCAGAGTGCCCCATCCGCTGGGACACCGCCAGGACATTGGCACCCACGTCGATCAGGAGGGAGGCGTGTGAGTGGCGAAGGTCATAGGTCCGGATGGTTTCCGGAAGCCCAGCTGCGACTAGAGCGGGCCTAATGACTTTTTCTCGCAGCTCGTAGTGTGCCCGTATTTGCTCGGGGCGTCTCCCGGCGGTGTGGGTGTGTGGGAGTGAGGGATTAAGCGCAGCAGCAGGTCGGTGCCATGATACGAGCGGCACCTCGACTTTGTGCAGGTAGCGGTGTGGATCTCGATCGCTCGGAGTGACTTCTCCAAGCTCTCGACCGTGGGGTAGCCGCAGTCACGGTAGGTGTACCTAAGGACGCCGTCGTAGCCGATTGCGGTGGGGTAGCGAGAATGCATACGCGATGCTCCAAGATTGAGGTCTGGGGACGTGTCTGAGTCTACCCGAGCAGTGTCGGTTTCCAGCGGTGTCTCCACTGGGGCCATTGGTGCCGGAATCAGCTAGGCCCAGTGCAGTAGCCAGAGGGAACCCCGAACGCACCACTCGTCGCATCGAACGTCCACTCCCTGGCGTTGCTTCCGGGGATCCTCTTCCAATGCGCTGTTATGTCCTCCTCTATGTTGTTTTCACCCGGGTAATCGGCATGTCCCGGGAGTTGAACGGTTGTGGACCAGACGAGTGGGGTACTCCCTACGGCGTCGAGGGACTCACCTCGCGGTGCGATTATGGCAGGAATGGCCACCGACCGAAACACAACTTGCGCCTGAACATCACTGAAATGTGCTCCATATCGTGGCGGGTTGCAGCTATACCAGCGCGGTTCGCTGTACCGATGGCTCACGACCACAGCACCAGAAGGGAGGTGTTCGTTCACTAATGTGATTAGATCGTGGAGGATCTCGCCGTGCGGATCTCCTGTTGGGCCACTCAATGACCTGCTGAAAGAGAACACACCTAAGGCGCCAGCTGCAATCACCCCCGCCACAGTAAGCAGGGCGAGCGTCCAAACGATCGGTCGTAACCACTTCTGTCGGGCGTCGTGTCTCTCCATGGCTTCTTCCATAGAGGCGCGAACCCTGTCTATCTCGCTGGTTGGTGCTAAAGGTGGGTCTGGATGCCTGGTCATCGGACCTCGCTCGATCACATCTTACTTCTGGCCTCACTACTTCCGCAGATCTGGACAGTGGTGGCAACCAGTAATGTTGCGGAGTGCGCCTCTTTGCGGTCAGGCTCATCGCTGTCTTCGTCATTGTGCTGGCTCTATCGGCGTGTGGCGGTTCCTCGGCTCCCGGCGTGCTCATACAGTCAGACATTCCGAGTTACTTGGGCGTCAAAGTGAATCCACAACTTAGGTCCCAGATGCTCAACGAGTTAGCGCCCGATCACTGCCAGGTGTCCAAGACCACCGTGTTCAACGCACCCGGGGTCAAGGTTGAATCGAATATCGGACTTCTGAACAACAATCCGAAGGGTCCCGAGGTGTCGAGTTCCGAGGTCGTCTGTCCGAGTGAAGTCGACGCTCAAGGAGCATTGGCAGCGTATGCAAAGGGTTGGCATGCCCGTTCGATAGCCGGGATCGAAGACGAGGCTGTTATTGGCACGCTGCTTCCTTCTCAGCGGAACTACATCTTGGGATGGCGCCAAGGCTTTGACCTCGGGATCATCTTCATCGCAAGTTCACCAACCGACAAGCGCATCACACCGGCGTTGGCCGAGTTGTTGGCACGTCGAGCAGCAGCGGGATGACTCTCCGTCGGAGATCTATTGGGATCAAGGTAGCTCTCGGCATTGGCGTCGCGGTGGCCTCGTCGGCATGTGGAGGTTCCTCGACACCCGGCGTGCTCACACAGTCAGACATTCCGAGTTACTTGGGCGTCAAAGCCAACCCATCAGAGTCAGCGTTTCAATCGCGACCGATACAAACACCACCCTGCAAGACGGGCAAACTCTCCGTCTTCAGCACTCCAGGTCAACGCGGCTACGAACAGAATCTCGGACCGGCCAACGCTCCCCAGGTGACAAGTCTCGCTGCTGATTGTTCCAATCCATCCCGCGAGACGGTTGCCTATCGCACATTTACCACTGCCATGTCCAGCCTCTATGGCGCTGGGGACTCAGTTCCTGGCGTCGGAAACGGTGCCGAGATCTATAACGTTGGCAGGATCGCCAAGGTTCCTACGCAGGTTTCTGGCCAGACTGAACTGATCCTGCGCGGCAAAGGATCTGTGCCTGCAGCCCGTTCCTATCTAGTGCTGTGGCGAGCGGACGACCAGATCGATACCGTGATCGTGACTGGACCAAGTGGAGACAAGCGCATCACACCTGCGCTGGCCGAGTTGCTGGCACGTCGAGCAGCGGCGAGTTCGTAGCGTGTCTGTGAGACGGAGTCCTGCCGGGATGCGACTGGCTCTCTGCCTTGGTATCACCGTGACGTTGTCGGCATGCGGTGGGTCCTCGACTCCTGGCGTGCTCACTCAAGCTGAGATCCCGAGTTACCTGGGTTTGAAGTCGGTCCCGCCAGCGTCTGCTTCGGAGGCGCTGGTGTCACACCCTTTCCATTGCGTGTACGTCGGGAAGAGCATCTTTAGTGTAGGGGGGAAATTCTTGAACGTTCTCTCTCCAGCCACCGCCAACTCGCCCGTTGTCGAGAGTGCCACGTTGTCCTGCGCCACTATTGCTGAGGCGTCGACCGCGTTCACACAGGCGAGTAGAGGGGGACCGGTTAAGAAGGTTCTGGCCCTTGGAGACGAGGCACGGATCATCAATGTCAGTGGTGAACTGGAGGGCCACGCCTTCGTGGTCGTCTGGCGAGAACAGAAGCAGGTCAGTCTTGTTCTCCTTATTGGGGCGCCGAAGAGCACTCGCGTGACACAAGCGTTGGCCGAGTTGTTGGCACGTCGAGCAGCAGCGGGGTCGTAGCACCCAGATCATTTGGCCGCCCGGTTCGGGTGATTCCATTCTTCTGCGAACGCTCCAACGTAGCTAAAATGATTCCTGTGCTTGCGTTGAGCCGTCACATAGGCGTCATCCTTGCCGAAGTTGGATTCTTGTTGATTCTGATTGCTGGTCTTTGGATCCTCTCCGCTCAACTCCCGATCTTTAAGATCCCTAGGGCGAGAACAATCGTCGCAGGTATCGCGCTCGCCCTCGCTGGCGTACTTCTAATCATCGCCACACACTGGGGTCACTTCGGCTGACCATCCGACGTGGTCGATGCGGGCAGATCTCTGCTGGTAGAACCAAGTCGTATCCATCCCGAGTACGGTCGTTGTGATCGTCCGATAGGGGTGGGCGGTATACGCGCCTTGGATCACATGGATTAGCCGACCCAGTAAGTCGCGAAATGATATGTACGGCTCCACCCAGAAAAATGATGTGGGAAGAAAGGCAGGTGGAATGGGAAAACGGCACGACCGAAAGCACGTCTATCTACCGATCGAAGGGGGCGTGTAGCTGAGACGATCGGAGCTGAGGGATTGGCTCAAGGCCACAAAGGCAGCACTAAACGCGCAGGACTGCGGGTTCGGGTAACCGAGTGATACCGGAAGGGTGATAGGCACCTTCTGGGGTCAGCAGGGAGCGCCATATCTTCTCTTGCGAGCGGGTTGAGGCCCCGAGAGCGGACGCACGATAGCGGGTGTTCTGCGCTCCCTCGGGATGGGGGAGGTCGTACCGGGACCCGGCAATCCCGATTGGGAGTTGGGCTTGGGTTTAGACCCACTCCGGAAATGACGATAACGAGACCGTGGACACCCGAGCAGCTCTGTGGGGGCGCCTGAACCAACCGATAGATCCTGTTGGTCGGCGCTTCGATCCTTTGGGGATTCTCCGCGGCGATAACGAGCGCCGAGCTAGACGATGCCGCCTAGCCATGATCACGAGCCTCGTTACAACGGCCGTGACTGTGGCTGTGGGGGCCGCTGTAGTTCTCACAATCACACAAGCGAACCTTGACAACACTAATGCTGCCACTCAGCGCTCGTATGGGCACGTTCTCCCTGCGACCTTGATCGTGCATGTCACTTGGGATCCTGCGACCCTGGTGGGTTTTGTAGCCGCTTCTGTTATTGGAACGATGCTGCCAATCCTTGGACTTGTCGTCATCCTGCGTACACCGGTGGAGGCGACCATGGACCTTCGCGATCGCCTTGTGATCCGTCTCGGCGTCTCAGTCATGGCGAGCGTGCTCCTTGGCCTCACATTAGGTGCGATTGCCCTGGCAGTCGATCATCCGACGCGATGGGTACTCCTCACTGCCGACTTCGCGAGTCTGGTCGTGCTCTACGCCACAGCAGGCGCGTTTCGTAGGGACCAACGAGAGCCGCGCAACTGGAAAGATGCACGAGAATGGGGCCTCGGCGTGACGTGGGTGGTCATGTTGTTTCTCGGTTTGATGCCCCTCGTCGTCGGAAGTGGCAGCCTCCTGAACGGGTTGCAACGCATGGTGATCGGCTAGGGCACCACCAGTGCCCCGCCCGAGCGTCTGGGCCAATGGCCAGGATCGGTTCTGGGAGCGCATAATCGGAGATCCCGCGCACGATCGGAATGAGTTGTCCCGACCGGCTTGAACATCGCCTGGTCACCCCAGCGGGGAGCAGGGAACGGTAGCTCCGTGCACCTGGCGGGTGCCTCGCGCAAGATAGCCTCCGAGTACTCTGTCCGGACGTGGTCAGAGCCGAAGACTTGATCGAAGTTCTGGAGTCTCTGTTTCCTGGTCTGGAGCCCATCGGAGAGGCAGAACCCGGTAGGAATAAGCAACCAACAGAGGTCGCGCGCGAACTGGTTGCCTTGGCTCTTGACCGGCCAGGAATCGCGACGTCGTCGGAATGGTCGGATCTGCTGGTCCTGACTGAGGTCCTGCTTGACAAGGGAGCTGAGCCTCCCTGGGAGGACTTCGCCAAGTCGTTTGTGGAAGACCTTCTCAATGCCGTTTCACACGGGGATCTCCAGATCACCCGGGAGCAAGTAATCGACGGACTAGGTCCAGCAACCAAAAGGTTTGCCGATTACTTAGACCGAGTCTGGGTGTCCATGCCGGACGACGATGCGCCAAATGTAATGGACCAGGCGAAGTTCGACGCCGTTGGCAATGCTGACTTGCGATGGCTCATCCGCTGCATGTTCCGGCGGACACCCGAAGGCGCATACGTAGGTACAGCAGACATCGTCAGACGAGAAGCCAAGACCGGCAGGCCTGGCGGACTCGTCTCGTAAGGCGCCCACTGGAGGTGGCTCGGGCTGGCGTCCGGGAGCGCACATAATCGGGGACACCGAGCCACGTCTCTCGTCTACTCCGATGTGGGGGCTCGGAGGATGGCGATCGAGGCGATCGCCCAAACGGTCGTTAGGGCCAACCAGATGAAAAGCCTTACCCACGGATGAAGCCTCCCCGGCTCGATCTGGGTGGCTTGTGAGAGGGGCGCGTAGGCGACCCATCCCGCCGCGGAGCCCACACCACCAAGGAAGGACCCCAAAGCCTCCAGAGCGACCCCCAGGGCCACGACAAGGACGATCCGTTCGGCGCGACCGAGACGGCGAAGCCAGTTCATTACTAAAGCGTGACACAGCTCTTTTCCCCACCGCACGATGGCTGCCGAGAGCACCGTAATCGGGGATCCCGGGCCTAGTCTTGATCCGTGATCGCCGCCATCTCGCCAGCAACACGGTTCGATCGGCTGCGCCTTGTTGGCTTGGCGCTATCTGCTATTGGCATCGCGATCGCCGTTGTCGCTGGAGCTTGGCCACTGGCAATCGGAATCGTATTCGGAGCAGCCGTGACAATCGGTTGGGCTGGTCAGCTCATTCGTCGATCCTTAGTCCAACCGATCAGCGAGCGACTCCAGTCAGTTGTTGCGGATCGCAGCTCGTTTCTGATCAGAGCGGTGTTGGGGACCGTTCCCCCGGTCATTGTCGGACTTGTAGCGTTGCTGATCGGGATTCGCTATCCAGCAGCGCTAGTCATCGCCGGCATATTTCTGACTATGGCGGTGTCGTTCCTCCTGATGTACTTGGGGATCTGGTCGGTCCGACCCGGCCAACAACCCGGTCGCTGACGCTGCCAGACTAAGCGGATGGAGCTTATCTGTTACGACTGTCTCCTCGACGGGAACGCTGTCGCAGCCACCGCATTGCTTGGAACTACAGCCACCTGTGACCAGCACGCCGGGGTAGGGGTGCTGCCGCCACCAGAGGCAATGTGCCGACGATGTGAAATAGGTGGCCTCAGCCAGCATGCGGCGTGGACCATTCGGCACGGCGAGCCATTGTGCATCTTTCACTCCGTAGACGGAGCATTTGCCGACGACATGCGCGAGCACGACTTGTTCACCAGTATTTACGAACAGTTGCGGGCGCAAGGCCACACCGATGCATACTGAAACCTCGATCGTCGTCAAGACTCGATGGCACCCGTTATGGATTCCCTTCTTCTTTGTCTTTAGGACGGCCGTGACAATCGACGGATCGACCTCGGTCCTGCCCTGGGGAGAGTATGTCTTTCCAGTTGAGCCGGGAACGCACGAAGTGCGCGTGTCTCTTCTTTATCCAAAGAGTGAGGCCCGCATCCAAGTGGATGTCGCCCAGAACAAGACGGTTCGCCTCAGGTACAACGGTCCCGCCCAGATTCTTGTACCGGGGGGCAAGCTGGAGATAGTCCCTTAGTACTATTGATCTTAAGATCACATTTGATGTCAAGCCAGATTGTAGGGAGACGGGCACTCGGGGATCCGGTTGCCATCCTGCATTGGCGCCTGCCGTAAGAACGTCTCATCGGGCTGGTCTGTCGGGCTGGCCTAGAGTTAATGCGTGGGCTGGATCGTAGGTGCACTCCTGCAGCGCAGGTGGATAGGCGTAGTGGGGTTCGCATTGATCGTTCTCGGCAGCCTTCTTCCCAAGCCTACGGGCGTGATCATCTTGGCGATTGGTGCCATTGTGATGATCTCGTCAGGAGCTATCGCCATCGTCAGAGAGCGTCGTCAGCGTCGAGCTACTTCATCCGAATCCATGCGAGACACTCCGAGCGGCTAAGCCCTTCGTAATACTTCACCCGCGCACATATCGCCGATGCGATGGCTCGATCCGATAGGTGCTCGATCCGCCGCCCCAGGGCGGGATCCATGGCTGCACTGACAGCCGGGGAATCGGTGTTCCCGTACGCCGTTGGTACGGCTGATCTCGACTGCAGACCTATGATCCAGAGTCAGTGAACGTCGCTCAGACTGCATTGGCAGTCGCACTCCCCGTTGGCCTTCTCGGTCTGATCTCGCTGGTCATCGCAAGCGTTAACTCCCGAAGAGGGTCATCGATCGGTCCAACCTCTTCTGATGGTGCTCAAAGTCAGAAGATCGGTTTCCCAATCAGAGGTGTGGGCTTCTTCATGTCTCAGAAGGACGAGATCGATAACTATGCATACGCGTGGCCGTACGTGGCCAAGCTCTGTCTTGTAGTCTCGCTTGTCGCACTGGTGATCGCCTTCGTCGCTTGGATCACCTCCTGAGCCACCATCGCAACCGACGTCGTCGATCTGCCGACTGGGGGCTCCGACCTTGGTGTCCGAGGACCAACGAGCACCATTGCTCAGGATGGTTCAGGGCGTCGAGTGGATGAAGGCTGCGACGATGAGGTTCCCGATGAACTTCAGGACTCTGACGAGCCAGTATTCCGGCTCTGGTGTCTCCGCCTCATCGGAACTGTTGCCGCTCATGGCATTACCCCTCAGACCAAGGGTCCACGGGCCATTATCCAACGACCGGACTTTATCTGGACCTGGTCGGGGACAGTGGGTGCGGACCCTGTAACACAGCACGCCGCCGACATTCCGACTGGCCACTTGGCGAACTCCGTGGCCAGGAGCAAGGTGACCTACGAGCTGTCCTTCGCAGCGTCGTCGCGCCAAGAGTTGATCGCACCCATCACGAATAGATCGAGCCGGTAGCGAACCCCAGTCTCCAGAAGGCCTGGCACACGCAAAGGCTAATCGGAGCCTCCCGCAGGACGCTCCCCTGGAGAACTGACGCTGGAGGGTCCTGCCAGAAACACCTTAGAGAAGATCAAGCGGAATGGGTTCGCACTCAGCGAATACAGAACCAGAGTCGGCGAACCAGAGATAGAGGCGCGATTCGCGGATCTCGGCTCGCGCCTCGGGCGGTCTAGTTCGACCAGGCCACGGAGCGTGCGATGCTTCATCGACGTAGTCCTGCAGCTCATCGAGCGCCTGTCTGCTTACCCCAACGATGTGATCCTCAAGAGTGTCACCATGGAATGGGAAGTTGTCTCGGACGTACGTGCCCGAGAGGCCAGCCTGATAGCTGTTTGTTTGGCCAGGAAAGCGACCCTCGTCAGACGAGTACCACAGCATGCCTTCGTCGGCGTCGACATGGAATCCAGGCGGAACGATCTGTTGAAGTCGGTCAGCGAGCAGACGAGCAAGATCGTCGGGATCCATGAGGCATAGTTTATGGGTCAGATCCGCCATCCTCCGAGTGCTGACCACTAGGTGCTCTTCGCAGCGTCCTCACGCCACTGGTCTATCGCGTCCATGCCGAAAGGGTCTGGATCTGTGTGGTAGCGAGTCCCAGTTAGCACGCCCTCGGCGTAGTCATGAAGCTCTTGGGCGTCTTCAGACTGCCAACCGTGAGCCATTGCCCAATCCCGTAGCTGGTCGGGCTGAAAGTCGTACTTGTGGTACTTCAGATGCTTGAACACATGGATCGTCGCCGCACGGTTGCTTGGGTTCTTCAGACTCCGCTCCCATCTTCCTTGACCGCCAAACCGCCGCCTGATGCGTTCCCGTAAAGGTGGATAGAGGTACGAAGTGAGGTTGATCTTTTCTGCCTCGACCACTGGGTCCAGAACGGGAGCGTTGATCGGTTCGTCTTCGGACACCTGCCAAGTATCGCCGACCATCGCGGTACAGGGCGGTGGCTTGAGTGGGTCCGTGCCCGAACTCCACGGATCTGCTTGCCGCCGTTCCAAGATTATCGGCGTTCGGTTCTAGTACCGTGCGAGGCGTGGGGACTCTGCACGGACTACTGGAAACCCTGGATGCCGACCCCCTGCGGCGTGGGAAACAGTTTGAGTCCATCTGTAAATGGTTCCTCGCTAACGACCCCATCTATCGCCGTGAACTTCGACGCGTATGGCTTTGGGACGAGTGGCCCGAACATAAGGGTCAAGACATAGGCATTGACCTCGTGGCCGAAGACGCCCGAGGCAGGCTGTGGGCAATCCAGGCAAAGGCTTACGACCCTTCATATTCAGTTACGAAGCGAGACGTAGATTCATTTCTTTCTGAGTCGGCCCGCCCAGAGATCTCGTTCCGTCTTCTCATAGCTACCACCAATCGCATTGGTCACAATGCCAGTCGCACTATTCACGGACAGGAGAAGCCCGCCAGCAAGCTCATGTTGGCTGACCTTGAGCGCGCCCAGGTCGAGTGGCCAACCTCGATCCACGATCTCCGACCTCAAGCACCACAGCCGAAGACGCCCCGCTCCCACCAGAGCGAAGCAATACACGCAGTCGTAAACGGATTCGATGTCCATGATCGTGGGCAGTTGATCATGGCGTGCGGCACTGGAAAGACGCTGACCTCCCTCTTCATCACTGCGGCGCTCCATGCACAGCGCGTGCTCGTGCTGGTTCCCTCGCTTTCCCTCTTGGCTCAGTCGTTGCGCGAATGGACCGCCAACGACCCAGACTTCGTCTACCTGCCGGTGTGCTCGGACGTGAGCGTGTCGGATTCGGATGCCGCCATCAGTTGGACGTCGGACCTGGGTTTCCCGGTAACTACAGATCCTGGTGAGATTGCGGCCTTCCTGCGGTTGCAAGGTTCTCGGCAAGTGGTGTTCGCGACCTACCAGTCATCACCACGGATCGCCGATGCTTACAAGGAGAGTTCGGTACCCGCGTTTGACATCATCATCGCCGACGAGGCGCACCGTTGCGCTGGACCTGCATCGAGCGACTTCGCCACAGTCCTCGACGAGGATGCAATCCTCGCAAGTCGGCGCCTGTTCATGACGGCGACGCCTCGGTACTTCACAGGTCGAGTGGTGCGCTTGGCCAAGGAAGCCGACTTTGAGGTGGCCTCAATGGACGATGCGACCCGATTCGGGCCGGTATTCCATCGGTTGAGCTTTGGAGAAGCGATCAAACGTGACCTTCTGTCAGACTACCAAGTGGCAGTGATCGGAGTAGATGACGCCACCTACTATGACTGGGCCACCAACGGGCGCTTCGTCACTCTCGACGGGAAGGACGTCACCGACGCCCGCACCCTTGCTGGTCAGATCGGTCTAGCCAAGTCGATCCGCAAGTACCATCTGCGGCGAATGATCTCGTTCCATTCACGCATAAGACGAGCAAGAGACTTCGCCTCATCCCTTCCCGAAATAGTGGCTTGGATGCCGCCCGAGCAACGACCTGTGGGCAAGCCCTGGTCCACATACGTCTCGGGTGAGATGTCAGCCCAGGACCGCCGTCTGAGATTGAACCAGCTCAGATCGCTCGATGACGAGGACTGGGGATTGCTGGCCAACGCCCAGTGCCTGTCCGAGGGTGTAGACGTACCGACCCTTGACGGCGTTGCGTTCATTGATCCACGGCGCTCTGAGGTTGACATCATCCAAGCGGTTGGACGGGCCATTCGGAAGGCACCGGACAAGCAGGTTGGGACGATAGTGGTACCGGTATTCGTCGGTTCACAAGACGACCCCGAGGCAGTGCTCGATGACTCGGCGTTCAAGCCGGTGTGGGATGTGATCAAAGCTCTACGGGCACACGATGCCGAGTTGGCTATCCAACTTGATGAGCTTCGTCGGAGCTTGGGGAAGGGCAGTACGAAGGTCACACTCCCAAAGAAGATCCACCTAGACCTTCCAGTCGCGATTACAGGTGACTTTGCTAACGCATTTGAGGTGCGTCTTGTTGAGCGGACCTCGTCGTCGTGGGAGTTCTGGTTTGGAGCGCTCCAACAGTTCATTGAGCGACATGGAAATGCACTGCCGAACCGCACTTCGACTGGCCTTGAGACATATCCGCTTGGCCAGTGGGTCAACCATCAACGAACGGCTTATGCAAATGGGACACTTTCGTCAGACAAGGCAGACCGACTTGATGCACTGACTGGGTGGGCATGGGACGCTCACTCACATCGCTGGGAAGAGGGCTACAAACACTTGGAGGCATTTACCCAAGAGTTCCATAATCCCCGCCCAGGGCACCGGTATGTCGCTCCAGACGGCTACCGTCTTGGGCAGTGGGTAATGGTGCAGCGAGTGGAGTACGTGCGAGGGAGGCAAACGCCCGATCGCATTGCCCGCCTTGAATCGATCGATGGATGGACGTGGGATGCCGTCGAATATGCGTGGAATGAAGGCTACGAGCACTTGCAAACCTTCGTTGGTGGGTTTGGTCATGCCCGACCGTCGCGCACGTACATTGCACCCGATGGCTTTCGGCTTGGCCAATGGGTGAACTCCTACGCTCGACCACTTCACAAGAAGGGAAGGATTAGTGCGGAACGGGTGGCACAACTGGACGACCTACCTGGTTGGGCGTGGGACGCCTTTGCAGTCAAATGGGAGGAGGCCTTTGCTCGCCTGACTGCTTTCATAGCGAGAGAGGGCCATTCCAGTGTCCCCCATTCATACAAAGAAGATGGTTTCAACCTTGGCTCATGGGTGAATACACAGAGGTCTAAGCACAGCAAAGGAAAGCTCGACCCCGAACAGGCGAAGCGACTCGATGCCCTGCAGGGTTGGACATGGTGAGCTTGGAGTAGACGGTTGCTCTGCTTGCTAAGCGGTAGCAGCACCGAACGGAACGGATTGGCAGGTCAGACGTAACGTTCTGGTCGTGCTGGCATGTCGTCCTCCGAGAGATTCAGAGCTGTCTCCGTGCTGTTGACCTTAATCTGAACCAAGACTAAGCGCTGGAGTTCCCAGTCCGGTTCAGAAGCAAACTGAGGATTCCTGAACCTTGGTTCTCAACCACTGTCCGGTCTTGTGTTTCGGACAGATACCCCGTGTCCGAGCTTGCGAAGACTGCTTTCACAAGTTCCGCCGTAACCACGTCCCGAAGCGTGTCACTCGTGATGGCCGCCGTAAATAGTGAGTACGTATCGAGAGCGTTTCGTTTCTGCTCGTTTACGACCTGTAGATGCTTGCCGATCCGATACCCACGCACGCAGAATGTCAGTGCATACGTGGCGATTCCCACGAAGAAGAGTCGAACCACAAGAGATCGTGTGAACTCTGCCCACTCGGTGCCGGCGCGGGCATTGAGGTCGACGTGAAGTGTTGAGAAAAGCCAGATGCCAAGCCCGACTGTCGCAGCAGCGAGGACCATGCTTGCAATCAAGAAGTTCTTTGCCTCCCCCCAATGCCCCTCAGATTGGGTGTTGTAGTAGGGATAGCTTCCCTGCTCCTGCTTCGCCTGCGGCGGTCTTGACCTGTGACAACAGTCTTTGAGCTTCTGCCTCTGCAATCCTGGCTTGCTCAACCAGCCCTACTGCCTCAGCGGTCTTCATCGCGATATCGACTTGGGATTGAGCTTGAGGTCTTACGTACGTAGCAAACCACTCTCTCGCGTTCTCAAGTCGCTGAGTAAGCTGAGCATGAACCGCCGAAGCATTTCGTCAGACAACTTGAAGACTTGCATTGCCGTGATGCAGGCGAAAAGCTCGTTCAACTGATTGCTGGTGTCCCGCAATAGCGCTGTTGACAACTGTGATTCGTCCTGCGCGTCGAGGGCTTTAGCACGTTCCAGGATTCGGCGAGTCTTCGTTGCTTCAACTGCAAAGTTCAATGTGCCAAGTTCTGACTCTCGTGGAAGATCATTTAAGGTTTGCTCGGTAAAGCGGGCTATGGATTCTGCGAGGCTTCCCATTGGTGTTCTCCATCCTCGGACCCGAGAGGTCGATTGCTCGGCGCCTACGAGGGTAGACCGGAGGTGTGACGTACTGGGGTATTCACCTGTGCGCCACCTCGGACGCCGTTAATGGGGCCGAAGGATCGTACGTGGGAATCAGCGATGCGATCTGGTCCAGCGATCGAAGCGACACACCCTGGCCCTACGGTCCGGCCCATGGATCGCGAGAGTGTGCTGGAGAGCTGGAGACGCAGCATCGCCAGGCCAACCCAGGGTCGGACATGATGACCCGCGAAGAAGGCATGGCGCTCATTGCTGAGGTTCAGAAGGTGCGGCGCCAGCTGTGGCGGCTCAGATACGAGCTACGGAGAGTGCTGGAAACGATTCGTGAGGCACTACCCGTCAGCCACGGTCTGACAAGGTCGCAGAGGGCGTCATGACGGGTGCGAACTGAGCTTGCGCCACAAGCTGAGAACGAGGGCCTTAGGGCGTTGACGCAAAAGGTCTTGTGTCCTGTTCGTGTCCTGTGGAACCTTTCGGCCCTCTCAGACTGAACTCACTCCCTGGCCAGAGCGTTATTCGTTTCGTGGAGGTGGCGGGAATCGAACCCGCGTCCTTCGGCTTCTCATCGGGCCTTCTCCGAGCGCAGCCGGCAGCTGAGTTTCGGGTCCTTCGCCGCCACCGGCGACATTCGAAAGCCCTAGCCGACCTTTGGTGTCCCCGGCGGCCAATCGGCAGAACCGCTCGGGTAAGCCCCGCTAGATGACGCCCGCTACCGGCCCACAGGGCTGAGACCGGACGGACGGGCTACGTATTAAGCAGCCAGCGCGAAATCAGAATTCGCGTTTATTTTTTTGTTCCGGCTCTTTAACGTGGTTCCGGAGACCACGGCTCGCTTCTCCCGAATTGACGACCAAAGTCGAAACCGATCACCCCCTGGTTGTGTACCGGCTCCATCCTACCGCCGAGCCACCGCCTACCCGACGAGGGGGGTCAGGCACGATCCCGGGGCACGACGCCGAGCGGCGGCCGGGTCACACCGGGCCCGAGAGATGCCCTTCAGTCGTATTCCTTGCGGGCTCCCCGCCCGACGCTCTTGCCGGCGGCACTTCGGGCTTCGCGCGCCGCGTCGCGCTCCGCGTCGCGGGTGGCGATGGCATGGCGCTTGTCGTAGAGGCGCCGGCCCCGGGCCAGGGCCAGCTCCACCTTGGCCCGGCCCTCTTTGAAGTAGATCGACAAGGGTACGAGGGTGAGGGCCTTCTGTTGGGTCTGGATCATGAGCTCGTCGATCTGGTCGCGATGCAGGAGCAGCTTGCGCCGGCGCTCAGGGTCATGCGCACCGAACCCGGCGGCGTGCTCGTAGGGAGGGATGTGGACGCCGAGCAACCACGCCTCGCCTCCCTCCACCCGGGCGTAGGCATCGGCCAGGGTCACCCTTCCGGCGCGCAGGGACTTGACCTCGCTTCCCTGGAGAGCGAGGCCGCATTCGAGGGTCTCGAGGATGTCGTAGTCGTGCCGGGCGCGACGGTTGCGGGCCACGGTCTTGATCCGGTCGGTCCCGTCGTCAGGGACGCGGCGCGCCGCTCGCCGTCCCGGCCCCTTGGCTGCTGCCACCGTGCGAACGGTACCTCGGTGGGCGTGTGGTCCGATCCGTGCCCGACATGGGGTGCGCCGGTACCCTCGGAGGGATGCTCCGGCTCCCCGCCCCCGTCTACGCCGAGATGGTGGGCCACTGCCTGCGGGGGCTTCCCGACGAGGCATGCGGGTTGCTCGGCGGCGACCCCGGATCCGGGGACGTGGCTCGCTGCTACCCGACCCGCAATCTCGCCGCCTCGGCCAAGCTCTACACCGTCGACCCCGCCGAGCATCTCCGGGCCGATCGCGACGCCGAGTCGCGTGGCATCGAGATCATCGGGGTCTTCCATTCCCACACCCACACCGACGCGTACCCGTCGCCCACCGACATCGCCCAGGCGCCGGACCCCGGGTGGCACTACGTGCTCGTGTCCCTGCGGGACACCCATCCCACGGTGCGGTCGTACCGCATCTACGGCGAGGTGGTGGACGAGGAGCCGGTGGTCGTCGAACCCCGGTAGTCCGCTCCAGGTAGAATGCCGACCGGAGTCGTCGACATTCGTTCGGCCGCCCACACCCTCTCCGGGGCGGGGCGGCCTCCGAGGCAGGGAGGACATCGTGGCTGTCGAGGTGAGGCTGCCCACGGTCCTGCGCCAGCACGCCGGGGGGAGATCGGCGGTGATCGCCGAGGGCACCACCATCGGAGAGGTTCTCTCCGACCTGGTGCGGAGCTATCCCGGCCTCAAGGGCCAGGTCCTCACCGAGGACGGCACCCTGCACAAGTTCGTGAACGTGTACGTCGACGACGACGACGTCCGTTACCTGGAACAGCTCGACACCAAGGTGGCCGACGGCATGACCGTGTCGATCCTGCCCGCCGTGGCCGGCGGCTGAGTCCGCCGCCTCCCGCCGCGACACCGGACCGACGCCGCACGGAGGCCGTCCCATGGCCGTAGTCACGAACATCCTCGATCTCATCGGCAACACCCCCCTCGTCGATGTCAGTTCCCTCAGCCCCAACCCCGACGCCCGCATCCTGATCAAGCTCGAGGGTCAGAACCCGGGGGGGTCGGTGAAGGACCGCATCGCGCTCTCGATGGTGGAGGAGGCCGAGAAAGACGGTCGGCTGGCTCCGGGGGACACCTTGTTGGAGCCGTCTTCGGGAAACACCGGGATCGGGCTGGCCCTGGTGGCGCGGGTGAAGGGATACCACCTCAAGGTGGTGCTGCCCTCGAACGTCTCGGTGGAACGCCGCCAGCTGCTCGAGGTGTGGGGTGCGGAGATCATCGAGTCACCCGGCGAGCAGGGTTCGAACGGGGCGGTGCGGATGGCCCAGGCCATCGCGGCGGAGCATCCCGAGTGGGTCTTTCTCTACCAGTACGCCAACCCTGCCAACCCCAAGGCGCACTACGAGGGGACCGGCCCCGAGATCTGGCGCGACTGCCCCGAGGTGACCCACTTCGTGGCCGGCCTCGGCACCTCGGGGACCCTCTTGGGCGTGGGCCGGTTCCTGAAAGAGCGCAACCCGGGCGTCGAGGTGTGGGCTGTGGAACCGCCCGCCGGGGAGATGGTGGACGGCCTGCGGAACCTCGATGACGGCTACATCCCTCCCATCTTCACCGACCTCGGTGGTGAGGCCCTGCTCGACCGCAAGACCATGGTCGGGCCCCGGCAGTCGGTGGAATGGACCCGCCGCCTGGCCGAGGTCGGGGTGTTCGCGGGGATCTCGTCGGGCGCGGCCATGGCGGGCGCGGCCAAGTGCGCACAGGCCATCGAGGCCGGCGTCATCGTGGTGGTGTCGGCCGACGGCGGCTGGAAGTACCTGTCCACGGGAGCATGGACCGATGACCTCGACGTCGTGGTCGAGCGGGCCAAGCGCACCATCTACTTCTGAGCCGGCCCACTTCTGAGCCGGCCTCCTTCTGGGCCGGCCTCCTTCTGAGCCGACGGCCCCGCGGCATGACGCCGGGGACTACGCCTTCTTGGGTGCCTTGCTGCGCAGCGCCACGGCCGCGTCGGGCTCGAGGACGCGGAAGCTGAAGCTCTCTTCGAGGTAGAGCGCCACCGTCTCGGCGTCGTGCCAGGCGTAGCCGATCGAGATGTCCTGGCCGGATTCGAAGACGAAGTCCCCACCGCGCAGGCTGAGCACGATGCCGCCTTCGACGCCCGGTGCCCAGACGAGGGGGCCGCCCAGGATCTGGCGGAGGTGGTCGAGGAGGAGGTGGCCCCCGTGCTCGGCGGTGTGGACGATCTCGGTGTAGATCCCCGGCGAGAGGGCCAGTCCGTAGGGCCCCCCGATGCCCGCCCCCCGCAGGACGTCGACCGCCTCGGCCACCGCGGTGGGGTAGTGCTCGGGATCAGGGGACAGGGTGAGCGCGGTGTGGGAGGTGCTCTGGGTGATGCCTTCGATCTGTCCCGCCGCGTAGCCGTGGAAGACGGCGGTGTTCTCCGCCAGGGCGATGCGCCGGCCCGCGTCCTCGAGGCCGGGGAGATCGAGGTCGGTCGCCCCCCGTTCGGCGTCGTCGACCTCGCTGCGCTTCACGACGAAGTCCGAGCGCAACTCCACCAGGGGCAGGACCCGTCGTTGGGAACCGGTCACGTCGGGGGCGGGGCCCGCGATCGAGGTCCGGCGTCCGAGGGCGGTGGCCGAATGGGTCCAGCCCAGGGGCCCTTCGAAATCCACCAGCTTGCGGGCCGCCAGATGGGTTTCGAGGCGAGGCTTGATCTCGTCTTCGATGGCCGCCCATCCCGCGTCGGCGATGGGGGCGAGCTGACGGTGGAGGTGGTTCATGATTCGTGTCCCTTCAGGCTGCCGATGCCGAGTGATCCCGATGCCGCCGCCGATGCCTCTGGTGCGCCGGTGCCCGCATCGGCCTCGGTCTCGATCTCGAGGATGGACCCCGTGGTGAAGAGGTAGGTGCGGAGGTGCTCGTCGAGTTTCGGGTCCCGGCGGCGGAGCCACTCGAGCGTCATCGAGGCGTGCTCTTTCTCCTCGTCGCGGTTGTGGGCGAGGACTTCGGCCAGGGTGGGGTCCGAGGTGGCGTTGACCCGCTGGTCATACCAGTCGACGGCCTCGAGCTCCTCGCACAGCGAGGTCATGGCCCGGTGGTGGTCGATGGTCGCCTCGTCGAGGTGGTCCGCGGCTTCGTGCAGCCCTTCGCTCGCCATGTGGTGCTCCTGTCGCCCGTCTGTTCCGACCGTGCCGCCCTGCGCCTCTACACCGGACGCCGTCCCGGGAGTCGCCTCCGGTCCCAGGGACACGGTATAGGTTCGAGGAATGGCCGACGTCCGCCCCGGGACCGGGACCCGGTCCCGCCCGACCGGGGGGCAGGCGTCGTGACCCGCAAGACGACACGCACCAAGGGCAAGGTCCAGGCGCTTCCCGAGCACCTCCAGCGCCGCGAGGAGTGGAACGGGTTGCGGCGGGGCGACCTCGTCGAGATCGAGGGGCCGGTGCTGCGGGGGGCGGCGTGGCGGTTCCTCGGGTACGTCCGTAACGAGCGCAACGGCGCCGAGTCGGTGGAGGTGATCGGGGGCCGTCCCGGCGAGGACCGGGTCCGGTCTTTTCTCCCCGAGCAGGTCTTCCCGGTGGGCGGGCGCAAGGGGGGTCAGGCCTCGCTGGCCGACGCACCGCAACTGCCGCTCATCTGAGGCCGGGCTTCACGTCGTCGTGAGCCCGGGGGCCCGGCCCGACCGGGGGCAGGCCCTCTGACTCGGGTGTTCCTGGCCCCAGGTCGGGTGCCGTAGCCTCGGGGCCATGGACGGCCGTCCCATCGGCATGTTCGACAGCGGGTTCGGTGGGCTGACCGTGGCTCGAGCGCTGATCGACCTCGCCCCCCACGAAGAGCTCGTCTACGTGGGCGACACCGGTCGCTACCCCTACGGGCCGCGCGACCTCGACGAGGTGCGGTCGTTCGCGGTGCAGATCGCGCGGTGGCTGATAGAGGAGATCGACGTCAAGCTCGTCGTGGTGGCCTGCAACACGGCGTCGGCGGCGGCGCTCGACGCCCTGCGGGCCGAGTTGCCGGTCCCGGTGGTCGGTGTCATCGACCCCGGCGTGCGGGCGCTGTCCAAGGCCACGCGCAACCGGCGGGTGGGAGTGGTCGGAACGGTGGGGACCATCCGGTCCGGTGCCTACCAGCGCGCCATCGGGGCGCTGCCCGCTCCGCTGGAGCTCGTGCCCGCCTCGTGCCCGGGGTTCGTCGAGTTCGTCGAACGGGGGGAGACGCGGTCGGATCAGGTGGCCGTGCTGGCGGAGCGACTGCTGGCGCCGGTGCGCGACGCCGGGGTCGACGCCTTGTTGCTCGGGTGCACGCACTACCCGTTCCTGGCTCGGACCATCGCCGATGTCATGGGCCGTGACGTGGTCCTCGTGTCCTCGGCCGACGAGACCGCCTTCGAGGTGCGCGACATCCTCGACCGGGCCGAGGAGGGGGATGGCGGTGTGGGTCGGGGGGAAAAGCGGCGCAGCACCCTGCGGGTCTTCTCCTCGGGCGACGTGGAGTGGTTCCGCACCGTCGGGAGCCGGCTCTTCGGAGAGGAGCTCGGCGAGGTGCAGGGGCTGTCGTGGCCCGACCCTCCTCCGGTCACCGACGTCGCGACCCGCCCCCGGGTCACCGCCGGGGCCCCGAAGGCGGGTGGGGGCAAGGGGACGCCGGGCGCAGGCTCCCGGCCCGGCCGGGCGACGGGCTGAGGCGTGCTCACCCTCACGGTGTTGGGATGCGACGGGAGTCACCAGGCCGCGGGCGGGGCCGCCAGCGGCTACCTGGTGCGGTCGTGGGAGTCGGCGACGTCGGTGTGGATGGACGCCGGGCCCGGGACCTTCGGGAACCTGCAGCGGTTCACCGACCCGCTGCGGCTCTCGGCCATCGTGTTGACCCACGAGCACCACGACCATTTCGGGGACATCGAGGGGTTCATCACCGCGGCGCGCTGGGTGTACGGGTTTCACCGTGATCCCATCCCCGTCTACGCCGCCCCCGGCGTCCTGTCGCATCTGAGCCAGGACGTCGAGGGGGTCCTCGACTGGCACGAGGTGGGAGACGGTGACGGGGCGGACATCGGTGATCTGCGGGTGACCTTCAGTCGCACCGACCATCCGCCGGTCACCCTGGCCACCCGTCTCGAAGGGCCCAGGGGCGCGCTGGGGTACTCTGCGGACTCCGGGCCGCAGTGGTCGTTCTCGTCGCTCGGCCCCGCTGTCGACCTCGCCCTGTGCGAGGCCACCTACACCTCCCATCCCGAAGGCCCGGCCATCCACATGAGCGGCAGACAAGCAGGGTCCACGGCGCGTGACGCCGGCGCCCGTCGCCTGGTGATCACCCATCGCCTCCCCACGGTCAGCGCCCAGGAGGTCCTGGCCCAGGCGACCGAGGCCTTCGGTGGACATGTCGATCAGGCCGCGGTGGGCCGGGGGTACTCGCTGTGACCGACCCCCGGGCCCTGCGGGCCGACGGCAGGGACGTGGCCGACCTGCGGCCGGTGTCGTTCGTCCGCGACTTCACCGAGTTCGCCAACGGGTCGGTCCTCGTCTCGATGGGCAAGACCAAGGTGCTGTGCACGGCGTCGGTGGAGGACCGGGTCCCGCCCTGGCTGCGGGGGGGCGGCAAGGGCTGGGTCACCGCCGAGTACTCGTTGTTGCCGGGATCTTCGGCCGAGCGGGTGGGACGCGAGGCGGCCAAGGGAAAGCAGTCGGGCCGCACCCACGAGATCCAACGGCTCATCGGCAGGTCGCTGCGGGCCGTCACCGACCTCGTGGCCATGGGTGAGCTGTCGGTGACGGTGGACTGCGACGCCCTGCAGGCCGACGGCGGGACGCGCACGGCGTCGATCTGCGGCGCCTACATCGCGCTGCACGACTGCTTCACCCGGCTGCTGCAGAAGCGGGTCATCTCCACCCACCCCCTCACCGACGCCTGCGCGGCGGTGTCGGTGGGCGTCGTCGACGGGGCGTGCCTCTTGGACCTCGACTACTCCGAGGATTCGCGCGCCGAGGTGGACATGAACGTCGTCATGACGGGGTCGGGGCGTTTCGTCGAGGTGCAGGGCACCGCCGAAGGGATGGCGTTCTCGCGCGGTGAGCTCGACGAGCTCGTGAGCCTGGCCGAGGGCGGCATCGCCGTGCTCCTCGAGGCCCAGCGCGCCGTCGTCGACGAACCCCCCGCTCCTCGGTGACCAATCCCGGCGACGGCGACGGGAACGGCGTCGGCGCCACCGGGCGGCTGCGCATGGTGCTCGCCACCGCCAATCCCGACAAGGCGGCCGAGATCGTCGCCCTCGTGGCCGACACCGTGGGTGACCGGGTCGAGCTCGTGGCCCGGCCCGCCTCGGTGGGAGAGGTGGAGGAGTCCGGCGACACCCTGGAGGAGAACGCCCGGCTCAAGGCGCGGGCGCTGGTCGAGGCCACCGGGCTCCCCGCCATCGCCGATGACACCGGGCTCGAGGTCGATGCGCTCGGGGGCGCCCCCGGCGTGCGGTCCTCGCGGTACTCGGGGGAGCACGCCACCTACGAGGACAACGTGGCCCTGCTCCTCCTCGAGCTCGACGGCGCCGGTGCCCGGGCCTCGGGAGCGCGCCGGGCCCGGTTCCGGACCGTGGCC
Source organism: Acidimicrobiales bacterium (assembly GCA_050011815.1). Classification (GTDB taxonomy): domain Bacteria; phylum Actinomycetota; class Acidimicrobiia; order Acidimicrobiales; family UBA8190; genus Chersky-840. Next base: position 73,822 of record JBEKIJ010000010.1, on the reverse strand, counting down.
ATGGCTTGTTTCCCGGGGGGCCGGGAGGTGGTCGCCCACGGCGTGGTGGAGGGCACGATCTCTCCCGAGCGCCGCGGCAGCGGCGGTTTCGGCTACGACCCGGTCTTCGTCCCCGACGGCGGCGACGGGCGGACCTACGCCGAGATGTCGAGCGCCGAGAAGAACACCCGGTCGCATCGGGCCCGGGCCTTTCGGGCCCTGGCCATCGGGTTGCTGTCGGGCTGAGAACCCCGGCGGGCCGGGCTCAGCGCAGGCGCCAGTCCACCCGTTCGCCCGAGGCGAAGCGGGCCTGGCCCTCGGCCAGCGCGGCGGGGTCGTTGCCGAGGCCGACGAAGGCCCAGCCGAGGCCGAGGGCCTGGCTCCGGGTGAGCTCGCGGCCCGCCCACAGGGCCCGGAGGGTTCCCTGCACCGCCACGGGGTGGGCCTTGGCGATCACGTCCGCCGCCCACTGGGCGCGGCTGCGGAGCTCGGCGGCGGGCACCACCTCGGTGACGAGGCCGATCTGCAGGGCGCGCTCCGCACTCATGCGCTCCTCGCTGCCGAGCAGGGTGAGCCGGACGAGGTCGCCGAAAGGCATGCGGCCGGTCATCTGGAGGGGTTCGAAGGACGCGGCCATGTTGAAGGTCAGGTGGGGGTCGAAGAAGGTGGCGTGGTCGGCCGCGATCATGAAGTCGACCTCGCCCAGCATGTAGAAGGCGCCGCCGCAGGCGATCCCGTTCACCGCGGCGATGACCGGCTTCCACAGGTCGTTGCTCTTGGGGCCGAGGTTGTCCCCCGGGTCGTCGAACATGAACGGGGTGGTGCCCGACCCGATGTGGATGGACTCCCCGGGCTCGGGGCCGCCCGGCTCGGGGTCGGCGGTCCCCGACGCACCCGGTTCGCCCGAGGCCGCACCTCGGCTCCGACCGGGGCGGGGCCCCTCGGCCAGCGCTTCGGAGCGGTCGATGCCCGTGCAGAAGGCCTTCTCGCCGGCCCCGGTGAGGACCACCACCCGGACGTCGTCGTGGCGCCGGAGCCACCGCCACAGGCTGCGCAGTTCGCGCTGCATGGTGGTGTTGAAGGCGTTCATGACGCCGGGGCGGTTGAGGGTGACCCAGGCCACGCCCCCCGACTCCTCGTAGCCGAGCGTCTCGAACTCGGGCATCGCATTCCTCGCCGTGGTCGCCGGGTGCCTGCCCGCCGGGCGCTGACTCGTGGCGGGGCCGCGGGCACGGTAGCAGGGACGGTCCGAGGTGGGCACACCGGAACCCGCCCGATCACGCTGGGGGCTGCTCGCTCAGGCGGGTTCCGGTGGTCCGTACAGCTCCGGGATGTGGCCGGGGGCATGTTCGGCACCGACCCGGATGCTCGCCACCGACCGGGGATAGCAGTGAGCGACGAGGCTCCCGATATCTTCGGCCATGGCCGGGGCTTTCAATAGGGACCAAAGGCCCTAATGCGGTCCCGCGATGGCGGGGCCCCCCGGTGCCGATCGGAGTCGGCGGCGGGCTCCGGCCCTGGTCACAGGGCCCGAGGGCCGGCTCATTGGCGGCCCGAGTGGCATTGGCGGCACAGTGTCACGGCGCGGCTCGGCCCCGAGCTCCGAGGCGCCTGTGGGGGAAGGAGAACGATGTCTGACGACGAGCTGAGCAAGGTCATCGGCAAGCCCATGAGCAAGTCGAAGGTCGTGATCGAGCGCGGCCCGGTCGCCAACTTCGCCACCGCCGTGTGCGACCCGAGTCGCGTCTACCGCGACCCCCGCGCCGCAGCCGAGGCCGGCTTGCCGGCGATCCCGGTGCCGCCGACCTTCCCCTTCGTGATGCAGACCTGGGGCGAGTTCGCCGAGGACCAGCCGGCCGACAAGCCCAAGGGGAACCCCATGGGCGAGGTCATCGGGCCGCTCATGGCCAAGGGGGGCATCATCCTCCACGGCGAGCAGGAATTCATCTACCACCGACCCGTGTTCGTGGGGGACGTGCTCGTGGGGGAGGGGCATGTCGTCGACGCCTATGCCAAGGAGTCCAAGGGAAAGACCATGACCTTCCTCGTCACCGAGACGGTGTGGCGCGACGAGGCGACGTCGGAGCCCGTGGTCACCTCGCGCTTCAACCTCATCCACCGGGGCTGACCGGCTCCGACCTCGGCGTGGGGGCCACAGGGGCGGGGGGCGGAGTGTGAATTCCCAGGTCGGCCGGTGCTAGAACGAGCGACATGAAGACCTCCTGGCTCACCGGACCACAGTGGGCGGCGGTCCTGCGCATCGGACTCGGGCTGTGGTGGCTCGAGAGCTTCCGCCACAAGAACCTCACGGCGTGGATCAAGAGACAGGCCGGGATCAACTGGGCGGCCGACATCGCCTCCAAGCACCGCTGGAAGTTCGTCGGCGCGGGCTTCACCGCCGTGGTGAAGCCCCATCCCAAGGCGATGACCTGGGTGATCCTCATGAGCGAGCTGTCGCTCGGGCTGGGGCTCACGTTGGGGATCCTCACCCCCGTGGCCGCCTTCGCCAGCATCGCCCTCAACCTCTTGTACTTCGTCCTCATGATCCACGACTGGGCCGAGCAGGGACAGAACGCCATGATGGTCCTGGCCGCGGCGGTGATCCTGGGGACCCACGGCTGGCAGGTGTGGTCCATCGACCATCTGATCGGCTGGTTCTGAGCGGCCGAGACGGCACGACGACACCGGCACGACGACACACCGGATAGGGGAGCCAGAGCATGCCCATCGGCATCGGGGAGGACCACGAGGAGCTGCGTCGCACCGTGCGACGGTGGCTCGAGGCGCGCTGTCCCCCCGAGGTGGCGCGCGCCCTCCTGGACGCCGAGACCGAGACCATGCCCCCCTTCTGGGGCGAGCTGGCGGCCCAGGGCTGGTTGGGCATCCACGTCGCCGAGGAGTACGGCGGGCAGGGCTTCGGCATGCTCGAGCTCGCCGTCGTCGTCGAGGAGATGGCCCGGGCCGTGATGCCGGGCCCGGCCATGCCGACCATGCTCGCCGCCGCCATCGTCTCGGCCGGAGCCGATGACGCCCAACGCAAGGCCCTGTTGTCCCCGATGGTCGACGGAAGTCTTCCCGCCACCGTGGTCCTGCCCGGCGCCGGGACGCTGGCGGGCGCCCGGGCCGCCGATGGCACGCTCGACGTCCACGGCCAGGTGGGCCCGGTGCTGGGCGCCACCCTGGCCCGGCGGCTCCTGGCCCCGGTCACGGTGGCCGACGCGGCGGGAGCCGGGAGCGACGGCGACGTGGTGTGGTGTGTGATCGACCTCGACGTCGACGGCGTCACCGCATCCCCCCTGGCCAGCCTGGACCCGACGCGCCGGGTGGGCTCGGTGGGGGTGGAGCGGCTGGTCGTGGTGCCCGAGCGCCAGCTGCCCTCGGTGTCGAGCACCCTGGTGCGGGACCTGGCGCTCGTCCTGGCCGCGGCGGAGTGCGCCGGGGGGGCCCGGTGGTGTCTCGAGGTGGGCAGCGCCTACGCCGTCGAGCGCCGCCAGTTCGGTCGTCCCATCGGCCAGTTCCAGGCCGTGAAGCACCGCCTGGCCGACATGTTGGTGGCCGTGGAGCAGGTCACCGCGTTGGCGTGGGACGCCGCCCAGGCCGCCGACGCCGGAGACGCCGCCCAGGCCCGGTTGTCCGCCGTGCTGGCCGGGGCCTTCGCCCTCGACGCCTACGGCGCATGCGCCAAAGGCTGCATCCAGATCCTGGGCGGCATGGGCTTCACCTGGGAGCACGACGCCCACCTCCAGCTGCGCCGGGCCCTGACGCTGCGCCAGCTCGTCGGACCGAGCACCGCCTTGCGGGTGGAGGCGACGCGCGCCGCGCTGGAGGGCAGCCGCCGCCGACTGGTCCTGGACCTTCCCGACGAGGCCGACAGCGTCCGGGAGCAGGTCCGGGCCTTGGTGGCCGAGGTGGCGGCGGCGTCGGATCCGAACCAGCGCCGCCGGCGCCTGGTCGAGACCGGGCTCCTCACGCCCCACTGGCCGGTGCCGTGGGGACGAGGGGCGGGGCCCGTCGAGCAGCTCGTGATCGACGAGGAGCTCGCTGCCGCCCATGTGCACCGGCCGCACCTGGCCGTGGGCGCCTGGGCGCTGCCCACCATCATCGCCCACGGCAGCGCCGAGCAGCAGGAGCGGTGGGTGGGGCCCACGATGCGGGGTGAGCTCGTGTGGTGCCAGCTCTTCAGCGAGCCGGGCGCCGGCAGCGATCTTGCCGCCCTCTCCATGCGCGCCACGCGCCACGACGGGGGTTGGGTGCTCAACGGCCAGAAGGTGTGGACGTCGATCGCCATGCGGGCCGACTGGGGGATCTGTCTGGCCCGGAGCGATCCCGACGCGGCCAAGCACGAGGGCATCACGTATTTCATCGTCGACATGCACAGCGAGGGGATCGAGGTTCGCCCCCTGCGCGAGATCACGGGCGCGGCGATGTTCAACGAGGTGTTCTTCACCGACGTCTTCGTGCCCGACGACTGTGTGGTGGGGCAGGTCAACGGCGGATGGCGCCTGGCCCGCACGACCCTCGCCAACGAGCGCGTGTCGATGGCGGGCGGCGCCACCTGGGGCTTCGGGATCGAGGGGATCCTCAAGGGCATCAAAGCCGGTGGGTCCGAGGACGCCGTGGTCCTCGACGGCGTGGGGAGGCTGCTGGCCGAGGCCCAGTCGTTGGCGCTCCTCGGGGCCCGGACCACGCTCCGTTCGGTCTCGGGCGTCGAGCCCGGACCCGAGGCGAGCGTGCGCAAGCTGCTCGGCGCCGAACATGAGCAGCGTCTCCAGGAGTTCGGGCTCATGCAGCTCGGCCCGCGCAGCGCCACCACCGAGGACGACGCCGGCCGGTGGAGCCAGGGCTTTCTGTCCTCGCTGTGCCTGACCATCGCCGGGGGGACGAGCGAGGTGCAGCGCAACGTCATCGGCGAGCGCATCCTCGGCCTCCCCCGCGACCCCGAGCCCGGGGGCTGAGGACCGGTCGGGCCCGGCCCCGGTGGTCGGGCGGGATGGTTTGACAGGGCACGGACACGACGCCCAAGCTGCGAGAACCGGGCGAGAAGGGACGGACATGGGAGAGGCCACGCGGTACTTCGAGGACGTCAAAGAGGGCGACGAGGCGCCGGCGTCGAGCCACACGCTCACGCGGACGGACCTCGTGCGCTATGCCGGCGCGTCGGGGGACTACAACCCCATGCACCACGACGAGATCCTGGCCACCGCGGCCGGACAGCCCAGTGTGTTCGGTCACGGGATGTTCTCTATGGGCCTGCTCGGCACGGCCCTCACCGACTACGTCGGGCCCGGCAACGTCACCCACTACAAGGTGCGCTTCTCCCGCCAGACCTGGCCCGGCGAGGAGCTCACCACGAAGATCGTGGTGACCGGCAAGCGGGTCGAAGACGGCCGCCACCTGGTGGAGCTCGATTGCAGCCTGGCCAACGGCGAGGGCGAGGTGAAGGTCGTCGGCGAGGCGACGGCGGTGCTCCCGAGCAAGGCCTGAGAGCCCGCCCCCGTTCGGGGCGCGGACCCGAGGTTGTCGCTCAGCTCGATCCGGCGTCGTCGCTCAGGGCGACAGGGCCCGCCTCACCGTCGGCGGACGCCGTGTGTCTGAGCCCTGCCTTCGCCGCCGGCCGAAGCTGCTCCACCCCACGAGGGGGCGGAGCAGCTCCCGCGAGATCAGCAGCCCGGAGGCGAGCCGGTCTTGCCCTCGGCGGTGTAGAAGAGGCCGAGGAGCGTGCAGATGGTGATCTTGGCCACCTGCCAGGTGCTGCCGGTGAGCACGGTGTAGCCGGTGTTCCCGGCCAGGATCGCCGTCCCCGACGTGCCGAGGATGTCGTACTTGACCTTGGCGCACGGAGAGGGAAGGGACTTCCCGCTGCATCCCGTGGCGCTCAGGAAGCTCACGCTGTCGACCTTGGCGCCGTCGGCCGCACTGGCCTCGGACGAGGCCAGGGCCTGGCTCATGGCGGCGGCCAGTGACTTCCCGTTCTGGATGACGGCTTCTTTGGAAGCCAGGGTCCCCGTCTTGAAGTGGAACAGGGTGTTGTACGAGGCGGCGATGTCAGCCTTCGCCGTGGTGGGGTTGTAGGTCGGGGCGGCGGGCGAGCTGCTGCAGGCCGCCATGCCCAACGAGAGGGCCGCCACGACGGCGACGGCGACCACGCGTGTCGTCCGGTGTCGTCCCTGGTGCGGGATCCCGCTGACCGCCTTGTGTGCGTAAAGTCCGAGCATCTTCCTGGGCCTCCCCTTTTGAATCGGTGCGCCGCTCCCCGTCGGGCTGCCAGAGGTTAACCGGATCCCCGCCGCCGTACCTGACATTCCCGTCAGGGACCGCACCCCGGCTCCCCGGGGACCGCGAACGGCGTCGGGACGAGGGCGCGGCATTCCCGCCGAGAGCCCCGACCGAGCCGGGGCTTCGAGCCGGGCGTCAGCGCTGCGGAGGCTCCGCGCCCCCGACGCGGGCTCTGAGCGCCACCGGGGGGAGGGATCAGAAGAAGCTGAAGGGCGGCAAGCCCGAGGCGCGGGTGGCGAAGAGGGTGGACTTGTTGTCGGCCAGCTCCTTGGGCGTCCACCCCGAGTCGCGCTTGAGACTGCCCGCTGGCTGCCATCCCTGCATCACCCACACCGACCCGCCGAAGACGACGAAGTTCTGCCCGTTCACGTCGGCGGCCTCGTCCGACGCCAAGAAGGCCACGAGCGGAGCCACGTTCTCGGGCCCGAAGGCGTCGAACTTGCCCTCCTCGGCCTTGGCCATGTCGCCGAAGAGGTCCTCGGTCATCCGGGTCCGGGCCCGGGGGGAGATGGCGTTCACCGTCACGCCGTAGCGCTCGAGCTCGCGGCCCAAGATGATGGTCATGGCCGCGATGCCGGCCTTGGCGGCTCCGTAGTTGGCCTGGCCGGCGTTGCCGAAGAGGCCCGCCTCCGACGCGGTGTTGATGATGCGCCCCGACACGTCCTCTCCCGCCTTGGCCCGGTTGCGCCAGTGGACGGCGGCGAAGTGCGACAAGGCGAAGTGGCCCTTGAGGTGGACCCGGATGACGTCGTCCCAGTCGGACTCGTCCATGTTGAAGCTCATCTTGTCCCGGAGGATCCCGGCGTTGTTGACGAGGATGTCGAGCTTGCCCCATGCGTCGACGGCCTGGGCCACCAGGGCCTCGGCCCCGGCCCACGAGCTCACGTCGCTGCTGTTGAGCAGAGCCTCGCCACCGGCCGCCTTGATGTCCTGGACGGTCTGCTCGGCGGGGTGCACGTCGTTGCCCTCGCCGGCCCGTGAGGCGCCGACGTCGTTCACGACGACCTTGGCACCTTCCGCGGCGAGCAGGATGGCCTCCTCGCGCCCGATCCCTCGGCCGGCGCCGCTCACGATGGCGGTCTTCCCCTCGAGCATGCCCATCAGGTGTCCTCCTACTTCTGCTTCACAGCCTCGGGCCCGACGTGCGACGTGGGCTCCCGCGTCACGTTGACGACGGATCTGGAACCCGGGCAGCATGGCCGATGGCGCTCGCCAGGGTCAACACGGCGAAGGGCCTCGCGAGGCCCGCCCCGGGCACCCACGACGACGGCACTCCATTCAGCGAACGAGGCAGACACGATGGCGACGACCCGCTTCGATCTCCCCACTCCCGACGACTTCACCCAGCCGTGGTGGGACGCGGCGGCCGAGGGGCGCCTCCTCTTGATGAGGTGCTCGACCTGCGGCGAGGCGCACTACTACCCGCGGCCCTTTTGCCCGCGCTGCGGGGCCGACACGGTGTCGTGGGAGCAGGCCAGCGGGGACGCCACGCTCTACACATGGTCGATCGTGCACCAGAACGACCTGCCCCCCTTCAACGAGCGGGTGCCCTATGTCGCCGCGGTCGTCGACCTGGCCGAGGGGCCCCGCATGATGACCAACGTCGTCGGGTGCGAGTTCGACGATCTCCGGGCGGGGATGGCGCTGCGGTTGGAGATCACCGACGTCGGCGAGGGCCTCCACGTGCCGATGTTCCGGCCCGCGGCCTGACCGGCCTCCGTGGACCGGGCCGAGGGGAGGGTCGCGCTCGTCACCGGAGGCAGCCGGGGGATCGGGCGCGCCTGCGCGCTGGCCCTGGCCGGCGACGGGTTCGACGTGGCGGTCAACTACCGCCGCGACCGCGAGGCCGCGGCGCAGACGGTGCAGGACATCGAGGCCCTCGGTCGGCGCGCCCGTGCCTATGCGGCCAGCGTGGAGTCGGCAGACGAGGACCGGGCCATGGTGGACTCGGTCCTCGAGGACTTCGGGGCCATCGACACGCTGGTCCACTCGGCCGGTATCGCCAGCCGGGGGCACACCGTGGTCGACACCGACCCCGCCGAGTTGGAGCGCGTGGTCGCCGTGCACGCCTTCGGCGCCCATCACCTGTGCCGACTGGTTGTGCCGGGGATGCGGAGCCAGGCCCGGGGGGACGTGGTGTTCGTGTCCAGCGTGGCGGCCAAGCTCCTGGCGCCCAACAGCGCCCCCTACAACATGGGCAAAGCCGCCCTCGAGGCCTTGGCCATGACCCTGGCCAAAGAGGAGCGTCGTCACGGTATCCACGTCAACGTGGTGGCGCCCGGGCTCGTGGTCACCGAGATGGGCCGCAGGCTGGTCCGGGCCATGGGGGTCGACGACATCTCGACCATGGACGCCGGCGCCGCCTTCGGACGGGTGTGCCGGCCCGAGGACGTCGCGGCGGTGGTGCGCTTTCTGTGCTCGGAGGAAGCGGGCTACCTCACCGGCCAGGTGATCACCGTGGACGGGGGCGGCTGAGGCGCCTCGCCCTGCCCGGGCCACAAGGCATCTCGATCAGCGGGCCAGGTCGTAGACCGTGGTGCCGTTGAGCGTCTCGGCGGTGAAGTGGCTCTCGACCCACTGGGTGATCTGTCCGGCGGTCGATCCCGAGCTCCCGCTCCCGATCCCACCCCCACCGGAGATGAAGTAGTGGATCTTCTTGTCGGCGACGTCGCGCTCGAACTGCGCCAGGGTCGGGGCCGGGTCGGTGCCGTTGAACCCGCCGATCGCCATCACCGGGTCATCGGTGGCGAGCTGGTACCCCGCCGCCGAATTCGAGTTCACGGTGGCGGCCACCCAGGTGTACCTGCCGGCGTTGGACTCGAGAGCCTTCACCAGCTTGCTGCCCGGAGTGCTGATCGACAGGAATCCCCCTGCGCCCACGGCGCCCCCGGGTCGACCGGCGTTGGCCCCCGACGCTCGTCGTGCCCCCGGTGCTGGCCCTGATCCACGGGTCGGGGGCGATCCGCTCGGGAAGCCGCCACCGGCTGTGGGGGGGCCGGTGAACGCACCCCGACCGGCGCCGAGGCCCGAGGGCACCGAGCCGCCACCTCCTGGCGATGGCGCACCCCCGGCACCGGCGGCACCGGGAAGGGCGCCGAGGTTGGCGCCGGGGGCCCCGCCGAAGGTGCCACCGGGAAGACCAGGTGCACCTCCGGGCCCCGATGCGCTCGCCGGCCCGGCCGAGGGGATCGCTCCGGAGTGCGGCGTGAGAGCGGTGTCGAGGGCGTAGGCGGCGGGGCCCGCCAGGGCGGCGCACACCCCCACCACGCCGAAGGCCAGCGCGGCCCGGCCCCGCAACCGAGGCGCGACCACGAGGAACAGGGCGCAGCCGAGGCCCAGGGCCAACACCGCCGGCGCCAGCCACGGCATCCATTGCGGGGCGCGATCGAGCAGTACGAAGGACCACACCGCCGTCGCCGCCAGCGCCACCGCCAGCGCCACCCGGGCACCGACGTGGCTTCGCCTCTCCCACAGGGCCGAGCCGCCGATGCCCACCATGGCGCCGATGGCCGGGGCGGCGGCCACCGAGTAATAGGGATGGATGATCCCCTTGGCGAGGCTGATGACCACCACGGTCACGACCAGCGAGGCGCTCCACAACAGCAGGGAGCTGCGGGCGCGGTCGGTCCGGGGCCGTCGCCGCCACAGCCACAGCGACGACAGCGCCAGGATCAACGCCGCGGGGATGAGCCAGGAGATCTGGGTCCCGAATTCGGAGCCGAAGAAACGGAGCAGGCCCGTCGGTCCCCAACGCGACCCCACCGCGCCGGCGCCGCCCACGCTCCCGCTCTCGGCGCCCGAGAGCCGTCCGAGCCCGTTGTACCCGAAGATGAGGTTCAAGAGGTTGTTGTCCTGAGATCCGCCGATGTAGGGCCGGTCGGCGGCGGGAGTGAGTTGGACGATCGCCACCCACCAGCCCGCCGACACCACCAGAGCCACGGCGCCGACACCGAGTTGGACCAGCCGGCGACGCAGCGGGGTCGGCGCCGCCAGCAGGTAGACGAGGACCATGGCGGGGACGACGAGGAAGGCTTGCAGCATCTTGGTGATGAATCCCGTCCCCACCGCGCTCATGGCCAGGACCAGCCACCACGTGTTGGCGCGTTCGAGGGCTCGCACCGTGGCATAGGTCGCCACGGTGAGCAGGAGCACGAGCAGCGCGTCGGGGTTGTTGTAGCGGAACATGAGCGCCGCCACCGGTGTGGTGGCGAGCACCAGGCCGGCCAGGAGTGCGGCTCCGGGACGGAACGAGCGCCGCACCGCCGCGTAGAGCACCGCTACCGACGCCACGCCCTCGAGCGCCTGGGGGACGAGGATGCTCCACGCGTTGAGGCCGAAGAGCCGAGCCGAGATCTCCATGACCCACAAGGAGGCGGGGGGTTTGTCGACGGTGATGAAGTTCGACGCGTCCGACGATCCGAAGAAGAACGCCTTCCAACTCTTGGAACCGGCCTGCACCGCGGCCGAATAGAAGGAGTTCGCCCAGCCCGATGCGCCCAGGTCCCACAGGTAGAGCACCGCGGTTCCGAGCAGCAGGGCCACCAGGGCGGGACGCACCCAGGCCGGGTCGTCGGGCCGCCCCCGCCACGCTCGACGCACGACGCCGTCGGGTCGGCGGGCCTCGGGCTCCTCGGACACGAAGAGCTCGTCGCCGGGCTCCTCGACGATGGGGTCGATGGGAAGGACGTCGGTCGTCATCGTGGTCTCCACGGGATCGGTGCGGACGGGGTCGGTGGGGACGGGGTTGCGGAGCAGGTCAAGACGGACCGGTGCGGTGGGCCTGGCGCCCCGGGGAACACCCAGGACCGGAAGGCCACGAAGCGCACGGCGGTGGCGATTGCGCCCGCGGCCACCAGGACGGCGACCTCGAGGCCCCGCCCGGCGTGGGGCGCGAGGCCGTGCAGCACGGCCAGCGCGCCGCTCGTGAGGGCCAGGCCCACGGCGAAGACGACGATGCCCTGCAGCTGATGGCGAAGGTGGGCCTTGCGGGTCCGGACCCCGAACGTCAGGCGGCGGTTCAACGCCGTGTTGGCCACCGCCGTGACCAGCAGGGCCGACGCATTTGCCCCCTGGGCGGGCATGCCGGTGCGCAGCACCAGGTAGAGGAGCACGTAGGCAACCGTGCTCAGCACCCCGATGGCGGAGAAGCGCGCCAATTGTGCGAACAGGCCCGGGCGCGCCTGGACCGCCTGCTCGGCGGCCGTCGATTCCAACAGGGTGGCGAGCGGGAGTCTCCCCGTGGCCAGGGCGCGCACCAGGCGGGCCACGCCCTTGAGGTCGGCGCGAACGGTGGAGGCGATGTCGACGCGCGAGTCAGGGTCGTCGACCCAGTCCACGGGGACCTCGTGGATGCGCATGCCGGCCCGCTCGGCCAGGAAGAGGAGCTCGGTGTCGAAGAACCACCCCGTGTCCTTGACCAGCGGCACGAGGGCCCGGGCCCGGTCGGCGCGGATCGCCTTGAACCCGCACTGGGCGTCGGAGAACCCGGCGGCCAACGTGGTGCGCAGCAGGAAGTTGTAGCAGCGCGAGATCACTTCGCGTTTGGTCCCGCGTACCACGCGCGAGCCATGGGCCAAGCGGGTCCCGATGGCGATGTCACTGTGGCCCGACACCACCGGGGCCACGAGGGGGAGCACGGCGGCCAGATCGGTGGAAAGGTCGACGTCCATGTAGGCGAGGACCGCGGCGTCGCTCGTCGACCACACCTGGCGGAGGGCCCGGCCCCGGCCCTTCTCCTCCAGGTGGACGGCGCGGACGCCGGGGAGCTCGCCCTCGAGGGACTGGGCGATCGCCCATGTCCGGTCGGTACTGGCGTTGTCGGCCACGGTGATCCGGAAGCTGAAGGGGAGCGCACGGCTCAGGTAGGCGTGGAGCCTCCTGACACTGGCCTCCAGGTCGGCCTCCTCGTTGTAGACCGGGATGGCGATGTCGACCTGGGGTGGTGCCGCGCCCCGGGCCGGGTCGGCGGCGTCGACGACCCACGCCGGCGAGGGGACGGCGCTGGTCCTCTCGGTGTCGGGGCGAAGGGTGGCCGGTTGAACCATGGCCACAGTGTCCCGACCGCAACCTTGGACCCAGTCAACGCCACCTGTGGGTTTCCTGACAATCCTCGAGCGGTCCCGCCCGCACCCCCCCGGCGCCAGGGGGGCCGGCCCGGCTCGGTGTCGAGGGGCCTCAGTTCGTCATCTCCGCGAGGGCCGTCACCGTGTTCCAGTTGCGCGTGGTCGCCACCACGCCGAGGGCCCGCTCGAAGTAGCTGTTGTTGATCTTGGTCCGGCCGTAGCCGCCGGGGCAGTGCACGTAGACCTCGCGTCCCTCCAACCGGAACTCGTCGGGGAGGAAGGCGTCGGTTTCGAGGCCGGCGACACGGGACGAGGGCGGCGTGGAGCCCAAGAACGTCACATGGAGCCTCTTCGGGTCGCGACCGCCGCCCAGGAGCGGGTTGTGTTCGATGATCGCCGCCAGTTGCGCACGCGAACGCAGCACGACGGTGATCCCCGGACCGAAGCGCGCCTCGAGGCCCTCCTCGATGGCCGACCGGAGCTTGGCGGAAGGGGCCGAGGCCCCGAACACCACGTTGCCGGTCTGGATATAGGTGCGGGCGTCGGTGTGGCCCATGGCGCTGAACGCGGCGCGGAGCTCTGTCATGGCGATGACGCGGCCACCGACGTTGACGGCGCGCAGCATGGCGACGTAGGTGGTCACGGTGTCAGGGTGGGTACGGAGGCGCCCTGTTCAGAGGGTCGACCAGTTCACGGGGTCGCGCTGTTCACGGCCTGCGGCCGGTGAAGTCCAGGAGCCGCTGCTGGAGCGGCGCATCGGCCCCGACGGTCCCGCTCGGGCCCGCTCCGAAGATTCCGATTTCGGCGATGAACGGCGCCATGGGCTGCATGGCCTCCCAGGTGGTGACGACCAGAGTCTCGTCCAGTGCCTCGTCCCCACCGGTGGCACGGGCCAGATCCCAACTGTGCAGCAGGTAGTCCCCGGTTCGGAATCCGAACAGCGCCGACCCCGGCACGTCCCCGGCGGCGGGATGGTGGACGATGGTGTCGAGGGCGTCGGGTTTCCCGAACGCCGCCAGTTCGTCGGTCAGGCCCCGGTCCAGCTCGGCCTCGAGATCAGGCCCATGGGGCGCTCGGAAGGGTGAGAGCGACTCGGGCCCAGAGGCGCCCTCGAGTAGCAGCACGGTCATGGCGCTTCCCGCGATCAGGTGGACCACGAGGTCCGTGACGCTCCAATCGGTGCAGGGCGTGGGGAGGTCCCACTGCCCGGCCCCGATGGCTGCCACTCGTCGCCGGATCTCAGCCTGGGCGGTGGCGATAGCGGTGGTGTCGGTCATGGTGCGGCCTCCTTGCCAGCGGTTTGGGCCCGGAAAGTGGTCATCGCATCTCGACGTCCTCGAGGTACTCCTCGCGCCACAATTCGTAGCGCTCCTCGGGGAGGTGCAGCGCGTGGGTGGGCCGTAGCGCGTCCACGAAGGGGCGGTCGTGGCTCACCGCCACCACGGTTCCGGGCCATGTGCTCAGCATCTCACCCACCGCCTCCACCGAGGCCGGGTCGAGGTTGTTGGTGGGCTCGTCGAGCACGAGGAGATTGGCGCGACCCGCCGACAACATGGCCAGGCTGAGCTTGGCGCGCTCTCCGCCGGACAACGACGCCGGCAACTGCTCCGCGGTCGCCCCGGTGAGCCCGAACGAGCCCAGCAGAGCCCGGCGCTCCGACACCGTGCGCAGCACGCTGTCGTCGATCTGCTCCAGGGCGCACACCGCGGGATCGAGTTGCTCGTGCTCCTGGGCGAAGTACCCGAGCGAGACGTTGTGCCCGACCTCCACCACGCCCCCCGAGGGGGCCTGGACCGAGGCCAGGCACCGCAGCAGGCTGCTCTTGCCGGCCCCGTTGCGTCCGATCACCACCACCCGGTCGCCGCGCCCCACCACGAAGTCGATGTTGAGGAGGACCTTCTTGGCCCCGTAGGAGACCTGCACCCCCCGCACCGTGAGGGGGAGCGCGCCCGAACGCGACGGCGTGGGGAGGCGAAAGCGCGTCTTGCGGTCCCGTTTCACGAGCTCGGTGCGGTTGCCCTTCATGCGCTCGACCCGGCGGTCGAGGACCTTCGCCTTGCGGGCCCGGTCCTCGGTGCTGGCCCGCATGGAGTCGGCCAGGGTGCTGAGCTTGCGGATCTGACGGTCCTCGAGGGACCGCTTCTTCTCGCGTTGCTCGATGTCGGCGGTCAGCTGGGTCCGGAAGGCGCTGTAGTTGCCCTTGAACTCCCGGAGCCCCCCCTCCGCCAGACTCAGCACCTTGGTGATGACCCGGTCGAGCAGCTTCAGGTCGTGGCTGATGACGAGCATCGCCCCCGAAAAGCGCGATAGCTCGGCCGTGAGCCAGCGCTTGGCGGCCAAGTCCAGATGGTTGGTGGGCTCGTCGAGGACGAGCGTGTCGGGGCGGCCGAAGAGCACCCGGACGATGTCGACGCGTCGACGCTGTCCTCCCGACAGCGAATCGATGTCGTCGAACAGGGTGTCCTGGCGCAACCCGATCCCCTCGGCGAGACGGGCGATCTCGCCCTCGAGGCTGTATCCCCCCGCCGCTCCGTAGCGTTCTTCGATATCGGAGAACCGGGCGATGGCCTCGGTGGTGGGGTCGGCGGCCACGGCGCTGCGGGCCTTGTGCATCTCCTCGTCGAGCACGTCGAGACCCCGGGCCGAGAGCACATGGGAGAAGCCGGTGGGCTCGAGCCCGAGGCCCCCAACGGTCGGCACCTGGGGGAGGAAGCCGATGGTCCCTTGGATGTCGACGTCCCCGGCCACACGCAGGTGAGCAGGGTGCAGCCCGCAGATGACCGACACCAGGGACGACTTCCCTGTCCCATTTCGGCCGACAAGCCCCACCTTGTCGTCGGGGCCGACCATGAACGAGGCGTCGCGTAGCAGCGTCCTGCCACCGATCTCGATGGTGATGTCGCGGCCCGTGATCATCTTCTTCGCAGCTCTCTGTGCATCAGGTGGGTTGAGCAGGCTCGACACCTGCGGTGTCCTCGCGACCGGAGGCCCGAGTGCGGGCGAGAGGAGTCGAACCTCCACCCCCCGAAAGGGACGGGGACCTAAACCCCGCGCGTCTACCGTTCCGCCACGCCCGCAGCGCCCCACCGCCGGCATCGCGCCGCCCACCGGGACATGTCGAGCCTACCGGTCCGTCCGCCGTACCCTGCCCGACCCGGGGCACCATCCCGGGTAGCCTCGTGCCATGGCATCCCACTCGACCCACGCGTCACCCCTGGTCGCAGACGTGCCCGCGTCGATGCGGACCGGCAACCTGCCCGACCTGGCCTCGGCCGACGTCTTCCAGCGACTGCTCAAGGAGCGCATCATCTTCCTGGGCAGCGCCATCGACGAGGTGGTGGCGAACCAGGTCTGCGCCCAGCTCCTGCTCCTGGCGGCCGAGGACCACGAGCGCGACATCGCCCTGTACGTCAACTCCCCGGGGGGGTCGGTCACCGACGGGCTCGCCATCTACGACACGATGCAGTACGTCAGCTGCGACGTGAGCACGATCTGCGTGGGGCTGGCCGCGTCGATGGGCCAGTTCCTCCTGTGCGCGGGGGCACCGGGCAAGCGCTTTGCCCTTCCCCACAGCCGGATCCTCATGCACCAGCCCTCCGGGCAGATGCAGGGCCAGGCGACCGACATCGCCATCCAGGCCGAGCAGATCGTCTATCTCAAGCGGATGATGGCCGAGCGCATCTCCTTCCACACCGGCCAGCCCATCGAGCGCATCGAAGCGGACTCGGACCGCGATCGCTGGTTCACCGCCGAGGAGGCCAAGGACTACGGGTTCATCGATCGGGTGATCGAGCACTCCACCCCGCAGGCGGCCAACCGCTGAGCACGGGGCCCGGAGGTTCGAGCCGAGCGTTCCGATGACCGACGTCCAGTCCGAGACGGGGGCACCGCCGGTCGCCGCCGATCAGACGGTTGCCGACCCCGGGTCCGAGCCGGCCCCGGTTCTCGTCGGCGACGAAGAACGCCAGATCGCGGAACGGGCCGCCCGCATCGCGTCCCGGTCCAAGCCGACCCGGATCGTCGCCGCCCGGGTGAGCATCTGGCTGCGGCTGGGGGAGCTGTGGCGGGCCCGGGAGCTGTTCTTCTTCCTGGTGCGCAAGGAGATCAAGGTCAAGTACAAGAACTCCGCCCTGGGGTTCTTGTGGTCCATGCTCAACCCCGCCCTGACCCTGGCCGTGTTCTACGTCCTGTTCACCTTCTTCCTGCCCAACGGGATCCCCAACTTCGTCATCTACATGTTCTCGGCCATGTTGGTGTGGAACCTCTTCCAGACCGCCGTGCTCACGGGGACGAGCACCATCGTGTCCAACGCCGCCATCGTGAAGAAGGTCGCCTTCCCCCGCGAGATCCTCTCGCTGGCGGCGGTGGGATCCGCCTTCATGTTCTTCTTGTTCCAGTCCATCGTCCTGCTCGTGTTCATGTTCGCCTTCTGGCATCGACCCGACTGGAGCGCGCTCTGGCTGGTGGTCCCGGCCCTGGCGGCCATCGTGGTGTTCTCCGCCGCCCTGGCCGTCTTCCTCTCGGCCGTGAACGTCTACCTGCGCGACACCCAGCACCTGGTGGAGGTGCTGTTGATGGCGTGGTTCTGGGCCATCCCCGGGATCTATTCGTTCTCGGGACGGGTGCACGACGGGCTCATCAAGCACACCATCTTCGGCATCCCCGGGACGCATCTGATCTGGCTGTACTTCGCCAACCCGGTGAGCCCGGTGGTGATGTCGTTCCAGCGGGTCTTCTACAACGTCGTCCATCCCCGCTCGACCCTTCTCACCAAGGTGCCGGGGGGGAAGTCGTACCACGCCCTGATACCGGACGGCGTCATGGCCCGGTACGGGATCCACTGGTACGTGGCCTCCGACCTCACCGTCCTGGCGGTGTCGGTGGTACTCCTGTTCGGCGCCATGATCGTGTTCGGTCGGCTCGAGGGCAACTTCGCCGAGGAGCTCTGAGCGCGCCGTGACCGTGAACATCGCCGTCGACGTGGAGAACGTGACCAAGAGGTTCCGGCTCTACACCGAGAAGTACCAGTCGCTCAAAGAGCGCTTCCTGCATGCGGGCCGCAACCCCTACCAGGACTTCTATGCGCTGCGCGACATCAACTTCCAGATCCCCGAGGGCCAGACCGTCGGGATCCTGGGACGCAACGGCTCGGGCAAGTCGACACTGCTCAAATGTGTATCGGGGATCCTCCAACCCACCCAGGGCAGGGTGGTGGTGCGCGGCAGCTTGGCGGCACTGTTGGAGCTCGGGGCCGGGTTCCAACCCGAACTGTCGGGGCGGGAGAACATCTATCTCAATGCGTCCCTCCTCGGCTTGTCGACCAAGGACGTCGACAAGCGCTTCGACGAGATCGTGGCCTTCGCCGAGCTGGAGCAGTTCATCGACAACCAGGTCAAGTACTACTCCTCGGGGATGTACGTGCGACTGGGGTTCGCGGTGGCGGTGAACGTCGACCCCGACATCTTGGTGGTCGACGAGGTGCTGGCCGTGGGGGACGAGGCCTTCTCCCGCAAGTGCATGGCCAGGATCAAGGAATTCCAGGACGACGGGCGGACCATCTTGTTCGTCACCCACTCCTCTGACCTCGTGCGCCAGATCTGTGATTTCGCCGTCGTGCTGAGCTCGGGGGACATGATCGGGTCGGGCCCCGCCGCCGAAGCCGTTCGCATCTACCACGAGCACCTCAACACCGTCGGGCCCGGCATCGGGGCCGCCCCGCAAGAGGCGGAGATCCCCCTGCAGGCCGCCCTGCACCGGTCCATCCAGATCGCCTCGGTCGAGGTCGAGCATCCCGGCGTCGGGGCGCGCCCCTATCTCCTCCCGTGGGAGCCCTTGGCGGTGCACGTGGCCTTCGACGCCACCGAAGCGGTCGAAGGCGTGGTATTCGCCCTCGAGATCCACGACCAGGAGGGCAGGTTGATCTTCGGCTCCGACACCGAGATCGTGGAGCGGCCCTTCGACGCACCGATCGGCGCGGGACGAGCCGATCTCAGCTTCGAGCAGGTGCCGTTGCTCGACGGGACCTACAGCGTGAAGGTCGAGATCAAGGACCGCCTCGGCATGCTCTACGACAGCGCCGAGCAGGAGGGTTTCGAAGTGATGAACCCGGACCGGTCGCGCGGCACGGTGGCGTTGCAGCTCCACGCCGACATCCGCGCCGCCAGCTTGAGCTGAGGCACCCTCGCTCCATGTCCTGCACCGACGGCGTGGCTTGTCGTCTTCGGTAGACCCGATGGGGAAGGCACCGCGCCGCGCGGGGGGGAAGTCCCCGTCTCCGCGTCGCGTCATCGTCGTCCTGGTCGTCGGGACGGTGTCGTGGGTCGTGGGCGTGGTGGGTGTGCTTCACGCCGTGTCGCCGGCCGCCGCCCAGCCCGTGACACCGACGTTCACGCTCACCTGGGCCACCGGGCCCCTGGCCGACCAGGGGCACCCGATCGCCGAGTCCTCTCCCGATGTGGCGACGCTCGACGGACTCGGCCCCGCCGCCATCGTCGGCGACCGAAGCGGGAATCTCTACGCGTACCACCTGGCCGACGGGTCGCCCGTCCCGGGATGGCCGGTGAACGACGGCGGCGTCCCCATCGACTCCTCGCCGTCGGTGCTGGCCCAGGCCGACGGGGAGGACTCGGTGTTCGTCGGCGCCGGCAACGCCGCCGATCCGGGCCAGGGTGGCTACGAGGCGTTCTCGGCGTCGGGGTCGCAGCTCTGGGACACTCCCGTCATCGATCCGCAAAGCGATGGACAACCCGCGGCGGGAGTCCAGGCATCGTTGACCGCCGCCACCCTGGACGGCACCGCCGGCGTCGTCGCCGGCTCTCTCGACCAGGAGCAGTACGCGCTGAACGCCTCGACGGGAGCCACCCTCCCGGGCTGGCCCTTCTTCACCTCCGACAGCGTGTTCTCGACCGCCGCGGTCGGGGACCTCTACGGCACGGGAGCCAACGAGATCGTCGAAGGAGGCGACCAGACCGCCGGCTTTGCCGTCGGCCGCAACTATCAAGAGGGTGGACATCTCCGCATCCTCAACGGGAGCGGGGGAGTCCTGTGCGACTACCAGACCACACAGACGGTGGACTCCTCGCCCGCCGTGGGTCCCATCCTCCCCGGGGGGTCCATGGGCATCGCCGTCGGTACCGGTGCGTTCTTCTCCGGGGCGTCGGACACCGACACCGTGAATGTCTTCGACACCGACTGCGACCTGGTGTGGTCACAGGCCCTCGACGGGGCCACGACGAGCAGCCCCGCGGTGGCCGACGTCACCGGGGACGGGAGCCTTCAGGTCGTCGAGGGGACAGACACGGGCTCGGGGGGCTCGGTGTGGGTTCTCGACGGTGCCACCGGAGCCACCATCTGGGAGCAGCCCGTGGTGGGCCGGGTCATCGGTTCGGTGGTGGTCGCCAACCTGTCGGGCCCGAGTACGCCCGATGTCCTCGTCCCCACCACGGCAGGGGTGGAGATCCTCGACGGTGCCTCGGGGGCGGAGCTGACCGTGCTCAGCCCGGACCTCGGGTTCCAGAACTCGCCCCTCGTGACCGACGATCCCAACGGGGACATCGGGATCACGGTGGCGGGCTACGACGGCACCAACCAGGGCGAGATCAGGCATTACGAGATCCTCGGGTCCGACGGTGCCGACGCCGTCGGACCCAGCACGTGGCCGATGTTCCACGACAATCCACAGCGCACCGGCGTCACCGGGAGCGCACCACCCCGGTCGCCCTGCGCCGTACCCTCGGGGGCGTTCCCCGGGTACGTGTTGGCGTCCACCGACGGTGGGGCCTTTGCCTTCGGTAGCCCGTACTGCGGCTCCGCCGGCGGGTTGGCGCTCCACGCGCCGGTCGTCGGCGTCGCCAAAGCCCCCGACAGCGGGGGCTATTGGCTGGTCGGCGCGGACGGCGGGGTCTTCGCCTACGGCGGCGCGCCGTTCTTCGGATCGATGGGCGGTGTCCATCTCGCCCAACCGATCGTGGGCATGGCGACCACCCGTGACGGCCACGGGTACTGGTTGGTGGCCGCGGACGGTGGGGTGTTCGCCTTCGGCGACGCCGGATACTACGGATCGGTCTCGACCCTGCATCTCGCCGCGCCGGTGGTGGGCTTGGCGCCGTCGGTGGACGGCCACGGGTACTGGTTGGTCGGCGCCGACGGCGGGGTGTTCGCCTTCGGCGACGCCCAGTACTTCGGTTCGATGGCGAAGAAACGGCTGCGCGCCCCGGTAGTGGGCCTGGCCGTCGACATCGACACGGCCGGCTACTGGTTGGTGGGTGCCGACGGTGGAGTGTTCGCCTTCGGTGCCCCCTACTTCGGTTCGTTGGGTGCCTACACGCTGGCCCGTCCCGTGGTGGCACTGGCGGCAACACTCGACGGATACGGCTACTGGTTGGTGGGCGCCGACGGTGGGGTGTTCGCCTTCGGCGACGCCCCCTACGACGGGTCGTTGGCACAGCTCCATCTCGACGCACCAGTTCGCGCCGTCGCTCCCTGACCGGAGGTCGTGAGGGCGATGAGTACAATGCCGCCGGTGCGCGTCGACCAGGTGATCCCGTCGCTCGCCAGTCGCGACGCCATCGGCGTGCACACCGTGGCGATCACCGACGCGCTGCGCAAGGTCGGCATCGACTCCGACATCTTCTACGGCGAGTGCACGCGCGACCTCGTCGACCGGGCCCGGCCCATGAGCAGTCTGGGACGACCCACCAAGGGTCGCTGGCTCATGTACCAGGCGTCGATCGGGAGCCCCGTCTTCGACATCTTCGCCAGTCGGTCAGAGCCCAAGCTGCTGAACTATCACAACATCACCCCGGCGACCCTCCTCGACGGATGGGAGCCCGCCGTGGGCCACGAGGTGAGCCTGGGCCGCTCCCAGGTCACCCGGGTGGCCGACGAGTGCCGGCTCGCCATCGCCGATTCCGCCTTCAACGAGGAGGAGCTCGTCGACGTCGGGTTCGAGCACACCGCGGTGGCATCGCTGCTCATCGACATGACCGCGGCGGCGTCACCGGACCAGGCCCTGTCGCGCCGGCTGGCACAGGCAAAGGCCGACGGCGGTCCTGTGTTCCTCTTCGTGGGCAAGGTATCGCCGCACAAGGCGCAACACGACCTGGTGAAGATGCTGGCGCTGTACCGACGTCTGTACAACGACCGGGCCCGGCTCCAGCTGGTCGGTACCCCGCTCGGCAAGACCTACGGTCCCGCCCTCTCCGCCTTCATCGCCGAGTTGGGGCTGAGCGACGCCGTCTCGATCACCGGATCGGTGTCAGAAGCCGAGCTCGAGTCCTACTTCCAGGGCGCCGACGTGTTCGTGTGTGCCTCGGAGCACGAGGGCTTCTGCGTCCCCTTGGTCGAAGCCATGGGCCACGGGCTGCCCATCGTGGCCTACGCCAACTCCGCCATCCCCGAGACCGTGGCCGGGGCCGGGCTCCTGCTGCGGTCCAAAGAGCCGTTGCTCTTCGCGGCCTCGGTGCACAAGGTCCTCGAAGACCAACGGTTGCGCACCCAATTCGTCGAGGCCGGCCGGCGCCGTGCCGATGACTTCTCCCTGTCGAAGGCGCGGCGGCGCTTCGTCGATCTCATCGTCGAGGCCGTCGGGGCACCCCCGACCGTGAGCCGACCGGCGCCGTGATCACCGAGGGGCCGGCCGGGCGGGGCTGTCGTCCCACACCGCGTCGGCCCCGGCCCAGCGGTCCCAGACCTGACGGGGCGTCGTGGTCCAGAGCCTCCGCATGCGGGCCCGCGAGGCCAGTGCCCACGGAAGCTTTCCGAGCACGGCTCGCCGGAGCTCGGGTCCGGGGTCATCGTGCAGGGCCGACCACAGGCGGCGTCGCGCCACATCGAGTGGGGCGTTGCGGGCCAGGCACAGAAGGGCATTGCGTTGGGCCAGGAAGCGGACCAGGGGCGACCGGGGGCCCTCGCTTGTCGCCGAGAGCCGATGGCGGACCGTGGCACCAGGGTCATAGAGGATGCGCAACCCGGCGAGCCGGGCCCGTAGGCACCAGTCGGTGTCCTCGTTGTAGGCGAAGAACTGCGGGGCGAGCCCGCCGAGGCGGCGCAGGGTCTCGGCTCGGAACACGGGCGCGGTGCCGCTGAACCCGAAACGCTCGGCGGGGTGGTCGAATCGGCCGTCATCGGGGGCACCGAGGCCGTACTCACCGGCCACGCCGTGAGGTTCGAGATAGGAGCCGGCGTGGTTGACGAGCCGGCAGGTGCTCCGCACCGGGACCGGCTCGCCGTTCACCAGGATGTCGTCGGCGACCGGAGAGTCCGCCACCGGGACGTAGAAGGGCCGGCGCCCCGAGGTCCAACGCCATCGCGACGGCTCGCCGTCCACCACGGCGCGCTCGGTATCGTGGACCCCGCCGCCCATGACGTCCTCGAGGACGTCGGTCGAGCCGACCGTGACCGACCGGAGTTGTCGGCCGAGGGGCCGGGCGTCACCGGGAGCGTGCCAGGGATCGTCGTCGAGGAGGACTTCCGCGAACATCGCGTCCAGGACCACCTTCGGAGTCACCGCGGCGACGTCGGGATCGGCCAGCACCGCCCGGGCGGAGTCGATCCAACCCGGGCCGGCCCGGGCGTCGTCGTTGAGTAGCCCGATGACCGTGCCCCGAGCATGGCGCAGGCCCAGGTCGACGCCCCCCGCGAATCCGAGGTTGGTCGAGGAGTGGACGACACGGGCGCCCAGTGCCGAGGCCACCGAAGCCGCCTCTTGGCCCGGAGACCCGTTGTCGACCACCACGACCTCGGCCGCCTGGGACAAGACCGACGTCACACACTCCGCCAGCCAGTTCCCGGGACGGTACGAGACGACGACCACCGAGGTGTCCGGCGCCATCAGCGTGTGGCGACGACGTTCCCGTAAGGCAGATCGAGGAGCTTGGCGCGCTCGATGGAGGAGCACCCGTCCTCGAGGAGCCGAAGGTGCAGTCCGTGGCCCTCCAACAGATCGAGCAGCGCCCCGGCCTTGTCGCCGACCGCCTCCATCAGCTCCGGAGCCCACTCGAACATGACCGAGATCCCCGGGCTGGCCGCCAGGGTGCGCGACAGCCCGGCGAAGGCTTGGAGCTCGGCACCCTCGATGTCCATCTTCAAGACGTCGACAGGGGGAAGGCCCTCGAGGAGGTCATCGAGGGGAACGGCGAGGACCTCGACCATCTCCTCGCTGTCCCCGAGGCGATCGAGCGCGTCCTGGCCTATGGCCCCGACGCTCGATGCGCCGGAGAAATTGAGCCTCTGGTGTAGTTGCAGCGTCGTGGTGCTCGACCATGCCGCCCGGTGCCACGTCGTGACGTATCCGTAGAGGCCGTTCATGATCACGTTCCGACGCAGCAACTCGGCCAGACCGGGATGGGCCTCCACCGCCACCACTCGTCCCTGCGGACCGACCAGGAGGCCGCCCAGGAGCGTGAAGTACCCCACGTTGGCACCGACATCGACGAAGACCTCGCCCGGCCGCAACGTGTCCTGCAGCCACTGCGTCACATGGGTCTCCCACAGACCGTCGAGCACGATCCAGGGGGCGATGGCCGCATCACGGGTGTCCACCAGCATCTTGGCCCCCCAGCGCGTGGAGACCAACGCGGTGTGATCGCCGAAGTACAGCGGCCCATGCGGATAGCGCGCCGCCTGGAGATCGGCCAGGCCGGACTCGATGGCTCGAAGTCGCTGTGTCAGTTCCTCCATGCCGAGCGACCGGCGCGCGCGTGCCGCGATCCGGGACAACAGGGGATGGCGACCCACGGCGGTCATCCTAACGGTCCCATCGATCAGCCTGGCGGGATCGTGGCGCGGGACCCCGTTCTCGCCAGGATGCGGTCGGCCAGGACCTCGTAGCGATCGACGATGGCCGACCAGTTGAAGACGCGCTCGGTATAGGACCGACCATTGTGCACCAGTCGCCCGCGTAGCTCGCCGTCGGCCAGGAGCCTGTCGGTGATGGTCTCGAAGTCTGCGTAGTCGAAGAAGGCCAGGCCCCCCTGACTGCGCTCACAGTGTTCGAGCGTGGCTGCGCACCGGCGGTTCACGACCACCGGGACACCGGCCAGCCAGGCCTCGAGGACGACCAGGCTGAAGGACTCCCACGCCGAGGGGGAGATGGCGAACTCGCACCCTTGCAGCGCTCCCCACTTGATCTCCTCGGGTTGTCGTCCGGCCACGATCACGTCGTTGTCGCTCTCGAGGCTCTCGTGCACCGGTCCCAGGAAGACGAGCCGGGGGGCACCGGGTCGCCGGCTGCGGTACAGGCGCCACAGGTCGGCCAGGACATGGGACCCCTTGGCCCGCTCGACCCGACCGACGCACAACACGAACGGTTCACCGGGAGCGAGGCCGAGGACGGCTCGCGCCACCCCGGGATCGCCCGATCCCTCGACCACGGTGGCACCGATCACGCTGGCAGGAAGATGGGCGATGGGGAAGGTGTGCTCGACCAACGCCTTTTCGGAGTAGGAGTTGTAGGCGAGCCCGCCCACGGCGCGGAACACGGCGTCCATGATGGGGAGATGGAGCTCGGGCTCGTCGTGTGCGGCAGGGTGGAAGATGACGCGCCGGCCCAGACGCACAGCACCGTGGACGGCGGGCCAGAAGAGATAGGGCGTCACGGCCACCAGATCGCAGGCAGAAGCGGCGGCGTCGTCGAGCACGTCGGGGCAGACCGGTCCCACCAGCTCGACGAATCGGTGTGCGAGCCCGTCGGGCACAGCGGCCGGGCCGTGTCGGATCAACACGTTGAGCTCGCCCGAGCGCGGGTCTCGGCCTGACACCGAGCGCCGTCGATGCACCGCCACCCCGTGAAGCTCATGGTCACCGGGTGGCAACTCGTCGGCCCAGGTCGCCGCGGACACCGCACAGGTGGTGAAGACCTCGACGTCCCATTCCTTCAAGGAGACGAGGTGTTCACACAGCAGCCGCAGCCAATGCTCGATCCCCCCGACGACGTCCACCCCGTAGCGGGGGACCACCAGTCCGAGCCTCATTCCTGGGCTCGCACCACCACTCGGTAGCTCTGACCGGTCGGGTCGTACTCGGCGGTTCCCGCCATGGCCACCCCGTGAAAGGCGTGCAGCCAGGTGTCGGGGTCGAGGGGACGGCCCTCGGCCAGGTCGGCCCGCACCGCTCCCAGCCGCGACCGCCACCACCACGGCGCTTCGGAGATGATGACCACCACCCCCGCCACGCGGCCCAGCTCCGCCACCAAGGGCCCGACGCCCTGGGGGCTCATCGTCTCCGGTGGCCCGGCCAGCACCACCGCGCCGAGGGCGTCGTCGGGCACGGCGCGCAGGTGGGTGAGGAGGTCGCCGGATCGGACATCGGGCCCGGGCCGGTGCCCGGACTCGGTGCCCGTGATGCCGTAGGCGTCGATGCCGGCGGCCCGAAGCTCCGCCACGACACCCTCGGCCTCGGCCTGCGCGTAGAGCACCCGGTCGCCGGTCGCCAAGGTTTCGGGCAACCGGCTCCGCCACCGCCCCAGGGCGGCGCTGTCTTGTGGCGGCGATGACGGCGGCGCGGCTTCGTCGCCTCGAGGGTCGAGATGGCGCACGCGCTCTTCGAGCTGCTCGAGTCGATCGACGACGGCGTGAAGGGCGGCGGCCGTGGCCATCCCCGACGCCGTCACCCGACCGTCGAGCTCCTCGAGGCGTCGCCTGAGCACCTCACGGTGGCGTCGTCGCGAGCCCCGGGCGTCAGGGCTGTCACGGTGAGGCGCGCTCGTATCGGCGGAGGCGACCTCTCCGACACGAGCGACCATCTCCTTCAGGGCCGAGGAGCGGGACGGGTCCGGGGCCCTTCGGGCCAGCTCGAAGTGGAGCCGGGCATCGGCATCATGGGGGTAGCCCGGCTCGGCGCGTCGGCGGGCCGCTTCGGTTTCGAGCTCCCCGATCAGACGGTCGAGGTCCACCTGGTCCGGGGAGCCCGAGGTGCCATTTGCGTCGGTCGTCATGGCGTCGTGCCGCTCCGGAGCATGCGGAAGGAGAGACGGGTCGCGGGTCGGCGAACAGAGACAGAAACCTCGGACCGGTCAGCTGGTCACGAGCGACATTAGCGTGTGGGCCAAGTCGCCAAACTGGTGGGTCGAGGCGAACCCGATCCCGGCGTCCGACAGCGATCGTCGCTCCTCGGGATGCGCCAGGAGGTCTTGCAGGCGGGTGGCGACGACGTCGGGATCGGCACTGGGCAGGGACGACACGGTCCCCTCCGGGTACTCGGCCGCCGTGGCCAGGTTGGTCACCACGGGGACCCCGGCGGCCAGGGCTTCGAGAATCGCGGCGGAGGACTCGCCGCTGGTTCCTTCTCGGAGCTGCACGGCGAGCGTGGCCCTCTCGAGCCAGTCTCGCCATTGCGGTTCATCGACGGATCCCGTGATCTCGACGCGGTCGAGGGTGCCACGGACGCGGGCGCGATCACCGATGACCTGCGCCAGGAACGGTGGGCAGGGTCCGACGAACGCCAGTCGGCACCGCGCCGCCGCGGCGGCATCCACCAACAGGTCGGGCCGTTTCGCCATGGAGACGATGCCGAACGCCACCACCACGGGATCGGGCTCGACCGGCGAGCGGTGGGCCGCCACCACCGGGGGGCAGGCGGGGGGAAGCACGTGGATAGGGGGATGATGGGCGAGGGGCGCGAGATCGAGCAGAACGAGTTGCCGGGCCACTTCGGAATTCACCAGAAAGCCGCGGCACCGCTCGGCCAACAGCGGGAGCAGGCCGACCCCGGCGGCGACGAGGTCGCGCACCGACCGACCGGCCCGGTGCGCAGCCTGCTGGGGTGCGCGGCCCGGGTAGGCGCGATCGAGAAGCCAACCGAGTGACCGGGCGAAGGCGTCGTCGTCCAGTGCCTCCAGGGCGGTGACGGCGATGGCGGGGAGCCGAGCCTCGTGGAGCCAGATCCACCCCGGATACCGGAATGCGGCCTCCACCGTCGAGAGGTGGCCGTCGGAGTTGCCCAGGGTGTAGATCACGGCGTCGTAGGACGCGGGCCGCGTGTCCACCCCGAAGGAGTCGATCGGGAAATGGCCGATGCCCGCCGGCAGCGAGGGCGGCGCGTGCAGGGGGGTCACGGCGTCGATGGCCACGGCACCGGCGGCCGCCCGGAGGAGGCGGTCGTTGTAGACGCCGATCCCGCCCCCGAGAGGTGGCAGGGGTCCCACCAGCGCGACCCGTGTCGGGGGCGGCGGCGGGGTCCATGCCGAGGGGCCGAGCCGTGTCCCCATGCCGTCGAGAGCCGCTCCCGCCCTGCCCGCCACCGCGTCCCAGGTGGAGCGGGCCGCCAGCTCCCGCTGGGCGTCGAGGACCTGGGCCCGGCGGTGCTCGTCGGAGAGCAGCTCGGCGATGGCTCGGGCGACGGCGTCGGTGTCGGCGGGGTCGAAGGTGGCGAGGGGAGTGGCGGCCGCCTCGGCCAGGGCCGTGGTGGCCGAGGCCAGCGCCGGCGTGCCACACGCGGCCGACTCCAAGACGGGCAGGCCGAAGCCTTCGGCGAGAGACGGCATCACCGTGACCAGCGCCCGCCGGTAGCAGGCCCGCAGGAGCTCGTCGCCCACGGCGCCGGCGAGGACCACGCGTCCGGTCATCGCCGCGGCGGCGGCGGCATCCTCCAGTCTCGTGCGCCACTGGGGCGTCAGCTCCCCGATCACGAGGAGCTGAAGGTCGAAGCCGGCCTGCACGAGGAGGCCGACGGCCGCGATGAGCCGTTCGGTCCCCTTGCGGATGTCGCTCCCGCCGACGGTGAGGACGAAGGGGCGGTCCTCGAGCTCTCCCAGGTACCACCGGAAGTGCTCGCCGTCGGTACCGTCGCTGGGCGTGAAGAACGGTGACACACCGCACCCGATGTTCACGACCTTGTCGGGGTCGCATTCGAGCAACTCGATCGCCTCCGACCGGGTGTGCTCGGAGTCCGTCACCACCAGATCGGCCGCTGCCACCCAGGCCGCTCGCGCCCGGTACCGATCGACATGGGCGGGGGTGGGCAGATAGCGGTGCGGCGCACGGAGGGGGATGAGGTCGTGCAGGGTCACGACCCGGGGAAGCCCCAGGCTCTCCCAGTGGGAACTGAGCAAGAGGTCTGAGGGGTCGAGGGGCCCGCTGTGGAGGAACGGCGCAGGAATATGGTGTGCCACCTGTCCCTCGGAGGTGACGAGAGCTCGCATCGAGGAGATGTCGTCCCAGTGCACCAGTCCCTGCATGGCCAATTCGGGCGGGAGGCCCAGCGGTGGGGGCAGCTCGGGGGCGAGCAGGCCGGCGGCCAATCGGTCGATGCGGTTGAGCGCGGCACTGAGAGCCGCCACGTACCGACCGATCCCCCGATCGGCGATGCCGTCGACCTGCAGCGCTTGCAGATCGACGGCGAGGCGGATTGTCGCCGTCAAGCGTCGCTCGGTGATTTCGCCCCGAGCAGGTGCTCGATCGCCTCAATCCTTCTCGTGACCCGTGCCTCGCTCTCCGCGGCGCCCTGCGAGTACTCGATCGATGCCGCGGCGCGCGCCGCCGTGGTCTCCACCGTGGCCTGCACTTCACCCAGGCGACGCTCGAGCGTCACGAGCGTCTCCAGACGGGCATCGAGGGCATCGAGTCGCGCGTGGAGCTGGGCGAAGGCCCGGCGCTCGATCCAACCCTGGGCACGCCGCAAAAACCGTTTCACGGTCCGTAGGATTGCCACTGCCCCACAGGAGCGTCAAGCGACGCCCGGGCAAGGCGGTGGCGCCGATGGTGGTCCGGGGTCATCGGAGCTCGAGGTCCGGAGAATCAGGGGCACGGCGCGCGCTTTCCAACCAGCGCACCAAGGGCTCCGACACCACCGGCCACTGGAGGCGGTCCAGGGTCGGTCCGAAGTCCGCCTCGGGCAGGCCATCGGTCAGGAGTCGGATCAGGGCGGCGGCGATGCCGTCGACGTCACCGGACTCGACGGTGATCCCGAGCCCCTGTTCGGCCACGAGGTCGCTGAGGGCATCGCCGCCGGTGAGGATCATGGGCCGCCGCGCCCACAGGTAGTCGAGGATGCGCGTCCGGAACGAGAACCGCGTCTCGAGGTTGTCGAGGTGCATGCTGACGGCGATGTCGGCGTCGAGGAGGTAGCTCCCCCAGTCCCGGTAGGGCACCCACTGATCGTTGAAGAACACGGTGGAGCCCGTGAGCATGAGCTCGGCGCTCACGGCCCGCAGCTCGGCGGCCCGGTCCATTTCCGCGATGTCGGGGTTGGGATTGCTCATGCCCAGGAAGACGAGGCGGATGTCGGGGACGCTCTTTCGGACCCGATCGACCGCCCGCACCAGGGAGACGGGGTCGAACCAGTCGTACACGCCGCCTCCCCACACGATCACAGGGTCATCGGCGCCGATGGCGGGGAAATGGCGGCGCAGTACGGGCCCGGCCGCCCGGGGCGGGTCGGGAGGAAGCCCGAAGGGGACGACATCGATGAGGCGGCGCAGCGTCACGTCGTCGTCGTAGGTGGCGGGATTGACGCGACCGGCGTGAGAGAGAGCGCCGAGCCAGAAGTCGCGTTGCCGTTCACTGGCACAGAGGAAGAAGTCACCCCGGGCGAGGTCCTCGTTGATGACCGAGACCTGGTGAGCCACGGCTTCGGAATACTGCTCGTCGGTCCGACCACCGCGCTCGAGGTTCTCGAGATGGGTGGGGATGTACATGTCGATCACGACGGGGAGACCACTGGACGTGACCTCGGGATGGCGGCGCGCCACGCTCGTCGGTGCGAACACGACGTCGCACTCCCGCACAAGCGAGGCCATGTCCTGAGTGCCCCCCGTGACCGAGCACACCCGCATGGCATCGTGGTGCCGGGAGGCTCCCACCGTGCTGGCCAGGGTGACGCTGAAGTGGGAAGACAACACCTGGGCCAGGTGCCAGGCACGGATGGCCGGTCCCGCCATGGCATCGGTGAGTGGGTCGAAGGTGAGGACGAGGATGCGCGCTCGCATCAGAACCGGTGGCGCTGCGTCGTCACGAGACGACGCCACCCTTGGTGCAATAGCCGGTCATGCGCTCACTAGGCTCGATCCATGGCGAGCAGCGGTTGGCGCGCGGGGACCGACCGTACATCGGGGCGATGATAGTCGGCTCCTCTGAGACCGCCGGTGTGCCAGGGGGTGGGGCGCGCCCCCGTGTCGTGGTCATCACCGATGACGTGCTGACCGCGAAGATGGCGGGCCCTGCCATCCGTGCCTGGCACATCGCGCAGGCGCTGGCCGCTCGGTCCGATGTCGTGCTGGCGACGACGTCCGAGTTGTGCGAAGTGACGTCTCCTCTTTTCGCGGTCGAGGCGGCAGACCGGGCGCGTTTTGCAGAGCTCGAACGTTGGTGCGACGTCGCTGTCGTGCAGGGCTACCTCCTGCACAACGTGCCCGAGTTCCGGGGGTCGGGGAAGATCATGCTGTTCGATCTCTACGACCCCCTCCATCTCGAGGCGCTAGTCCTCACCCAAGGCGACAGCGACCCCGAGCGCTCGGTCAACGTCGCCAACACCGTGCGCACGCTCGAGGAGCAGCTGGCGCGGGGTGACTTCTTCGTCTGCGCCAGCGACAAGCAGCGAGACCTCTGGCTCGGGTTCCTGGCCTCCATGGGAAGGATCAATCCCCGGACCTACGAGGACGACCCCACCCTTCGTCGGTTCATCGACGTCGTGCCCTTCGGACTGCCCGACGAGGTGCCGGTGCACACCCGTCCGGCACTGCGGGGAGTGGTGCCGGGCATCGGGCCCGAAGACGACGTCGTGATCTGGGGGGGTGGTCTTTACGATTGGTTCGACCCTTTGACCCTCATCCGAGCCATCGACAAGGTGCGCGTGGCGCGGCCCACGGTGCGCCTGTACTTCCTGGGCACGCGCCACCCCAAGCCCGACATCGTGGAGTCCGCCGTCGCCACCGAGGCTCGCCGGCTCGCCGACACCCTGGGATTGGCCGGGATCCACGTGTTCTTCAACGATGGGTGGGTTGCCTACGACGACCGGCAGAATTACCTCCTGGAAGCCGACGTCGGTGTGAGTCTGCACCTCGAGAACCTCGAGACGAGGTACTCGTTCCGGACCCGCATCCTCGACTACCTGTGGGCGGGACTCCCCATCGTCGCCACCGCCGGAGACGGCTTCGCGGAGATCATCGCCGCCGAAGGGATCGGGACCGTCGTCCCGGGCCACGACGTCGACGCCGTGGCCGCGGCGCTCGTGGACCTGCTCGGCGACCCCGGGGCCCGTGAGGGGTGCCGGGCACGGGCCGCCGCGGTGGCGGCGCGTTTCCGGTGGTCGGTGGTACTCGGCCCCCTGACCTCGTTCTGCGCCGCGCCCCGGAGGGCCCCCGACGAGCCCGATTGGCCCCACCTGGGCGCACCCCCGCCGGCGGCGGAAGCTGAGGAAGCCGTCTCGACCGGCTTCCACCTGGACCTCGACCGCGTCGCCCATCTCTATCGGCAGGGAGGTGGGCGCGCCGTCGTGGGCGCCGTCGGTCGGCGGCTGCGCCTGTTGCTGGGCCGTCGATAAAGCTTCTCAAGACCCCTGTCGATAGAGCCATGTTCGACATTGAGGGGTGGCACTGTGGAAATGACCTGCATACGGCGTCGACGCGTCCCGACACGGGACTCGGTGGGGACGCCTGTTTCCCTCCGTGATTCGGCGAGGATCTCGAGCAGGGCCCGGCGAGGCCGTGTGGTCCTCGGGGTAGCCGTGGTGGCCGGCGCGCTGCTGGGGGCCGGCTCGACCGGCGCCCAGGCGGCGGTCGAGGCTCACGCCGTGTCGTTGACCCTGACCTGGACCCAGACCCTCAACGACGCCGGCGGGCCCATCGCGTTGTCGTCGCCCAACGTGGCGACCCTGGCCGGAGGCCCCTCCGTGGTGGTCGGGGACAGGGCGGGGAACGTGTACGCCTTCAACCTGGCGTCGGGCGCGGGTGTGTCGGGATGGCCCGTGAGCACGGGGGGAGTGCCCGTCGACTCCACGCCGTCGGTGGCGGTCACCGGCGGAGGCGGTCTCGACTCGGTGTTCGTGGGGGAAGGCAACGCCGCCACACCGACCTCGGGCGGATACCTCGGCATCACCCCGCAGGGCGGGACCATGTGGTTCACGAACGTGCAGAACCCGTCCACCGACACCGCACCGGCCAAGGCCGTGCAGGCGTCGATGGCCGTGGGCAACCTCAACGGAGGTACCGACGTGGTCGCCGGTTCGCTCGGTGAGGTCGGCCAGGCCATGAACGCGTCCAACGGGGCCATGCTGCCCGGCTTCCCGTGGTTCCAGGCCGACAGCAACTTCACCACGCCGGCATTGGGAGACGTCGAGGGCAACGGCCGGACCTACATCGTCGAAGGTGGCGACTCCTCGGCCGGTTCCGCCTACGGCACGACCTACACCAACGGCGGGCACCTGCGGGTGCTCAGCCCGACCGGCAACTCCGGGAGCACGAACCCCGGTGCCGGGCTGGTGTGCCAGTACAACACCGATCAGACCGTGCAGTCCTCCCCCGCGGTGGGTGAGATGGGCGGCAGCGTCGGGATCGTCTTCGGGACCGGCGCAACCTACTCGGGTGCGGGCACCACCAACGATCTCATCGAGGTCAACTCCCAGTGCGTCCCCCGGTGGAGCGTGAAGCTCGACGGCACCACCACCAGCAGCCCCGCGCTCGCCGACATCCTCGGCAACGGCCAGCTCGACGTCCTCGAGGGCACCCGGGTGGGGTCGACAGGATCGATCTGGGCCCTCAACGGCGTCAGCGGCGCCACCATCTGGCACACCGCCACAGCGGGCCAGGTCATCGGCTCTCCCGTCTCCGCTGATCTCACCGGCGGCGGGTACCAGGACGCCATCGTGCCGACGACGGCCGGTGTGCAGATCTTCGACGGGAAGTCGGGCGCCCTGGTGGCCACCCTGGGCCAGAGTGCCGGTTTGGCGTTCCAGAACTCTCCGCTCGTCACCGACGACCCCAACGGCTCTCTCGGTCTCACCCTGGCGGGGTACAACTCGAGCAACCAGGGTGTCATCCAGCACTACGAGGTGACCGGAAGCAGCGGGGCCACCGCCGACGAGACCGGGGCATGGCCGATGTTCCACCACGACTCGCAGTTGACGGGAAACGCAGGGTTGCCGTCGCCGGTGGTCGAGGTCCCTTGTAATGCCCCCTCGGGAAGCCCGGTCGGCTATGACATGACGGCGTCAGATGGCGGTGTGTTCAACTACGGGAATCTCCCCTTCTGCGGGTCGACCGGGAACCTCTTCCTCACCAAGCCCGTGGTGGGCGTGGCCGTCACCCATGACGGTGGTGGGTACTGGCTGGTGGCGTCCGACGGCGGGGTCTTCGCCTTCGGAGACGCGGCCTTCCACGGGTCGGCCGGGAACATCGCGCTGACCAAACCGGTGGTGGGTATGGCCGTCACCCATGACGGTGGGGGGTACTGGCTGGTGGCGTCCGACGGTGGCGTCTTCTCCTACGGCGACGCCACGTTCTACGGGTCGGCGGGGAACATCCACCTCACCAAGCCCGTGGTGGGCATGGCCGTCACCCCCGACGGCAAGGGGTACTGGCTGGTGGCGTCGGACGGCGGCGTCTTCTCCTACGGCGACGCCGTCTTCCACGGGTCGACAGGGAACATCCACCTCACCAAGCCCGTGGTGGGCATGGCGGCGGACTCCCAAACCGGTGGGTACTGGCTGGTGGCGTCCGACGGCGGGGTCTTCGCCTACGACTCGCCCTTCTACGGCTCGGCGGGAAATCTCGCTCTGGTCAAGCCGGTGGTGGGGATGATGGCGACCCAGAGCGGGGGCGGATACCGCCTGACCGCGTCCGACGGCGGGATCTTCGACTACGGGACCGCCCCGTTCTACGGCTCCACCGGTGCGATCCATCTGACCCAGCCCATGGTCGGGGTGGCCGGGTTCTGATCCCTCACGCGCGGGCGGCTTCGTGGCGCCGGCGCACGGTGGTGAGAAACGAGCCGTAGCGGCGGATCAAGTTGGGCCATTGGTAGTACCGCTGCACGTAGGCGTAGCCGCGGACGCCGAGCAGCCTCCGCAGCTCGGCGTCGGCACTCAAGCGCTCGAGGACGGCCTCGAACTCGCGGTACGAGCCGAACCACAGGCCTCCGCCCGACCGTTCGCAGTGCTCCCGGGTGGGGTCGCACGTGGCGTTCACGACGACGGGGACCGACTGCTCCCAGGCCTCGAGGACCACGAGGGAGAACGATTCGAGGGCCGATGGGGATATGGAGATCATGGCGTCGCGCACGATGTCGCACTTGTCCGCCTCGGTCACCGAGCCGGTGAGGACGATGTCCTCGTGGTCGGGGATGGTCGCCGCGATCGGTCCCACGAGGGCCAAGGCGAGCGGCCCGGGGTGGCGTTTCTTGTAGAGCCGGAAGAACGCCGCCAGCATCGAGGAGCCCTTGTGGTCATCGACGCGGCCGACGCTCACGACATAGGGACGATCACCGATACCGAGGACGGCGGCACCCGGCCGTCCCCCGTCGACGACGGGGGACACCCCCAAGCCCAGCTCGATCTGAGGAATTTGCGCCACGCGGTGGCGGCGTTGGACGAGCCGGCGCTCGGCCGCAGTGTGGTAGCAGATGGCATCGGCGTCGGAGAACGTGGCGTCGAACACCTTCAGGTACAGCGCCGGCTCGTCGTGGGCCGCAGGATGCAAGACGGCGGGTGCCGCGGTCGCTTCGATGCCCATGACCGTCGGGTAGTACAGATAGGGGTAGAAGGCGACCACCTGGGCGTCGCTGTGCCGCAGCGCCTCGATGAGGTCCGGGGTGACCGGGCCGTTGAGCTCGAGCCAGCGGCGGGATTGTTCGAGGCTCGCCTCGGCGGGAGCCACCCGGAGCCTGCCGTCGAGTTCGTAGAACTCCGGTACACGACCCGAGCTCGACGCGAAGCGGTGCACGGTGACACCGTTGAGGACGCTGTCCCCCGGGGGCAGCACGTTGTCCCACGTGATGTGATCGAGCGCACAGGTCGAGAACACCTCCACCTGCCAGCCGCAATCGGCGACGAGGTGCTCGGCGAGCTGACGGGCGGCCGACTCGGCTCCCCCCATCACTTCGACGCCGTATCGAGGTGTGACGAAGGCGACCTTCATGGTCCCTGTCTCTGGCTCAGGCGTCCCGGGAGCACCGGGCTCGGCGTGCTCGGGCTCAGCGGTCATCGACCATCGTGGCGGCGACCCGTCACGAGGTAGTCGCGCCCGTCGGGCCCTTCGGCCACGGTGGCCTCGAGCCCGAGGTCATCGAGAACGGCGGTCCAGGTCCGGGGGCGGTAGGGCCGCGCCGCGGCCATGTCGGCCTCGACGGGCGCGTCATCGCCGTCCCAGCTCGCCGGGGTCAGGGAGTGGACGAGGAGCACCCCTTCGGCGGACAAGCTCCGCACGGCACCTTCGAGGAGTCGGCGGCGCTCGACGAGTCCCGATCCCTCCGCCACTCCCGACAGCACGACGGCGTGCAGTGACCCCGGGGCGACGGCCCCGAGATGCTCCACGACGTCCTCGACCCGCAGGTCCAGGGAATCGAGCTCCGGCCCCGGCACCGACGAGCGGGGGTCGACGCCATAGGCGTCCACCTGTCGCGCCACCAACGCGCCGACCAGCCACCCGTCTCCGCATGCGGCGTGCAGCACGCGTCCGTCGTGACCGGCGAGCTCGCCGATGACGGGGGGCACCCACCACGCCGCCACGTTGTGCGCCCAGGGGACGCGGATGGCGAGCGAGGGTGGGACTGCCAGCGCCTCCACCTTGTGGCGGAGGTCGGTAACCTGGGCATCGAGGACGTGTAGGGCGCGGCTGACGGCGGTGGCGAACTCGCTCACCTGGTGCGTCACGTAACGGAGGTACCAGAGGCTGAGCGACCGCAGTCCGCGCTTGACCGTTGTCCCCCCGGGGCGCCGCGACTCGACGGGCACCACAGGGTCGATGAACACCGAGGCGTCGACGAGGCGCAGCATGTCGCGCAGGGCTGCCCCCCGGCCCCCCAGAGGCGAGTGGGCCAGGAAGAGCTGGTCGAGCTCGCGCTCGATGTTGGGAGGCAGGTCGCCCGACACCCGGCGGCGCCGGACCTCGTCGTCGATCTCTCGACGGACCTCGTCGAGATAGGCCCGTGCCGCGTCCTCGTCGGGGTCGGGCGGGCTTCCCCGGCGTTGGTCGGTTCGCCCGGTTTCGTCACTCAGCACGTTGCCTCCTCGCGGTCGGGAAGCCTACGTGGGCTTGCGGCACAGGTAACTGAGGAGATAGCAGTCCTCGATCTCGGCGAAGAGGCCCCGCTTGGTGGCCACCTCCTGGATGGAGAACCTTCCTTCGGCCACCGATCGGGTCGCCAGGTTCAGGCCCTTCGCCTCGAGAACCTCGAACCCCGCACTGAGCAGCTTGTCCATCATCTCGCCGTGGGTGTACTCGTAGTCGTGGTCGGGATCGATGAACTCCGGTTGCTGGACCCGGCACACGCGTGCATTGGGCGTGTCCAGGGCGAGGTGTCCGCCGGGGCGGAGGATCCTCGCCGCCCCGACCAGGACCCGCTCGGCTTCT
Organism: Acidimicrobiales bacterium; assembly: GCA_050011815.1. Lineage (GTDB taxonomy): Bacteria > Actinomycetota > Acidimicrobiia > Acidimicrobiales > UBA8190 > Chersky-840. Next base: position 37,006 of record JBEKIJ010000010.1, on the reverse strand, counting down.
TCGACCGGCACGTGCTCGATGCTCTGGCCCGAGTAGACCAGGTCGAACGAGCCGTCGGCGTACTGCGTCAGGTCCGACATGGAGTGATAGCGGTACTGGACGGGACCGAGCTCCGTCTGGATGACGTTGCGGGACACGGTTTCTTTGTAGAGCTCGTTGCGGTCGTCGGGGGGAAGGTCGACGACGACGAGCTCGTCGAAGGCGTAGGGGTAGCCCATGAGGACCATGGCCCCTTTGTCGGATCCGAGTGCGGTGCCTCCGAGGTCGAGGATGCGACGAGCACTGGGCAACGAGCGCACGAACAGGCTGCGGCTGAAATGCAGCGCCGGGGCGAGCTGGGTGAAGGGGGCGACGGTCCACCACTCGCTCGAGGCGTAGATCCACTCGGCGAGCTGCGTCGCCGACATCGTGCCGTCTTGCAGGCCGGGGAGATACGACGTCACCCCCGCCGGATCAGGCTTGCGTCCCAGCAGCACCTCGTAGAGCACGCTGAGCTGTTGCCGGGGGAGAAGCCCGTCGAGCCCGTTGTCGGCGCCGAGGGCTTTGGCGCGCAGCCGCCGCACCAGGGCCGCCAGCGCGGTTCGTGGCGAGTGAGGCCGGTTCATCAGGTGCCCTTGACCATGGTCGCGCCACCGTAGGCGCCTGACGGCAGGCGCCGCAGGCATGGGCGTCCGCCTCTGTGGGTGTCGATATGGCTACCATCGGCGCTATCCACACCAGATCCCCCCGACGGCGCCGCGCCGTCGCACGCGTCGTCCCCGCGGTCATGGTCCTGGCGGGATTCTCGGGTCTGCTCGCCCTGGCACCGGCCACGACCGCGGCCGCCTACCCCTTCGCCAGCGTCTCTCTGACCGGCCACGGATATGGATCGGGGGCCGGAATGGGCCAGTGGGGGGCGCTCGGCGATGCGCTGGCGGGGCTCACCCCGACCCAGATCCTGAGCACGTACTACGGGACGCTCAGCGCCGGCGGTCAGACCACGGTGGGAGCCATGCCCAACGGTTGGACCGACGCCGCCACGCCCGTCACCGTGGCGCTCACCGCCAACGCCGGCAACGATGTCATCGTCACCTCGGACTCTGGGTTCCTCGTCGACGGGTCGATGGTTCCCGCACTGTCGGGCGCTCGGTTCGAACTGGTCGGTCCCGGAAACCTGTGGGACGTGTTCACGAGCTCCGGAGGGTGTGGCGGCAACGGGAACTGGGGAGCCCCGGTGGCCACCGGGGTCGCCAGTCCGACCGCGTCTCCTATACCGGGCTCTGAGCCCTTCCCGGGCAATGTCGCCATGACGGCGCTGCAGCTGTGCCAGTTGCCGAACAACATCACGGTACGCGGGACGTTGCAGGGGACGGTCAACTCCGCCAACGCCGCCCGGACCGTGAACGTGCTGCCCCTCGGGCAGTACGTGGCCGACGTGACGCCTTCGGAGTCCCCGGCCTCGTGGGCGACGCTGGGCGGCGGCCTCGGGCTCAACGAGCTCGAGGCGCAAGCCGTCGCCGTCCGGTCCTACGTGATGAGTACCTACGGGAGCCTCCAGGGCTACTTCGGCTACGCGGATATCTGCGACTCCACGGCGTGCCAGGACTATCCGGGCATCGCCAACGAGGGCACCCAGACCGACACCGCCGTCACCGCCACGGCCAACACGGTTGTTCTCATGCCCAACGACACCGTGGCCCGCACCCAGTACTCGTCGTCGTCGGGCGGGTACACCGCGGGCGGGACCTTCGCCGCGGTTCCCGACGTCGGGGACCCGGTGTGCGTGGCGGGGGCGTGCAACTCGCATCACACCTGGCAGGCCCAGATCCCGGTGTCGGCCATCGTGAGCGCCTATCCGCAGATCGGCACCCTCGTCTCGGTAGGGGTGTCGCAGCGCAACAACCTGGGTGACCTCGGTGGGCGGGTCCTCCAGATGACGGTGCAGGGAACCACCCAGAGCGTGACCATGAGCGGTGACACCTTCGCGGCGCAGTTCGCCCAGTACGGCGTGCAGTCGAATTGGTTCGCCGTCACCAGCCAGGCCAGCGGCGGCATCGACGGCTACTGGCTGGTGGCGTCGGACGGGGGTGTCTTCTCCTTCGGCAATGCCGCCTTCCACGGCTCGGCGGGCGCCATCCACCTCACCAAGCCCGTGGTGGGCATGGCGGGGACCCCCGATTCGGGCGGCTACTGGCTGGTGGCGTCGGACGGGGGTGTCTTCTCCTACGGCGACGCCGTCTTCCACGGCTCGGCCGGAGCCATCCGCCTCACCAAGCCCGTGGTGGGGATGGCCGCTACCGCGGACGGGGGCGGCTACTGGCTGGTGGCGTCGGACGGCGGCGTCTTCTCCTACGGCGACGCCATCTTCCACGGCTCGATGGGCGGGAAGGCGCTCAATGCCCCCGTGGTCGGGATCGCGCCCACCCCCGACGGCGGCGGCTACTGGCTGGTGGCGTCGGACGGGGGTGTCTTCTCCTTCGGCGACGCCGTCTTCCACGGGTCCACAGGCGCTCTGCGACTCGCCCAGCCCGTGACGGGCATGGCCGCCACCCCCGACGGCGGCGGCTACTGGCTGGTGGCGTCGGACGGGGGTGTCTTCTCCTTCGGCGATGCCGCCTTCGAGGGGTCTCTCCCAGGAGCGCGTGTCAGCGCTACCGGGGTGGCGCTGCTGCCCACGCTCACCGGTGCCGGCTACCTCATCGTCACCGCCGATGGGCGCGCCGTGGACTTCGGCGATGCGCCCCAGCTGGGGGACGTGGCGGACGTGGTGGTGGGCTACAGCGGCCGCCTCGTGGGCGGAGCCATGGTCCCGGGATAGGAACGTGCTCACCCGCCGGCTCGGGCGAACCGGGCACGACTCATCAGTGGCGGTGCTCGGTGGCGCCGCCTTCTGGGGCACCGACCCCGCGGTGACGGCGTCGGCGTTCACGGCCGCGCTCGAGGCGGGGGTGAACCATCTCGACGTCGCCCCTCGCTACGGGCGAGCCCAGGAACTGCTCGGGCCCCTCGTCGCACCGGTGCGGGACCGCCTGTTCGTGGCGTGCAAGACGATGCGCCATGACCCGGCCGGGGTGCGCGCCCAGCTCGAGGAGTCGCTCACGCTGCTGCGCTGCGAACAGTTCGACCTCTATCAGATGCATGCGGTCACCGACCTCGACGAGCTCGACGCCCGGGGGCGCGCCGTCGCCGCCATCATGGCCGCACGCGACGAGGGCCTGTGCCGGTTCGTGGGGATCACCGGTCACAACCTCACGACCCCCGCCGCGCAGCTCGAGGCGTTGCGGCGCTACGACCTCGACACCGTGATGTTCCCCGTGAACCCCCGTCTGTGGGGCGATGCCGCCTACCGCCGTGACGCCGAGGCCCTGCTGGCCGAGGCCGAGGCCCGTGACGTGGGGGTCATGGCCATCAAGGCCGTGGCGGCCCGACCGTGGGGGCAGCGGCCCCACGCCGCCACCACCTGGTACGAGGCCTATACCAGTGACGAGGACATCGCCCGTGGGGTGCGCTTCGTACTCAGCGTCCCCGGCGTCCACGCCCTGTGCACACCGAGCGACCCGGTGCTGACCCTGGCGGCGGTGGCCGCCGCCGGTCGGTTCGAACCGATGGACGACCAGGAACGGGAGCGGGCGATGGACGCCACCGCCGCCGAGGAGCACATCTTCCCCATGCCCGCCGGCTGAGGGCGCCGGTCACGGGCCCGGCGACCCGGGGTCGAGCCAGGTACCTACGATCTTCGACATGAACTCGGGTTGGGGGCGGAACCCGAGCGCGACGTAGAAGGCCCGGGCTTCGCCGGTCTGGAGACCGATGTGCTGCCCGGGGACCTGCGCCACGAGGGCCTTCACCATCGACGACCCCACGCCGCGGTTGCGGCACGCCGAGTGGGTCCACACGTCGAGGAGATAGGCGTTACAGACACCGTCGGAGAGGAGTCGGGCCATGCCCACCACATGGTCGCCGTCGTCCTCGTCCCGGGCGATGGCCACGTGCTGGGACTGTTGGAACGAACGTCTCAGCGACAGCGCCGGCCGGCCGTTGTGGAAATCGTCGCGGACGAGGTCGGACACGACCCTGTCCCAGTCGATGCCCTCGAGCGAATCGTCGATACGCACCCGCACGCCCAGAGCATGCCACCGGGCGCGGGACGTGGCGGCCGTGATCACCAGGCGGTGAGCACGTCTCCCAGGCGGCGGAACTTCCGGAGCTTGCCGAACCGGCCCAGGCGACCGGCGTCGATCCCCATGTCGGCGGCTTGGAGCATCTCGAGGTCCCCCGCACTGTTGCCGTAGGCCCAGAGATAGGGGGGCCCGATGTCGTCGGGGTCGCGGGGGTCGCCGCCGGCGGGCTCGGGCGGTGACGAGGCCTCCATCCACTGCAAGAGCCGGTCGCGCTTCTGTGGCCCCCGGCAGTTTCCACCCGCGAAGTGCCCGGTGAGCGTTCCGTTCCGGTCGACCTCCAGGCGGGTGGCCACCACGCCGTCCACGCCGAGCTCGGCAGCGACGGCCTTCACGTAGTAGTCCGGCGATGCCGACACCACGACGACGCGATGCCCCTGGCGGCGGTGCCAGTCGAGCCGGGCCCGGACCTTGGTCCGGTGCCGACGGTGATAGTGAGCCGCACCGAACGCAATCGACCGCTGGGCCACGTCGTCGGCTCGCAGTCCGGCCAGGGTGCGCTCGAAGAGCGCTTCTTTGGCCTCGTCGGCGGCTTTCCCCCCGAAGAGGGAGGCGCGCACGAGCTGGGGGAGCAGCGACATCCCGGCGGAGATGACCGCGTCGCGCCCGCACATCGCCGTCAGGAACTTCCACACGCTCCCGCCTCGGGTCAAGGTCCCGTCGAAGTCGAAGGCGGCCACCACGTCGGAACCGGGCATGCGATCGCTGGCGGCGTATCGCTGGCGGCGCAGCGCGGGGCTCACGGGCCGGGCTCGGCGGGCGGGCCGTCGAGGGGGGTGCCGTGGCGGCCCCGACCCGAGGCGAACAGCGCCGCGCCCTGTCGGGTCTCGCCGCTCTCGATGGTGTCGATACCGAAGCGCGCCTCGAGCACCAGGGCGTCGGGCTCGGAGAGCCCCCATTGCCACATGACCGAGCGGCGGTCGTTGCGCATGCAGGTCTGGGGGAAGGTGGCCAGGTCGAAGGCCAGGGAGATGGCCGCCTCCAGGGCGCGACCGGGGGGGGCCAGGCGGTTCACGAGGCCCATGGCGAGGGCTTCGGGTCCACCCACGCCCCGGCCGGTGAGCACGAGATCGAGGGCGTGGCTCTGCCCGATCAGGCGGGGCAGCCTGACGGTGCCGCCGTCGACGAGGGGGACGCCGAAACGCCGGCAGTACACCCCGAGCACCGCGTCGGTGGCAGCCACCCGCAGATCGCACCACAGGGCCAGCTCGAGCCCGCCTGCCACGGCGTGGCCCTCGATGGCGGCGATCACGGGCTTGGACAGCTCCAGGCGGGTGGGACCCATGGGCCCGGGGCCGTCCTCGACCACGGGCCGAGGGTCGCCCTCGGTGAGGGCCTTGAGGTCGGCCCCGGAGCAGAAGGTGCCGCCGGCCCCGGTCAGGACGGCGACCGAGGCGCTCTCGTCCTCCTCGAAGTCGGTGAAGGCCGACAGCAGCGCGGCCGCGGTGCCGGAGTCCACGGCGTTGCGCCGCTCGGGCCGGAAGATGGTCACCACGATGACCGGCCCCTCCCGTGAGATGTCCACGGTCTTCCAGACGGCCTCAGCCACAGGCACGACCTCGGGGGCGCAGACGGCGTCGGGGGGCACGGGGCATGCCCCTCATTCTCCCAGAGCGACCCGCTGTGAAATGGGTTTCTCGAATGTCGACCCAGCCGGTCGACAATTGCGCCCGGGGCCGGTACACTCCTGACCAACGTCACCACCCACCGCCACCGCGACACGAATGCAGGAGGAAAAATGGCCGTCCGCTTAGGGGATATCGCCCCCGACTTCACCGCCGACACGACCGAGGGCACGATCAACTTCCACGAATGGTTGGGCGACTCGTGGGGGATCTTGTTCTCCCACCCCAAGGACTTCACACCGGTGTGCACCACCGAGCTGGGAGCCTTCTCCAAGGCCAAGCCCCAATTCGACAAGCGCAACACCAAGCTCATCGGGCTGTCGGTCGACTCGGTCGAGTCTCACCGTTCCTGGGACAAAGACATCGAGGAGACCCAGGGCCAGGCGGTCAACTTCCCGGTGATCGGTGACCCCGATCGCAAGGTGGCGGACCTCTACGACATGATCCACCCCAATGCCAACGACACCCTCACGGTGCGTTCGGTGTTCATCATCGGGGCCGACAAGAAGGTGAAGCTCATCATCACTTACCCGGCGTCGACGGGGCGCAATGTCGACGAGGTCCTGCGTGTCCTCGACTCGCTGCAGCTCACGGCCGATTATCAGGTCGCCACCCCGGTGAACTGGAAGGATGGCGAGGACGTGATCGTCGTCCCGGCCGTCTCCGACGAGGACGCCGAGAAGAAGTTCCCCAAGGGCTTCAAGCGCCTCAAGCCGTACCTCCGGGTCACCCCCCAGCCCAACAAGTAGCCGCGTCTCGCGGCGGCTGTGGGCGGCCAGCCCGCAGCGGTCCCGAGCTCACCAGTTGTCGTTCGAGGCCGGCCCGTGAGGCCGGCCTCGACGCGTCCCGGAGATAGGCGTGCGGGCTTGTGGCCTAGGCCCAGGTGCGGTCGAACCAGCGTTTGATGCGTTGGGCGCCGAAATCGCTCTTGTCCACGGCGATCTGGCGCGAGGGGCCCTCGAGGTCACCGACGGGCGCTTCCCCGCTCAAGAAGGTGACGTTGACCCGAGCGACCTGGTCATCGCCGAACTCGAGGTAGCACGTCCCGTGGCCGTCATACGTCGAGGGTGACGCGCTGCTCCGCAGCCTCGACGCGATCTGGGCGGCCACCACCGAGGCCTGTCCCTCGGAGAACACGCCTGCCTTCGGGGTCCCCACGCTCGTCACGTCACCCACGGCGTAGACGTCCGCGAACGCGGTCTCCAAGGTGCGCGGGTCGACGGGAACCCATCCATCGACGGTCAATCCGGATTCTTGGACCACGGCTGGCGCATGGTGCACAGGGACGCCGAGGAACAGGTCGAAAGGCATCTCGCTCCCGTCGCTGAACACGGCGACCTTCCGGTCGGGATCGAGGGCGCTCACCAGCCTCCCGGGATTCCAATCGATGCCCCGCTCCGCAAAGGCCAGGAGGAGCGCCTCCGACGCCGCAGGGGAGGGCGGGATAGGGACGCCCAAGGGCATCACGAGTGAGATGGAGGAGTTCTGGCGCCGTCCCCGCTGTGTCAGGAAGTCATGGACCAACAGGGCCATCTCGCTCGGCGCCGGTGGGCACTTGAAGGGCGTCGAGGTGACGCCGACGATGACCCGACCGCCGGGGAAGCTCGACAACACGTCGCGAAGGGCGAACGCCCCGGGGACCGTGTAGAACTCGTGACCGGCCTCGACGAGGCCCGGCGTTGCCCCGGGGTCCAGGTCGGCCCCGAGCGCCACGACCATGATGTCGGCGTCGAAGACCCCTGCATCGGTGTCGACGCGCTTGGCGCTGGGGTCGATGGACCGAATGGTGGCCTGGACGAACCGCAGTCCCGGCTTGTCCAGATCACGGTAGGGATGCAACACGTCGGAGGGCAGTTTCCGTCCGAACATGACGTCGAGCTTCGAGAAGCCGAAGACAAAACCCTCGCTCTTGTCGATGAGGACGATGTCGAGTTCCTCACCGAATTCGTCCGACAGCGTTGTCGACAGCTCCAGACCCCCGAACCCGGCCCCGAGTATCACGATCCGCATGGCACGAAGATAGGGGAGCGACGGCGCCGCCGCCCGCGGGTTCCTTCCCGAAGCGGTCTGGGGACGGCGCCATCACGAGCGCCGATCGAACCCGCCGGTTTCCGCGTTCCGGACTACCGTCACGGTGATGGGCATCATGCCGGGAGCCCCCCAGCCCCAGGCGGGTGCCGCCACGCCACCTCGAGGTCGGGGCACGGCGATCTTCCTGGCGTGCTCGATGGCGGCGTTCGGTGGAGCGGTGGGGGTGTTGATCCTCGGGACCATCGTGACCGACGGCACCTACGGTTCGCGCATGGCCTGGCTCGTGGGCGTCGTGCTCCCGCTGCTCCTGCTCAGTGCGGGCTCCGCCGGGTGGGTCCGCCGAGGCTCGCTGAGGCGACGTCGAGCGCCGGTCGCCGAGGTGTCGTCGCCAAGGTGGGTGCAGAGTGCCGCCCGGAGCCTCTTCGTTGTCTCGGCGACGTTGTTCGCCATCCCCGTGGCGCTGGCCCTGGCCTTACTGTTGGTCTACGCCGCGCTGATCGCGGCGCACGCCATCGTGCACTGAGCGCGCGCGCCAACTCGCACCCGCGCTCCGACTCTCATGACGGCACGCGGATGACCTGGACCTCGCCGACACCGGTCTGGGCGTTGATCACGATGTGGGACCGATTGGTGGCATTGCCCGACGTCGCCGACCCCAGAGATCCCGAAACCGCGGTTCCCTCGGTCTGCATGATCCGGTTGGTGGCAAAGCCGCCGCTGTCCTGGCCGAAGACCTGGACCTCTCCCAGGCCGGAGTGCGCGGTGACACTCACGGTCGGCCCCGGAGGAAGCTCCACCACGAGGTTGCCGATGCCGACGCTGGCGGTGACGTCGGTGGTGCCGGCCCGGAAGTCCACGTCGCTGAGGTCGACTCGCATGGTGCCGATCGCCAGCCGGTAGCGCGGCGCCACCTGGGAGGCGGTGGTGGGTTGCCACTGCGTGCTCCCAATGCCGCCGCTCAGGGGCACACCGCTGAGCGCCTCCACGGAGAAAACCGTGGCCACCGCCACCACTGCCATGGCCACCACGGCGACAACGGTGGTGAGGAGCAACCAACGCAGGGGGGACCCGCCGCGCCGCCCGCTGGCGAAGAGCAAGACGATGGCCAGGGCGAGCGCGCCCAGGCCGAAGAAGAACCCGCCGCCCCCGACCCCGCCGTCCCAGTGGCGCCACCACGGGCCGCTCGAGAAGAGGTTCGACAGGGCGATGACGCCGATGACGGTGCCGAGGACGATGGCGATGAGACTGCGCCGGCGGGGCCGCTTCTCCACGAAGTCCTGCACGACGGCCCGGCCGGTGTCCCCGGCCGGGATGAGCAACCACCCCGCCACGTAGAGCAGAAGACCCGAGCCGCCCAGGACGGCCAGCACCACGAAGGCGATCCGGACGATCACCACGTCGATGTCGAGATAGTCGGCCAGACCGGCCGCCACACCGCCGAGGATGCGGTGTTGGACCGAGCGCCGCAAGGATCGGTGGTGGTCGGCGGCGGGGGGGTAGGGAGGAGGCGTCTGCCATCCCCCGGGCGGCGGCCCGGGAGGATCCGGGGGTGGAGGTGGTGCCTGCCATCCTCCGGGCGCCGCGTCGGGGGGACCCGGTGGCGGGGGCGGTGTCTCGAACGGTGTTTCGGGCGCCACGAGCTCGTCGGTCGGTCGATCCGTCGGCTCGTCGGTCGGTTGATCCGTCGGTTGGTCCGGTGTGATTTCGTCCATGTGTCGATCATCTGGGACCGAAGCCGCCGGCGAAATCGGGAATGACCCCGAGGAATACCCCGAGTACGGCCCGACCCTCAGGGGTCCCACGGGTGTTCGACCTGGCCTGGGCATGCGATCATCGCCGTATCCCCGATCACGCCGAACCGGTCGAGCCCTCCGTGTCCAACCCGCCCCATCCGGCCCCGCCTGTGGCGACGCCGCTCCCCGCCACGCCTCCGCCGGCCCCGCCGGGGGCACCGCAGGCCCCGGCGGGACCACCCCCACCTCCGCCGCATCCGGGCACCTCGGTCGAGTCGCAGGGCCTGACGACCGGGCACCGACATCGGCGGGCGTGGTGGCGTGCCCCGCGGACCCGCGGGCCGTTGCGGCGCAGCAGGTCCGACCGCATGGGTGGGGGCGTGGCGGGGGGCTTGTCGGCACGATTCGGCATCGACGCCAATCTCATCCGGTTCGCGTTCGTGGTGGTGGCGGTGGGAGCGGGGACCGGGTTCGCCATCTATGTCGTGGCGTGGTTGGTCGTCCCCGTCGAGGGGACCTCGACGTCGATCGGCCGCCGTGCCCTGGCCGACCGCCGCACCGTCGGTTTGGCACTGGCTTTCATCACCGCGCTCGTCGCCGTCCTCCTCGTGCTCAACGCCATCGGGCTCACCTTCGCCGCCAACCTGGCGTGGCCGGTGTCGATCGCCGTGGGCGGACTCGTCGTCGTGTGGCGCGACGCGGACGACGAGGAGCGGGCACATCTGAGCGAGCTCATCGGCCGGGCTCCGATCATCGGGGTGTCTCCGAGCCGCACCCGGCGCGCCACGATCGCTCGCGTCGGTGTGGGGGTGATCCTGGTGGCCATCGGCCTCGGTGAGCTGGTGTCGTCGCGCCGAACCAGCCTCTCTGCTCTCAAGGCTGTGCTCGCTGCCAACCTCGTCCTCATCGGGTTCCTGGTCGTGTTCGGGCCGTGGTGGCTGCGCCTGGCCCGTGACCTGGCCGTCGAGCGCCGCGAGCGGGTGCGCAGCGAGGAACGGGCCAACATGGCCGCCACCGTGCACGACTCGGTGCTCCAGACCCTGGCGCTCATCCAGCGTGCCGCCGGCGACCAGGGCGAGGTGACCCGTCTGGCCCGGGCCCAAGAGCGTGAGCTGCGCGCCTGGCTCTTCGAAGGCAGGTCCCCGGGGTCGTTCAACGGCGAGGTGGCGACGATGGCGCAGGCCGTGTCGGTGATCGAAGGCGACGTCGAAGCTGCCCATCGCGTGGCGGTGGACTCGGTGACCGTGGGTGACTGCGAGCTGACCCCGGAACTACGGGCGCTGCTGGCCGCGGGCCGCGAGGCCACGGTGAACGCGGCGAAGTGGTCGGGCGCGCCGACCGTCTCGCTCTTCGTGGAGGTCGAGCCGGCCCAGGTGTCGATCTTCGTCCGCGACCGGGGTCAGGGTTTCGACCCCGACACCGTCGATCACGATAGGAAAGGGATCGCCGAGTCCATTCGGGCCCGGATGTCGCGCCACGGTGGCAGGGCGACCATTCGAAGCGTGCCGGGCCAAGGGACCGAGGTCGAGCTGGTGATGCCGAGGGCAGGAGTGGACCGTGAGCGAGAGTAAGAGCGCCGACACGGGTGCGAAGGCCAAGGTCCGGGTGTTCCTGGTGGACGACCATCACCTCTTCCTCACCGGGGTGCGGGCCGAGCTGGGCGATGCCGTGGAGGTGGTCGGGGACGCGGACGAGGTGGCGGCCGCCATCGAGCTCATCGACGAGCGTGTGCCCGACGTCGTCCTCGTCGATGTCCACATGCCCGACGGTGGTGGCCAAGCGGTGATCGAGGCGATCGGCCGTAGCCACCCCGAGGTCCGCTTCCTCGCTCTCTCGGTGTCCGATGCCGCCGAGGACGTCATCGGGGTCATCCGGGCCGGAGCCCGCGGGTACGTCACCAAGACGATCTCGGGCCCCGAGCTCACCGACGCCGTCGAGCGCGTGGCCGACGGTGACGCCGTGTTCTCGCCCCGGCTGGCCGGCTTCGTGCTCGACGCCTTCGCCGCCGACCCGGGAGCCGCCGGCGGTGCCGTGCCTTCGTTCGACCCCGAGCTCGACCAACTCACGCCGCGCGAGCGGGAGGTGCTGCGACTGATCGCCCGCGGCTATGCCTACAAGGAGGTGGCCCGCGAGCTGTCGATCTCGATCAAGACGGTGGAGAGCCACGTCTCTGCCGTCCTCCGCAAATTGCAGCTGTCGAGCCGTCACCAATTGACCCGGTGGGCCTCGGAGCGTCGTCTCCTCTGAGCAGGGTTCCGGTTCAGGGGTCGCGCCGCACCATGAGCACCCCACCGACCACGAGGGATCCGATGGCGTAGGCGCACAGGAGCGCGAAGCCGTGCCAGAAGGGGAACGACGGCAAGAAGCTGACGTGGTTGCCCACCGACTTGGTGCTCGTCATGCCGGCCCCGATCTGGGCAGGCAGGTAGCGGGCGATGGGCCAGCCGATCTTGGCCGGGAAGGCCGCATCGATCAGGGGCAGGATGAGCAAGATGGCCACGAAGGTGGTGATGGATCCAGCTGTGTGCCTGATGATCGTGGCCAAGCCGAGGGCGAAGAGACCCAGGACGGTGAGGAAGAGGCCGCCGCCGATGACGGCGCGCAGCACCACATGGTCCGACAGTGTGGCGGTGGGAGCGGATCCCGACATGATGGCCTGGCCCACGAAGAACGCGGCGAAGGACACGGCCTCGCTGACGACCAACGCCACCCCCCCGAAGATGACGGCCTTGGCTCCGAGCACCACCGGACGGCGGGGGATCGCCGCCAGGGTGGCGCGGATGGAGCCCGATCCGTACTCGGCGCTCATGGTGAGTACCCCGAGGACTCCCATGGCGAGCTGCCCGAAGATGAGCCCGGTGAGGCTCACGCTGGTCGGGTCGAACAGCACCATGTCGATGACCCCGCCGTTGCGCCAGCGCGAGGCCTCACTGGCGCTGGCCAGGATGCCGATGCCGATCCCGGCCACCACGGTGGCCAGCACGCACCAAACGGTGGATCGCACCGTCCGGATCTTGGTCCACTCGGCGCGCAGCACACCCCAGAAGCGGTAGCGGCCGGGGGGGAGAGCCCGCATCCTGGGCGAGGTGGTCACCATCAGGGCCGCACCTCGGTCGCCGGGGCGTGAGACGGGGGGACATCCTCGGCGCGGAACTCGACGCTCTCGTGGGTCAGCTCCATGAACGCTTCCTCGAGCGAGGCGGCGTGGGGAGACAGCTCGTGCAGGGCGATGCCCAGCTCGGCGGCGAGATCGCCGATGGCGGCGGCCGTGAGCCCGCTGACGACGAGCGTCCCGTCGGGCTCGGCCTGGAGGGTTGCTCGTGCCTGGGTCAAGGCTGCGATGAGCGGATCGGGTCTCGGGGTCCTCACCCGGACCGAAGCCCTCGAGCTCTGGGCCACGAACGCGGCCACGGGCTGGTCGGCGATGAGCTTGCCCCGGCCGATCACGACCAGGTGGTCGGCAGTGAGCGCCATCTCGCTCATGAGGTGGCTCGACACGAACACCGCACGTCCTTCGGATGCCAGACGCTTGAGCAGCGTCCGCACCCACAAGATCCCCTCGGGGTCGAGCCCGTTGATGGGCTCGTCGAACAGGAGCACGCCGGGGTCGCCGAGAAGGGCGGCGGCGATGCCGAGCCGTTGGGTCATACCGAGGGAGAATTTCCCGGCCCGCTTGCGGGCCACCCCGGACAGCCCCACCAGTTCGAGGAGCTCGTCGACGCGCCCCGGTGCAATGTCGTTGGTCTGGGCCAGGGCCCACAGATGGTTGTAGGCGCTGCGGCCCGGGTGCACGGCTTTCGACTCGAGCAGGCCGCCGACCTCGCGCAGCGGCCAGGGCAGGTCGTGGTAGCGGCGGCCGTCGATCTTCACGCTCCCGCCGTCGGGGCGGTCGAGCCCCATCACCATGCGCATGGTGGTGGATTTCCCCGACCCGTTGGGACCGAGGAAGCCTGTGACCTGGCCGGGCCGCACATCGAACGACAAGCCGTCGACGGCCAGGGTGCCCCCGTAGCGCTTGGTCAAACCCCTGGCCTCGATCACGCGCTGTCACCTCGTCGCCGGGCGTACGGTCGTGCGCAGCGTAGGCCAACGGCACGGGCAGCCACGGCGCGGGCCGGGTTGCCCCGGTGGGCCCGAGCCGGGGGACACGACATCGAGGGGCTCAGCGCTGGTGGGGGTGTCCGCCGCGAAAGAACCGGTCGAAGAGGCCATCGACGCCGGCGCCGTGAAGTGTCATGCCGCCGTCGACGACGATCGTCTGCCCGGTGATGAACCGGGCCAGGTCCGAGCAGAGGAACAGCACCACGTCCGCCACGTCTTCGGGCTCCCCGACCCGGGCCGCCGGGGTCACCCGTGAGTAGTGGGCGTCGGCGTCGGGCACGATCTCGAGGAGGGGCCGCGTCAGGTTGGTGCGGATCATGCCCGGTGCCACGGCGTTGACGCGGATGACCGGTCCGTACTCCAGCGCCGCCGATGCGGTCAGCGCCATGACCCCTGCCTTGGCCGCCGAGTACGGCGTCTCGCCCGCCGAGGGTCGGGTGGCGCTGATGGACGCGGTGTTCACGACGGCACCCCCGCCGCCGGCGAGGAGATGGGGGACCCCGGCGCGCATGCCGTTGAATACGCCGGTCAGGTTGAGGCGCACGATCCGGTCCCACTCGTCGGGATCCCAGTCGGCCAGGCCGACCATGGTGCTCCCTCCGGCGTTGTTCATGAGAATCGAGAGCCCTCCGAGGTGGCCCGCGGCCGTGTCGACGGCGATACGCAGTGCCTCGGCGTCGGTCACGTCCACCACCACGGCCAGGCCGTCGATCTCCTCGGCCGTCTCCTTGGCGCCGTCCCCGTCGATGTCCAGGACCGCCACGGCGGCTCCTTCGGCGGCGAAGCGGCGGCATGTGGCGCGTCCGATGCCCGACCCGCCTCCTGTCACCACGGCCCGTTGTCCTTGCAGGAGCCCCATGTCAGTCAGATTCCTGCGACGTCCCCGGCCCGGCTGATCCCGGGCCCACCAAGGCGTCGCGGAGCTCTCGCTTCAGGACCTTGCCCTGGGGGTTGCGGGGGAGCGGCTCGGAGCGGAACCAGAAGTGCGTCGGCACCTTGAAGCCGGCCAGGCGCTCCTTCACATGGCGGGCGAGCTCCTCGGCGGTCACTTTCGAGCCGGGCCGCAGCACAACGGCGGCGCCCACCTCTTCACCGAGGACCTCGTGGGGCACGCCGATCACCGCGGCGTCAGCGACTGCTGGATGTTCGAACAAGGCAGCCTCCACCTCCACCGAGTACACGTTCTCACCGCCTCTGATCACCATGTCCTTGGCGCGGTCGACGATGTACACGAAGCCGTCTGCGTCGATTCGGGCGATATCTCCGGAGTGGAGCCATCCCTTGGTGAACGTGGCCGCGGTGGCCTCGGGTCGGTTGTGATAGCCGCGCACGATGTTCGGGCCCTTGATCCACAGCTCGCCGGTGACGGTGGGACCCGTGGGCAGGTCGTCAGTGGGCTCGTCACCGGCAAATCCGTCGGGCACCACCCGGACGTCGCACACCGGGACGGGCGGGCCGACGCTGTCGGGCTTGTGCACGTAGTCGTCACCGCTGTTCATCGTCGTCACCGACGACGTCTCGGTCAACCCATACCCGTTGGAGGCTGCGCTCACGGGAAAGTGCTCCTTGATGCGTCGGACGAGGTCGGGAGGAGCCGGCGCTCCGCCGTACGCGACCCCTCGGATCGACGACGTGTCTCGTGAAGCGAAGTCGGGGGAGTCGATCACCTGCATGACCATGGCGGGTACGCCGCCGAAAGTGACGATCCGTTCGCGCTCGATGAGCTCGAGGGCGCGCTCGGGGTCCCAGTGGTGCATCATCACGAGCTTGTTGCCCGCCGCGCTGTTGGCCACCAGCACCGAATGACATCCGGTGGCGTGAAACAGCGGGACAGACAGGAGGTAGGCGCCCGGATGTCCTTGTTCGGTGTCTCTCGGTTCGACCCGGCGCGGTGAGCGCAGGCCCGCGCGGGTGTTGAGAAAGAACAGGCTCATGAGGTTGGTGCCCATATTGCGGTGCGTTCCCACCGCACCCTTGGGCTTCCCGGTCGTGCCCGAGGTGTAGAAGATGGTGGCGTCGTCTTCGGGCTCGATCACCACATCGGGCAGGCTGACATCAGCCGCCGGTGTGCCGATCAGCTCCGAGAACGAGAGCACCGGGACGGGCGTGTGCAGCAGCGCAGGAACCTCGGTGCGGTCCTCGTGGGTCACCACCACGGCCCGAAGATCGGGGAGCTCGGCGAGATGTGGTTCCAGACGCTCGAGCCGAGCGGCGTCGACGAAGGCGACCTTGGTGCCGGAGTCAGCCAATCCGTAATGGAGCTCGGGGCTCGTCCACCACGCGTTCAGCGGCACCACCACGCCACCGGCGGCGGACGCCCCCCAGAACGCCATGGCCCACTCGGGGAGGTTGCGCATGGCGATGGCGATGCGGTCACCGCGCTCGAGGCCGAAGCGGGCTCGCAGGGCATGGGCGATGGTGGCGGCGATGCGAAAGTTCTCCTCGTACGTGGTGCGTTCGTCCTCGTAGACGAGGTAGTCGTTGTCGCCGTGTCCCCGGGAGAGCTCCAACACCGCGCGCAGGCTGTCCGGGCAGTTCTTCCAGACCCGTGTCATGACGCCCCGGATCTCGACCTCCTCCATCTCGAACATCTGACCGGGACCGGTCAGAGTCCGCGTCGCCTCCTCGATCGACATGGAAGGGGCCTCGGGCATGGCGACGTGCTCTTTCGGGTGCTCAGCGCGTGGCGGTCCGGGTGGCCAGCGGTCGGCGCCGCCGCCAGGAGTCCGCAACAGGGGGTGGCGTCCATCCCGCATCAGAAGGGTCGACGGTCGTCCCCGGCCTCACGATGGTGTCGATCTGGTCCAGCACCTCGTCGGAAAGGGCCACCTCGAGTGCTCCCAGGGTGGTGGTCATCTGGTCCATGGTGCGAGGGCCGATGATGGCCGAGGTCACGGCGGGGTGCGTCAGCGCGAACGCCAGGGCCATGTGCGTGAGCGTCAGGTCGGCCTTGTCGGCCACGTCGATCAGGGCCTCCACGGCCTCGAGTTTGGCCGCCACCTCGGGGCGCGACGCCAGGAACCGGTCAGGCATACGGCTGGCCCGTCCGCCCTCGGGCATGGCCTCGTTCTTGCGGTAGCGGCCGGTGAGCCATCCGCCGTTGAGAGGGCTCCACACGATGACGCCCATCCCGTAGCGCTGACAGGCCGGCAACACCGCAGCTTCCACTTGGCGCGCCAGGATCGAATAGGGCGGTTGTTCGCACTCGAAGCGTTCGCGGCCGCGACGCTCGGCCACCCAGTGGGCTTCGACGATGAAGTCGGCCGGAAAGGTCGAGCAGCCGATGGCGCGCACCTTCCCCTGGTGGACCAGGTCCGAAAGGGCGCCCAAGGTGTCGTCGATGTCACAGGTGGGGTCGGGCCGATGAATCTGGTAGAGATCGATCCAGTCGGTGCGGAGCCGCTTCAGGCTGGACTCGACTTCGCGCATGATCCAGCGCCGCGAATTGCCTGTCATGTTGGGGTCCGCACCCATCGGGGCGTGGACCTTGGTCGCCAGGATCACACCATCACGACGACCCCCGGCCAGAGCCTTGGCCACGATCTCTTCGGACTCGCCACCGGAGTACACATCCGCGGTGTCGATGAAGTTGATCCCGGCATCCAGCGCGCCGTGAACGATCCGCACGCAGTCATCGTGATCCGAGTTCCCCCACGCGCCGAACATCATGGCCCCGAGGCACAGAGGAGAGACTCGCATGCCGGTGCGGCCCAGGGTGCGGAGATCCATTTCGCTCCTTTGTCGTTCTTGGTGCGAACGCCCGGCGACCGTCGGCTACGCCGGCGCCGTCGAAGGCGGATCGGCTTCGGGCGTGGGGGCGAAGATGTCCTTGCGGTAGAAGGCCAGTTCGGCCACGGACTCGAGCACATCGTCGAAGGCCCGATGCGCGGTCTTCTTGGCGGGGGCCTTAGCCAGGATTTCGGGATACCAGCGCCGGCACAGCTCCTTCACCGTCGAGACGTCCACGGAGCGGTAATGCAGCCAGTTCTCGATCTCGGGGAGCTGCGCCGCCAGGAAACGGCGATCGGTCCCGATGGAGTTCCCGCACAGCGGGACCGAGCCTTTGGCCGGGACATGCTTCTTGAGGAACTGAAGGGTCTGGTTCCCGGCCTCTTCGAGGGTCAGGGTGGACGCTTCGATCGCCGCCAACAGGCCCGACCGCGTGTGCATCTCCCGAACCACGGGCTCCATGGCGCTCAGCTGCTCGGGCTCGGCGTGCACCACGAGATCGGGGCCTTCGGCGATCACGGCCAGGTCGTCGTCGGTGACGAGAGTGGCGATCTCCACGATGACGTGGTGAGCCGGGTCGAGCCCGGTCATTTCGAGATCCATCCATACGAGCACCCCGGGGATGCTACCGGTGGACCGAGGAGTGCCTCAGCCCCCTCCACTGGGCGTTGCCCGGGGCACGGACGATAGGGTCATGCGGTGCTCGAGGTCCCCCTCGTCCTCCTCGACCCCGACCTGCCCGCGCCCTCCTATGCGCGCCAGGGCGATGCCGGGGCCGACCTTCACGCGCGCCAGGACGTCGTGCTCGCTCCCGGCGGGGGACGGGCGCTCGTGCCCACGGGTATCGCCCTGGCCCTTCCTCCGGGCTACGCCGGATTCGTGCAGCCCAGGAGCGGGCTTGCCCTTCGCCACGGCGTGACCTGTCTGAACACGCCCGGCCTCATCGACGCCGGCTACCGGGACGAACTCCGTGTCCTGCTGGTCAACACCGATCCTTCGACCCCCTACGAGGTCCACCGGGGTGACCGCATCGCCCAACTGGTCATCCAGGCGGTGGAGGAGGCCAAGTTCGTGGAAGTGGCCGAAGGGGAGCTCCCCGACTCGAGTCGCGGCCTGGGCGGCTTCGGTCACACCGGTCGATGACCGGAGGTTCTTCTTCGATGTGCTGTGGCGACAAGGCCCGATGATGGACCGCCTGACCGGGATGGACGCTGCCTTCTTGGCCCTTGAAACCGACACCATGCACATGCAGGTGGGAGCGGTCATGGTCTTCGACCCCTCGTCACCTGACACAGGGGATGACATCCCGACGCGATTCTTCGACAGGCTACGCACCATCATCGAGGAGCGGATCCACCTCGTTCAGCCGTTGCGACGGCGCGTGGTGCGAGTGCCCTTCGGGCTGCACCACCCGGTGTGGGTGGAAGACCCCAACTTCGAACTCGATTACCACCTTCGTCGCGCCAGTCTCCCCGCGCCGGGCGGGCCCGGGGAGCTCGCCGCCTTCGTCGCCGATCTGGCCGGCCGACCGTTGGACCAGAACAGCCCGTTGTGGGAGATGCACGTCGTCGAGGGGCTCGAGTCGGGCCACGTCGCCGTGGTCCCCAAGGTCCACCACGCCCTTTTCGACGGTTCTTCGGGGTTCGAGGTCGTGGCGTCTTTCCTCGACTCGGGGCCGGTGCCGCGTGTGGTCTCGCCGCCGCGTCGACCGTGGCGGCCGGAACCGATCCCCACCGAGACAGAGTTGATCGGTTCGGCCATGTCGTCGCTCGTTCGCCAGCCAGAGCGCACCGCGGGCGTGCTACGGCGTACCCTCGGTGCGGTCCACGACCTCGCTGAGCGCAATCGTCGTCTGCGAGAGGAAGACGACGTTGTGCCCCCACCGGCACCGTTCCGAGCTCCCCGCACGTCGCTCAACGGCGCCCTGTCGCCCCATCGGCGCTTTGCCTTTGCTCAGGTTCCTTTGGACGAGATCAGAACGGTGCGCCACGTCTTCGGTGGAACCGTCAACGACGTGGTCCTTGCCGCCGTGGCGGGCGCCTTGCGTCGGCTGCTGGCCGAGCGCGGGGAGCGGCTCGAGGACTCCGTCGTAGCCATGGTGCCGATGTCGAGACGAACCGAAGCGGATCGCGGTGAGCTTGGCAACAAGGTGTCGGCCATGCTCGTATCCCTCGCCACCCAGATCGCCGACCCCGTCGAGCGGTACACCACGATTGCCGCGGGGACTCGCTTGGCCAAGGACCAGGCTCGCGTCCTGTCCCAAGAGCTCATTCAGGGCTGGGCGCAGTTGGCGTTCCCCGCTCTGTCCTCCCGGGTAGCTCGCCTGGCCGGCAACCTCCGGCTCTTCGATCATCTGCCCCCGCTGTTCAACGTCCTCGTGTCGAACATCGCGGGCCCGGACTTCGCGTTGTGGTGCGCGGGGGCACGGCTGGTGGCCCTCTATCCGATGGGACCCCTGATCGAAGGCGTAGGCCTCAACGTGACGGTCGCCAGCTACGAGGGCAACCTCTACGTCGGCATTCTCGGCTGCAGGGAGCTCGTCCCCGAAGTCGCCCACCTCGGGGAGCTCCTGACCGACGCCTTTACCGAGCTCGTGAAGGCCGCCGAACGGAACGGACGGCACTGGGCCTGACCAGCCCTGTGGTCATCTGGGTCCCGCTCGGGAGGTCGACAAAGACCCGAGGGCAGTGGGTCAGGCGTCTGCGTCGTTGCTAGGATCTGTGCCAACAAGCGGACGTGGCTCAGCTGGTAGAGCATCACCTTGCCAAGGTGAGGGTCGCGGGTTCGAATCCCGTCGTCCGCTCCAAAGAAACCCCAGGTCAGTGTGAAGTTCCGGTACCTGGGCGACACAGTGGCTTCGGTTCCTTAGCGACACTTTCCGGACGCGGCTCCGGTACCTGGGCGACACTGGCTCCGGTAGGTGGGCGACACCTCATCCGCGCTCAGCAGGCTCGATGGTTCTTGGCTGGGGACGATCACGTCCACGACCAAGGAGGGATCCGTCGTGCTGGTGGAGCTGGGGCTCGTGGAACAGCGCTATAAGGCCGTGCTCGAAGTACTCGAAGGTGCGGCGAGCGTGACCGATGTCGCCCGGCGCTATGGCGTCGGTCGCCAGACCGTGCACACGTGGCTGCGTCGCTACGCGACCTCAGGGCTGGCGGGGCTCGTCGACAAGAGCTCCAGGCCCGACACCTGCCCCCATCAGATGCCGCCGCACATCGAGGCCAAGGTGCTCGAGATGCGACGGCTCCACCCACAGTGGGGGCCGCGCACCATCTTGAGCCGGTTGACACGAGCGGGGGTGCAACCGCTCCCGTCGCGATCGGCCATCTATCGCTGTCTGGTGCGCCACGTGCTCCTCGAGCCCAAGCCAAGAAAGCGCAAGCCCAGTGACTACAAGCGCTGGGAGCGCTCTCGGCCTATGGAGCTGTGGCAGATGGACATCACCTTGGGCGTGCGCCTGGCCGACGGATCACGTCCGAGCGTGGTGACCGGCATCGACGACTATTCCCGGTTCTGCGTGTGCGCCAAGGTGGTGGAGCGGGCCACGGCCACGCCGGTGTGCGAGGCGCTGCTCGGGGCCATGGGTCGCCACGGTCGGCCCGAGGCGATTTTGTCGGACAACGGCAAGGTGTTCACCGGGCGTTTTGGGCCGGGAAAGGGCCTCGTGCGCTTCGACCGCATCTGCTCCGAGCACGGCATCCGGCATCTGCTCACTGCGCCCGGGTCGCCCACCACCACGGGGAAGGTGGAACGCTTCCACAAGACCTTGAAGCGCGAGTTCTTGGACGACAAGGTCTTCGCGTCGATCGAAGAGGCCCAAGGTGCCATCGACGCATGGGTGTCGGACTACAACCACACCCGAGAGCACCAGAGTCTCGGCGACCGGCCTCCCATCACTCGCTTCGCCCTGGCCCGGCGCGAGCCCCCGGAGGACGAAGGCGGCTCCTCGTCCCCGCCCACGCGTGCGGGTGAGACCCGCCTGCTTCGGCGTGTGCATCAAAGCGGCAAGATCGACGTGCTCCGCTTCAAGTACCACGTGGGGCGCCACCTCTCGGGCCAGACCGTCGAGGTGTTCAGTCGTGACGGACTGCTCGAGGTCTTCTGTGACGGCGTGCTCGTAGCCACCCACGCCCGGCGTCATCTGCTCGACGAGGAGATGCGCCTGCACCGATCCGCCATCAGTGCCTCAGACCCCGCTCCGGCCGGCCCGGTGGTGATCCGCAAGGTGAACGGTCAAGGATCGGTGAGCTTCGCCGGCACCCAGTATCGGGTGGGTAACGCCTATCGAAAGCGTTCGGTCGAGCTCACGATCACCCGTGACACCGTCTCGATCTCGCTGGAGGGAAAGCTCCTGCGCACCCACCCCAAACGCCATGACCGAGGAAAGGAGCACGGTGCTCTCGGAAACCCTGGTGGTAGACCGGACCGTGTCAATGCGGCCTAGAACCTTCGACCTCCTGTCGCCCAGCAACCGGAGCCAGAACGTCGCTCGGGTACCGAGGCTTCACAAAAGTCCAGGTAGAAGCAGTGCGAGTGGCTGTAACTGGCCCTCTGCAGCGCGTCTAGGACCATGCCGCACCATATTTGCACCTGAAGGATGCCACTCGTGAATCGGCGGCCGTTCGGGCAGCTGGTGTGGCGCGTGGAGCGACTGCTCCAGATAGGCAAGCTCCGGTAGCAATTGGCTGTGGTCGGCTTGGACGAGAGGGTCGGAAAGACGTTCACGTGCGAGGCGGAGGTGCTGCAGGACGCTGAGCACGAGCCGCTTTCGCGTCTCGTCGTCGGGTGGGGAACCTGGCTGCGGAGGTCAGCACCTCGAGATCCTTCGAGCGAGAGGATCGACGGGAGACTAAAGTTCAGACATATGTTCGACAACGGGCAATCCGGAGAAGGGCCTAAGACTTAGCGTCCGCTGTCGACCGATCCACGGTGAAGCATCACCGTTACCCGGCGAGGTCTGTCTGGAGGAGTGTGATCGGCATCCCGAACACCGGTGCGAACTGCGCTTCCTCAAGCGTGTAGCTGTCTGCACTCCGGCTCTGCCGGTAGGTCAGTTCGACGCCATAGCTCCGCACACTCTCAGTCGCAGCGCTGATCGCGTCGGTGCGGACCACGACTGCATAGACGCCTTCTCCCTGCTCGTTGAGGAACGAACGCGCCCGACACACGGTCGCGTCGCTCGTCGTGGGCGAGACGATCTCGATTCCCCGCGTCCAGTCCAGAAGCACGCGAAGAGAGACGTCCTCGAGCAGGATCTCGACGAACTCGAAGCCGAGCGTGCGCCAGACGTCCGCCGCCGCGTCCTGATGGTCGGGTTCCACGCAGAACACGACGTGGTGGAGGTTTGGTCGAGTTGTCATCGCTGCTGCTTTCACTTGAGCCTCAAAGGCGCTGGCTTGGTCGCTGGGCGGAGATGCAGGGTTCCTTCCCTTGATTCTCGAACGAAATAATCATAGGCTCTACAATGTAATAGAGATATCAATCATTGTGAGGAGTCGGATGGGTTCGCTCGACGGCAAGGTCGCGAGAGTCACCGGGACGAGTCGCGGCGTGGGCGTCGGCATCGCCCGCGAGCTTCTGCTCGCCGGAGCGACGGTCGTGGGGTGCTCTCGGTCCGAGTTGCCGGGCCTTCCCGACGCCGACACCGTGCCCGGAGGGGTGGACCGGTCCGAACAGTGGGTATGCGATCAGGCCGACCATAAGGCGATCGACGCTTTCGTGCAGCGCGTGGTCGACGCTTATGGCCGTCTCGATATCCTCGTGAACAACGCCGGTGGAACCGTACCGACGCCGCACGTCGAGGCGGTTCCGGAGCTCGTTCAAAAAATCCAGGGCACACCGCGCAGTGGTGACGAGTTCGAACGCACCATTTTCTTCCATGCTTTCGCGGTGCAGATGAACCTCATCAGTCCGTTGTGGTTCGCCATTCGCGCCTACCGTCAGATGCGGGAGCAGAACGGAACCGGATCGATCATCAACATCTCGAGTGGCGCCGGCCATCCAGCTGGTAGCCCGACGCTCGTGTCGTACGGCGCGGCCAAGTCCGGACTGAACCACTTGACTCGTTCGTTGGCGGAGGAATGGGGGCCGAAGGCTCGTGTCAACTGTCTCGCGCTCGGACCCACGATGACCGAAAACTTCCGTGCGTTCGTGCTGCCTCCCGATGATCAGACGGGTTCGGCATACTTCGAGCGCGTGCCGCTCGGGCGCGCCGGCGAGCCGAGTGAGGTCGGTCGGGCCTGTGTTTTTTTGTGTAGCGGCGAGGCTGATTACATCAACGGCACGACGATTGAAATCGATGGTGGCATGCTGCCCGGTGTCCTGTACGAATCCGGGCTTAAGACCATCACTGACTTGCTCTGAAGAAGGACGCTGTGACACTACGAGTGGTGCAGTTCTCCAGCGGGCATGTCGGTCGACACTCGCTACGAGCCATCATCGAGCGGCCCGGGCTCGAGCTCGTCGGAGTGCATGCGGCGAGTTCTACCAAGGTCGGGCTCGACGCAGCGGAGCTGTGCGGACTTGCAGAGCCCACCGGAGTGGTCGCAACCGACGACCTGGTGGCACTGGTCGAGCTGAGAGCGGACTGCGTCGTATACACATCGCAAGCCGAGACGCGTCCCGATGGGGCGCTCAAGGAGCTGACGGCATTCCTGAGGACCGGCACCAACGTCGTTGGAACATCGCTGGTGTGGCTCGTTTACCCCCCGCACGCCGACGCTTGGCTGCGAGATCCTCTCCAGCGCGCCTGCGTAGAGGGAGGGTCCACGATGTACATCAACGGCATCGATCCGGGGTTTTCGGGTGATCTTCTGCCCCTGGCCGCCCTCAGCCTGGTGGAGCGGGCAGACCACGTTCTCGTGCAGGAGATCTGCGATTACGGCTCGTATGACGACGCCGGATTCACTGGTGCCAGCTTCGGGTTCGGCGCGCCACACAACCACGTCCCGCCCTTGTTTCTGCCCGGCGTGCTGCGGTCCATCTGGGGTGGACCGGTCCAGCTGTTGGCCCATGAACTCGGGATCCAGCTCGAGGAGATCAGCGAACGAGTGGAACGGTGGACGGCAACCGAGCCCATCGACTGCACCATGATGCACGTCGATCCGGGACGGGTCGCCGCAGTCCGGTTCGGCGTCGAGGGCGTCGTAGACGGCCGCACCGTGATCACGATGGAACACGTGAACCGTCTGACCCAGGCGGCAGCGCCCGAGTGGCCCTTCCCACCCGAGGGTCGTTCCGGCGTGCACCGAGTCGTCGTGGCCGGTCGACCTGGGGTCGAGATCAACACCCATGTCGGTCTCGGAGGAAGGGACCACAACGAGGCGGGCGTGATTGCCACCGCCATGAAGGCGGTAAACGCCATTCCGGTGGTGTGCGCCGCTCCACCTGGCCTCGTCTCACTGCGCGACCTACCAGTATCGCAGGTACGTGGGCTCATGCGATGACGAACCTTGATGCTCACCACAGACGTCGGACCGCTCCCACGCGAAGAGCTGTCAAAGGCCAGATCCGAGGCGACCGTACCCGTCAGCTCATCATTGACGAGACAATCCGATGTGTCCGCGAAGAGGGCTTCGCGTCTATATCCGCAAGTCATATCGCCGAACGGGCGGGGGTGACCTGGGGTGTCATCCAGTATCATTTCGGCGATCGTAATGCCGTACTCATGGCGGTGGTCGACCACGGCTACGACCTCTTGCATGAGGCGATCGACGATGTGGAAGTACCGGTCGGTTCGATGCGCGAACGTGTAAAGGCCATTGTCGACGCCGGCTGGAACGCATTCAGCAATCCGGCATCGCTCGCAGCGTTTGAGATCCTCGTCGCCACGCGGGCGAGCCGTGAACCAAGTCTTGACGAGCACCTAGCTGATCTCGGGGACCAGTTGGCCCGTCTCGGGCGTGCTCTCGATCCGCTCGGTCGGGGACGAAGGCGCCAGGCAATTGGCAATCTGTTCTGGGCCGCTCTGCGCGGACTCGCCTTGGCACAGATGGTCGTCAGAGAGCCACTTGATTTCACGCACGAGCGTCGTGCGCTCGTTGATCTGCTGACCCTGCATCTCGAAAGCCGCGGACATCGTGAAACTTCCCCGCGCAGCTGACAGGTCTATCGCTGCGACCAAGTATGAGAGCGATGCGAAGGAGCGCACGATGATCCAGAACCCGGTCGATTCACCCGAACGAAGGTACAAGGTCGTCGTGTGGGCGACTGGGCGTGTCGGCAAGCTCGCAATCAGAACCATCGCCGATCGACCGAACCTCGACCTTGTCGGCGTCTGGGTCCATTCAGAATCGAAGGATGGCCTGGACGCCGGGGCCCTCGCCGAGATTGATCCCCTCGGAGTGATATCGACGCGCGACAAGGAAGCGATACTCGAAGGCAATGCAGACTGTGTCGTCTATACCGGACCTGCCACCAACCGGCCCCGGGAGGCAATTGAAGACTTCTGCCGCATTCTCGAAGCCGGAAAGAACATAGTGACCACATCGCTTCCCGGTCTGGTATATCCGCGGGGATCCATGCGCGAGTCCACGGTGACTCGCATCAGCGACTCTGCCAAGAGAGGTCACAGCTCGATCTACTCCACGGGCATCGAGCCTGGTTTCGGGTGCGACCTGTTCGCTGTCGCGCTGACGTCCATGTCGAGTCGCGTGTATTCGATTCGGGGGCTTGAGATCACCGACTATTCCCGCGACAACCTGGTTTATGAGATGCGAGAACTCTTTGGCTTCGGCCAACCGCTTGATTACCAAGGTGGGGTCATGATCCCCGGAGTCATCAAATTCGGTTGGGGCGCCGCTGTCACAATGGTCGCGGAGGCGCTCGGAGTGCAGGTGGATGAGATCCGAGAGTCCTGTCAGTTCGCTCCCGCACCACGTCGACTCGAGACCGGTACCGGTGTGATCGAGCCAGGGACGGTGGGTGCAATCTGGTTCCGATGCATCGGTGTCGTCGCTGGAGAGGAGGCGATAACGATAGAGCACATCGACCGCATGTGCAGCGACGCCGCGCCGGACTGGCCCAAGAGCCGTGCCGGCGGGATCGACGGCGTCTGGCGCGTCATCATCGAAGGTGAACCGAGTTTCGATGCGGAATTCGAAGTCGGGTTCAACGCCAACGAGGACTCTACTCCTCACGGCCTCCTCGCAACAGGGATGCGAGCGGTCAACGCCATCCCTTGGGTATGCGCCGCTGAGCCAGGAATCGTTGACGCGCTTCACCTTCCGAACACCCCGGCAATCGGAGCGCTACGACCAAAGCGCGAAGGCATCCCGACCCTTTGAGGCCAGATGATCGAGCCCGCCGCCTCATGGAGGCCACGGCCAACGCTTCGCGAACACAACCCGTCGGCCTATGGACGACGGACAACGTTCGGCCGAAGGTCCGTAGTCGCCATTTGTGAGAATCCCGGGTTGGAACTGGTGGGCTGTTCGCATGGTCAGCACTCTTTGACTCGCCTCGGCAAAAGACCGCCCGTCCTCTCAAAGGTGCTGGATCAGACCGGATTCCAGCGGTTGTTGGGGCCACGGACCCTCGTCTCAACCTCCGGCGGTGATGCGTCGATATTGGATTATCAGCCCGCTCGGCTGGAACGCGGGCGCTAATCGGAAGAGGGGACTCAGAAGGCCTGATGGTGTCCATCCGCAATGATGCCTCGGGTGCCGCGGCAGACGATCGCTGGAGCGGTCACCCCGTCCTGTCCGCGCTTGTGAGCGTGGCGGTCTTCGTCTTTCCCATCGCCCTGTCGATCGTCTCCGCCACGATCACGGCCCATCTCCTTCCCCGCCCGCATAACACCGGCTGGTTGGTGGGGTGGTGGGTCACCGTTCTGGCCGTGCCGACTGTTGTGCTGGTGGCGACCGACCGCCTGGCCCGACGGGCGCTGCCGCTGGCGGTGCTGCTGAAGATGACGATGGTCTTCCCCGACCGGGCCCCCAAGCGCCTGGCGGTAGCCCGAAAGGCGGGGAATACCCGCGACCTCGCCCGCCGAGTGGAGGAGGCCCGGACCCAGGGAATCGAGGACGAGCCCGTGGTGGCCGCCGAGAAGATTCTCGCCCTGGCCGGGGCCCTCAATGCCCATGATCGGCGCACCCGAGGGCACGGCGAACGAGTGCGCGCCTACACCGATCTCATCGCCGACGAACTCGATCTGCCGAGCGCAGACCGGGACCGCCTGCGTTGGTCTGCACTTCTCCACGACATCGGCAAGCTGGCCGTTCACCCCCACATCTTGAACAAGCCAGACAAGCTCGATGACGACGAGTGGATGGTCATGAAGAACCACCCACTCGAAGGGGCCAAGCTGACCGCACCGCTGGCCAGTTGGCTGGGGCAGTGGGCCAGCACCATTGCCGAACACCACGAGAGGTACGACGGCGCCGGTTACCCGTACGGGCTGGCGGGAGAAGAGATCTCCCTCGGGGGCCGGATCGTGGCCGTGGCCGACTGCTATGACACCATGACCAGCGTCCGGAGCTACAAGCGGCCCATGAGCCCCGAGGCAGCCCGTGCCGAACTGGCCACCTGTGCCGGTTCCCAGTTCGATCCCCACGTCGTGCGTGCCTTCCTCGATGTCTCGATCGGACATCTGCGCCCGGCCGCTGGACCCCTGGCCTGGTTGGGCTCGGTCCCTTTCGTCGACAGCATTCCCCGACTCGGGCAGGGGGTCTCGGCTCTTGGTCGAGTAGGGGCTGCCGCCTTCGTCGTGGCCGGGGCCGTCACGGTGGGAACACTGCAGAGCACGGCCCAAGCGATCACACAGCCCCATATCCGTCACCCGGTTGTTCCGACAGGCTCGGGGAATGTGGCCTCGGAAGGGGAAACGACGACGAACGGCGCCGGGGGTCCGTCGGCCGGGGGCAACACACCGCCCTCGGGATCGACAAACACAGGGGGAGCCTCGGGGTCAACGGACCCGACGGTCCCCCACCCGAAGGGGTCGGGAAGCGGTGGATCGGATAAATCGACGACTACTACCAATGCCACTGTCGCGACAACCATCCCAGGAGCACCACCGACGGTTCCGGCGGCTCCAACGGGGGTGAGCGCCATGGCCGGGAACGGCGAAGCGTCGGTGTCATGGTCCGCACCGTACGACGGAGGAGCCTCCATAACCTCGTACACCGTGACGCCATATAGCGACAGCGTGGCCCAAGCCCCGCGGACCTTCGCCTCGTCGGCCACGTCGCAAACCATTACCGGGCTGACCAATGGCACCGCCTACACCTTCACGGTCACCGCCACCAACAAAGCGGGAACGAGTCCCGCCTCAACGCCCTCAGCCGCAGTGACCCCGGGCGTGCCATCCACGCTGCGCATCGTGAACGGCACAGGCACACCGGGGAAGCCCGATCAGGGTGACCAGGTCATCGTGACCTACTCCACGCCTCCGGCAGCCAGCTCGTTCTGCTCCTTGTGGACGACGGCATCGCATCCTGACCTGAGTGGTTCAAATGTCTACGCCGCCATACAGGCGCAGTCAGGATTCGACTCCTTCGCCGTCTTCGACACGGCATGCGAAGGAGACTTCAACTTCGGTTGGATCGATCTCGGCCAACTTGGCTACGCCACCGGCACGGTCGATTTCACCGACTCCACCATTCACTGGGATGGCATCAACACGCTCACCATCACGCTGGGCAGCCCTACTGGCGCGACTTCAGCAGTGAGTGCACCAAGCGTCGCCACCTACAACCCCGCCTCGGCCCTCGGGATCTCCGGAACAATCAGCAGCCCGAGCGAAGAACAGTTTTAGTGGACTATGCGGTCCGTCAGCGCTCTCCTCAAGGGTTCTGACGAGGGCGTGTGGCCAAGGATTTCGGGCGAAGACGGGCCCGCGCTGCCCCGCTTGGCGATTTCGCAGGCTCGGAAGGCTTGCCGGAGTGTCTGTTCAGAACACCCTGATAGCGGCGAACTGTGGTGCAGGTGGTACGGGATTCCGTTGCACCCGCTCCACGGAAATACCACGCGCCATTGACAAATACGGTCAATAGCGGTTTCCTGTGGTCAATCGAAAACGCAGAGCACGCTGCGTCGATTTGCAAAGCCGCAGGTAGGGGGAGTTGGGCCTTTTTATTTGCCAAGGTGAGGGTCGCGGGTTCGAATCCCGTCGTCCGCTCCAGAGAAAGTCCAGGTGGATGTGAAGTTCCGGTACCTGGGCGACACACTGGCTTCGGTTCCTTAGCGACACTTTCCGGACGCGGCTCCGGCTCCACGGGTGTTTTCTTGGCCCTTGAGTCGTTGACCCTTTATTTTTGCGCGTGACGGATAGGGCGGTCGCGACCCACTCGAAGCCTACGGGAACACGAATAGGGCTCCGAGCTCGTCGGCAAGTGTCGGGACACCGGCCCTGTCAAAGCGCATGAGCAGGTCCTCAACGGTTAGCGCGGTGCTTTCGAATGCACCGCCCGCTTCCGGACCGCATCTGGGCCGATGACAGGACTCAAGGTGAGGTGCTCGAGCTGGAAATCATCGCGATGGACGTTTTTGGGGTGGAAAAGCAGCAAGGACATCGAAGGGAAATCGCCAAGTTTTTTGTCACGATGGCCCTCGCCCCTCCCCAGATCGCCGCCGCGACCGGCCGCTGACCAGGGCGAATGCTCGCTGTCTTGCACGCCTCCTCGGCCCGCTTAGACACCGACACCGGTGTTTCCGACGACGCCCTCCCAAGGGATATACTTCCGTACAATCACCGTACATGGACCGAAGGATTCTGATGACACCCACACGCACCGAACGGCTTGAACTCCGAGCGGATCCCGAGGCAGCCGAGCGGATCCGGCGGGCGGCATCGGTCACCCGAAAGTCAGTGAGCGCATTCGTGCTCGACGCGGCCAACGACGCTGCAGAACGGGTCATGGCCGATCAGTCGACCGTTGTGATGCCTCCCGAGGTCTTTGACTCCTTCTACCGCTGGTTGGATACCCCAGCCGAGGAGATTCCGGCCCTGGCCCGGCTGGCGCGGCGAGAACGACGGATTGTACAACGATGACCCAATGGACTTCGGAGCGCCTCTCCGAGGTCCACGATCTCAGTCAGTTTGATTGTGGCCAGGCGTCCCTGGACGACTGGCTTCGAGATCACGCGGCACATGCAGATCGAATGAACACCGCCCGAACCTTTGTTCTCCACGAGGGCGACCGGCCGGTGATCGGCTACTACAGCTTGGCCATGGGGCGGGTTGAGGAAGAAGAGCTCCCGTCGTCCGTCGCGCGAGGTGGTCCACGAGTGGTCCCCGTGGTGCTGGTCGCTCGCCTTGCAGTGGATCGGGAAGCACAGGGGAGAGGCATAGGTGGAGAACTCCTATGGGATGCCCTCAGCCGTGCGTTCGCGGCGAATTCGCTCGCGGCGGCCCGGGCGATTGTGGTCGACGCGCTGGATGAACGAGCGGCCTCGTTCTACGAGCACTTCGGCTTCATACGCGTCGCATCCGTAGCGCAGTTTCCGTTGAGGTTGGCCATCAAGATGAGCTCGGTGGAGCGCAATCTCGGGTTGTGATGTGGTGCACGTGGTACAAGATTCCGTGGTTCGCGCTCCACAAAATACGCACGCGCCATTGACAATTACGGTCAATAGCGGTCTGTTGTGGTCGGTCGAAAACGCCGATCACGCTGCGTCGATTTGCAAAGGTGCAGGTAGGGGAGTTGGAGCTCCTTTTATTGCCAAGGTGAGGGTCGCGGGTTCGAATCCCGTCGTCCGCTCCAAGAAAAGTCCTGGTCAGTCCTGGTCAGTCCTGGTCAGAAGTCCTGGTCAGGGCGGTATTCGGGCATAAAAGAGGGTCCCTTCAGAAGGTGGCCGTACCACGTCCGCACCACATTTTTTTGGGTTTGCGGCTGGCGGACCGTTGACCCTTTTTATTTCTCGTGTGAGGGTCGTTTGATCCGATCGGCGTAGTGAGCTGACAGGGACCACGCGCGCAGGGGGTAATTCGTCGGCTCGACAGGTGCCGCGTTGTCGCTATTCGAACTTCGCAATCCTGCGTGATCGCCACACCAAGCTAATCCGCGATCTACATCCTCCATGGGTCCACACACCCGCTGCGATTCAGATCAGTGAGCCCGAGGCCCATCCACCGATAACGCCGATGCCCGTGTGATCCCGGATGGGTCAGCTGGCGAATCCACGGGGGAGCCAGGGTGCTCTGTGCCCATAGCTTGGCAGCCCGGTAGCGGGTGTTCTGCGCTCCCCACGGCCATCCGTGATGGCCTCTTGGGGCAGCCTGTACCCGGCATTCTCGGCTGGGGAGCCGGACGAAAGCATTGCGCCTTCCGGTGTCATTATCGAGCGGGCCGTGAGCACGGCACCAACCTCACAGGACCGTCGAGGCCGAGAATCAACCGAATGGTCGTGGTTTTGCCTACCCCGGGTTGGGCCACCAAAGGCGCGGTCGGTGGATCTATGAGCGACGTTAAGCGATGCGTGCCGTGACGTCGCCCAGCAGCGTGTGGCCGCGGACCCGCACCACCCGGTCTGAACGCTCGTCAGGGAGAGGCGGAACGTGGTTGTTCAGGTGGTCATTGCGGGCACGACCGGTTAGCTCGACCTCCGTGCCCTGCGTGACGAGCACGTCGACGTCCCGCAAGATCGCATAGGCGTGAATCGAAACCTCAGCTGGGGCACTCTTCGCGCCTGCTAAGTCGATCGTTACGTCGCCGAGGAGTGCGAGGGCTGTTAGCTCATCCTCGACATCCCACGTGCGCGCTCGCCGACCCTTGTGCAGCCACCCGCCCTCGAAGATGGGCTCCATGCCCAAAAGCCATCGACGGCGTTTACGCACGGGCGTTCTCGGTGGATCCTTGGCTCGATGATTCATGGTCTGCCCTTCGTTATCAAGCAGTGTAGCATTGATTGAGTCAATCAACTACTAGGCTCCTGGTCATGGTTCCCAGTAAGCGCGATGTGGAGTCAATGGTTGGCGCACTGTTCACGATGAACGCCGGGCTCGAGCGGGCACGACGCCAGCGAAAGGGCGCCAGCACTCTTAGCCTGCTTCAGGTCATCGCCGATCACGAGGGCATCCGACCGTCGGAGATCGCGGACCTCCAGCAGGTTCATCCATCCCTCGTGACCCGACAGATTCAGGAGTTGGAGGACGCGGGATACGTGAAAGTTGCCAAGGATCCAGCTGATCGGCGCTCGCTCCAGGTGACTCTCACAGAGGCTGGTTGTGAAGAACTGCGTCGTCTTGTGGACTTCGGTCTGAAGCGATTCGCTCTGTTCGTTAAAGGCTGGCGGACCGAAGATGTTCGAAGACTCACCGACCTGCTCTGGAAGCTCCAGACGTCGATGGCGACCGTTTCCGCTCGAGAGCAGCTTCCCGGGACTGGCCGTCGCCGAGCGCAGGGATCCCGGTTGGATCGATAGACCAGACTTTCTGGAACCTGCTTCGGCGAGTCGGTTTGGCCCGGATGGCCACAAAAACTCATGATCCCAGGATGATCGAGCCCGACCGAGAAGTGCCGGTCCCAGTCGCCCCGGTTGGGGACGACGACCGCTCGGCGTAGCCGGATACCTCACCCCCGGTTCGCCCTTAAAGGAGCCCTCGAACCACCCGGATCGCGCGTCGCGATCTTCCGGTTTGTTGTCCGCCCGCTCCTAAGCCCTGGACGGGGTGCCGTCAAAAGACGATGTGAGACCCAATCCATCAGGGCGCGAGCGACCCTCCACCACCTTGTGCTGGAAGGATTCCGAAAATCGGACTATCCGATAATCGGAATATCTGCTAGGCTGCGATTGTGTCGAGAACCACACTGAGAGCCAAAGGACAACTGACGCTTCCCGAGGAGATCCGCGCCGCGGCGCGTCTGGAAGAAGGCGATCTCCTCGATGCCGAGATTACGGACGAGGGGATTCTGCTCCGGCCGCAAAAGGTCATCGACGCCACCCAGGCGTGGTTTTGGACAAAGGAGTGGCAGGAGGGGGAGCGGGAAGCGGACACGGATCTTGCCGGCGATCGTCTGGAAGTATTCGGCTCCGGCGAGGAGCTCCTTACGGCCTTGGGGAGTCGGGCAAAAGCTCCAGGGCGGCCGCGGCGTGCTCGCTGAAAAGCGTGCCCACCTTTGCCTGGTTGGCCCGCTTTGGCGCCGACTTCGATGCGCTCTCGGCTGAACAGCAGGAAGCTTTTTTGGCGGCGGTCGCACAGTTCGTAGCCGACCTCAAAGCGGGAGCGTTTCGATCGAGTCTTCGGGTGAAGGGGGTAAAGGGGGCCGCCGGGATCTTCGAGATGACATGGGCGGCCGACGGTCGGGCGACCTTCGAGTACGGGAGTCAGATCACCCCTGGTGAAGCACACATCATCTGGCGACGGGTGGGTACTCATGATGTATTCAGGACGCCGTGATCGCGGAAAACCGTGGTGCACGTGGTGCAGGACTCCGAGGTTCGCGGTCCACAAAAATACCCTGCGCCACTGACAATAACGGTCAGTCATGGTTCGCTACGGTCAACCGAAAACCCGATTCGTCCTGCGTCAATTTGCAAAGCCGCAGGTAGGGGAGTTGGACCTCTTTTGTTTGCCAAGGTGAGGGTCGCGGGTTCGAATCCCGTCGTCCACTCCAAGAAAGTCCTGGTCACGGCGGTTTCTGGCACCAGAATGGGCCCTTCGAAGGGTGGCTGGTACCACATCCGCACCACATTTTTCGGGGTCTTATGTCCGTCGGACCGTTGACCCATTTATTTCGCGCGTGAGGGTCATTTGATCCGACCGGCGCAGTAAGCCGCCAAGGCGACCATGCGCGCAGGGGTAATTCGTCGGGTCGACAGGTGCTGCGTTGTCGCTATTCGAACTCCGGAAACCTGCGTGATCGGCTCACCGGTCTCATCGGCGGTCTCCATCCCCTAGGTCCACGCCCGGTGCGATTCAAATCGTTGAGCCATTTCCATTCACCGATAATCCCCGACGGCCGTTGATCCCGGATGGGTCAGCTGGCGAACCAGCGGGAGAGCCAATGGCTCCGTGCCCAAAGCTTGGCGGCCCGGTAGGGGGTGATCTCGACCGGCCGTCGGTCGGAACCCACTCTGGCGGATCAAGCTCTCAACCAACAGACGGGTCGAGATCACTCTCGGTTGCGGGCGCCGGGTTCGCCGTCTTGGACCGGGCACGATGCCGGTGATGCGTTGCTTGCCGTCGTCTGTCAATCAACGAGGCCACGACGGTATCGCTCGGCGGTGGTGATCCCGGATGGGTCACCCTGTGGCGAGGCCACCGGAATCCGGTGCAACCGGTCGGGCGCAGGGGAAGGCGCCGGGCACGCATAGCCCTTGATTATGGGCGACTTCCGGACTTCCGGACTTCCGGACTTCCGGACTTCTGGACCAAAAGACCAATCGCAACCTGCACTTCTCGCTCGCGCCCATTGGATACACGCCATGACATGTATCAACAATTATGGTGACATCGGCTTCTGTCGGCGGGTGCCCCCGAACGGCATCGTGTGGGATACCCAGCGCATCGGGGAGCGTCTCGTTCTGGGGTTGATTCCATACGACCTCCGATCGTCGGCCCTGTCGCAGGCATCCCAATGTTGCCCACAATGCCTTAGGAGAACGTCACAGTCCCCCTGGCGATGGCTAGTGTCGGCACACCCGCCGTAGTGCCGCAGGCGGTGAGGAGCTGGACGGTCGTGATGTTAGAGTAAGTGGAGGCGGTCGACTTGGCACCATTGTCGGTCCCCGCAAACGAGCCGGCAACACTGACCGAGCCTTTGGCGTTCGGCAAGCCGAACCCGATGTGTTGGGCGGCGTCGCTCACGATGGCGTAGCCCGAGAACGATGCCACGCTGGCGTGGATCGAACTCGGGCTCCACGTCACGGCGACGGCCACGGGCTTGGAGGTGAGCAAGCTGATACAGCCGTTGGTCGGGCTCTGAATCGTAGCCGTCGCCGTGCCGCTCGTCACCTGAGTGCCGCTCGACCCGGCAGTGGTGCACCCGGTAGCGGTGAGCGAGAGGCGGGTCGTTTCGGGACTTGTACCGGTGTTGGACAGTGGCGGCGAGAAGGTGATCGTTCCAGTCACATTGGTGCAGGTGACGCTGCCCGTACTAACAACGCCGCCCGCCAAGGTGATGGGGGTCACCCCACCGGCCGCCGAGGTGGTCGAGGTCGTCGTGGTCGACGCCCGCGTTGTGCTGGTGCCGCTCGTCGAGGTCTTCGAGGAGCAGCCCGAGAGCACCACCACTAGCGCTAGGGGGACGACGAAGGTGAGTGACCTCCACACACGCTTATGAGCCACGAAAGGAACCATGAAACGCCAGTATCGACCCCCGTCCGAACAAGGGCCAGGGGCCTTGGTCCTTTTTCGGCCTTCGACCGCAAGGGTGCGGTGGTCGTGGATAGGTCCACCTGATCGTCCGGTTGTCCGTCATACCTGAATGATCGGCCCGCTCATCCCTGCCGGTTCGGTGCGCCCTGGCAGGCCGAGAACGACCGCCCTCAGGCCGCTTGGGAACACCCCGGTCCCGGTCACCCGATCCGCCGGCCGAAAGTGCTCGAGCATGCCAGCTATCGGTCGGCGCGTTGCCGGCAACAACGGAACCGAAGGCGATTGGTATCACGCCACCGTGGCCCAGAAGGGGTCAACTTGCGCGGCCCACTAGATCACAATCCTGAACAGTCCGAACGTCGCGTTTTTGGAACAGCGGCCGCGCGAGTCGCCGGGGTGGGCGCAGGGGGACTCGAACCCTCGACCTCAGCCGTGTGAACCCGTTCACTCCGGGCAAGTGAGACGACCGTCCTAGACGTCAGGCGGCATGACAAGCAAGAGTGCAGGCTCGGGACGACGGCCGACGACATGTGGCGATGCGACTTGTAGGACAAATCCTAGGACGAGGAAGATGGCCTCCGTCCACCCGGGGACTAGGGAGAGCGATCAGATTCGGATTTCAAGCGAGGCCTGACGTCTGAACTCGTCCATGGTGCCAAATTGTCCCCATCGATCGGCTCCGACGGTACGATTGGTGCCATGAGCGATGCCACCCGGGCGACCGAGAAGACGATTCCCGTGCTCGACGCCGAGGATCGTACCTGGCTCGACGAGCAACTCCGGCGCTACGCCGATCTGCTCACCTATCTTCACGAGCATTGAAACGGCCTTCGCTCGATTTGGCCGTCGCTTTCAATCACTCCATTCGCGAGAGTGACGAGTGGTTCGACGAGCCGGACGACCTGGATCGGGTTAGTGCCGCTCTTGAGGCTGCACGCGGTCTCGAGGACCCCATCGAGGTCGCCGCGACCCTGGCCTACCGGGTGGCGCGAGCCCAGGGATTCTCCGAAGGAAACAAGCGCACGGCCATGCTGCTGGCCAATGGACCCTCGACCGAAACGGCATCGAGGGAGAGAGATCATCCCTCCGCTTGATCGCGAGCTCGCTGATCTGCTCGTCAACGCCGCAGCGGGCCGGGACGTCGGGATTCAGATCTTGGAGCTCTTCCGGAGCAGACAAAGACCATGAGCCCAATGCCGCCTACGCGTGTTCATCGAACCTGTCGTCGAGGCTTACCTCGATATTCACCCCACTACAACGTAAGCTCGTTACCGGACGGTCAGCATCAAGGGATCAGAGCGCGTTCGGTATCCGGTACCGGCACATCCCGCTCGGGCAATTCTTGACCTGGACTCGCTCGGGATCCCC
>JBEKIJ010000009.1:0-98654 GCA_050011815.1 Acidimicrobiales bacterium | reverse complement strand
GCCGGTGCGCGACGCTACCAGCGGCGCTTCGCCGTTAACCTTCTGGCCGATGCGGGCGCAACACCCAGAGATGCGACACCCAAAGAAGCGGCGGAGCGGGTCGTGAAGGTCCGCATCGGGATCGGCACCGGCACGTCGGTGATGTCGGGTGACGAGCTGGGACAGATCGTCCAGGACATGGAGTCGACGGGGTTCGACTCGTTGTGGTGGTCCGACGTCCTCACCGTCCCCGGCGACGATCCCCTGGCGGCCATGGCCTACGCGGCGGGCTGTGCCCGGCGCCTCAAGATCGGGACCACCATGGTGCTGCCCGGGCGCAATCCCGTGCGGCTGGCCAAGCAGCTCGCCACCCTGGACCGGCTCTCGGGGGGCCGGCTGCTCGTGACCTTCGTCCTCGGCCTGCGGCGCGCCGCCGAGCTCGACGCCATGGGCGTGGGGGCCGGTGACCGGGGCCGCCAACTCGACGAGCTCCTTCCCCTCCTGCGCCGGCTGTGGACCGAGGACGACGTCGAGCACGGGGGAGAAACCTGGAAGCTCCACGGCGTGACGGTGGAGCCCAAGCCGAAACAGCGACCCTTCGACGTGTGGCTCGGGGGCAGCGCTCCCGGCGCGCTGCGCCGAGCGGGGACGCTCGGCGACGGGTGGCTCCCCGCGCTGTGCACACCGGCGGAGGCCGCCGCGGGCCGGCGCGTCATCGAGGACGTCGCCGCCCGAGCCGGACGGCGCATCGACCCCGAGCACTTCGGCGTCAGCATCGGCTACACGCGCGGTGACCCGCCCGACCAGCTCCTGCAACGCGTGGCGGCCCGGCACGCCGCCTCGGGAGCCGACCGCACCGGCGCGCCGGGCCCGGTGGACATCCGTGATCTCGTGCCCGACGGCGTGGACGGGCTGCGCCGCGTCATCGGGAGGTTCGTCGACGTCGGGTTCTCCAAATTCGTGGTCCGGCCCGTCGTCGCTCCCCTGTCGTTCTCCCAGGAGCTCCGAGAGCTGGCCGACGGGGTGCTCGACCTCCAGACCTGATGGGCCGCCGTCGCCGACGCGTGGCATGCTGCTGCATTGCCGAGCGACGGAGGGGCGATGGGCAAGGCGCGTGCAGAGATCGAGATCGACCGGCCCGCTGACGAGGTATGGGCCGTGGTGGGGGACTTCGGTGGCATCGCGGCGTGGATGCCGGGGATCGAGTCGTGCCATCTCGACGGCGACGACCGGATCATCAAGATGATGGGCATGGAGGTCACCGAACGGCTCGAGCGACGCGACGAGGAAACCCGCGAGCTCATCTACTCCATCGTGGGTGGGGTCCCCGTGATCAACCACCAAGCCACCATCACCGTGGTGCCCGAGGGTTCGAAGTCACAAGTCACCTGGGACGTCGACGTCGATGACGAAATGACCGACATGATGCACCAGGTGTACCAGCAGAGCCTCTCGGCCCTGAAGGACCATCTGTCGGGCTGACGTGGCCCGTCGCTACGAATTCGAGGCTTGCGCCCGGTCGGGCGCGCCGGCGCAGTCCATCTGGCCGCTCGTGGGCGAGGCGGCCCGCTGGAAGGAGTGGTCGTGGATGACGCGCACGGACCTCGTGCGCGAGGGAGATCCTCCCCCCGACGGGGTGGGTGCGGTGCGCCGCTTCGCCGTCGGGCCCGGTTCCAGCCGGGAGGAAGTCGTCGTCTGGGACCCGCCCCGTCATCTGGGCTACGTCGTGGTGCGGGGGCTCCCGGTGCGCTCCTACCGGGCCGACGTGCACCTCGAGGACGACGGCACCGGCACCGTGGTGACGTGGCGCTGCAGCGTCGAGGCCCTCATCCCCGGCACCGGCCCCGCCCTGCGGTTCGCGCTCGAGCGGATGGTGCGGAGGTTCGCGGTCCAGGTGTGTCGCTACGCGGATCGGGCGGCGCTCGAAGAGACCTGACGCGGCGGATCAGACCTTGGTGACAGACGGGTCGATGGGCGGGGGGTCGGGGTAGCGGGGGTCCATCTCCTCGAGACAGTGCAGCAGCACCTGGCTCACGGCCCAGTTGCGGTACCACTTGTGGTCGGCGGGGATCACGAACCACGGTGCGGTGGCGGTCGAGGTCTCCTCGAGGATGTCTCTGTAGGCGGCCTGGTACGAGTCCCAGAAGGTGCGTTCCACAAAATCGCCGGCCCTCGCCTTCCACCGCTTGTCGGGCTCGTCGAGTCGGCTCCGCAACCTCTCGCCCTGCTCCTTGAACGACACGTGGAGGAAGAACTTCACCGTCGTGGTGCCGCCCTCGGCGAGTGTCTGCTCGAAGGCGTTGATGAGGCCGTACCGGGCCCGCCACACCGAGTCGGGCACGAGATGGTGGACGCGCGGCACCAGGACGTCTTCGTAGTGGGAGCGGTTGAACACGCCGATCTCTCCGGCGGCGGGAACCCGCTGGTGGACGCGCCACAAGAAGTCGTGGGCCTGCTCCTGCGCGGTGGGCTCTTTGAACGACGCCACCGTGGTCCCCTGGGGGTTCACGCCCCGAAAGACGTGCCCGACGGTGCCGTCCTTCCCCGAGGCGTCGAGGCCCTGCAGCACCACCAACAACGAGCGCTTCGACTCCGCCCACAGGCGATCCTGCAATGCCGACAGCTCGTCGTGCAGGGGCAGGATCGCCTCTTCGGTCTGCAGGCGATCACCGGGAGCCCCGGCGGTCGAGGCGGCATCGCCCTCGGCGAGCTCTACCTTCTTGCCGGGTGGGACGCGCCACCGGTCGATGTCGCGCCCCACGTCGGTTCCTAGGCCTTGTCCTCGGAACGCCGGACCACGACCACGGGGCACGAGGCGTGGGCGGCGCAGTACTCGCTGACCGACCCGAGCAGCATGCCCGCGAAGGCACCGTGGCCCCGGCTGCCGACCACGAGCAGCTCGGCACCCCGGGCGGCCTCGGTGAGCACGAAGGCGGGGTGGCCTTCGGTGACATCGACCTCGCCCACCACCGCCGCCTCGGGACCGAGCACGGTGTCGATGGTGTCCTGGACGGCCTTGCGGGCGTCTTCGTTGGGGTCGAAGTCCGAGGGGTACGGCGGAGCCCAGCCCAGGGTGGGCGGGTACTCCCACGTCGTCACCACCTTGAGCTTGGTGCCGGTCAGCTTGGCCTGGTGTGCCGCCCATTGCAGGGCACGCTTGGAGGGGTCGGACCCGTCCACACCCACCACGATCATCGGTGATGTCCCGGCTGCAGCGTTCATGGCACCTCGTCGGTCATGCTCGGGGCGGGCCGTCCCCTGCGGGACGACCGGCCGTCTTCTCCTGGGGTTTCCTGACGCCCATCATGCCGGAGCCGCACCGACCCCTGCCCAACCCGATCAGGCCCCGAGCTGCTCGCGCAGGTCCCGGACATCGTTTCGCAGCGCGTCGAGCTCGGCCCGCAACGCCACCACCTCGATCCGCAACGCCGCCACCTCGTCGGGATCCGAGACCCTCGACCCCTGGCCGGCGGCGCCTGTCGGGGTGGGGGGCGGGCTCGAGGGGGCCCTCGAGGGCACGGCCGCCTCCTCGCCGGGCGGGGCGGCCGCCGTGGCTCCCAGCAGCTGGCCGTAGCGGTCCTCTTTCTGGCCCGGGCCCCGACGCAGGCGCACCACCAGGGGCTCGGTCCGGGCGCCGAGGGCGTCGAGCTCGGCCTGGACCTCGTGGAGATCCTCGAACTGCACCATGCGCTCGGTGCGGGTCCGCAATTCCCCCAGCGTCTGGGGACCGCGCAGCATCAGCACCGCCAACAGCGCCAGGGGGCGGGTCTCGAGGCCCAAGGCCTCGTCGAGGGTGTGGGCGTAGCGCAGGGCGGAGCGCCCGTGCGACGGATGGACGAAGCGCGCCAGGCCCTTGCTCTTGACGCTCGTGGCGGCTTCTTCGACGATGTCCTCGTCGTAGTCGACCACCGGGTACCGGTTGGAGGACTGGCTGGCCGCCAGGGTCAGCGCATTGAGCGTGAGCGGGTACTGCTGCGGGGTCGTGAGCTGTTTCTCCACGAGGCTCCCGAGCACCCGGATCTCGGTGGCGGAGAGGTCCATGGCGACCGAGCATATGGGCCACCTCGAGGAATAGTCGGCGCTCGGAACCGGTTGTGGCGACTAGACACGGGGTAGGCCCGTTGTGCCACCTGGGCACGGTGGTCGGGAGGAACGATGGAAGTCAAAGAGCTCGGGCACCTGGTGCTCTACGTCCGCAACCTCGAGCGCTCGACCGCCTTCTACCGCGACGTCCTGGGGTGGAGGCAGCTGGCCCCGGACCAGGATCTCGGACTCCCGGCCGCCGCCTTCTCGGCCCCGTCGAACCGGACCCACCACGAGCTGCTCCTGATCGAGGTGGGCGAGGACGCCCAGTCGCTGCCCGCGGGCCGCCACGTAGGGCTCTATCACTTCGGTCTCAAGGTGGGCGACACCGACGACGAGCTGCGCGACGCGCTTCGAACCGTCCAGGAGGCGGGCGTCACCCTCGTGGGGACGAGCGACCACACCGTCACCCACAGCCTCTACGTCCTCGATCCCGACGGCAACGAGCTCGAGCTCTACGTCGACGTACCCGGCGTGAACTGGAGGACGGACCCCGCCCTCGTCTTCAGTCCCATTCGGCCCCTGGCCCTGTAGCGCGTCACCGGGCGGCGCCGGCCACGAACGCCGTGATCCTGGGAATGACCCACCCACCAGGAGATCCTTGACACAACGACGCGGAACTGTTCTAGTGACGCCAGCTACCGATCAACAGTCTGGCGTCGACCGACCGGACGTCCCGGCCGCGTTCTGAGCAGCGCCCCACGCCGGTGATCGGATGCCCGAGAGTGCCGGCCGGGGGGTGGGTGCTAGTGGGCTCACCCCGTCGACCCTAACGATGGGGGTAGTCATGTCGATCGGTGCCGATTCCGCACCCCACATGGACGCGGATACCAAGAAACTCCACGAGCTCGGCTACGCCCAGGAGCTCCGGCGGCGCATGAGCGGGTTCTCCAACTTCGCCGTCTCGTTCACCATCATCTCGATCCTGTCGGGCTGCCTGACCGCCTACGGGATCGCCATGACCAACGGCGGCCCCGTCGACATGACCTGGGGATGGATCCTCGTCGGGTTGATGACGCTCGTGGTCGGTCTGGGCATGGCCGAGGTGTGCTCCGCCTATCCCACCGCCGGCGGGCTCTACTACTGGTCGGCGAAGCTGGCCAAGCGCAACAAGGCGGCGTGGAGCTGGTTCACGGGATGGTTCAACCTGCTCGGCCAGGTGGCCGTCACCGCCGGCATCGACTACGGGTTCTCCCTCTTCTTCAACGCCTTCCTCAACCTGACCACGGGGTGGGCGGCCACGCCGGGCCACACCCTCATCATCTACGCGGGCATCCTCATCGTCCACGCCGCCCTCAACATCTCGGGCGTCCGGGTCGTGGCGTTTCTCTCCGACGTCAGCGTGTGGTGGCACATCCTCGGGGTCCTGCTCATCGTGATCGTCCTCCTGGTCGTCCCCGCCCATCACGCCTCGGCCTCGTTCGTGTTCACCAAGCTCGTCAACGAAACCGGCTATCACAACACCTTCTACGTGTTCATGATCGGTCTCCTGCTGGCCCAGTACACCTTCACCGGGTACGACGCCTCGGCCCACATGACCGAGGAGACCCACAATGCGGCGGTGGCCGGGCCCAAGGGGATCGTCCGCTCGATCTGGGTCTCGCTGATCGCCGGGTTCGTGCTCCTGTGCGGGATCACCTACGCCATCCCCAGCACGGCCGAGTACGCCAAGGCCCTTGCCTCTTCGACGGGGGTGGCGCCCGTGCAGATCTGGATCGACGCCATCGGCCGGCACGGCGGTGAGTGGCTCCTCGTGGTGGCCATGGTGGCCCAGGCCTACTGCGGCATGGCCTCGGTCACCGCCAACTCCCGCATGATCTACGCCTTCTCCCGAGACGGGGCCATCCCCGGATCGAGGTTCTGGCACCACATCAGCCCGCGTACCCGGACACCGAACCGGGCCATCTACTTCGCCGTGGTCTTCGCCTTCATCCTGGCCATACCGTCGATGTGGAGCGCGGTGGCCTACGGGGCGGTGATCTCGATCGCAGTCATCGGCCTGTACATCGCCTACGTCATCCCGACCCTGTTGCGCCGGCTGGCCGGCGACAGCTTCGCGCCCGGGCCCTGGAACCTCGGCAAATGGAGCGCCATCGTCGGTTGGGTCGGCGTCGTCTGGGTCGGGATCATCACGATCCTCTTCGTGCTCCCCACGGCCAGCCCGATCACCTGGCACAACTTCAACTACACGATCGTGGCCGTCGGTGTCGTGCTCCTCTACGCCACGGTCTTCTGGCTGGTGAGTGCCCGGAAGTGGTTCACCGGCCCGCGGGCCCAAGGCGACGAGCTGGCCCTCGAGGCCATCGAGCAACGGCTCACCACCGCCGAAGAGCTCGAGGCCACCTTCTGATGCCTCGGTGAACCCCGGATCGGGGCCCGACGGGCCACAGGTCTTGACCGTCTTCCGGTCCCGGCTCAGGC
This sequence comes from Acidimicrobiales bacterium, assembly GCA_050011815.1. Classification (GTDB taxonomy): domain Bacteria; phylum Actinomycetota; class Acidimicrobiia; order Acidimicrobiales; family UBA8190; genus Chersky-840. The sequence continues at coordinate 92,171 of JBEKIJ010000009.1, read as the reverse complement.
CCGAGGCGGTGGCCGAGTACCACGAGACCGCCCAGCGCATCTTGGAGCTGGCCCGGACGATGCCGGGGTTCGTGGACTTCAAGACCTTCGAGGCCGAGGACGGGGAGCGGGTGTCGGTCGTCACCTTCGCCTCGATGGAGACCCACCGGGCCTGGCGCGATCATCCCGAGCACCGCGCCGCCCAACGCAGGGGCCGGGAGAGCTTCTACGCCTCCTACGACATCTCCGTGGCCGAGGTCGTCGGCGAGCATCACTTCACCCATCCCTGAGATCCGCGTCCAGTGGTCGGCGCCCGGAGGTCGACCTCTTCCCGACAGATCTCAGGTGGAGAAGTCCGGGACAGCGCCCCGGGGGTCGGTGGCGCGTCCCTTGGGCTCCTCCCACTCCTCTTGGCGTCCGAGGGCGGTCATGTCCAGAAAGGCGTAGGAACCCCCGAGCATCTCGGCGCCCCGGGCGTAGAGGGAGTACGTGTGGAAGATGGCGTCGCCGTCGCGCAGGAACATGCTGTAGCCGGGCTGTTCGGACGATCCCTCCCCGAGCCAACCCATGCCGAGGGGTTCGAGCTCCTCGAGGGTCCGGAAGTTCCACATGACGGGAGCCACCGAGGCGTCGATGGTCACGTTGAAGTCGTAGTTGAAATCGCTCCCGAAGGACGAGTACCAGGGGAACGTCCATCCTCTCTTGGCCTTGTAGCGCTCGATCTTGTCCAGGGGCGCCCGCGAGACCACCACCAGGTTCGTGTCACGGGCCCGGAGGTGTCCGAGCAGGCCGGGCGAGATCTCGTCAGCCGCGGCGGTGCAACTCGGACACCCGTCCTCCCAGGCGGGATCGAACATGAAGTGCTGCACCACGAGTTGGCGGTGTCCGTCGAACAGATCGGCCAGGCGCACCGTGCCGCTGTGGGCTTCGAAGACGTAGTCCTTGTCGATCTCGACCATGGGCAGCTGGCGCCGCTTGGTGTTCAGGGCGTCGCGCGCCCTGGTCATCGCCTTTTCCTCGGCGAGCAGCTCCCTGCGCTTCTCCACCCACCGCGCTCGTGTCACGACCTCGGGAAGACTCATGGCGCCACCCTCTTTCGGTCTCCGGAGGACGGCCGCGACGCTACCGCCCGCCCTCGGTGCCCGGTCGCCGCGCCCGGTCAGGCCGCCGTGCCCAGGGCCACGGGGCTGTGCGTGGAACGAACCACCCCACCGGCGACTTCATCGGTGACGGCGAAGACCTTGACCGGGGCGCCGGGATCCACCGTGAAGGCCACGTCGTGAGGCTGGCTGCCCAGCACGCCCAACGACACCGTCTGGCCGTTCACGACCCCCCACAGCTGGTAGGTGCGGTCCGCCGCCAGCCGGGGCAGGGCGGTGTTCAGCATGAACGCCGACCCGTCGGGGAGCACCACGACCACGGCGGCCCGGGCCTTGGAGCTCGAGTCGGTGGCGGTCAGGGCGACGGTCTTGGCCCCGGGATCGAGCAGGGCGGCTTGGACGGCCTGGGAGATCCCGGTCTGACGGCTGGCGTTGGCCAACTGGCCGACACGCTGGTCCAGCCGCCCCACCTGCACGCCCAACAGGATCGCCACCACCGCCGCGGCCGCGGCGACGGTTCCCACCGCCGACCACGCCAACCTCCGGCGGGCGTCACGTGGTGAGGGGCCCAGGGCGGGGCCCGAGGCCAGGCGCAGGGGGGCGGGCCGACGGGCCCCGGCCGGCCTCTCGTCGATCCGCGCGGCGATGCGGTCCCACAGCGCGGCGGGCGCATCCACCCCCACGTTGGCGATGAGACCGGTCACCTCCCAATGCTCGGCGACCTCCGCCGAGCACCGGGGGCAGTCGACCAGGTGCGCCCGGATCTCCTGCGCCTCGTCGGGATCGACGGCGTCGAGGGCGAAGGCGCCGAGGAGCTGGACGATCTCGTCGTGGGTCATGGCTCTGTCCATGCCGCCTCCACGCCGTGTTGTGCCAGTGCCGTCCGGAGCCGGCGCAGCCCACTGCGGATCCGGCTCTTCACCGTTCCCTCGGGCTGGCCCAGGATCGTGGCCACCTCGCGGTAGGTGTGGCCGTCGAAGTAGGCCATCTCGATGGCGGTGCGCTCCTCGGCGGGCAGGCTCGTGACGGCCGCCTTCACCTGCTCGGCGATGGCGAGGTCCCACGCCTGGTGCTCGATGTCGTAGCCCGAGACCACGGTCTCACGAACCGTGCGCTCCTCGCGCTGGCGGCGGGCGGACTCCGAGCGGACGATGTCGACGGCCCGCCCGTGCGCCTTGGTCATGAGGAACGTCCGCAGCGCCCCTCGACCGGGGTCGAACCGCTCGGGCGAGTCCCACAGGTCGACGAAGACCTCCTGGGTCACTTCCTCGGCCAGATCCGCAGACCCCAGCACGCGACTGGACAGGGCGAGCACCGCTCCCCCGTGACGCCGGTACGCCTCCGCCAGCGCCGGCTCGTGCATGCGAGCGATCGCCACCATCAAGGCGGCGTCGCTGGCCGTCTCGAGCTTCAGCATGTCGAAAGGTTCTTCGGAGCCGCTCACCGACCCGGATGACCGACCCACCACGTCGTGAGGATATCCCAGAGGTCGAGCGACGGACCGAGCGCCTCGGGCCACCTCGGTCACCACGCCGGGCTCCGACGCGGGGCCGGGAACTCACCCCGACACACATCCGTGCGGCGGTCGTGCATCGAAGAGAAGCCGTGACCCTCGACATCGACTCCCTGATCCAGCGGTCGGGGCGCCTGCAAGTGGACGACATCGACTTCGAGGCCTTCCGCCACCACCCCCTCGACCCGAGCACGCTCCGGTGCCTTCGCTACATGCACGACGTGGAGGGCCACACCGCCTGCTATCTGCGCGACCTGCTCGCCACCCGCGCCCACCGGGACCCCGAGATGACCGCCTTCCTGGCCTGCTGGTGCTACGAGGAGCACTGGCACGGTGAGGCCATCGCGCAGGTTCTGCGCGCCCACGGCGAGCCCGCCGGGAGGGAGCGGCTCGCCGCCTCTCGTCATCGCCTGCCCCGCCGGGACGCGCTCAAGCCCGCCGCGTTCACGGTCGCCTCGGCGCTCACCCCGCACATCGTCGCCGTCCACATGGCGTGGGGGGCGGTCAACGAATGGACCACCCAAGCGGGCTACGGACGCCTGGCGGCGAGGGCCGAGCACCCGGTGCTATCGGAGCTGCTGCGCAGGATCATGCGACAAGAAGGCAGGCACATCGACTTCTACTCGCTCGGAGCCCGGACACGACTCGCCGACAGCGCCACGGCCCGACGACTCACGCGCTTCGCCCTGCGCCGCTACTGGGCCCCCGTCGGCGCCGGGGTCATGGCCGAGGCGGAGGTGAAGTTCCTCGTGAACCACCTCTTCGGCGACACCGGCGGGCGGGCGGGGGCGCAACGGATCGACCGCGCCATCGACCGGCTCCCCGGTCTCGGAGGTCTCCACCTGGTGGAGACGGCCGTCGACCAACTGACCAAGGCACCGGCCCAGGCACCGGCCAACGACATCGCCGCCCGGGCCGCGCTGCGAGAGTCCGCCAAGACAGACCAACAGGAAAAGGAGCAACGTCATGCTTGCTGAGATCTTCGGAGTCGACCTCGGGATCGTCGCCGTCGTCATCGTGGCCGTGCTGTTCGGGGGAACCCAGATCCCGAAGCTGGCCCGGTCGCTCGGTTCGGCGCGGTCGGAATTCAAAAAGGGCCTCGCTGAGGTCCAGGACCCGGCGGGCGACGCCGACGCCACCACGAGCGCTCGCACCGGCGGCGCGGCCTAGACCACTCCGACCGGAGGGATCGTCATGATCCTCCTCAGTCCGCCCAAGGTGCTCATGATCCTCGTGATCGCGCTCATCGTGCTCGGCCCCGACAAGCTGCCCGCCGCGGCGCGTCGGGTCGGCGCCCTGTGGAGCGAAATCAGCCGGTGGCGCGCCCATGTCGAGCGCGAGGTGCGAGCCACGTTCCCCGACCTCCCGTCCACGACGGAGATCGCCCGGGCGGTGCGGTCGCCCATCTCGATGCTCGATCGCCTCGCCGACGAGCACGGCGCCACATCGGGCGCCGCCCCCGGGGGCGCGTCAGGGGTGCCCGGCATCGAGATGGCGTCGATGTCGGGACCGGGCGGAGACGGCCCCCGGGCCCCGGACCCCGAACCGTCGGTCCCGGCCCGGGCCCGACCCGCGGCCCCCGGAGATGCCCCGGCGGTCCCCGACGTCTCGTCGATGAACTGACACCTGGCACCACCATCGCCCGTGTCCATCACCCTGACTCGCGCCCGGCACCGTGTGCCGGACTCCATGACCGTCGGCGCCCATCTCGCCGAGCTCCGCCGTCGGGTGGTGCTGGTGATGATCACCCTCGTCGTCACCTGCACCGTGGCCTTCGTGGCCTACCCGCAGATCCTCCACTGGCTCCAAGCCCCGTACTGCAGCATCAGCCCCCACTGCAGCCTGTACGTGACCGGCCCCCTCGACGGCCTGTCCCTGCGCATCCACGTCGCCACCTACGGGGGAGCCTTCCTGGCCTCCCCCGTGATCCTGTGGCAGGTGTGGCGGTTCGTCACCCCGGGTCTCCGTCGCAACGAGAAGCGCTACGTCGTGCCCTTCGTGGCGGCATCGCTCATCTTGTTCGCCGCCGGTGCCGCGCTGGCGGTGGTGAGCCTGCCCCATGCCCTTCGCTTCCTGGGCACCGTCGGGGGCCCGACGCTGCACCAGATCTACGACCCCAACAAGTACGTGGGCCTCGTCACCGCGTTGATGGCGGTCTTCGGGATCACCTTCGAGTTCCCCGTGGTCCTCGTGGCGCTGGAGCTGGCCGGAGTCTTGACCCCGGCCAAACTGGCCTCGTGGCGTCGGTGGGCCATCGTCCTCATCGTGACCGGCGCGGCGATCATCACCCCGAGCGGGGACCCCTTCTCCATGCTCGCCCTGGCCGTCCCGCTCTACGTCTTCTACGAGATCTCCATCATCATCGGCAGGCTGCTGCTCCGTTCGGCGAGACCCTGAGCGAGGTCCTCACTCCGGTCCGAGATCGCCCCAGTCGTCCCCGTCACCGTCCCCGTCCCCGGGCGTCGACGCCGCGCCCTGGCGAGAGCGGAGCCATGAGCTGATCTGGTCGGCGACGCGTTGCACCCCTCCCCCCACCCGGTCGACCATGGCCTCGAACCGCTCCGCGTAGTGCGAGACGGCCGAGTCGAATTCGGCCGAGACGGGGGGCTCTTGACCCCGATGCACATAGTGCCCCGCCCGGATGGGGTCGAACTCCCCCTCACTCACCCACTTCACGAGTTGCCGGACCCGGCGCACCGCGAAGGGATGCGGTCGTCCGATCTCCTCCCAGAAGCGGGCGTGGCGGGCGTAGAGGTCGTCCTCGTCCTCGTATTCGGTGGCCTGCCCGATGAAGGCGTCCAGGCTCATCCCCGCCAGCGCCCCGCCGGCGATGCGCATGAGCATCTGACAGACCGGCACCGGGTCACCGAGCACCAACGCCGCGGCGCGGTCACTGGAGAGCTCGGCCATCCTCGACCACTCGAGCAAGGCCAGGTAGAGGGCGCGGATGGGAAGGCCGGCGAACAGGGACCGGGGTAGTGCGCCCCCGACCACCTGGGAGATGATCAAGAGGGCGGTGGTGTAGGTGTAGTGCTCGGACAGCACGTGCCCGAGCTCGTGCGACAAGACGGCGCGCACCTCGAGAGGTTCGTAGGACCCGACGAGAGACGAGGCGACGATCACGACGGGGGTCTGCGAGCCCACCGTCATGGCGTTGACGAGCGGCGTCTGGGTGACGTAGAGGTCCGGAGTCGATTCGAGGTCGAGCACCCACCCGCAATGGCGGTAGCTCTCCCACAGGTCCGGGACCTGGTCGGGGCCGATGCGCACCGCATTGCCGAGAAGGACCTGTCGGAACCGCCGCTCGTGGCCGAAGTCGCACAGTCGCCGAACGAACTGGTCCATCAAGGGGATCGACTTGAGCGCGGCGGTGGCGGCCCGGTCGGCGGGGTGCTCGTAGGCCTTGGGGCTCATGCCCTCGTAGCGGATGGCGGGATCGATCGTCATGGGGCGTTCCCGGGCGAGGACATGGACCGGTCGGGGTTCACCTGGGCCCGACCGGGGCCGCTACGACGCCTTGCGGCGCTTGGCGGGCTTCGACACGGCGGCGATGGCGACCTCGAGCTCCTCGCGGGTCATCTTGGAGCGTCCCGGGATGCCGAGCTCGGTGGCCCGGGACTGCAGGGCGGCCTTGCTCAGACCCGACGACTGCGCCCCGGACGACGACTGCGCCCCGTTGCGTGGGGCCGGTCGCTTGGCGCGCTCCTTGCCCTTGGTGGCCGGGGTGGCGATATGGGCGCCGGGTCGGTGAGATCGCGCCGCCTCGACACTGGCCTGGAGGGCCTCCATGAGATCCACGACCTTCGTGGCCGGGGTCTCGGGCCGTTCGGTGACGATCACCTTGCCCTGACGCTTCTCGTCGATCAATCCCTCGACGCGCTTTCTGTACTCGTCCTCGTAGATGCTCGGATCCCAGGTGGTGACCATCGATTCGATCAGCATCTTGGCGGTGCTGAGCTCGCGGCCCGAGAAGTCGACGTCGGCCGGCACCCCGGGGACCTCGGTCATCGGGTCGCGGATCTCATCGGCGAAGTACATGGTCTCGAGCGCCAGCACCGACTGTGTCGGCCTGATGGTGACCAGATGCTCCTTCGTGCGCAGCACGAGGGTGGCGACGGCGACCTTGTTGCTCTGGGCCATCGCCTCGAGCAGCAATGCGTAGGGCCGCACGGCCTGGTCACCCTGGGGACCCAGGTAGTACGTCGACTTGTAATAGATGGGGTCGATGGCGTCGAGATCGACGAAGTCGGTGATCTCGATGGTCCGGGAACGACCCGGCTCCACCGACTCGAGCTCTTCGGGGGTGACGATGACGTACTCCCCGCCCCCCAGGTCATAGCCCTTCACGACATCGGCGTACTCGACCTCGTCGCCGGTGCGCTCGTTGACCCGCTTCTGGCGGATGCGGTCGGGCGTGCCCGCCTGGAACTGGTTGAAGTGGATCGCCTTGTCGTCGGTGGCCGAGAACAGTCCGACCGGCACGTTGACCAAGCCGAAGCTCAGCGACCCCGTCCAGATCGCTCTGGGCATCTCGACTCCTTTCGGCGGCGGGGAGACATCCAGTCAATCACGGTCCCCACCGCTCTGACCAGGACCTGTTCCCCGGTCCACCACGCCGTTACACCTCCGGAGCACACTGACTTGCAGGACAGACGGACGTGCTGACCAGGAGGTTCCGGTGTCAGGAGTGAGGCTCGAGGTCGTAGAGGAGGAGTCCATCGAGCGCTTCGCCCGCGAGGCGATGCTCGGGCTCGCCGACCTCGAACACGACGACCTCACCCCGGGGAACCTCACCGTCCCCCTCGGACTGAGCCTGTGGATGCGCCGGGGCCGCATCCGAGTGGAGACCGCCCGCGAGGCCATGCTCGTGCTGCGCAGCGCGCTGCTCGACGCATCGGGGCTCGACGAGCGGACCGAGCCCGTGCCCCTCCTCCTGGCCGACCCGGTGGCGGGCATCGTCAGCCTCGCGCTGTACATGGACGGGCTGCTGCAACGGGCGGCCCGGATGACGGCGACGTCGCGCGTCGAGGTGGCCACGCGTGCCCTCGCACTCGTGTCGGAGTGAACCCCCGGGGAAGCGTTCGCTAGCTGGCGGGTAGTTTGAGACGTCGTGCGCTCGCCCGGGACATCTCCCGTCGCTGGACCGGCATCTGACCAATCCTCCGAACCGTTGGTGGTGGCGCGCCGGCTCACCAAGCGCTTCGGTGACTTCGTCGCCGTCGACGCCATCGACCTGGAAATCGGACGGGGCGAGTCCTACGGGCTGCTGGGGCCCAACGGGGCGGGCAAGACCTCCACCATGCGGATGATCGCCTGCATGTCACCGGTCTCGGGCGGGACGCTGCGGGTGCTCGGGATGGACCCCGCCCACGACGGCTCGCGCATCCGGAGCCGCATCGGCATCGTGCCGCAAGAGGACACGCTCGACCTCGAGCTCACCGTTCTCGACAACCTGATGGTCTACGGCCGGTACTTCGACCTGCCTCGGCGCGTCATCCGCGAACGGGCCGAACAACTGCTCGACTTCACCCAGCTCTCCGACAGGGCGCATGACAAGGTGGATCCCCTGTCGGGTGGGATGAAGCGGCGGCTCACGATCGCCCGCTCACTGATCTCGAACCCCGAGATCCTGATCCTCGACGAGCCCACCACCGGACTCGACCCCCAAGCCCGCCATCTGCTGTGGGACCGCCTCTACCGGTTGAAGCAACAAGGCGTGACCCAGGTCATCACCACGCACTACATGGACGAAGCCGAACAGCTCTGCGACCGGCTGGCGGTCATGGACAACGGCAGGTTCGCCGCCGAAGGCTCGCCCAGCGAGCTCATCGCCCAGTACTCCACCCGTGAGGTGCTCGAGCTCCGTTTTCGCGATCCCGACACCGACACCGAAGCCGTGGCCACCGCCGTCGGCGCCTTGGCCGAGCGGTTCGAGGCGCTCCCGGACCGTCTCCTGCTCTACACCGACGACGGCGAGGCCACCCTCACCGAGGCCCACCGGCTCGGGGTGCGTCCCGACAGTGCCCTCGTCCGGCGGTCGACGCTCGAGGACGTCTTCCTCCGGCTCACGGGCCGATCGCTGGTGGACTGAAGGGCGCCGGCGATGACGATGACGACACGGGCCGGCGCCCTCGCCGGCTCGGACCGGGCCCGGCGCTTCGGGTCCTCTCCCCCCTGGGTGCGGTCCATGCGCTACTGGATGTATCAGTACAAGCGCACGTGGCGGGGGTCGATCACGACCAGCTTCCTCTACCCGGTGCTGTACCTGACCGCCCTGGGCCTCGGGTTCGGGTCGTTGGTGAAGACGCCCGTGGGCGGGGTGCGGTATCTCGACTTCCTGGCCCCCGGGCTCCTGGCCTCGACGGCCATGCAGATCGGCGGGAACGAGGCCATGTACCCGGTCATGGCCGCCATCAAGTGGTTGCGGACGTATTTCGCCATGCTGGCCACGCCGCTCACGGTGGTCGACGTCCTCGTGGGCCACCTGGCGTGGATCGCCGTGCGCCTCTTGATGGTGACCTCGATCTACCTGGCCATCATGGCCGCCTTCGGGACGGTGCACTCCTTCCTCGCCATCCTCGCCATCCCCGTCGGCATGCTCACCGGCCTGGCCTTCGCCGCACCGATCGCGGCGTTTGCCGCCGCCCAGCAGAACGACACCGGCTTCTCGGCCATCTATCGATTCGGCCTGATCCCCCTGTTTCTCTTTTCGGGGACGTTCTTCCCGATCACCTTGTTGCCGGGCTGGCTCCAGCCCGTCGCCCAGGCCACTCCCCTCTACCACGGGGTGGCGTTGTGCCGGAGCCTGGTGGGCGGCCACGTCGGCCTGGCGGGCGCCGCCGCCCACCTCGGGTACCTGGTCGGGCTCACGGCGCTCGGGTTCGTCCTGGCGCTGCGCTCGTACCGGCGGAGGCTCGTGACGTGACCGACACCTTCTCTGCGAAAGACACCTTGTCGTCGGGGGCGGCGTCGCTGCGGATCGCACCCCCGGCGCTGTTCGGCACGCGCCGCGCCCGCCGCCTCGTCGAGCGCAACATCATGGTGTACCGCCGCAGTTGGATCTTCTTCGTGTCGGGCTTCTTCGAACCGTTCTTCTACCTCTTGTCCATCGGGGTCGGGCTCAGCAAGCTGGTCCACCACCCCATCCACGTGGGAGACCAGCTCATCGCCTACACGACGTTCGTCGCCCCCGGGCTCCTGGCGACCTCGGCCATGAACGGCGCCACACTGGACGCCACGTTCAACGTGTTCTTCAAGTTGAAGATCGCCAAGACCTACGACGCCGTGCTGTCCACGCCCCTGGGTCCCGGTGACGTGGCCCTCGGCGAGCTGACGTGGGCGCTGTTGCGGGCGACGATCTACTCGGCCTCGTTCCTCGTGGTGATGGCCGGTCTCGGGTACGTGATCTCGCCGTGGGCGATCCTGTGCCTGCCGGCGGCCATGACGATCAGCTTCGCCTTCGCGGCCATCGGGATGGCGGGAACGACCTACATGCGCAGCTGGCAGGACTTCGACAAGGTCTCGCTGGCCCTCATCCCGATGTTCTTGTTCTCGGCCACCTTCTCACCGTTGTCGGTGTACCCCGGGTGGCTCCAGGTCGTGATTCGCTGCACCCCGCTGTACCAGGGGGTCGCCTTGCTGCGGGGCCTCGACACCGGCATCTTGTCGTGGACGATGGCCGGCCACGCCGCCTACCTCCTGGTGGCGGGGTTCCTCGGCCTCGTCGTCGCCACCCGGCGCATGGCCACCCTGCTGCTTCCCTGACGGCGCCGATTCCCCGAGAGGGCTGCGGCCCGCCCTCGCCGGCGGCCCTCTCCGGTAAGATATCCGTGTACTAGTGCGGATATGCGGAGATCATGATGCCCGAGACCCTCCCTCACGACCATCCCGTCGACCTCGAAGGCCTGGCGGGCGCCCGCCGGGGCGTGATCTCACCCGACGACGCGGGCCGGCTGGCCGGCCTCCTCGGACTCATCGCCGATCCCGTCCGTTCCCGCCTGCTGTTCGCGCTGTCGGGCGTGGACCGGCTGTGCGTCGGAGACCTGGCCCTCGCCCTCGAGGTGACCGACGACGCCGTGTCCTACGGGCTCCGCATGCTCCGCACCGCGGGCCTGGTGACCTTCCGGAAAGAGGGTCGGGTCGTGTTCTACTCGCTGGCGCCCTCGTTCCCCCACCCCCTGCTCGAGCACTGCCTGCGCCAACTCCTGACCGTGGCCGCGCCCTCGGACCACCGATGAGGGAGGTGCGCGCCCTCGGCCACGCCCTGGCCGTCACCGGGTCGATGACATGGGAGATCCTGTGGGCCCTGATCCTCGGGTTCGCCCTGGCGTCGGTCGTGCAGTCCGTGGTGCGCCGCAGCACGGTCGAGCGTCTCCTCGGGGGCGACGGTCCGCGCGCCCTGGCCGTGGCGACGGGGCTCGGGGCGGCCTCCTCGTCGTGCTCGTACGCGGCGGTGGCCCTGGCGCGGGCGCTGTTTCGCAAGGGGGCCGGGTTCACCGCGGCCATGGTCTTCGAGATCGCGTCGACGAACCTCGTCGTCGAGCTGGGCATCATCCTGGCCCTGCTCCTGGGGTGGCAGTTCACACTGGCCGAGTTCGTCGGTGGCCCCCTGATGATCGTGTTTCTGGCGCTGTGGTTCCGCGTGTTCCTGCGCGCCCGGGTCCTCGAGGCGGCGAGAGCGCAAGCCGCCAAGGGACTGGCGGGGAGCATGGAAGGGCACGCCGCCATGGACATGTCGGTCTCGGGACCCGGCAGCGTCTGGCGTCGCCTGTGGTCCGGGCAGGCGATCACCGCCATCTCCCACATCTTCGTCATGGAGTGGGCGGCGGTGATCCGGGACATCGTCGTCGGCCTGCTCGTCGCCGGGGCGCTGGCGGCGTGGGTTCCCTCCACCTTCTGGCGACACTTCTTCTTCGTCGGCCATCCCGTGCTGTCCAAGGTGTGGGGACCGCTCATCGGCCCGGTGGTGAGCCTGCTCAGTTTCGTGTGCTCGATCGGCAACGTCCCGCTGGCGGCGGTGTTGTGGAACGGGGGCATCAGCTTCGGCGGTGTGGTGTCGTTCGTCTTCGCCGACCTGATCATCCTGCCGATCCTGGCGATCTACCGGAAGTACTACGGCACCCGCATGATGCTCTTCGTGCTCGGCAGCTTCTACATCACGATGGTCAGCGCCGGGTACGTCGTCGAGCTCGTCTTCGGGGCCCTGGGCCTCGTCCCCACCGGTCGCCACGCCAGGATCTCGGAGGTCGCCGTGCAGTGGAACTACACCACCGTGCTCAACATCGTCTTCCTGCTCGTGGCGGCGGCGCTGATCGTCCGGTTCCTCGTCACCGGCGGGCGGCCCATGTTGAAGATGATGGGGGGCGACCCCGGCGACAGCGACGGGCCCGGCCACGAGATGTCCTCGCACATGGGGTGACACAGAAGCACCGGGGGCACGCCGGCACGGGTTTCTGATGTGCGCACCGCACCCTGTACTGTCTCGCTCGTGAGCGATCAAACCCCCCTGCTGCCGCCCGCCGTCATCGAATTACTCGACGTCGCCCTCGTCGGAGAGCTGACGGTGATCGACGAGTCCGGCGTCCCCATCACCTATCCCCTCATCCCCCTGTCTGACGGCAACGTCATATACCTCACCTCGTCGGTGCTGTTCTCGCGCAAGCTCCGCCACATCAAGGCCAACCCCAAGGTGTGCTTCTCGCTCAGCGATCCCGTGGCCATTCCCGTCCAGCCTTTCCATCGGGCGACGATCCAGGGCGATGCCCGCGTGGTCGAAGACGACGTGCACGACGGCTGGGAGCGCCTGCTGCCCATGTGGCGGGCCAAAGAGCCCGCCATCGACTTCTTCCTCAAGAAGCGCTTCGGGATCCCGCTGTTCTTCGAGCGCTCGGTCATCGAGATCACCCCCCAGCGCGTGCTGTGGTGGGAGGACGGCCGGGCCAGTCAACCGGCCCGCGTCTACGAGCTGGCGGGGGTGTCCTGAGATGGCCGCCCTCGAGGTCGCCGAGGCCCTGCGCCGGGCCGGGTCCTACCCCCATGCCGTCCTGGCCTACGTGGGCGCCGACGGCTATCCGGTCAACATCGCCGTCGAGTTCACCGAGTCCGTCGACGGTGCTCTCGTCGACGTCGGGCCGCTCGACCAGGATCTTCGTCCCGGCCCCGGCCAGGAGGTGGAACTCACCTTCAGCCACATCCGCCCCCAACCGGGCGTGGGCTACGACGAGCGCCGCTACGTGAACCTCTGGGGCCCCTCGACGCCGGCCGGGGACGGTCTCCGGGTCGCCGTGCGTCGGGCCAGCGGGTGGGACGAGGCCGAGACCCCGTTCTTCGAGTACGCCGAGCGCGGGGTCCCCGCCGGGCGCGACTATCTCGACGAGCTGGGGGCCCGGCCCCGACTGAGCGGATTGTGGACGGTCTTCCTCGCCACCCGGCTGCCCTTCCTCACCGCCACGCTCATCCCCGTCGGCCTGGGCGGCGTCGTGGCGGCCCGCGACAACGCCTTCCACACCCTGTGGTTCGTCCTGGCGCTGGTGGCGGCGATCGCCGTGCATCTCGGCCTCAACATGGCCAACGACATCTTCGACGACGCCAACGGGGCCGACGCCGCCAACGTGACGCCGACACCGTTCAGCGGGGGATCACGCGTGCTGCAGTACGGGCTCGTGAAGCGCCGCACCATGATCGGCGGATGCGCGGCGCTCTATGCCGTGTCGATCGGCCTGGGCCTGTACCTCGCGGCCGAGCGCGGCTGGGGCCTGGTCGGTATCGGTGCCGTGGGCGTCGCGCTCAGCCTCGCCTACTCCGCGCCACCGCTTCGCCTCGTGCACCGCGGGCTCGGCGAACCCGTGACCGCGCTCGGGTTCGGCCCGGTGATGGCCGTGGGGACCTACTTCGCGTGCGCCGGCCGGTGGAGCTGGCAGCCCGTGCTGGCCTCGATACCCGTGGCGCTGCTCATCGCCCTGGTGCTGTACGTCAACCAGATCCCCGACCGGATCGGCGACGCCGCGGCCGGCAAGCGCACGCTCATCGTGCGCTTCAGCCCGGGGCAGGTGCAGGCGGGATACGCGGCGGGCGTGGCCGGCGCGTACCTGTGCATCGTCGCCGAGGTCGCGGCGGGAGTGACCCCGGCGTGGACCCTTCTGGCCCTGGCCACGTTCCCCCTCGCCTGGCGGGTGAGAAACGGGCTGCGGGCCCACTACGAATCCCCGTACGCGCTCATGCCCACCATGCAGTCGAACATCCTCCTCCACTTGCTCACCGGGCTTCTGCTCGTGATCGGCTACGTGATCGCCGTGGTCTCCTGACCCCACCGCGGACCCCGACCGGGGCGCCCTCATCGGCCTGTCGTGCCCGTGTCAGGATTAGTGTGCGCCCATGGAACCACCCGACCCGCTGCGCAGTGACGTCGACGCCGTGCTGCAGCGGCGCGGCTGGCCTCAGACGGGGGCGGCCGAATGGGGGTTCTTGGACCGGAGCGGCTTCCTCGTAGACGCCGCGGCCGAAGACGACCCCGTCGCCTTCCTGGCCGAGGAGATCCAGGAGTTGCGCGACGAGGTCGACGCCATGGCGGCCGAACGGGCCACCGCGCCGCTCAGCATTCCCCGGTCGCCGGTCGACCTGGCCTCGAGAATCCAGGCCGACCTCGAGGCGTCGGAGCCTGTCGGGGGCGACGACGACTCCCCCGGGCTGTGGGAACGGGCCCGGGTGGCGGCCATGCTCTTCTACCTCGAGCGCACCGGGCGGGTCCCGCCCGACGGGCGGCGGTCGACCTCGGGCGCGGCGCCCTCCGACGAGGCGGCCGCCTTCGAGATCGCCCACCCCGTGCGGGTGCTCGGGATCACGACCGTGGGCGAGTGGCAGGCGACGACCAAGGTGACCCTCGCCCTCGATCCCACCCTGAGCGCGGCGCAGGTGGCGGCGATGTGGCAGAAGGTCCGCTCCGGGGTCCTGCGCCAGGGCGCCCGGGGACGGACGGTGAGTCGCAAGTCCCTGGCGCTGGCGCTGTTCGTGGCCCACCATCCCGGTCGCACGTGGGCGGATCTGCGGCGGATGTGGAACCAGCTCTACGCCCACTGGGCCTTCAAGTCCCCCGACCTGCGCGTCTTCCGCAATGCCGCGGTGCGGGCCCGTCGCTACCTCCTCGAGCCCCCCGAGCTCGACGACATGGCTGCGGGCAAGTGGCAGTGGGTGCAGCGCCGCGCCGCACGACTGGCCTCGGGGGCCAACAGCAACTGATCGCCCTCCGGGGCGTCCCCGGGCACCGCCCCGGCGGGCCGTCACGGCGGGAAGAGCCCCGAGCCGATGAGGCGCTCGGTGCCCGCCGAACTCCTCGATATCGTCTTTCCATGGACCTCCGGGTGCGGACCATCGATGCGTCTGAGATCCACGAGTGGGTGCGGTGCATGGGAGTCGGCTTCCTCTTCAACGTCGCCGAGGGGTACGGGGACTACTTCCTCGGAGACGTCGACCTCCACCGGACGTGGGGGGCCTTCGACGGTGCCCAGGTGGTGGGGACGCTGCGCTCCTTCGCCACCCCCTTCACCGCACCGGGCCCCACCGAGGTCGGGGTCGCCGCCCTGACCAACGTGACGGTGGCACCCACCCATCGGCGCCGCGGCTTGTTGACGGAGATGATCACCTCCGAGCTGCGCGCCACCGCGGACCGAGAGGAGCCGGTCGGGATCCTCATCGCCTCGGAGTACCCCATCTACGGGCGCTTCGGCTACGGCGCCGCCATCGAGGCAGCCTCCTACGAGGTGGACCTGGCCCCCACCCGTTTCCGTCGCCCCGGGGACGGCCACGTGGAGCTGCTCGACCTCGCCACCTTGCACCGGGAGGCGCCGGGGCTCTACGACCGCTTCCGCAGGGCGCAGGTCGGATCGATCGGACGCGACGCGCGGTGGTGGGGCCGGGCTCTGCACCAGGTCGAGGTGCCCGGAGCGAAGCCGCCCGAGGGGTTCCAAGCGCTGTACCGATCGCCGGCAGGAGTGCCCGAGGGATATGTCCGCTACCGGGCCAAGCAGACCTCACAGAGCATGCGTCCCACCGGCGAGCTGACGGTGGACGAGCTGGTGGCGGTGACGCCCGCCGCCTATGAACGGCTGTGGCGCTATTGCTGCGACGTCGACCTGGTGACGACGCTGTCAGCCCGCGACCGCTGCGTCGACGAGCCACTCGGGTGGCTCCTCGAGGACGGTCGCACGCTGCGACAGACGGGCCGTCACGACTTCGTGTGGGTACGCATCCTCGACGTCGAGGCCGCGCTCTCTTCACGTCGTTACGCCGGGGACGGTCGCCTGGTGATCGAGGTGGTCGACACCCTCGGGTTCGCGACCGGACGGTACGCGCTCGACGGCGGCCCTTCGGGCGCGACATGCACGCGTGGCGACGATGCTCCGGACCTGTCGATGTCGGTGGACGCCTTGGGCTCGCTGTATGCGGGCGGGGTGTCCCCCCACACCCTGCACGACGCCGGCAGGATCGACGAGCACCGTGCCGGCGCGCTCGACCGCGGCGCGGTGATGTTCAGGGTCCCCACCGCGCCGTGGTGTTCGACCTGGTTCTGAGCACCACGGGCAACACCGGGGTCGTCGCACCCGACGGGCCCGCTCCCTGAGAACCCGCTCCCACGATCCCGGCGCTGAACATCGCGTCGTGCTGCGTCGTATCCGACCCTGTGGGGTTCATCCGGGCCCCGCAGGAGGTGCACCCATCATGAACCACCGTCCGGGGCGTCTGGCCCGTCCACCGGTAGTGCCCACGCATCGGTCGTCGTCCGAACAACCCCACAGGGCGCGGCGGCTCACCAGACGCTCGGCCGTGGTCATGGGGGTGCTCTCCCTCGCCGGCACCACCCTGGGTGTCGTGATCACTTCGGGTAGTGCACAGGCCACGCCACCGGGATTCCTGACCCGGTTCGCCAACGTGGTGCCGGGGCCCTCGACGGTGCCCACCAACGGCGATGTCAATCCCTACGGGATCGTGGTCGTGCCCCAGAGCACCGGGGATCTCGTGCAAGGTGGCGTCCTCGTGAGCAACTTCAACGACACATCCAACGCCCAGGGGACGGGAACGACCATCGTGCAGGAGATGCCCGACGGCACCGTGACCCAGTTCGCGCAGATCACCCAGGCGTCGACGTCGGGACCGTGTCCCGGGGGGATCGGCTTGACTACCGCCCTGTCGGTGCTGCCCGGAGGGTGGGTCGTCGTCGGGAGCCTGCCGACGACCGCCAACGGGACTGCGAACGACGGGACCCCGCAGGGCATCGGGGCGGGTTGTCTGCTCGTGCTCAACTCGGCAGGACAGCTCGTCGAGACATGGGCCGGCGGCGCCATCAACGGTCCCTGGGACATGACGGCCACCAGTGACGGCGACACGGCATTTCTGTTCGTGACCAACGTGCTCAACGGCACGGTGGCCGCCGACAACGGGATCCCGTCGGACCAGCCCGGCAACGTGGTCCACGGTGGGACCGTGGTGCGCATCAAGGTGGGGCTGTTCCACGGCCAGAATCCGCAGATGGAATCACAGACCGTCGTGGCCTCGGGGTTCGCGCAACGCACCGATCCTGACGCCCTCGTCATCGGGCCCACCGGCGTGGCGCTCGGGTGGAACGGAACGCTGTACGTGGCCGATTCGGTGAACAACCGGATCGCGGCCGTGCCCGACGCGCTGTGGCGCAACAACGTGTTGGGCGTGCCCGGCGGCATCACCGTGTCCGAGGCGTCGGTGCTCGACGATCCTCTCGGGATGGTCCTCGCCCCCAACGGCAACATCCTGACCGTGAACGGCGACAACGGCCTGATCGTCGAGACCGCGCCCTGGGGGCAGACGATCGACACGGCCACGCTCGACGACTCGGGCCCCGCGCCCGGTGGGGCCGGAGACCTGTTCGGGCTGGCCCTCGTGCCCGGCGGGCGCGGCATCTGGTTCGTCGACGACGGGTCGAACACCCTCAATCTGTTCTTCTGAGTCCGTCGGTCTTCGACGGGAGAGGGCATCGGGGCCCTCTCCCGTCGACGCGCCGTGGCGAGGGAGCCCAGATGGCCACGGCGGTGCTCGGTCCCACTCTCTCCCGGCGGCTGCTGTCCCTGTCGAGTAGAACGTGTCGCGACCCGGGCGCGGAGAATCGAGAGGACCACCAATGGCCGTCATCGAAGTCGTGACGTTCCGTCTCGCCCCCGGCGTCGACGAGGCCCGGTTCCGAGACGCGGATCAGCGCGCCCAGACCGAGTTCGTCTACGGCCGGCACGGCGCCCTGCGGCGCACGACCGCTCGCGGGTCGGACGGGGAATGGCTGGTGGTGACGCTGTGGGGTTCGGCCCCTGATGCCGAGGCGTCGGCGGCGGCGGCCCGAGACGACGCCGCCATGACCCGATGGGCCACGTTGGTGGACGGCTCGAGCGTTACGACCAGGCGCTTCGACACGCTGGAGTGAAGCCCGGTCCGGGCATCGGCTCGGACCCGGCCTACTGCTGCACCAACATGACGGGATTGCCCTCGGGGTCGGTGATCGGCGCCAGGGTCGGCCCGCCCGGGATGTCGAAGGGCTCGGCGATGACGGTCCCGCCCAGGTCGGCGGCCTTGGTGAGCGACGCCCGGATGTCACGCACCTGCACATAGAGCGCTACCCCGCTGCGTTCGCCCTGGCGGACGTGGCCCGCCGGCCCCGGTTCGGGGCCACCGAGGCCGGCCGGAATCGCCATGATGGGGCCGTCGCCGATCTCCCAGTTGAACAGCGCACCGTAGAAAGCTCGTTGCCGCTCCGCGTCGCGAGCCTCGATCTCGAAGTGCACGACCGGCCGCGCCCAATCGTCGCCCATGGGTCTCCCTCTTCGCGTCGCGGCCCAGGCTACCCACGACGACGGCGAGGCGAGTCGCCACCGCCGGGCCCACCGGTGCGATCAGGGTGCCAGTGCGTGGAGCTTGAGCTCCTCGAGATGCGCCAGGAAGAGTTCGGGCTCCTGGAACATCCAGTCGTGGTCGATCGGCCTCCCGTCGGGGGCAGATGCCACCGTGAACGACGCGTTGAGCTCTCCGGCGAATCGCTCCCCGTCGCTGCGCGAGAGGATCGAATCGCGATTGGCCCACAGGACGTGGGCCGCGATGCCGGCCCGGGCGCACGCCTCGCTCTCTCCGTCCCGAACACTCCTGAAGCCCCACCACCCTGCCCCGACGAGCTGGCGGGGATGTTCTATCCATGACCTCGCGAAGGCGGAGGCGGCGCTCGGTGTGGCCAGGTGAAACAGTCCGAGGGGATGGCGCAACACCTCGTCGGCCAATCCCAGTTGGCGCGACACCGCCAAGGTGTCGGAGAACACCAGCTCCGCCACCCGATCGGGATACCGCGCCGCGAAGCCGAGCTCGATGCCACCCCCGAACGAGTGCCCCATGAGACTGACGCGTTCCAGGCCCAGGCGGTCCACGGTGGCGGTAAAGGCGTCGAGCACCTGCGGGTACTTCCACCGGCCCCGGAAGGCGAACAGGTCGGGGATGACGACCCGGCAGCGCGGCGCCAGGAGGTCGGCGAGGGGCAGATAGGTGTCAGGACGCATGGCGTATCCATGCAGCACGATCACCGGAGCACCCGCTCCCGTGTCGACGGGGACATGGAGATCTTCCAAGGGTGTCGAGTCAAGCAGAGCGTCCGCTCCCGGGGCGAGACAGGCCCGGGCGGCGCACCGACCGGCGCACCGACCGGCGGCCCGGGCCCGGCGCCACCCCGACGAGGAACGAAAGGGCCCGGGGATCGGCGTGCCACGATGAGGGGCAGGATCAGTGCCCGGAAGGAGCGGTCTGTTGTCGGAGCGATCGGGAACCCCCGCTGACGATCCGTTGCGTGGTCGGGACCCGACCAGCCACGAACGGCTGACGGGACTGCCCTGGGACGCGTCGTATGACCCCGGCCCGGCGCCGTGGGATATCGGCCACCCGCAGTCGGCCGTCGTGCAGGTGGCATCCGAAGGCGGATTCGCCGGAGCGGTGCTCGACGTGGGCTGCGGGACCGGCGAGAACGCGCTTCACATCGCCTCGTTGGGATTGTCGGTTCTGGGCGTCGACGTGGCCGAAACGGCCCTGGCGATAGCCCGGGCGAAGGCCGACGACCGAGGGATCGAGGTTGCGTTCGCGGCGGCTGACGCATTCCATCTGGAGCGATTGGAGCGCAGGTTCGACACGGTGCTCGACTGCGGGCTCTTCCACACCTTCGACTCCGACGAGCGACCGCGATACGCGGCCAGTCTGCGGTCGGTGACCGAGCGCGGGGGAACCTTGTACGTGGTGTGCTTCAGCGACGACGGGCCCGACACCGGCCCGCACCCCATCAGCCCCGAAGAGCTGATCGCGGCGTTCAGCCCCGGCGACGGATGGAATGTCGCCGCCATCGAACCCGACCGCATCGAGACGAGATTCCACGACGAGGGCGCCCCGGCCTGGTTGGCGACGGTCACACGGATCTAACCGGGTCGCCGAGATACGGGAACCTTTCGGGGTGCCCTCGCCTCTTATGGGTAGATCGGCGTCGGTACTCGGGACTCGGTACCGAGACTCCCGGCGCCCCAGCGAGGAGGTAGGAACATGGCGCACGTGGCGCTCTCGGACAAAGCGGACCGCCTGATCCCGAAGCTGGCGCTTGCCTACTCGCGGCGCCGCTTCGGACGCGTGGTCGAGCCGGTGGCGGCCGCCGCCCACCACTCCGGTGTCCTCCTCGCCATGGGCGCGCTCGAGACCGCGGCCCAACGGGGCTGGCACCGCTTGGACCACGACCTCCGGTGGCTGGCCATCCAGGCCGCCGCCATGGAGATCGGCTGCTCGTGGTGCACCGACTACGGGTATTACGAGGGGATGCACCAGGGCACGGATCCTGCCAAGGTACGGGCGGTCCTGCAGTGGCGGACGAGCGACGTCTTCGACGAGCGCGAGCGAGCGGTGCTCGAGTACGCGGAAGCGGCGACGTCGACGCCGGTGAAGGTGCCCGACGAGCTCATGGCCACATTGCACCGTCTCTTCAGCGAGGCTGAGATCGTCGAGCTGGTGGCGTGGGTTGCCTTGGAGAACTTCCGGTCGCGCTTCAACGCCGGCCTCGATCTCCGCAGTCAGGGCTTTTCCGACAGCTGTGCGGTGCCGGGGGACGTGGAGCCCGCTCGCGCCCCCGGGTGACGGTGGCGCGCCCCGTCGCCACCATGTTCGGCGACGGCTGATCCGACGGCTACCGTGGCGTGCACTGCGCCGCCACGGCGCGGGTGATCCGAACTGCAGGCCCAAGTTGGAGGATCCCTCACCATGACGCAGGCGGTTGCTGGCGTCGATCTGGGCGGCACCAAGATCCAGGCGGTGATCGTGTCGGCCGGTGTCGTGGTGGGCCAGTCGCGCCATCTGACACCGAACACCAACGCCACCGACGTGGTGGCGGAGATCGTGGCCAGCATCCGCAGCGCCCTGGATGACGCCGGGTTGGCACCGTCGAGCCTGAGCGCCATCGCGGTCGGTTCGCCGGGTTCGGTGGATGTCGAAACCGGCCACGTGTCGAGCGCCCGCAATGTCCCGGGCTTCATGGAGGTCGTCGCCCTCGGGCCCACCGTGAGCGCCGCCTTCGGAGGTACACGTGTCCTGGTCGACAACGACGTCCGGGCCGCGGTCATGGGTGAGTTCCGCCAAGGGGCGGGGCGGCCGTATCGCAATTTCCTGGGCGTGTTCGTCGGAACCGGCGTGGGGGGCGGGCTCATCCTCCAGGGCGAGCTGCACCACGGCGGTGGCAACGCGGGCGAGATCGGCCACACGACGGTCAAACCGGGGGGCCGACGCTGCGGGTGCCTGCGACTGGGCTGCCTCGAGGCCTATGCCGGTCGCCAGTCGATCGAGCAGACGGCGCGTGTGCGAGTGGAGAAGGGGCAGAAGACCAAGCTCTTCGAGATCATGGATCGCAAAGGTCGCGACCGGGTCACGAGCTCGGTCATCGCCGACGCCCTCGAGCAGGGCGATCGCCTCACCATCGAGCTCGTCGACGAAGCGGTCGAGGCCCTCGGCGTGGCCCTGGCCAACGCCCAGAACCTGCTCGATCTCGAGGCGATCATCGTCGGGGGCGGGCTCGGAGACCGTCTGGGACAGCCCTTCGTGCGCCGCGTGGAGCGGGCCATGGCGACGAACCTGCGCTTTCCGGAGCGGGCCCCGGCGGTCCTCGGGACCGAGCTCGGCGACCTCTCGGGGGCGGTGGGCGCCACGGTGTTGGTCGAGGACGAGCCGTGACCGACGACCTGCAGCTCTATGCCGTGTACCTGGGCGGGGATCCCGCTCCGGGCCGCCTGTCCGAGGACCACGAAGTGGTCCTGGTCGTCGCCGGGGACCTCGCCGAGGCTCGGCGCCGCGCCCGGGCGAAATGGGCGGGAACCACCCGACCGCACGTCGACGGCGTCCGGGTGGTGGACGTGGTCGACGGGTATGCCGTCACCCTCACCCCGACAAGCCGGTCTGAATCAGTCGACGTGGACCTCACCTACGAGCCCGAGGACGACGCTCAGGTCGATCGGTGACCCGTCGTCCCGGCTAGGACGACCTCCTCGGGCGCGTGAAGCTCGCGCGCTTTCGGGCCGGCGCCGCCGCCGCCGGGGGGCGCCGGTCGGCGAACACCTTGGCACCCGGGCTCCGTTGCGGTGGTCGACGAGGGGCGACGGGGCCCGAGCGCAGATGGCTCCGCGGTCCTGACCACGGCGCGGGCGGAGCCACCACCCGGTCGGCCAATCGGTAGGCATTGGCCTCGTAGTTCACTCGCCAGCCGCGGAAGTTCGGCCATGCCTCCTCGGCGGAGCGCTCCATGGGATACCCGATCTCCTCCAGCATGGACACGGCCTGCTCGAACTCCTCGAAGGTCAAGGTGATGGGGCCTTCGGGGTTCGGATCCGGGTCCACGTACCATCCGAGCGTCTTGGCGATCCGGTTGAGCGTCGTGAACCCCATGCGCAGACACAACCGAGCCTGCGAGGCGGACCCGTCGGGCGAGAGCGCCAGGTCCATGGCCGCCGCGTCGAGGACGGCGAGGAGGCCGACCACCCAGGAGTACCACGGCTCGGGCGACCGGAACAGGAGCAGGACCGGATAGGTGGTGTGGCTCTCGGCCACGTCCGCCGCCCACCGCTCCCAGTCCGAGTAGAGACCGGGGAGGGTGTCGATGATGCCGACCAGTTGGTGGCGCGCCAGCACCTCGGGGCCCCACGCCGGGAGACCGGCGCGGCTCTCGAGCATCGCCACCAGGGCCTCGCGTCGGTTGAAGGCGTCGTAGAGAGACGGAAGGTAGGCGATCTGCAGCGTCACCACGACCGCCCACGTGGCGCCCGCCGCGATGTCCACGGCGCGGTTCGACGGTCCCCCGGCATGCGCCGTGCCCACGCTGAACAGCGTCACCCCGGCTTGCCTGAAGGCCCCGGAGAATCCGTGGGTAGAGGGCTCGAGCATGAAGGCGTAGCCGAGCACGAAGAATCCCAGCCACACCGCCAGCTGGGCCAGGAGCGCCACCGGGGCCGCCGGCGCCAGCATGGCGTCTTTGACCTCGTACCTCCTCGCCGCGCGCGACACCACGAGAAAGAGAAAGCGCACGACCCTGTTCACCACCAGCGACAGGCGCTCGATGCCCGCGGGGCGTCTGGGGAGGACGAGCGTGAAGACGACGTTGGCCGCGGTGATGACCACGATGGCCAGACCCAACGCGAAGACAAGCCCGCTCATCGCAGCCTTCGGGGCGTCATCGGGTCGCCACGTCCATGGGCACGCCAGATCCTTGCACGATGTCGCCGCATCGCCCTACGGGCTCGGCGTCCACGAGCCGCCCCATCACCTCTCACATGCCGAGGTTCCCGGCCGTCATCGGGCGAGCAGACGGTCACGGCACGCCGGGTCGGCGCCGGACACCTCCACCACCTTGGTCCGCCCCGACCCACCCGCCACCACGGTGACGGCACTGCGGGGGACTCCCAGGGCCGAGGCCAACACCGAGACGAGCCGTTCGTTGGCGCGACCCCCGACCGCCGGCGCCGCCACCCGCACGATCAGGATCGGTGGCTCGGTGTCGCCGTATCGGCCACCCACCTCGTCGCGACGGGCACCGGGGTGCACACGCACAGAGAGCCTCATGTCGACGACGGTAGGCCACGCCCGGGGACCCGGCGGCCCATGGTGGCGAGGCCTACGCTCTTGCCGTGGCTCGGAGGCCGGGGGTGGGTCGGAGATCGAGGGTGGGTCGGGTGCGGTGGACCTTCATGGCGGCGGTGGTGCTCGGTGCCTCGCTCTTCGTGATGGTCCCGGGGGCGAGCGGACAGGGCATATGGATCCCGTCCCAGGGCCTGCAATGGCAGTACCAGTTGCAGGGGAAGCTCAACACCAAGCTCTGCGTCGTCCCGTGGAGCGGCGGCGCCTGCGTGCGGCCCAACGTCTACGACATCGACCTCTACGCCCCGAACGGCGTCACGCCCAACAGCGCGGCGGTGACGACCATCCACGCCCTGGGGGCACACGCCGTGTGCTACGTCGACGCCGGGACGTGGGAGGACTTCCGGCCCGACGCCGGTGCCTACCCCGCCTCGGTCCTGGGCAAGTCCAACGGATGGCCCGGCGAGCGGTGGCTCGACATCAGCGCCACCGGCATCCTGCTGCCGATCATCACCGCCCGGGTGGCCAAGTGCCAGGCGGCGGGCTTCGACGCCGTGGACTTCGACAACGTCGACGGATATGAGAACGACACCGGATTCCCGCTCACCGCAGCCGAGCAACTCACGTTCAACGAGGATCTGGCCGGCATCGCCCACTCCTACGGCCTGTCGGTGGGCCTCAAGAACGACACTGACCAGTTGAACCAACTCGAGGGCACGTTCGATTTCGCCATCAACGAGCAGTGCGCCAAGTACGACGAGTGTGACGCCTACGACGGGTGGACCGCAGCGGGAAAGGCTGTCGTCGAGGTCGAATACCACACCCGCCCGGCACGCTTCTGCCCCAGCGCCGAGAGCCACGGACGCGACGCCATGCAGAAGGCGTTGGCCCTGAGGGCCAAGCCGTGGAAACCCTGTCGCTAGAGCGGGGACCGTGCCCGGGGTGAGACCGGGGGGCCGTCGATCGGGTTCGTCCTCGGCACCTGGGCCAGGCCGACCCCGATGGGGACCAGGGCGGCCACGAGGAACAGGGCCGCGGTCAACACCAGAGGGAAATAGGGCGCCACCGGGGTGAGCCCGAAGCGGGTGGCGACGATCCACGCCGCGGAGCACAGGGGTGGTCGCTTGCGGGTGAAGTCGAGCAGCACCAGGGTCACGGCCACGGCCAGGAAGTAGTAGTTGAGAAGCGAGATCTCAAAGACGAGCCGACTCGCCAAGCAGGCCACACAGAGGCCCACGAGCGGTGCCGGCGCCAACAAGCGGGGGCCGGCTCGCCTCCGGGCCCACAGCGCCAGCGCCGCCGCCACCACGATCGGGGCGTCGCGGGCGATCTCGAGCTTCGATTGCTCAGCGATGGTGAGCACCCCCACCATGGTGGGGGTCTTGACGAGGGTGACACCGGCGACGTAGACGGCGGTCATGGCGTGCACCGTGGCCACCGGGGCGACGACATAGAAGGGGACGACACCCGCGGCGACGACGGCGACGGCGGTGGCAAAGACCCGCGCCCGATCTCGCCACTGCGGGGCGGCGGCGAGGACCGCGAGCAAGGGCAGGACGGCGAATTGCTTGCACAGGAACGCCGCCCCGAACAGCACGCCGACCAGGACCCATCGTCGCCGCAGGGCCTGGGCCAGGGCGGCGCAGATGAGCCCCACGCTCATGAGGTCTTGCGGATGGAAGGTCTGGGCGATGGCGTCGGAGGCAGCGGGGATCACGGCCATCGCCAGCACGAGGAGGGCCTCGGCGACTCCTCCCCCCGATCCCGTCGACCGCAGGAGCATGACGGCTCCGACGGCCAGCACGATCCACCCGAGGATGGCGAGGTCGGCCTGGGACCGGTACCAGATGGGATAGGGCTTCCCGTGGTCGGCACCGTGCCGGGCCGTGCAGGGTCCCAGTATCGACTCGAAGTACCGGTCGCCGACGGTGTGCAAGATGGCCGGGATGGGCTTGTCATCGCACCATCGGGGCGAACCGATCCAGGGACGCAGTGCGATCAGCACCGGCGCCATCACCAGGGGGTAGCCGGGCGGATTGGGTACCAGGGTGTCTCGTTCGGCGGTGCGCAGATCACCGTGCGAGATGGCCGTGGTGGGAAGCGTCACGGCGTGGGCATCGGTCTCGGCCGGATTGGGGCCACCTCGAACGAAGAGGATCATCACGAACACCACGCACGCGCCCACGTAGCAGACCAACCGCAAGGGAGTCGGAATCGGCCTCGACACGAAACCCTGCCACCACGCCGACACCGCCGCTCCCTCGCTTCTCGATCCCGACAGGCCCTATGAGATGACACCACGCCGGCGTGCACACCTTCGGACGCCGACCCGGGTCAGTCAGTTGAACACCCGCCGCTCACTGCGGCCAGCATTCCCGTGCCCTTCGCATCACCACCACTCTGAGGAGTCACACCAGGGCCACGCATGCGGCATGTTCCCCGCGCCACCACGGTGGCACCAAGGGGTCTGTGGGCACGATGTCAAGTTTGGCCCGTTCGGGGCCGATGCACCTGCAGGCGGACGTGGGAGGTACGCGATGTCGGCGGCAGTGAGGTACGAGGATCACTTCGGACCCATCGAGCCCCTCGAGGCCGGCTCGGCGCCGACCTCGGCGCCCTCGGCCAGGCGAGGTCGACCGCACGAGGCTCAGCTGCACGACCTCGTGGCGCAGATGCACCTCTCGGTCGTCCGGGCGACCACCACCGTCGACATCGAGACGAAGGTCGGGCTGTGGGCGTCGTATCGCGCCGCCCGCGCCCGAGCGCTGGCCATGATGGCCTCGGTGTCAGAGGCCGACCGCACCTCTCGACTGCACAGCGTCTGAGCGACTCGGCGCCACGGCGCGGTCTCCGCTTCGGGGTCGAGACGGGCGCCGTCCGGTCCTCAGAAGGCGGCGACCTCCACCGGAACCTCGGGCTCGGCGCCGTCCCCACCGGTGCTGAGGCCGTCGCCATCATCGCCTCGCCGCCCCGATGGCGGTGGGTTGAATGCGGTGGTGCGAAGCGGGATCTCCTTCATCAGCCAACTGAGCACGAACGCCAACACCGCGAAGGGCACGGCGACAAGAAAGACCGCCTGCAGAGAATGGCTGAAGGCTTCTCTGATCGGAGCCCTGACGGCAGGCGGCAGGTTGTCGATGGCGGCGGGGTTCACGACGATGCTCGAACCGCTCAGGATCTTGCGCAGCGCGGCGGGCGGGACATGCGACCTGGCCAGATCGGCGAAGAGCCGGTTGTTGAACACCGCATTGAGCACCGAGACGCCGAAGGCGCCGCCGATGGTGCGGAAGAAGGTGGCGGTGGAGGTGGCCGTCCCGAGCAGCTCGTAGGGAACCGAGTTCTGTACCGCCACCACCAGCACCTGCATGACCAAGCCCACGCCGAGGCCCACCACCACCATGTAGAGAGAGGTGATCCCGAACGACGTCGACACCCCCATGCGCGACAGGAGGAGGAGGCCGAAGGCCAGCACGGCCGATCCCACGATGGGGAAGACCTTGTACCGGCCCGTCTTCGTCACGAGCTGGCCGCTCAGGATGAACGTGAACAGCATGCCGCCCACCAGGGGGAGGAGCTCGAGTCCGGCTGCGGTCGGCGTGGCGCCGTGAACGGTCTGCAGATAGAAGGGCAGATAGATGATGGCGCCGAACATCGAGAAGCCGATGATGAACCCCACCGCCGACGCCGCGTTGAAGGTCCGGTTCTTGAACAGGGTGAGCGGGATCAGCGGCTCGACCGCCTTTGACTCCACCACACAGAAGGCGACCAGCAGAGCCACGCCCACCACACCGAGACCGATGATCAAACCCGAGCCCCAGGCGTACTGCGTGCCGCCCCAGGTCGTGAGCAAGATGATGGAGGTCACACCTGACGACATGAGGGCGGTGCCCAGCCAGTCGATCTTGTGCTGCACCCGCTTGGCGGGGATGTGGAGCACGGCGGCCACGGTGAACAGGGCGATGATGCCGATCGGCACGTTGATGTAGAAGATCCATCGCCACGACAGGTGTTGGGTGAACAACCCACCGGCCAGGGGCCCGGCGACGCTCGTGATGCCGAACACGGCGCCGAAGTACCCCATGTACTTGCCGCGCTGGCGGGCGGGGATCACGTCACCGGTGATGGCCTGTGCTCCCACCATGAGTCCGCCGGCGCCGATGCCCTGCAGCGCCCGGGAGGCGATCAGTTCGACCATGTTCTGAGCCAGGCCCGACAGGATCGAGCCCACCAGGAAGATGACGATCGACAGCTGGAAGAGGTTCTTGCGGCCGTAGAGGTCGCCGAGCTTCCCCCACAGAGGGGTCGAGATGGTCGAGGCCAGGAGGTACGCCGTCACCACCCACGACAGGTGGTTCAACCCGTGGAGGTCCCCGGCGATGGTGGGCAACGCCGTCGACACGATCGTCTGGTCGAGCGAGGCCAGGACCATGCCCAGCATGAGCGCCACCAGGATCACGAGGATCCGGCGGTGCTCGGCTTGATCGAATTCGCCGTCGACGGGCGGACCCGCCGACGTCACCGTGTCAGGAGCCACGCGCGTCCTCCATGTCGCGTTCCAGCGCGGCGGAGAACCGGCCGAGGAGCGATCCGAACCGGGCCAGCTCCTCGTCGTCCCAGCCCTCGAGCAGCCGCTCGAGCCAGGCTCGCCTGGCCTTCAGCACCCGTTCGAGGGTCCTCCGACCGGCCGGAGTCAGTGCGATACGCGAGGCACGCCCGTCGTCGGGGTCGGCGTGACGGACGACGAGCCCGTCGCGTTCGAGCTGTTGGACCTTGCGCGTCACCGTCGGGGCGTCCACACCGAGCATCTCGGCCAGCGTCGTGATCCTGATGGCGTCGCCGTGGCGGTGCAGCTTGTACAGAGCCGCGGCGCCGGCCCGGTCGAGCCGGACCCCCGCTGATTGCAACAGTCGCTCGTGCACGCGCACCTGGGTGATCGAGCTGGCGACGATCTGCAAGCTCGCCTGGATCTGGTCGACGGCCTCGGGGGCGGCACCCGTCGGCGGTGGCCGGACCCCGGTGGGTGCTCCCGGCAACGTATTTGCTTGCGGCATGTAACTATTATGCCAGGGCCGGGAACGCCTTCAAGCGACCGAGCCACAACAACCCACGGGTCGGGCACCCGGGGCGATCTCTCGGTGG
Organism: Acidimicrobiales bacterium; assembly: GCA_050011815.1. GTDB lineage: Bacteria > Actinomycetota > Acidimicrobiia > Acidimicrobiales > UBA8190 > Chersky-840. The sequence goes on along the minus strand of JBEKIJ010000009.1, from coordinate 63,302 downwards.
GTGGGCCCCGGACACGGGCCTCGCCCGGTTGGCCCGGGCGCCGACGGCCCCCGCGGCCGTCCGCTCCCGGGAACCCGTCGGAGTCGCGAAAACGTGGGGCCCAGCCGCATCGTCGCTCGTTCAGGGTTGCCCCTGGGTGTCACTCTACGGCCCGCCCGGCTGCGGGCCGAGAGTCGAAAGTGAGTGATCGGGGGGGTCCTTGGCCCTGCCCGTTCAAGTCCGAAACGACCCCGCGAGGAGGGGCGGGACCGCACCCGGGACAGGCCGAGCGCCCGCTGAGACCGGCCGGGGTCGGGGAACCCACGACTGAGCGAGTAGGTCGGACGGCGTTTTTCGATAGAATGACCGGGAGTCGTCACACCGGGGACGGTTTTCGGGGCAAATGCCTCAGTCCGCACCCGGCGTGACCTGCCCCGGAGCCCCAAACCAAACCACCAAGAGAAACGAACAACCACAACCACCAGGAACGATCGGGCCGTGGGCCGGTCGTCCCGAACAACGTTGATCGAGCCGAGCACGCAGGGGCTGAGCTTCGCGTGACCGCAATATCGGCGGAATCTTCGCAGCAGCTCACAGCAGGTCCGCAACCACCCTCCACCCCCTCGGGTACTGCGGAGAAAGACAGGACAGGCGCCCACATCCGGGCGCCGAATCGCCGGCGTGATGCGACGGTGACTAGGAGGAGACGTCGATGGCGATGAAGCGTGGGGATGGCGATGACGCCGATCTCGTCAAGCTCTATCTGAGGGATATCGGGCGGTACCCGCTGCTCACCAAGGACGATGAGGCCCGATTGGCTCAAGCCATCGAGGCCGGCCACGAGGCGTCCGCCACGCTCGCCGATCCGACCGCCAAGCCCACGCCGGCCAAGAAGCGCGAGCTTCGCCGGATCCAGTGCGCCGCGGCGGCCGCCCAGCAGACATTCGTGTCGTCCAACCTCCGTCTGGTGGTGTCGATCGCCAAGAAGTACCAAGCGTCGGGACTCCCCCTGCTCGACCTGGTCCAAGAGGGCAACCTGGGCCTCATCCACGCCGTGGAGAAGTTCGACTGGCGCAAGGGCTTCAAGTTCTCCACCTATGCCACGTGGTGGATCCGCCAAGCCATCACCCGCGGCATCGCCAACACCGGGCGCACCATCCGACTTCCGGTCCATGCCGGCGACATGTTGAGCGCCGTGCAGAAGGCCCAGGGCTTCCTCGAGTCGAAGTTGGGTCGCCAACCCACCGTGGACGAGTTGGCGCTCGAGACCACCTTGTCCTACGAGACCCTGACAGACGTCCTGCGCTGGCGGTCCGAGCCCCTCTCTCTTTCCGAGCCCCTGCGCGAGGACGGGGACGCGGACCTGGGCGATGTGGTCGCCGACGTCAACGCCACGTCGCCGTTCGACCACGCGGCAGAGGCGCTCCTCGTGGACGAGATCAACGAGCTCCTGGCGCCGCTCGACGACCGCGAGGCCAGCATCCTGCGCCTGCGGTTCGGCCTCGATCGTGGGGAGCCCCGCACCCTCGAGGAGGTTGGCCAGCACTTCAACCTGACCCGGGAGCGGATCCGCCAGATCGAGGCCAGAGCGATGTCGAAGCTTCGCCACCCCTCGTCGGACACCGGGGCGCGCGACCTCCTGACCGGCTAGAGCTCTTCGGTCAGGGCCATTGGTCTGTCGACGCAGTGGTCCGCTGCCTGGGATGATCTGCCATCTCGGCTGAAGGGGGCCTCTCGACCGTGTCGCTGCGCATCCGCCACGCCACCGCTCCGGCCCGGCCGGGCCCGTCCCAGGACCGACCCCCGGCCCCGGCCCCACCCCCGCCGCCGCGCTGGCGGACATGGCTCCTTCCCATCGGCCTGCTGATCACGCTCCTCTTGCTGTTCACGCCGCACGCGTCGAGCACGCCGACGCACAACTACAGCTATTCCAAGTTCCTCTCTCAGGTTGACGCCGGAAACGTTCGAACCGCCTCGATCAACCCGACGGGCGCCATCTCGGGGGCCCTGAAGAAGGGGGGCAACTACACCAGCCAGATCCCTGTCGCCATCAACGACGCTTCCCTGGCACCCACCCTGAAGACCCACAAGGTGACCGTGACCGGGGTGGCGTCCTCGTCGAGCCTGCTCGACGACGTGCTGTCGTTCGTGCCCTTCTTGTTGCTGATCGGCCTCTTCGTGTGGATGGGCCGCAGCACCCGTCGGCAGCTGTCGGGCGGGATCATGGGCATCGGAGGATCGAAGGCCAAGGTCTACGACGAGTCCCGGCCCTCGACCCGATTCGACGACGTGGCCGGGTACGAAGGGGCCAAGCGCGAGGTGGTCGAGGTCGTCGACTTTCTCAAGCACCCCGAGCGCTACGCCCGGGCCGGTGCCGTGGGGCCCCGGGGGGTCCTCATGGTGGGGCCACCCGGAACGGGTAAGACGCTCATGGCCCGGGCCGTGGCCGGGGAGGCCGAGGTGCCCTTCCTGGCGCTCACGGGTTCGAGCTTCGTCGAGCTGTTCGTCGGGGTGGGGGCCTCGCGGGTGCGGGATCTCTTTGCCGATGCCCGCAAGCGAGCCCCCTCGATCGTCTTCATCGACGAGATCGACGCCATCGGTCAGCGCCGGGGCGGATCGATCGTGTCCAACGACGAGCGCGAGCAGACCCTCAACCAGCTGCTCGCCGAGATGGACGGGTTCGATCCCCAGACCGGGGTCGTCGTCATCGCCGCCACCAACCGCCCCGAGATCTTGGACCCTGCCCTGCTCCGACCGGGGCGTTTCGACCGCGAGGTCGAGATCCCTCTCCCCAACCAGGCCGAGCGGACCGCCATCCTGGCCGTGCACTCCAAACACCTGCACCTGGCCAAAGACGTCAATCTCGACGCCGTGTCGCGCGCCACACCGGGGTTCTCGGGAGCCGATCTGGCCAACCTGATCAACGAGGCCGCCATCGTGGCGGTGCGCCACGATCGAGACGTCATCTCCCCTCACGACATCGACGAGGCCCGGGACCGCATCATCCTGGGCCGGCGCGACGGTTCCAACGCTCTTCTCCCCGAGGAGAAGCACGCCGTCGCCATCCACGAGTCCGGCCATGCCCTGGTGGCCCTGCTGTCGGAGCACGCCGACCCGGTCGCCAAGGTCACCATCCTCCCGGCCGGCCGGGCGCTCGGAGCCACCGAGCAGCTCCCCGTCGACGAGCGCCATCTCTACTCCGAGAGCTACCTCCATGATTCGCTCGCCATCCGCCTCGGGGGTCGCGCCGCTGAGGTCCTCGTGCTGGGCGAGGGCTCGACGGGGGCGGCCAACGATCTGGCCGGCGCGACCGACCTCGCGCTCAAGATGGTGCGGGAGTGGGGGCTCTCGACTCGCCTGGGCCCCATCGGGTACGGCTCCGACGGCCCCCAGTATCTGGGCGTCTCGGGACCGGGCCCGGGCCGGCCCTACGCCGAGGCCACCCAACGGGCCATCGACGAGGAGGTGAGTCGCCTGCTCACCGAGGCCGAGGAGCGGGCCCGGACGTTGCTGACCGAGAACCGCGCCGCGCTCGACCACGTCGTGGAGGTCCTGCTCGACAAAGAGACCATCAGCGGCCAGGAGCTCATCGACGCGGTGCGAGCGACACGCTCCCCCGGTCCCGAGGCGGTCCCCCGGCCGGTGTGAGCAGGCCTCGCAGACCCTCGGGTCCGCCCGACGCTCATCAGCCCCTGGTGGTGGGTTTCGACCTGGACATGACCTTGATCGACCCCCGGCGCAGCATCCGATCGGCGCTGGTCGCCCTCGGCGACGAGAGTGGGATAGCCATCGACGCCGAGCGCGTCATCTCGACACTCGGACCACCGCTCGAGACGGCCCTCTCCCCGTGGTTCTCCGGCGATGCGCTCGAGCAAGCCTGCTGGCGCTTCCGCGCGCTCCACGGACCGATCCTCGAAGTCCAGACCGACCCCATGCCCGGCGCGGTACAAGCGGTGCGGGCCGTCAGCGACCTGGGCGGACGCACGGTCGTCATCACCGCCAAGTACGAGCCGCATGCCCACAGCAGCTTGCGGGCTGTCGGCATCGTGGCGGACGCCGTGGTGGGATGGCGCTACGGCCCGGCCAAAGGTGAGGCACTTCGAGACCACGGCGCCCAGATCTACGTCGGTGATCACCCCGCCGACGTCGTCGCGGCCCGGGTGGGCGGCACGGTCTCGGTCGCCGTTGCCACCGGCGCCACGACCCGGTCCGACCTCGAAGCAGCCGGCGCCGACGTCGTGTTGTCCAGCCTCCTCGCCTTCCCCCCGTGGCTCAGGGGTTGGCTGGCGGATCCCGAGCCCCGACCGCTGCGACCTGGGGCCCGTGGGGCCGACGACGGCTGATCCCGGCCGACCATGACTAGATTGCGCGCCATGGATGACACCGGAACGACCACGGAAGAGCCCACCTTGGAGTCGGTCTTCTCGCCCGACGACGATCTCGGGACCTTGTGGGTGAAGGCGTACCAAGGTGAGGTCTCGGGCGAGGTGCTCTTCGGGCGCCTGGCGCAACGATCCGACGAGCCCGGTGCTCGACACAAGCTCGACGTCCTCCGGCTGCTGGAAACCCGGACCCGCCTCGCGCTTGTCCCGGTCATGGAGCACAACGCCCTCGGGACCGATCCGGACCCCGATGTCGTACGCGACGCGGAGGCCCTGGCCGACGCCGTCGCCACCGTGGCGTGGTCGGATCTCATGGCTGCCTTCGAGCCCATCACCACGCAGTTCATCGCCCTGTACCAACGCATCGGTGAGCTCACCGGTGAAGAGGATCGACCGGCGGCCGAACTCCTCGTGGCCCACGAGCAGGCCCTGCGCGAGTTTGCCCGACGCGAGCTCTCCGGGCGTGCCGAGGACTCGCTCGCATTGATCCGGGTACTGCCACACATGGGTTGAGGCACGTCGCGCCTCCGAGGAGCTCTCCCCTCGAGCCGGACTCCACACCCGTCGGCCAAAGTCCTCGCGGGCGCGGCAAAGGAGCCAACACCCAAGGGGGCCCTCGGGGTGCTGACTCCTTTACCTCACCGAGGTCGACTAGGGACAAGGAGCGAGCCCCGTCTACCTCCAGGCGATCTGTCAGGTTGGCCGGAACGGTCGTAGGGCCCATCGTGTGATCACTAGCGACACGCCAAGGCGTCGGACAAGATCTCGCATGTTGCCCACGTATCTCCTTTCCGTCTCATGGTTACCGCTTCTTGAAGGATACGGAGAGGACGTGAACGGCAGGGGTCCGCGAGATGACGGCTGCGTGAACGTGAAACGGTGGCACGACGAACACGACACCAAGAGGTGAAAGACGATGCCTGCTCGTTGACGCGTGCCGGGGCATTGGCGCGCCGCCACGGCAGCGCCGGGAATCACCGGTTGATGCGGTCCCTCGCCCCTGCGATCCGGCTCATCCTCGCCTGCGTGTCCAGCCACTGGATCGTGCGGGCCAACTCGCGTTCGCGCGGGGCGTGATCTCCTTCGGGCCCATCGGTCACGACACCGCATCGACGACAGATACCCATCCGCCCGTTGGTCTCGGGGCGATGATGCTCGTCGAGACGAGTCCCCAACTGCTCCTGCTCAGGTGACGCCATTGTTGTCTCCCGGTCCGGTCGGTCGTCGCCGACCTCCGAACCACGAGGACCGCAGTCCGCTCGAGGTGAACGGACTCGCTCCTCGACTACAGCTTAGGGCCCGCGACCTGCCTCCGACCCCGATCCCTCGGCCGTGGCCATCGCCGAGGCCCGGCTCTCGAGCCCAGAGACCGCCTCGGTCCGAGACGCCGAGCGCCCCCCAGTCACGTTCCGGGCCCCCGACACGCCTGTCAGCCATCGGCCATACTGGCCCCGAGGAGGCAGGCGAGTGACGGCCATCATCGACTCGGACCAGCACCTGTACGAGAGCCGGACGCTGTGGGCGCAGCACGTCGATCCCGCCCTCAGAGACGAGGCCCTGGCCATCGTCGATGACGAGCTCGGCTATCCCTGGCTCACGTGGCGGGGGCAGCGCCTCGACGTGGCCGACGTCCAGATTCCCGGTGACACCGCCGTCCTGGGCCGGCATCGCCAGCGGTTGCGAGAGGGTCTGGCTCCGGAATACCGATACGACGAGGAGCTTCCTGATCACTACTGGGATCCGGCCGCCCGCACCGAGCACCTCGACGTCATGGGACTCGACGAGGCGGTGCTGTTCCCCAACTACGGATTGCTGTGGGAGCGCCGGCTCTCGGTGTCGCTGCCCGCCCTGATGGCGAACATGGGCGCCTGGAACCGGTGGTGCGCAACCGTGGCGAGCGAAGGCAAGGGCCGCCTGCACCCTGTGGCCCATCTCACCCTGCGTGACCCGCAGTGGCTGGAAGCCCAACTGGCCGAGCTCTCGTCGAACGGGGTGCGTCTGGCCATGATCGCTCCCGCGGCCGTCGACGGACGCCCGCTGTCGCATCCCGACCACGATCGGATGTGGGCGGCCTTCGTCCACCACGGCGTCACTCCCGTGTTCCACGTGGCGGACCAACCGCGCGTCCTCGACGAGGTCTTCTACACCGACCCCGACGACAGCTTCGTGCCGGTGATCGAGTCCATCTTCTTGTGGGTCCAACCGGCGCTGGCGGTGACCGACCTCATCGTCAACGGCACGCTCGACCGGCATCCCGGGTTGCGCATCGGCATCGTGGAGCTGTCGTCGATCTGGGTCCCCCAGTACCTGATGATGCTCGACGGTGGCTGGAACTTCACCACCGCCCTCAACGGGAGGCCGCTGGCGCCGATCGAGCTCAAGCCCAGCGAGTATTTCCGCCGTCAGGTCCGGGTGGCGTCGTTCTCCTACGAGCAGCCGGCTCGGCTCACCGCCAAATCCGGAGACCTCTACATGTGTTGTAGCGACTTCCCTCATTCCGAGGGCACCGCCACCCCCATCGAGGACTATGCCCGCATCGGCTGTCTCCCCGAGGACGCCGCCGGGCTGTTCCACGGCAACGTGGCCACGCTGCTCACGAACTGATCGCGGCCGCGGCTCCGGCTCCACCCGACCGCCACGACCGCGCCTCGCACCTCCGAGCCGGCCGAGGCCCCGAAGGGGGTGCCCGAGTACGGTGCGAACCGCATGGTTGCGCACATCGACGCCGATGTATGTGTGGTCGGGGCCGGGTATGCCGGGCTCTCGGCGGCTCTCACACTGCACCGGAGCGGGAGATCGGTCGTCGTCCTCGAGGCACGCGACCGCGTGGGTGGCCGCATCTGGACGCAGCACCTCTCCGATGGCACCCCCATCGACCGGGGAGGTGCGTGGCTGGCTCCCCGGCACGAGGCGATCTTCGAACTGGCCCGCGACCTTGGCGTGTCGACGTACAAGACGTGGGTGAAAGGCGCACACCTCCTCGTCGACGAGGGTCGCATGCTCCGCTACCAGGGGCTGATCCCGAAGATAAGCCCCTTGGCGGTGGCCACCATCGCCCTGGCTCAGGCCAGGCTGGACTGGACCTCCAGGCGCGTCCCCCTCGAAGCCCCGTGGACGGCAAGACGGGCGGCGGCGTGGGATGGTCGCTCGGTGGCGTCGTGGCTCACAGACGCGGGGATCCGGACCACCGTGGCGCGTGCCCTGTTCGACATGGCCGTGCGCGGGTTGTTCACCGGGAGTCTGGACGAGACGTCGTTTCTGCACCTTCTCTTCCTCGTCCGGGCCCACGGCAGCATCAACAAGCTGTTCTCGATCAAAGGAGGATCTCAGGAGAACCTGATGGTCGGGGGTGCGGGGCTGATCGCACAGCGCATCGCCGAGTCCCTCGGCGATGCGCTGCACCTGGCCGCCCCGGTCCGGTCGATCACCCAACGCCGAGACCGTGTCGTGGTGGCGACGACCGATGTCTCGGTGTCGGCCCGCCATGCCGTGGTGTCGATCCCTCCGGTGCTCACTCTCGAGATCACCTTCGATCCGGCCCTCCCCACGGACCGACGCGCCTTGTACGCCGGGGCGATCGCCGGGCCCGAGTCCAAGACACTGGTGGTCTACCCCGAGCCCTTCTGGCGAGCCGAGGGATTCAGCGGCCAGAGCGCCGAGCCCGGCTCTGCCGCCGAGGTCACGCTCGATGCCTCACCGGTGTCGGGGACACCCGGCGTCCTGGCGTCGTTCACCTTCGGACCGGTCGCCCGGCGCGTGGGGGATCTCGAAGCCGGCGACCGGAGGCGGGCCGTCCTCGGCGCGCTCACCGCCAGATTCGGGCCCCGGGCCGCAGCACCCCTCGAGTACGTCGAGACGGCGTGGTGGACCGAACAGTGGACACGAGGGTGCTCGATGGCGCACTTCCCGCCGGGCGTCTTGACCCGTTACGGGCCCTTGCTACGCGAGCCCTTCGAACGGGTGCACTGGGCCGGGACCGAGACCTCGACGCGGTCACACGGCGCCATCGACGGGGCTGTCCTGTCCGGGCAGCGAGCCGCAGCGGAGATCCTCGATCGCACCTGAGCGCCCTGGCAGGTGGGCACCGGAGTCCGGCCCGATCCTGTCGGGCACGGGAGCCGGGAGCTGCACGGCGGAGGTTCCTGTGTGAGTGCTGTGTGATCTTCGTGTCAGATCGAGATGCCAAGACGTCATGCTATAATGACAATTCGCTGGTCATCCCGCGTTTTTCAGTGCTCGTCCTTCGTGTCGCGGCACGTGGGGGATGCGGGGGCAGCCTCGCGACGGGGCGTAGGGACCGCCCGCCAAGGTCCCTGCGCCTCCGTCGCGCTCTTTGGAGATCAGCAGACCTCGGGCCCCGAGCCACGATGCCGCCGTGGAACCGGGACCGACGAGGACCCCTCGAACGGTGCGGGAACCGCCAGGCCTTGTGACCTTGGGGGCAGGGCCCGGCGGTTCCCGCATCGCTCTGAGCAGCCCGAGAATTCAAGACCGCTCAGGGATCCTGACGTGGGTGATCATGGCCCGACGACGCCTCGAGCACCATCGTCAACAATGATGAGCACGAGCACATGTCGCCACGACACACACCACTGACATGGGGCCAGCCTTCTACGGGCCGCCGGTGGACGTCGGTCGATCACCGTCTGACTCCCCGACTCAGGAACGGAGGGAGGGCATGCTCCCGATGAGCTGCGCGCCATGGAGAGCGGACGCGCGTGGGTGACACCCCGGAGGAACCCTCCGCATCATTGGCCGAGGACCAACAACAACTCACCCGGTCCCGCATCAGACGAGCGGCCATGAAGGTCGTGGCCCGTCGAGGCTTCGCCGCCACCGTGGATGAGATCGCCAAGGTCTCGGGCGTGAGCCCCCGCACCATCTTCCGCCACTACTCCAACCATGATCTGTTGATCGCCACCACCGTCAAGGACATGTACGAGGCATGTGGGCGGCGGCCGATCGAAGGGTTGGCTCAACCGACCGACGACCTCGACGGCTGGATCGAGGGGCTGGCGATCACGATCCACACCCGAAACGCCGAGATCGTGGGCGACGCCTTCTGGGACATCCATGCCCCCCGGCTCAACGCCTCTGCGGCGCTCTCCGAGCTCGACGCCTTTCGACGCCAGTACCGAACTCGAGGGGTCAGACACCTCGTGGCCGTGGCATGGCGGACCGCCGGAGGGAGAGGCGACCCCCCCGAGGACTTGGCCATGGCCTTTGCCCTCAATTTCTCGGCCTTCACGACCCAGGCGCTCATGGTCGACTTCGACCAGACGCCGGCCCAGATCGGCATGCTCACGGCCGCCATCTTGAAGGTGCTGCTCCGGCGCGCCATCGATGCCCAACCGCTGGCCCCGAGCGACGCCGTGGCGAATAGCGCTGAGCACTGACCGGTCGCCGAGTTCGGGTGTCTAGGCGAATATCCTCGTCCAACCCTCGCCCACCGGTGTCATGCACACGGTGGTGAGTCTCATGGAGCGGAGCAGCCAGACCCCGTCGACCAGCGCGTACCCATCGTCCTCGTACCCGCACATCCAATAGGAGGAGCCATCGGCGGTTCGGCACGGGCTCAGCAGCTCCCACCGGGCCTCGGCGGTGTCGCCATCGACGTCGATGCGCGGGTTCACGAAGAAGTGGCGTGAAAATGTGAGTGTGGGCTCGCGCAGGCGGGCCGCAATGGCAGGGCGGCCGGTGACTCTCCCGAGCCCGGGGCCTCCGTCCCACACGCCATCGGTGGTGAAGAGCGCGGCGACGCCCTCGGCGACGTGCGCCAATGCGTCGGCATCGACAACGGCCCCCGCCGCGAAGCGCTGGTCCACCAGCTGGCCGTAGCGCGCCTTGAGGGACTGGATGGCGAGCACGCTCTCGCTCGACGCGACCCGCCGTCGCAGAGCGGCCACCTCGGCCGCCAATTCCTCCACCGTGACCATGGTGACGCTCCGCCTTCCGCCTCTCGGTGTGCCGACGGGCCATCCCGGGCGACGAGAAGCTCTCCACATTGTTGCGTATCGATGGGCGGCTGACGGGTGCGACGGTCGTCGCTACGATGCCCGCAGTGGACCTGGGAAGACTGGGCGTGTGGTGGAGCGGTACCTGGCGGGTGAAGGACGACGCCTCTGTGGATGTCGCTGCTGAGCTGGAGGCACTCGGCTACAGCACCTTGTGGTCCTCGGGGGGCTTCGACCCCGGCCTCTCCGAGCGCTTCGGCCGGATGTTGGCGGCGACGACCACGATGACCGTGGCCAGCGGCATCGTGAGCATCTGGCGGGCCTCTCCCGCCGACATCGCCGACGCCGTGGCTGATCTGGACGCGCAGTACCCGGGACGCTTCGTGTTGGGCCTGGGGGCGAGCCACGCCGTGCTGGCCGAGGACTACGCCCACCCCTACTCCCATATGGTCGAGTACCTCGATGCCCTGGACGGCGCCGGCAGCGCCGTGGCGAAGGACCGTCGGGTCCTGGCCGCGCTGGGGCCGCGCATGCTGGAGCTGGGAGGCAGACGAGCCGCCGGTGTCCACCCCTACTTCGTTCCCGTCGCGCACACCGCCCGGGCCCGCCAGGTGCTCGGAGATGGGCCGCTCCTCGCTCCCGAGGTCACGGTGGTCCTGGAACGGGACCCGGCCAAGGCACGCGAGCTGGCCCGGACCTTCACCGCCGGCTACCTGGCCCTCCCCAACTACGCCAACAATCTTCGGACCCTGGGCTTCGAGGACGCCGACCTGGCCGGCGGGGGAAGTGACCGCCTGGTCGACGCCGTGGTGGCCTGGGGCGACCTCGAGGCCATCGCCGCCCAGGTGCGCGCCCACCATGACGCCGGGGCGGATCACGTCTGCGTCCAGGTCATCTCCCCACGGGAATCGTTTCCCCTGGCCGAATACCGGGCGCTCGCCCCCGCGCTGCTGGCTGTCTAGGCACGACCCGGCCGGTCACAGGGGCCGGTCCGGTGCCTCCACCGTTCTGACGACGCGGCACGGGTTGCCGACGGCCACCACCCCCGGCGGGATGTCGCCCACCACGACGCTCCCGGCGCCGACGGTGGTCCCCGATCCGATCGTGACTCCGGGGCAGACGATCGCCCCACCACCCAGCCACACGCCGGACCCGATCGTCACCGGAGCCGCCTGCTCGAGGCCCCGGCGGCGAATCTCGGGATCCAAGGGGTGGGTGGCGCCGTACAGGTGGACCCCCGGCCCGATCTGCACGTCGTCCCCGATCTCGACCCTGGCACAGTCGAGGATCACGCAGTTGGTGTTCAGGAACACGCGCGACCCGATGAAGATGTTGGAGCCGTAGTCGCAGAAGAACGGCGGCACGATCTCGACGTCGGCTCCCATGGCGCCGAGCAGTTCGTGGAGAACCTCGTCGTCGTGACCGGACAGGCCACGCGTCAGCCGGCGGGCGCGCGCTCGTTTGGCCACGAGTCCAGGGTCGGCGGGGTCATAGAGCGCTCCCGCCAGCATGTCGTCCTCGGCGCGTCCCACAGGCGCGGCCACGGTAGCCCATGCGCGCTGGGTCGAACGCAATGGGAGAGACCGAACGTCGACGCCTACCATGGCCCCGTGCCTTCGCCTGAACACCAACGGTGTCCGGAGTGCGGGTTCTCCTGGACCACCGGTGTCGACGATGCCATCGCCATGGTCGCCGAATCGCCTCCCCAGTTCGCCCAGGCCCTGGACATGGTGGACCCCGCCGCATCGGTGGCACCCGGCGTGTGGTCCCCGACCGAGTACCTGTGGCACATGGTGGACGTCGTCCGGATCGGCACCGAGCGCCTCTGGACCCTGACGGTCGCCCCCGAGAGCGGTCTGCCGTCCTGGGACGAGAACGAGCTGGCCCGGGTCAGGAGCTACGGCGACCTTTCGGGCCCGGTCGGGCTGCTCGCCTACAGGCGAGCCGTCGAAGATTGGGTCACTGCAGCCCGAGGCGCCCCCGCCCAGGCGCGGGCCACCCATCCCGAGTTCGGGACGGTCTCGACGGAGTGGGTCATCGCCCGCAACGCCCATGAAGCCCAACACCACCTGCTCGACATCGAACAGGTGGCCCGCCACCGCTCCGAGCACGTGTTCATCGCCCGCTCGGCCGGGCCGCCCGATGACCGACTCTTTCGGGGTGGGACGTCCCGCCTCTTCGACGACTACGTCATGGTCGATTGGAGCGCCAGCTCCTTCTCGAGAACGGGCAAGGACAGCATCTGGATCGGTGCCGGCTCGTGGCGCAACGGGACACTGTCGGTCGGCGACCCCTTGAACGAACCCACCCGTCACTCCGCCGTGGGTCGCATCGAGCAGATGGTCGACGAGAGCCTCGACGCCGGTCGTCGCATCCTCATCGGCTTCGACTTTCCCTTCTCCTATCCCGCCGGTCTGACCTCCCTGGCTCCCGAGGTGTTCGGACCGGGGCCACCCTGGAGGGCCATCTGGCGCACGCTGGCGCAACGGATCAGCGATGCACCGGACAACACCAACAATCGATGGGACGTGGCCAAGTCGCTGAACCGGGATACCGGGTACCGACTGTTCTGGGGATGCCCCAACTCCCAGGCCGACGAATACCTCGGCACCCGGGACAAGGAGCTTCCCGGGTTGCGCGAGCGCGGGCCACGACCGGACCGGCTCCGTCTGACCGAGCGTCGGGCCCAGAGTGTGAGCGGGGTCATCCAAACGGAGTGGAAGCTGGCGTACGCGGGCAGCGTCGGGAGCCAGGCGCTGATGGGCATCCCCCGCCTCGAACAGCTGCGGTCCCGGTACGGCGACCGCCTCCGGGTGTGGCCCTTCGAGACGGACATTGCCGGTGACAGGCCGACGGTGGACGCCCCTGTCACCCTGGTCGAGATCTGGCCGTCCATCTTTCCCACCGACTTTGCGCGCCATCCCGTGCGTGACGCCGCCCAGGTGCTCCAGGTGGTGGAGTCCTGCGCGGCCGCGGATGCCGGCGCCACGATGATCTCCTGGCTCACTCCCCGGATCGACCCCGACAGTGCCAGCCAGGTCGCCGAGGAAGGGTGGATCCTCGGCGGGGCGTGACCAGACGGCGGGGGACCCTGTCCGGTCGGCTCGTCGCGCCCCGCATCGCACCCCCCCGAACGGAGGGGTACCACCCGCCCGTTGACATATTCCCATATCGGAATATGATGGCCTTGTGGCACGAGCAGCGACCACGGCCGATGCCTTCAACGCCGTCGCCGAACCCCGCCGGCGCCAGATCCTCGACGCCCTGGCGGGCGGTGAGCGGCCCGTCAACGACCTGGTTTCCCTGCTGGGCCTGGCCCAGTCACAGGTGTCCAAGCACCTGCAGGTGCTCCGGAAGGTGGGCTTGGTCGAGGCACGCGACGAGGGTCGGCAGCGGGTGTACCGGCTCAACGGCGCGTCGCTCAAACCCATCCATGACTGGGTCAAGAGCTACGAGCGGTCGTGGAACGAGCGGTTCGACCTGCTCGACGACGTATTGGAAGATCTCAAACAGCACGAGGAGGACGATGATGGCAGTGACAAGTAACGGCACGGCGACGGTGACGCTCCCCGCCGACGACCAGATTCTCATCACCAGGGAATTCGCCGCGCCCAAGCGCTTGGTGTTCAAGGCGTGGACCACGCCCGAACTGGTGAAGCGGTGGTGGGCCGGGCAGCGCGGTGAGGTGACGAGCGCGCAGATCGATCTACGGGTGGGCGGAAAATGGCGATGGGTGATGATGGCCAACGGCAACTTCGAGGTCGCCTTCCACGGCGAGTACCGGGAGATCGTCGCAGACGAGCTCCTCGTCATGACCCAGGTCTACGAAGCCGTGCCTGACGCGCCGGCACTGTGTACCTTGACGTTCACCGAGGTGGCTCGACGCACCACCCTCAAGATCCTCGTGCAACATACGAGCACGGAGAATCGCGACGGGCACATCAACGCCGGCATGGAAGCCGGCATGCAGGAGTCCTTGGACCTCCTCGAGCAGCTGGCCGTCTCTCTCACCTGAGCCCCCCGGGCGGTCAGCGCAGGTCTTCGTGCACCGCCGCGGTGCGGCCCTCGAGGTCGGACGATCCACGGTGGTAGATGCGCGGGGCCCGAATGCCGACCATGCGGCGGGAGGTGACGAAGATGATGGTGGAGCCGACCAGGCTCACCGTGCCCACGACCATGAGGATGACCCCGATCGTGGAGAGCCGAAACTCATGCGCATGGCTGGTCACGGCCCAGTACATGATGGCCCCGGTGGTGACGGCGATGATGCTGAAGACCATTCCTGTCAGACCCATCGACGTGTCTTGCATCTACAGCCCCCGGCAGGTTTTGACAAAGATCATCCACTACTCAAATCGGCTCGGGAGCGGCGGTGAAACAGGGTCTTTAGTCCCGAAACCCGCGCCATCCCGGGTGACCGGTCCACGCCGGCCACGGCCTGGGCACGAGATCGAGTGGGAATCGGTGCGGGCTGGCCTCGGGTCGACCCCCGCCCGCGACAGCCACCTCTACCGGATGGGGGCGGCCCCGCGTACGATGACAGGCATGGACCGTGCTGAAACGGTGCGCCTGGCACGGAGGATGCAGATCCACGCTCGTAGACAATACGAAGAGGCCAGGGACAAAGAGTCCTCCGCCGAGCAGCCTCCGGAACAGTGGGCCCAACACGTGAAAGAGCTTCAAGAGGCGGCGGAGGCCGCGGACGCTGAGATGGCCCGCCTGCGACCGGAGAGGCCTCGACCGATCGACGACACCGGTGAGGGGTACGCCCCGCCGATCACATCGGAGTGGTCCAACTGACCCCTGGCCACGCAGCCTTCGTCACAGCAGGCCGGCCTCAGCTGGGAGGGCCTACCTTGACATCGACCCACGCATTCCCGTCCCAACGGCGTCGGGCCGTCCACGACTGTCCGTCCCAATAGGCCTGTTCGGTCATGTGATCCGGGTCCCAGTACCACCCGGGGTCCTGGGTCCGAGGCGTTTCCCGAACCGGGCCGGGCCCGGGACGCGACGACCTCGGCTCGGTCTCCATCATGGGCGAGGGAGGGGCGGCGCGCCGCGCCCGGTGTCTACGGACGCGTACCCCGATGACCACCACCCACCCGACCACGAGGAGGCCGATGAGGACATATCCAACGGTGGCGCGTGTCACGCCCAGTTGAGAGGGAACGAGAAGTGTCATGCCATCGACATGCCGATCCCCGACGACCGCTGTCGATGGAGCGTTCGGCTCGAAAGGTGCGGCACCTGAGACGACCATGAGGCCATGCGTGGCGGCCAGGACGATCACCCTCGGAAAGGCGGTCATTCGCTTTCTCCCACCACACTGCCGTGCACATCAAGAGTGTATTGAGTGGTGCGCCCGGGTCACGATTTCCCTTCGCCGCCCGCGGCCCGGAACCGAGGCACCTTCGACAGGTGCGTTGCACGCCGGCGACGAGAGGCTCGCGAAAATGTCGTCGGGGCCACTGCGGCCACGGACCCGGTGGAGCGCAACAACGCGGCGCTCACAGATCCCAGGCGCGCCGGCGGCCACTTGATTCGAAGGCCCGACGCATGGCGTCCTCATCCTCTGCGGTGAACCGGCGAAAGACGCCTGCCCCGCGATCGCGGACGTGGATCGGGTCGCCGCCGACGAGGTCGGAACGAAACTTCTCGTGGACGAGCGTGCGGGCCAGGACCTTGTTCGTGGGGGTGACAGGAAGCGCTCGGCATTCCCGGACGAAGCGCGGTACCCACCTGGGGCTGAGATCAGGTTGTCCGTCCAACCAGCTCGCAAAGGACCTGCCGTCGAATCCCGCCCCGTCTCGCAGCACCAGAGCCACCATGACCTGATCACCTGAATCGGGGTCAGGGACGCCGTAGACCGACGCCATCATCACGTCGGGGTGGCGGGCAACGATGGCCTCGATCGGAGCAGCCGGGAAGTTCTCTCCGTCTACTCGCAGCCAGTCCGAGGTGCGCCCCGCGAAGTACACCCACCCGCCCTCGTCCACGTACCCGAGATCACCGCTCCAGTACCACCCGTTGCGGGTGGTATGACGCATGGCGTCTTCGTTGCGGTAATACCCTTCGAACGGGCCCACGCCCCGCGTATTGACGATCTCGCCGACACACTCCTCGACGTTGACGAGAAGGCCCTCGTCGTCGAAGCGCGCCCTGGGGACCTCGACACCGTCGGGGTCGACGACGGCGATCCCTTCCCGCAGGCGGCCCACCGAACCGCGCGGCGGTCCGCCGGACCGGTCCAGCGCAATAGCGCCTTCGGTCGAACCGAAGACGTCGACGATGGTGATCCCGAAGCGCTGGGCGGCAGCTTCCACGACATGGGGCGATCCTTCGTTGCCGAAGGCGATCCGCAATGTGTTGTCGGCATCGTCACCCTGCTCGGGCGTCGCCAACAGGTACGCCAGCAACTTGCCCGTGTAGTTGAACCAGGTGGCCCCGTAGTGGCGGACATCGGGGAGGAACCCCGATGCACTGAAGCGTCGGGCCAGGGAAAGCGATGCGCCTGCAACCAACGCCGGTGCGAGTCCTGCCATCAAGGAGTTGGCGTGGAACAGGGGCATGGACGCGTACCCGATGTCGTCGGGGCCGATATCGAGCATCGTGGCCATACGCTGGCCCGTCGTGAGCAGCCTACGCTGCGTACAGCACACGGCCTTCGGTGCGGCGGACGTGCCCGATGTGAAAAGTAACGCCCACAGGACGTCGGGCTCACACTCCGCCCCGACCGAGGGCGCGAGCCTGTCGACTCGGTCCCAGGCGACGGCGAGCGCACCTTCCAACGGTTCACCCATCGACGAGGGTGGGTCGTCGGCGCCGGCGAAGCGCTCGGAGACGACGATGCCACCCGGCAGGTCCAACTCCCCGACGACCGACTGAAGGAGTTCCTGGTGGCGGGGCTCGGTGATCAGAAGCTGTGCGTCGGTGTGCAGGATGTCGCGCCCGAGGTGCTCGTCGCGTCGTGTGTGGTTCAATCCCACCACCGCCGCTCCCAGGAGCCCGGCGCCGCACAGCGCGAACACGTAGTCCGGGGTGTTGTCGAGGAGTACGGCGACATGGGGTGGCAGAGCGGGGTCGAGCCGATCCTGGTAGAGCGCGGCGAATCGCTCGGCCTCACCGAGAAGCTCTCGGTGCGTCCACACCTGGTCGCCGAAGCGAAGGGCCGGACGGTCGGCGAACTCCGTGTCGACGCCGTTGCGTGTCAGGAGGTGGGCAACATTTCGAGCCGGGAGCGGCACTTCGCCCAGAGGCGGGGCGAGAACCTCGCGTTCGGACACGTCAGTGGGCGCCGGGACGAAGAACGCAGCGTTGTCGCTTCCCAACCCTCCCAGGCCGGGTCACGCCGCGCATCCCCATCTCTCCCGGTGCCCGATCAGATCCGCTCCAGGATCGTCCCCGTGGCGAGCGCACCGCCGCAACACATGGAGATGAGGGCCAGGTTCCCGTCACGACGCTCGAGCTCGTGCAAGGCGGTGGTGATGAGGCGACTCCCGGTGGCACCGACCGGATGACCGAGGGCGATAGCCCCACCGTTGACGTTCACCTTGTCCTCATCCACACTATGGATCTTTTGCCACGAGCACACCACCGAAGCAAATGCCTCGTTGACCTCGAAGATGTCGATGTCCCCGACAGTCATCCCCGCCTTGGCGAGGACGTTGGTGGTGGCGGGAATAGGCCCATCGAGCTGGTAGTAGGGGTCGGATCCGACCAGGGTCTGCGCGACGATTCTGGCCCGGGGACGTAGACCCGCCGCCTTCGCCTTGTCCGCTGACATCCACAGCACCGCAGCGGCGCCATCCGAGATCTGCGAAGAGGTGCCGGCGGTGTGGATCCCGTCGGGGAGCACGGGCTTGAGAGCAGCCAGACCCGCCTCTGTCGTGTCACGCAGACCTTGATCTCGGTCCACGACCCGGAGATCGCCGGTGGCGCCCTCGGGGCCCATGACGGGCGCCTCGACGGCGAACACCTCGCGTTCAAAGCGCCCCTCGTCCCAGGCCTGTGCGGCCTTGCGTTGCGAGGCCAACCCGAAGGCGTCGGCGTCCGAGCGGCTGACCGAGTACTTCTCGGCGATGCGCTCGGCCGAGGCGAATTGGTCCGGGATCTTCAAGGGGAACCCACTAGGGAACGGCCGACCGGGACCGTTGACGACGTTGACCCCCAGACCGACCCTGCTCATGGCCTCGACGCCGCATCCGATACCGACGTCCATGGTGCCGGATGCGATGAGACCCGCCACCAGGTGGTTCGCCTGCTGGGACGATCCGCACTGGCAGTCGATGGTGGTGGCGGCCACCTCGTGCGGGAGACCCTGATTCAGCCATGCCGTCCGAGCGATGTTGAAGGACTGCTCCCCCGCCTGGGTGACGCATCCCGCAAAGATCTGCTCCACCTCCACAGGATCGAGGCCGGTGCGCTTGATCAGCTCGACCTGAGCGGCACCGAGCAACTCGGCGGCATGCAGCCCCGAGAGCGCCCCGTTGCGCTTGCCGAACGGGGTCCGCACTGCCTCGATAATCACGGGCTCTGTCATGTTCATTCCCCTTCGGCGTGGCCTTCGCCGAGCCTCGATCAGTATGGTTCCCGAAACTTGAACACGCTGGCAAATGATGAGCGCGAGGAGGTTCGGCGGGTCCTCCGACCGACCCGCCTTCGGAGGCTCCCGCCTGCTTTCCCGATCGTCCTGCTCCCGACGTCGGCGGCGGCGCGGCGCCGTCCGGGGAAGCGGTGCCGCTCTATTCGACACCCCAAAGGCCGCATAACATGGTGGGAACGTGTCGTAGCGGCGAACGTGGCAACCGCTCAGAGCGATTGAGGGGGATGGGGAATAGGCCTGTACCGGTGCCACTCCCCTGCCGACCAATGAAGAAAGACGATCTCGAGAGCGCTCTGATCGGCGACGACGACGTCGTCCCTCGCTCCCGATACACGAGCACGCAGTTCGCAGCTCTGGAGTTCGAGCGCCTCTGGGCGCGGGTGTGGCAGGTGGCCTGTCGCGAGGAGGAGGTCGCCGAGGTGGGCGACTTCTGTGAGTATCTGATCGGAGACCAGTCGATCCTCGTGGTGCGATCCGGTCCCGACGTCATCCGTGGGTATCACAACACCTGCCTGCACCGCGGCACCCGCCTGGCCGAAGGCAGTGGTCATTTCGACGACGACTGCATCCGGTGCCGATATCACGCCTGGCGCTACGACCTCGCCGGCGCGTTGATCGAAGTCGTCGACCCCGAGGAGTTCGCGCCCATTCCCCAAGACACCTGCCTCGGTCAGGTGCGGCTCGACCGCTGGGGTGGGTTCGTGTGGATCTGCATGGACCCGGCTGCACCGCCGCTGCTCGAGTACCTCGACCCGCTGCCTACCCTCCTGGGGCCGTACCACCTCGACCGGATGAGGATTCGTTCCTATCGGGCGACCGTCCTCCCCGCCAACTGGAAGGTCGTCGTCGACGCGTTCAACGAGGGATACCACGTCCAAGGTACCCACCCGCAGATCCTGCCCTGGACCGACGATGTCAGCCTCGACTACGAACCTCTGGGCATCCACTCGCACTACGGCCGTCTTCCCAGCGCACGCCGGACACTACGTCCGAGCCCCCGTCTCGGGCTGGCCGAGGGTCAATACGACGAGGGGGAGATCCTGTCGGCCTTCGTCGAAGGGCTGGGAGGACTGTTCTACGAGGATGAGCGCGCCCTCATCGACAAGATCCGCTCGGCACCGCTCGAGGGCGAGACGCTTCTGAGCCGCTACCAACGGGGCCGGCGGGAACTGTTGGAGACTCGTGGCGTGGCCGTCGAGGCGTTCTCCGACGACCAGCTGACGAGTGCGGACGACGTGTTCTTCTTCCCCAACATGGTCGGGCCCATCTACCCGGGAAGCGCCATCATCTTCCGGATACGGCCTCACGGACTCGATCCCGACAGTGCGGTCAAGGACACGTGGTTCCTCGAATGGCCCCGTGACGGCGAAGTCCCCAAGCGGGTCCGGCGACGCTTCTACCCGGATTGGACCGAGCGCGACTGGGGCCTCATCACCAACCAGGACTACGCCAACATGGAACACATCCAGATCGGCATGAAGTCGCGAGGTCCCGGCCTTCGTCTCAACCGCCGCCAGGAGAGCAACGTCCTCCACATGCATCGGATGATCGACCGCTATCTAACGAATTCGTGACGACCAGCGAACCGTCGTCCGTCGAGAGAAGCGAGGGGGTCGCCGGAGATCGCCGAACGTCAGGACCCTTGGCAGGGCTCCGCGTCATCGAACTGGCGGGACTCGGCCCGGGACCGTTCTGCGCCATGGTGCTGGCCGACCTGGGCGCCGAGGTCATCCGCCTGGAGCGCACCGGGATTCCGGCGTCCGTGGTGGGCGCGGTGGACCGTCGGATGGTGCTCACGAGGGGACGCCACGCCATAGGCGTGGACCTCAAGCGGCAGAGGGGTGTCGAGCTGGTGCTGGACATGGTCGAGCATGCCGACGTTCTGCTGGAGGGCTTTCGACCTGGTGTTGTCGAGCGCATCGGACTGGGTCCGAGCGTGTGCCTCCAGCGCAATCCCCGCCTGATCTACGGGCGGATAACCGGGTACGGACGAGAAGGGCCCCTCGCCGCTGAGGCTGGTCATGACATCAACTACATCTCGGTCGCCGGCGCCCTTGCCCCGATCGGCCGGCGAGGTGAGGCTCCGGTCCCTCCACTCAATCTCGTCGCCGATTTCGGCGGAGGGGGAATGCTCCTGGCCATGGGAATCCTCGCCGCGGTCTACGAACGGACGCGCTCGGGTCTCGGCCAGGTGGTCGATGCCGCCATGGTGGATGGCGCCGCGCTGCTCACGACGATGTTCCACCAGATCCGGGGTCTGTCACTCTGGCACGACGAGCGAGGGACCAACTCCATGGACACGGGCTCGCACTACTACAACGTCTATGAAACCTCCGATGGCGAGTTCTTGTCTGTCGGAGCAATGGAGCCACGCTTCTACCGCTCGTTCATGAAAGGACTCGGGTTCTCCGAGGAGGACATCCCACCCCAAGACGACCAGACACAATGGGAATCTCTGACCAGCCGTGTCGCGCAGATCCTCCGGAGCCGGACAAGAGTCGAGTGGTTGGAGACATTCCTCGGTACCGACGCCTGTGTGACTCCGGTGTTGTCGCTCGGCGAGGCTCCCACCCATCCGCACAACCGTGCCCGGGCCACGTTCGTCGACGTCGGAGGCACCGTGGAGCCCGCCCCCGCGCCACGCTTCAGTCGCACGCCTCCCCGCCATCCATCTCCTCCGCCGGGCCCCGGCGTGCATGCCACCCAGGAGCTCGTACGGTGGGGACTGGCCCCGGACCAGATCGACCTCCTGGTCGAGGAGGGGGTCGTCGACTGACGCTGGGTGCCCGAACCGACGCTGGGTGCCCGAACCGACGCTGGGTGCCCGAACCGACGGAGGGGCGAGGATCGTGGCGAGCCTCGACCGAGATCCGCGCCCCTACCCTGGTGCGTGCAGGGCCAGGAGATAGAGGTCCCAGAACAAGAACATGGTGGTCGCGACCACCAGGAGATGGACGATCAGCGACGAAACGTCCCGTCGTCGGGCTCGAACCGATGCGCCGAGCATGCGTGCACTTCTGGCTTCCCACGCAACGGGCCCGACCGCTCCGGCCACGTCGAATCGTCGGAAGTGGGTGTAGGGCTCGACGGCATGAGCGCCGAGTCCCCCATGCGATCGGCACCGTCTCTTCCGGGACACCTGCATGAAGACGCTCATCAGGACCTGCTCTCCTCATCCCTGCCGGGTCAGGGAGACCCGACCGAGCACGGCATGAACTCGGCGACCTCAGCCTCGGCACTGAAGCGGAGCACGCTGTAGAGCTTGGTGCTCACACCAAAATCTGCGACCGCGGCGACGTGCCGGCGGGCCTGCTCAGCCAGGCGCGCCGTCTCCTCGTGCTCGCTGTCCTCCCACAGCGTGATGGCGGTGATCTCCCGTCGCTCATCGCCACGTTCGAGAAAGAGCAGACCGCGGAAGTTGGGATGGCCCCTCAGACGGGCCAGCTCCAGGTCGACAGCTTGCGCCACATGGCCGACCTGAGGCGCCGTCACGTGGAAGTTGTGGACTCGGGCGGTCATCATGGGAGCCAACCTTTCGTACCGAAGAGATCGACACCCGCTGAGCCCGGCAGTAGAAGAGATTCCACCCAGGTAGAACCACTTCGGCGCCGTCCCCCTCGACCGCCACGGTCCACAGACCCTGGCGGGCCTGGGGCCTTTCAGCTGCGGTACACCGGTGAGGATCGCAGCGTGGCGTCCACCGTGGCCAGCAGTCGCTCGGGAGGCACCGGCTTTTCCAGGTAGGTCACGACCTTGGCATCCACTATTGCTCGCGTAGCTTGATCAAGGATCTCGGCCGACACGAGGACGACCAACTGAGGGGCCGGCAGGGCCTCGAGCACCGAAAAGCCGTCTCGGCGAGGCATCCGCAGGTCCAGAAGGACGACACCGACCACCAGCGCTCCCAGAAGTCGAAGGGCAACGTCTCCGTCTTCGGCCATGACGACGGAGTAGCCCGCGTCACGAAGGATGGCGTCCCATGTGGAGCGCAGTCCTTCATCGTCGTCGACGACCAGCACGTCGGCGTCGAGGGGCGGCGAGTACCCCGATTGATGGGTGGTGGCGTTGCCGAGGGACACCTCAGGCAACTCCGAGGCGCGTCATCCGAGGGATGCCGGGGTGAGACACCCATTCCGGCGGTTCCATGTCTGCTCGGCGGGGGTCGAGGACGGCTTCGAAGTGACATCGAAGTGCGATGCGCGCCGCCTCGAAGTGGACAAGACCGTCGACCTCGACGGTCGAGATGACCGTTTCACTTCTGTCGGTAGACTTCGCCATCGTCGAACCCGACGCCTCGAGGCCTAGTCTTGGCCCGCGCCGCGAGCGGCGAGGGGGTCGGACAGGGTCATGGCGTCGAATGCCCGTTGGGCAACGCGCATCCAGATGTCGAAGATCACGCCGATGAGAGACATGGGGGGCCTTCTCGACAGGTCGATTCGTTCATACGGCACACCTCTGGCGCCGCCGTACTGAAGGCGCACGTTCGATACAGGCAGACTCTCCCATGGGGCCGTCGCCTTCAATGCGAGGTACCACCCGGGTGGTCGGTGGTCCCCATCCGCTCGGTCTGATCGAGCCGGCGGATCCCGCCCACTCCCTTATGGGTGGAAGAGGGCTCCCCGAGGCCACGACCCAAGGCGCTGAACGGCGAAGTCCCTGATCAGCCTGCCTGTGCGTTCCCCCTGGTCGGTCATGTACGGTCACCCCGATGTCCGATTACGACGCCATCGTCGTTGGCGCTGGCCACAACGGCCTCACCGCCTCTGCCGTCATGGCCCGGGGGGGCATGCGGGTCCTGTGCCTGGAGAAGAACCACTTCATAGGCGGGATGGCATCGACCACGGAACTGGTTCGTGGCTACCGCTTCGAGTTGGCCGGGTCGATCCAGTTCCCGATACCGAGCGAGATCTTCGACGACCTGGGGTTCGGTTCCTGCCCCATCTACGAGCCCGAGGTCCAGTCCGCCAGCATCGGTGAATCAGGCCAACCGCCGATTCTCCTCTATAGCGACCCCGACCGGCTGCTCGAGCACCTCGGCGCCACGCTCGGCCTCGATGCGGTGATGGGCATGGCCGAAGTCGCGGCCTGGGCCGAGGCGCCGGCACGGGCGATCGGGAGGTTCGATGTCCGCAAGCCCCCGAAGTCACTCGACGAGATGTGGGCATGCGCGTCGAACGAAAAGGAACGCGAGGCGATCAACACCGCCATGTTCGGCAGCGTGATGGACGTCGTGGATCGGTATCTCCCCGACCACCAGAAGCATGGTCAGATCCGCAGCATGCTGAGCTTCCTGGCCGTCAACTCCACCTATCGCGGTCCCTACACGCCGGGCAGTGCCCTGTGCCTCGCCTTTGCGCTCGCATCACCCGGAGACGCAACGATGTCAAAGGTACGGGGTGGGATCGGAACCCTGTCGGACCACCTCAAGGATCTGTTCGAGCAGCACGGTGGTGAGCTCCGGCGCCATGTCAAGGCGTCCAAGATCGCCGTTTCCGGAGGCCGCGTGGAGGGCGTGGTCTTGAACGACGGGCAACTCGTGACCGCGCCGGTCGTCGTGTCGAACCTCGACCCGACGGCAACCTTCACCCAGTTGCTCGACCGCGACGGGCTGCCCGAGTCCTTCGTCCGGCGGATCGACGCCATCGACCATCGAGCCGCCTACTTTCAGATCCATTTCGCGCTGTCCGGCCTCCCGGAGTATTCGGCTCCCTACGAGATACTCAACGAGGGTGATTCCCGCCAGAACGTCACCTTCTTCGGCACGGCGGAACAGATGCAACGTGACTACGAGGACTGCGTCCGAGGACGGGTGCCCTCATCCCCGTCGTTCAACCTTCAGATTCCGACGCTGCGCGATCCCGATCTGGCTCCTCCCGGAAAGCACGCGGCGAGCGGCTTTGCCTTCTACTTCCCGATCGGCGCCACCCACGCAGAGCAGTCGAAGCTACGCGACGAGATGGCGGATCGCATCGTGACCAAGATCACCGCCATGGCACCGAACTTTCCGGATTTGGTGGAGCGACAGTTCAACTATCCCGCCTACACCTACGAGCTCATGTTCGGGTGCACCGGAGGGGACTTCACCCACGGGCTGCTGCAGCCGGAGTTCATGGGGCCCTTCCGTCCGGGCCCGAGGGGCTGGCCCGACAATCCGGTCCCGATCGAGGGTCTGTACCTGTGCGGGGCGGGATGCCACGGTGGCCCCGGGATCACGTTCATCCCCGGCTACAACTGCGGGTACGCCGTGCTGGACGAGGCGGACGCCGCCCGGGTGTAACGGATCTGGCGCTCGACGAACGCCAAGTAGAAGGCCATCGAGAAAGCCAGGCTGGTGAATAGGCTCATCACAAAGAAGATCCACGGAAGCCGCATACCTCGCCTCCGCCCATCGACGATCGTCCACAAGGGCAAAAGGACAACGTTCACGATCGTGTAGTCCTGAGCGGCTGAGTCCGAGGCCCAGTTGGAGAAGAGCGCTTTCGTGTAGTTGACGTAGCTCGCCGTGTGGGGCTCCGCGTGGACATAGCGGACGTTGAAATACCACCCGAGGCACAACGACACTGCTCCCACGATATAGAACAGTCCCTCGAGGACTGAGACCGGCCCCGAACCACCGCCGGCGAAGAGGCGTCGGTTGGAGACGAATGCGATGATGGTGCTCACCACACCGAGCACGCCGTAAAAGACGAGTGACGTCGTCATGTCCCTCCCAGAGCCACGTGGTACTCCCCCGGCTGTCGCGAACGGTCAATCATGACAACTCCGAACGACGGGAACCGGGCTCCTGTCTCGGGGGCGGGGGTCTCCTGGCTACCCGCAGGCTTCCTCCCGGCCATCGCCGTCGCCTCGGGCGATGCCTGGGTCCTGCGGGGTCGAGGTCCAACGAGGGACCGTGGACGCCCCGGGCGAACGAAGAACCGATGAGACCCCCGAGAACACGGCTCGGTCGTCGACGTCGGGCCATCCCGGGAGTGACCGGCGCCGGGCCACGCCAGGACAGGACACGGCGCCGTCGACCCCGCCCGGAATGCCGCCCCCGCCAGTGGTGAGCCCCGTTCCGGCCTCCTGGCAAGAGGTCGCTCAACTGGAGCCCGACCTGCGCCGATAAGCGACCTATGGGAGTGCCGACCGAACCCACCCGGGCCGCGAGGAGGTTCCGGGTCGTCGTCATCTTGGGTTCCGCGGCCTTGGCCGCCTCCGCCTTCCTGCCCTGGTGCAGGATCTGGGGCTACAACTACACCTTCGTCGGAGTGGACGATTTGAAGGTGCTGCCCTACGCAGAGTTGGTCATCGCAGCCGGTGCGGTGGTCACAGCCATGATCCACCTGGCTTGGATCAAGCGGACCGGACTGTTCCTCGGTGCCACTGCCCTGCCGCTCAACCTGGTGGGTGTCTTCGCGGGAGCACGATTGGCCAACGTCCACAATGCCGATCCGTACTTTCGGATCTGGGCTGCCATCTCGGTGCTGCCTCAACTGGGCTTGTGGGTCGCTCTGCTGGCTTGCGGCGTCCTCATCGCCGGAGGATTGTCCCGATGGACGGTCTGCACCGCTTTTCGAACCAGCCACGGCCACGTGGACAAATCCGTCCACTCAGAGACCTCGGGGGGAGACCCCCTGCACGGCATCCCCCGGCAGCCCCGTGTGGGATTCGACGACCTCGACGACAAGTCCAGCCTCCCCCGTTTCGATGACGTGCTGGCGCCTCCAACGTCATCGGGTGGATAGCCGGTCCGTCGCAACGGCGAAGGACTGCTGAGCGAAGCGAGCACTGCATCCACTGGCTGGGAAGTGCTAGGTTCGCCGACCTCTTTCTATGATTGAGCCTGGTGGTGCGACGGGTCGAGGCGGAGGTTGGGCGAATGAGTGACGTGTCCCAAGGGCCAGGGTGGTGGATGGCTTCAGACGGAAAATGGTACCCGCCGGAGCTACATCCGAACTACGCCCCAGCTCGCCCGGCCCAGCCCACAATCCACCATGTCACAGGGTTGTTCCGTAACGCCCAAGACACTCTGAGAGTCCCCGCCGGTGGCGTTGTGTTCCGAGAGGGCGACAAGGGCGAGGAAATGTTCGGCATCATCGAGGGCCAGATCGAACTTCATACCGCGGACCGGGTCATCGCGGTCCTGGGAGTCGATGATGTCTTCGGCGAGATGGCTCTCGTCGATTCCTCGCCCCGCATGGCCACGGCTGTCGCCCGCTCAGACACCGTGTTGGCAGTGCTCAACAAGCACCGGTTCCTCTTCCTGGTTCACGAGACCCCGACGTTCGCGCTTTCGGTGATGTCAGCCATGGCCGATCGCTTCCGGTCGAATTGGCGAACAGGACCCGATTGACCTCGGGACCACCGGCCAGGACATCGATGAAACTGCCATGAGCCCAGTCGTACTGCCGAACAGTCACCCGGAGCTCATCCCCATTCGATTGCCGGGGCAACTCCCAGAGCACGGCACCGTCCAGCGCCGCCTTCTCCCCGACGAGTGAGACGAAGGACCGCCACGGTGGTTTCACGCTCGGCGATTCGTAGAGGTTTACCCGCCTTCGTCACGGCACTGGGTCAGGACGTCCACGCCCTTTCGATCGCTTGGATTTGCGGGGTACAGTGACCGGCCGTGGACGGAACCGACGTCAAGGAGCCCGAGCTCGCATTCCCTGACGGGTTCGTCTGGGGCACAGCGACCGCTGCCCATCAGGTCGAGGGCGGCAACGTCAACAACGACTCGTGGGCCTGGGAGCACAATCCCGACTCGGGATTTGCCGAGTCGAGTGGCGACGCCTGTGATTCTCTGCACCGCTGGGCCGAAGATGTTCAGCTCGTGGCTTCCATGGGCCTCCAGGCCTATCGGTTCTCCCTGGAGTGGAGCCGCATTGAGCCCGCCGAAGGCGAATTCTCCCTCGCTGCACTCGACTACTACCGCCGCATCTGCGCGGCCTGCCGTGAGCGGGGCATCACACCTGTCGTGACATTCCACCACTTCACGAACCCGATATGGCTCGCCGAACGTGGAGGGTGGGAAGCCGAAGGCGCTGCCGATGTCTTCGCTCGTTTCGTCTCTCGGGCGACAGCCCATCTCGGGGACCTCGTCGGGTGGGCCTGCACGATCAACGAGCTCAACCTCATCGGCGTCATGGGTTACGCCCTCGGGTCATCCCCACCGGGGGTGAAGGGTGATTTCGCCCGACACCTGGCCGTGAACGAGACGATCGTCCGAGCACATCGTCTCGCCGTCGAGGCACTGCGGTCGGGACCAGGTGACTTTCCTGTGGGCCTGACGCTGTCGATGGACGAGATGGTGGCCGAACCGGGCGGAGAGGGGGTTCTGGAAGCCGCTCAGGAGATCCTGGAGGACAGGTTCATGAGGGGAGCTGAGGGCGACGACTTCATCGGCGTCCAGTGCTATTCACGAGTGCACTTCGGCCCCGAAGGCCAAGCCCCGAACGAGCCCGGAGTCCCGATCACACAAATGGGCTACGAGTACTGGCCCCAGGGAGTCGAGCACTGTGCTCGGCGGGCCGCGTCGGTTTCCGGTCTTCCCGTCCTCCTCACCGAAAGCGGGATCGCCACCGAGGACGATGCCGAGCGCATCGCCTACATCTCCCAGGTCCTGCGAGGTGTCCGGCGCGCCCTCGATGACGGCGTGGACATCCGTGGGTACTTCGTGTGGAGCCTGCTCGACAACTTCGAATGGTCCAACGGGTTCGCGCCGAGATTCGGACTCCACAGTGTCGATCGCACCACATTCGCCCGCTCTCCCAAACCGAGCGCCTCGTGGTTTGGCTCTGTGGCGCGAGCAAACAGGTTGCTAGCGCCTCCGACCTGAGTGGGCCCCCGGGGAGCGGAACTCTCCGTCATTCCGGTCCCCGCGATGGGCTAGCCTGTTCCCTGAAGGTGTGCCGGGAAGACTGGTCGGCGACCAGGAGGGCGCGCCAATGACCGATTCAAATCATTCCGAACAGCTCCTGCCTCGGTTGGTCTCTGTGCTTCCCGCACTCGATCTCTCTGCGCCATGAGCGGGTCGATCAGATCCCGGGGCCTTCGATGATCCCCGGCGAAGGATTGAACGGTCTACCCGACGAGGGCCGTTGGCACGACCGGCAACGGCGGCTGCCCAACTGGCGATGGGAAGCGCTCCGCACAACGTTTTGGCTGGTTCCAACCATTCTCGTCGGAATCGCGGGCTTGTTGTTCTTGGCGACCTTCGAAATCGACCTGGCTGCCTATCATCACCGCCTGACACTGCCGTTCTGGGCACAGACCGGAAGCGCAGATGCTGGACGCCAGGTGCTCACCACTATCGCGGCCGCCGTCATCACTGTCGTTGGTGTCGTGTTCTCGATCACGATCCTGGCACTCACCCTGGCGTCGCAGCAGTTCGGCCCCCGCATGATGCGGAACTTCATTCGTGACATAGGAAATCAAGTGACCCTCGGCGTCTTCGTGGGCACCTTCGTCTACTCGGTCCTCTGTCTCGGATCCATAACGAGTATCTCCAGCGGCGAGTTCGTCCCTCGTCTGTCGATCGCCGTAGCAGAGGCACTGCTTCTCGTGGACCTGGCCGTCCTCATCTATTTCATCCATCACATCGCCAAGTCGATTCAGCTACCCGAGGTGATCGCCGGCATCGCTCGTGACCTCACCCATGCCATCGATGCAGAGTTCCCCGAACAACCCATCGACGAGTGCCCGCCATTGGTGGGAACGGGCAGGTCGGTGCCCGAGCTTCTTCAGCTGATCGACGAGAGAGGCGGCGTCGTCCCTGCGACCACGAGCGGGTATCTGCAGTTCGTCGGCTACGCGCAGTTGGTGGATATTGCCGCCCAGACGGACTCGGTCATTCGGCTCATCCATCGGCCTGGTCATTTCGTTGTGGCCGGCCGCCCACTCGCCACCGTCTGGCCCGGTGGCGCGGCCGGACAGGTCGCATTGGCCCTTGCCAAGGCGCATGTCACCGGACCTCACAGAACGTTGATGCAAGATCCGGTGTTCGCAATCGACCAGCTGGTTGAAATCGCCATTCGGGCCCTGTCACCCGCGGTGAACGATACGTTCACCGCGCTCACGTGCATTGATTGGCTCTCGGCCGGCTTGACCCGAGTGTCAGGCCGGACCCTCTCGGAGGCTACTTATCGAGACCGGTTCGGGCGCGTCCGACTCATCGAGTCCGATCCCTCGTATGCCAGAATGGTCAACCGGGCATTCGACAAGCCTCGACAGGCGGCGAGGGGAATGCCGGCTGTCATCATCCGCATGATGGACGCATTGTCCTCGATCACCGAGCAGACGACATCAGAGGAACAGCGTCGCATCCTGACTCGGCAGGCTGAAATGATTTACCGGAGTGCCGAGGAATCTGTATCCGATCCGAATGACCGCGAGGATATCCGCCTGCGCTTCGAGCGCTTCTTGAGCAAGACTGGCTCTGACAAATCTGCACCGGCCTGAGGGTGGTCGACGACGCTGAGTCGAACGATCGGTTCGTCCGGTTCGATAAGGGGGGCGTCAAGCATCTCCCAGGGGTAAGGCAAGCGCCGATCCACTCTCCGGGCGTCGCGGTGCCAGAGCCCGCGGGAAACCTCGACATAAATGCGACATAAATTCCTATCTTCGGCGCGTAAAAACGGCGTGAAATCGCTTCACCTTCCGGGCCCGTGGTCATTGAATGGTGGCATGCACTCTCGCTCTTGGAACCGGTGTCTGGCCCTGGACCCGATGAGCGGTGCCTGGTGCCGTGGTCGACCGTCCGACGGCGTGTTGTGCTCGTCACATGCCACGGAATTCCGTGCCGACGAGGCGGCCAAGGCAGCCACGCGCCTGGCCCGTGCCCGACTCGTGGTTTGGGACCCCTCCACGACGCCGATCCGAAAGTGGTGGGCCACCGTGCAGCTCCGTCGGGCCCGCTCGCTTCGCCGGAACCTCTTGGCTAAGGTCGCCCGAGCCGAAGGGAACGACTCCGACATCGCTGACCTGTCGATGGACTTGGTTTTGCCCGAGGACATCGGCACGTGGGGGTGATCGTGAGGGAGTCTGACCGCCGCCGTCATCCAGCCGGCGCAGACGGGCACTCGAGATCCTCGCTCACACCAGCCGGGGCGCGGCGCGTCAGTTCCGACGGTGTGGGTCCGCATGAGTGACGTCATCCTGATCGCCACCATCGTGGCCTTCTTTGTCGCCGCCGCCCTCTTGGTGCGTGCCTGCGGCCACATCACGGACAGCGCTCTCGCCGAGGGCGAGCCTGACGGGCCGCCGCCCGACCTCGACCGGCGGTAAAAGGCGTGAGCGCTCGAGATATCCCCGGATCGACAGCGGTCACGCCCCCGATTGAGGCCCGGCCGCCGAAGGTCCGTACCCGGCCCGGTTCTTCGATGCTCGATCCCGCCATCATGCGACGAGCTGTCGGCGAGGCATTCGTGAAGCTCGACCCTCGGCACATGATCCGCAACCCGGTCATGTTCGTGGTCGAGATCGGAAGCATCATCACGACGGTGCAGTTCATCACCGGTCCAACGGTGTTCGTCGGGTCGATCACGCTGTGGTTGTGGGCAACGGTCCTGTTCGCCAACTTCGCGGAGGCGGTCGCCGAAGGTAGGGGCAAGGCGCAAGCCGACACGCTTCGCCGCACCCGCCAGCAGACCATGGCGTTCATTGTGCGGCCCGACGGCACCACTGAGGAGATCCCGTCGGCAAACCTGCAGGTCGGCGACCATTGCGTGGTCCACGCCGGGCAGGTCATCCCCGGCGACGGGGATGTCATCGAGGGAATCTCCACCGTCGACGAGTCGGCGATCACCGGCGAGTCGGCTCCGGTGATCCGAGAGTCCGGTGGTGACCGGTGCGCCGTGACCGGCGGCACCCGCGTTCTCTCAGACCGCATCGTGGTGCAGATCACTTCCAAGCCCGGAGAGACGTTCCTCGATCGCATGATCGCACTCGTCGAGGGGGCGAGCCGCCAAAAGACACCTAACGAGATCGCGCTCGAGATCCTGATCTCGGGCCTCACCCTGATCCTCCTCGTGGCCGTGGTCACGCTGCAGCCGATGGCCATCTACTCCAAGGCAATCCAATCGACGACGGTGCTCGTGGCCCTCTTCGTCTGCCTTGCCCCCACCACCATCGGCGCCCTTCTCTCGGCGATCGGGATCGCCGGCATGGACCGGCTGGTGCAGCGAAACGTGCTGGCCCTATCGGGCCGGGCTGTCGAAGCCGCTGGGGACTGCTCGACGCTCCTGCTCGACAAGACAGGCACCATCACCTACGGCAACCGCATGGCGGCCGAGATCCTGCCCGTCGGAGGCGTCACCGAGCTCGCCTTGGCCGAGGCTGTGCTTCTGTCGAGCCTGGCCGATGAGACGCCCGAAGGACGGTCCATCGTCGAATTCGTCGAAGACCGGTTCGAGCTCGACCCCCCAGATCTCGCCGACGCTGAGCTCATTGCGTTCTCGGCCCAGACTCGCATGAGCGGGATCGACCTCGACGGTCGTCAGATCCGCAAAGGCGCCGGCGACTCGGTGCGGCGTTGGGTCGAGGATCTCGGCGGTGCCGTGCCGGCCGACCTCGGTCCGATCGTCGAGCACATCGCCAGCGGTGGCGGGACGCCGTTGGTAGTGGCGGACGGCCCGAGGGTCCTCGGCGTGATCCACCTGAAGGACACGGTCAAACAGGGCATGGTGGAGCGCTTCGACGAGTTACGCGCCATGGGTATCCACACCATCATGATCACGGGCGACAACCCGCTCACGGCGGCGGCCATCGCCCGGGAGGCCGGCGTTGACGACTTCTTGGCCGAGGCTACCCCCGAAGAGAAGATGGACCTCATCCGCCGCGAGCAGCGCGGCGGTCACATGGTGGCCATGACGGGCGACGGCACCAACGACGCGCCCGCCTTGGCCCAGGCCGACGTCGGCCTGGCCATGAACACCGGAACGCAAGCAGCAAAAGAGGCCGGCAATATGGTCGACCTCGACTCCAACCCGACGAAGCTCATCGAAGTCGTCGAAGTCGGCAAGCAACTACTGATCACCCGCGGGTCGCTCACGACCTTCTCCATAGCCAACGACGTGGCCAAGTACTTCGCCATCATCCCGGCGATGTTCATCACGGTTTACCCCCAGCTCAAGGTGCTGAACATCATGCATCTCCACAACTCCCACACGGCCATCCTGGCGGCGGTGATCTACAACGCGATCATCATCCCCTTGCTCATTCCTCTTGCGTTGCGCGGAGTGAAGTTCTCACCCCGCGACGGTGCCGCCATCCTTCGGCGCAACGGCCTCATCTACGGCGTCGGTGGGATCATCGCTCCGTTCGTGTTCATCAAGATCATCGACGTGATCCTCAACGGGATCGGCTTGCACTAGATGCGCCGCCAACTCGTCGCCAGCATCCTCATGCTCGTTGCCTTGACGATCGTCCTCGGATTCGGATACCCCCTCGTCGTCACCGGCCTGTCCGAGCTCGGCTTCGGCCACGAAGCCAACGGCTCGCTCGTCTATCGCGGTGACAAGCTCGTCGGGTCGTCGCTCTTGGGGCAGAGCTTTTCCGACGCCAAGGGGAATCCCCTGCCTCGGTACTTCCAACCCCGTCCGTCGGCGGCGGGGAGCGGCTATGACGCCTCGGCGTCGGCCGCCACCAACCTCGGGCCATCGAATCCTCTGCTCATCGGGTTCGTGGCGGGAGTGAACACCGTCGGGCTAGACGGGAGTCCGTCGAAGACGAACCCCTTTGCTACGAAGGCCGACCCTGCGTGCGTCCCCATGTCGGCGGGCTCGAGCAGCGCCCCCGTGATCAGCCCGACCAAGAGCGTGACGTACGCGAGGAGCGCGGATGGCTCCTATGTGTGCGACCCCGATACGGTGCCCGAACGGGCTATCGCCTATCGGCAGTTCAACGGCCTCGGGACAAGGGCGTCTGTGCCCATCGACGCTGTGACCGCCTCGGGATCGGGGCTCGATCCCGATATCTCGCTCGACAACGCCCTCGACCAGGCGCCGCGCGTGGCTCGGGTCCGGCAACTCGCCCAGGCCGAGGTGGTGGCGCTCGTGCACCGGTACACGCAGGGGCGGGAGTGGGGGGTACTCGGTGAGCCCTCGGTGAACGTGCTCGAGCTCAATCTCGCCCTGGACCGCGTCCGATGAGCGGTTGGGGGTGGGGACAGCTCCTGTTGATCGGCGCGGTGACGGCGGTCGCCGCGCCCCTGCTCGGTCGGTACCTGGCCGCCACCTTCAGAGGAGGCCGTGCGCCGGGAGACCGGGTGTTCCTCCCTGTCGAGCGTCTGGTCTACCGGGTCACCGGGATCGATCCCGAGGTCAGCCAGACCTGGAAGGGCTATGCCCTCTCGGTGCTCGCCTTCGGGCTCGTCTCCACCCTCTTCCTCTACGGCGTGCTGCGACTCCAGGGGCACCTTCCATTCAACCCGACGCACGCCCCGGGGATGTCCGCTCTCTTGTCGTTCAACACCGCCGCCAGCTTCATCACCGGCACCAACTGGCAGGCCTACTCGGGCGAGACTCAGGCCAGCTACCTGGCCCAGATGGCAGGGCTGGTCGTGGCCCAATTCACCGCGGCCGCCGTCGGCCTGTCGGTCGCCCTGGCCATCGTTCGGGGGATCTCGGGAAGCGCCCGCACCATCGGGTACTTCTGGGCCGACCTGACGCGGACCCTGGTGCGGGTCTTCGTCCCCATGTCGGTCATCGCCACCCTGGTGCTCGTGAGCCAGGGGGCGGTCCAGAACTTCACCGGCTTTCGCAGCGCCACGACATTGGCGGGCGGGACCCAACACATCCCCGGGGGCCCGGTGGCCTCGATGGAGGTCATCAAACTGCTCGGCACCAACGGTGGCAGCTTCTACGCCGTCGGCGGTGCCCATCCCTTCGAGAACCCCACCGGCTTCACCAACATGTTCGACCTGCTGCTGGTCATCGTGCTGCCCTTCGCCATCGCCCTCATGTTCGGCCGGCTCATCGGCCGCAAGCGCCAGGGTCGGGCCATCGTGGCGGTGATGGCGATCCTCTTCGTCGGCCACACCCTGATCTCGATGGAAGCGGAGGCGCACGGCAACCACCTGCTGCCGGCGAGTGTTTCCCAGGCGGCGAGCAATACCAGCCCTGGCGGGAACATGGAAGGGAAGGAGGTCCGGTTCGGCCCCGACGGGTCCGCGCTCATGACGGTGGGGACGATGGGAACCACGGCCGGCGCCACCGACTCGGCCCTCGACAGCTACACACCGGTCGGGGGAGCCGGGGCATTCGTCGGCATCCTGCTCGGCGAGGTCAGTCCCGGCGGTGAGGGCGGCGGCCTCTACACCATGCTCATCTTCGCGCTGTTGGCCGTTTTCGTTGCCGGGCTGATGGTCGGCCGGACCCCGGAGTTCCTGGGGAAGAAGATCCGCGGGCCTCAGATGAAGCTGGTCGTCGCCTACGTGCTGTCGACTCCGATCATCATCCTCATCTTCGGGAGCATGTCGCTCGTCCTCGGCGCCGGCACCCGATCGATCCTCAATCCCGGCTTCCACGGCCTCAGCGAGATCACGTACGCCTTTGCGTCTGTCACCTTGAATAACGGGTCCGCCTTCGGGGGGCTTGCGGCCAACACCCCGTGGTACGACACGACCCTGGGCCTGGCCATGTTGGCCGGCCGTTTCGTCCCCATCATTCTCGGACTGGCCATCGCCGGCTCCCTCGCCGGCGCGCGTGTCCACGCCCGCACGCGGGCCACGCTCGACACCACCGGGCCCACGTTCGTCGCGTTCCTGCTCGGGGTGATCGTGATCGTGGGCGGGCTCATCTATCTGCCCATGCTCATCCTCGGTCCCATCGGCGAGCGCATCGTGGGATGATGTCCGGGGTGATGGGACCCCCCGACCGACCCGTCCGGCTCGTGACCGACGACGACGGCGCCCCTCCGGCCGCCACCGGTCCCCGCACCTCGACTTGGGGACGAGCCCGGCGACTCGCTCGGCTCGGCGCTCTCGGCGTCCCACCGGCATTGGCGGCTGCCCTGGTGCCGTTCCGAGAGAGCTTTCCGAGCACCGACGCCGCGCTGCTGATGGTCGTCATCGTCGTCGCCGTGGCTGCGGTCGGCGACCGGCTCGCCGGCATCGTTGCCGCCGTCTCGGCCGGGGTCTGGTTCGACTTCTTTCTCACCAAGCCCTATGAGCGATTCGCCATCAGCCATCGTCCGGATATCGAGACGACGGTGCTGCTCTTCGTGGTCGGCGTGGCAGTCTCCGAGCTCACGGCTCGCGGTCGTCATCACCGTCAGGCGGCCGCCGAGGAGTCCGATCACGTGGCCCAACTGCACTCGGTGGCGCGGATGATGGCTGAGGGCGAAGACCCCCAGGTCGTCATCGCCCGGGTGGAGGAGGTCCTCGCCACCCTGCTCGAGCTGCGCAGTTGCCGGTACCACCCGGAGTCCGCGCCCAACGAGCACCCAGGCGTGATCTCGCAGAAAGGCGACGTCGTATTGGCCGGGCTGCGGTGGAACTGGCTCCCCGGGCGCGTGAACCTACCCGTCGAGTACCAGGGGCGGGGATACGGGAGGTTCGTACTCGTCCCCACCCCCGGCGTGCCGATAGCGCGGAGTCGCCGCCTGGTCGCCGTGGCTTTGGCGGATGAGGTGGGGGCCGTCCTCGCGGGAGCCGAGCGCGGGGCGCGTTGACGTGCGGTCGCCCGGCAGAGTGGGACGCAGATCTAGTGTCGGCGAGATGAGCGAGCGGGCTACGGGGGTCTTCGACCTCGACGGCGTGCCGATCATCTGAGGATCGGCCGTGGCCGGGACCTCCACTTTCCCCACCCGCGGGGCGCTGCAGCGAAAGCTCGGCTTCAGTCCGGTCGACGCCATGGTGGGGCTGGCGCTGTTCCTGCTCGTCTTCGCCTTCCTCCGCGTCGGCCGTGGAGCCACGGTTGCCCTCGTCCCGAGCAAGCTCAGCCGACTCGACACCTCACCGGTCAACCTGCCGTACTACGCGGCCCGCAGCCTGATCCGCATGTTCGTCGCCCTCTTCTTTTCGGTGACCTTCAGCCTCGTCTACGCCTATGCGGCTGCCCACAGCCGGCGGCTTCGCCGGATCCTGGTGCCCGCGCTCGACATCTTGCAATCCGTGCCGGTGCTCGGCTACCTGAGCGTGACCATCACGCTCTTCCTCACGCTTTTCCCCCATTCGGTGCTGGGCCTCGAGGCGGCGTCCGTGTTCGCTGTCTTCACCGCCCAGGCGTGGAACATGACGTTCTCGTTCTACCAATCCCTCATCACCTTGCCCCGCGACATGGACGAGGCGGGCCGCGTGCTGGGTCTGAGCCGCTGGAAGCGCTTCTGGAACATCGAGCTTCCCAGCGGCGCCATCGGACTGGTGTGGAACGGGATGATGAGCTTCGGGGGGAGCTGGTTCTTCCTCACCGCCTCCGAGCAGATCAGCGTCCCGGGCCACGGTGGGTACGTGCTCCCCGGCATCGGCTCGTACGTGGGGGTCGCATCAGCCCGAGGCCAGACAGGTCGCGTCGTCCTCGCCATCGTGGTGATGATCGCCATCGTGGTCCTGGTCAACGTGCTGTTCTGGCGGCCCCTCACCGCCTACGTCGAGCGATTCCGTGTGGAGGAATCCGAGGCCACCGAGAAGCAGCGCTCCCTGGTCCTCGGCATCCTGCGACGAAGCGCTCTGCCGAGGCTGATCGTCAGGGGCGCCCATGTCGGACTTGCCCCCGTAAACCGCCTGATGAGCCGCGTCACGGGTGCCGACGATCGCAGTCTCGTCCAACCGGCACAAAGCCGGCGTCGGGCCGGAGACATCGCGTTCTACTCATTGACGCTCGGTGCCCTCGCTTTCGGGCTGTACCGCGTGCTCACCTACGTGGGCAGCGGGCACGGCGGGCTCGGCATCTTCGCTCAGACGTTCGGACTCGGCTTCCTCACCTTCAGCCGGGTCATCGTGCTCCTGATCGTGGCGACGATCATCTGGGTCCCGGTCGGCGTGTGGATCGGGTTCAACCCCCGGGTCACACGGATAGCGCAGCCGGTCGTGCAGGTGCTCGCCAGCTTCCCCGCCAATTTCCTCTTCCCGTTTGCCATCATCGTCTTCGCCGACCTGGGAGTCAGCCTGAATTTCGGCGGGATCGTGCTCATGGCACTGGGTGCGCAG
Source organism: Acidimicrobiales bacterium (assembly GCA_050011815.1). Taxonomy (GTDB): domain Bacteria; phylum Actinomycetota; class Acidimicrobiia; order Acidimicrobiales; family UBA8190; genus Chersky-840. The sequence goes on along the minus strand of JBEKIJ010000009.1, from coordinate 25,256 downwards.
TGGTACATCCTCTTCAACGTGATCGCGGGCGCAAGCGCGGTCCCGAACGACTTGCGCGAGGCCATGCGGAATCTCGGCGTGCGAGGCCGCACCCAATGGCGCCGCCTGATCCTTCCGGGCATCTTCCCCGCCTACGTCACCGGCGCCATCACCGCCGCGGGGGGCGCGTGGAATGCCTCGATCGTGGCGGAGATCGTCCCATACCACGGGAAGACCTTGGTAGCGAGCGGGCTCGGTGCCTACATCAGCCAGTCGACGGCGGCCTTCGACTTCCACAAGATCCTCGCCGGCCTGCTCACCATGTGCGTCTACGTGGTCGGCACCAACACCCTGCTGTGGCGCCGCCTGTACAGGCTGGCCGAGACGAGGTACACACTGGCATGAGCGACTCCGACATCCTCATCTCGGTCCGTCAGGTCACCAAGTCGTTCGCCGGCGCCGGTTCCCAACCTATTCCGGTACTCGAGGGCGTCGATCTCGAAGTCGCCGACTCGGAGTTCGTGGCGCTGTTGGGACGCAGCGGGAGCGGGAAGTCCACGCTCCTGCGCTGCATGGCCGGATTGATCGCACCCACGTCAGGCGAGGTGCTCTATCGGGGCACACGGCTCGTGGGGTGCAACCGGGGCACGGCCATGGTGTTCCAGACCTTTGCGCTGCTCCCCTGGCTGAGCGTCCAGCAGAACGTGGAGGTCGGCCTCGAGGCACGGGGGGTGCCGGAGCGTCAGCGTGCCGAGCAGGCCCTGCGCGCCATTGACCTCGTCGGTCTCGACGGTTACGAGTCGGCGTTCCCCAAGGAACTCTCGGGCGGCATGCGCCAGCGCGTCGGGTTCGCCCGGGCCCTCGTGCTCGAGCCCGACGTGCTGCTCATGGACGAGCCCTTCAGTGCGCTGGATGTGCTCACGGCCGAGAACCTACGCGGCGAGCTGCTCGAGCTGTGGGAAGGTCATCGTTTCCCGACCCGCTCGGTGGTCATGGTGACACACAACATCGAGGAGGCGGTTCTCCTCGCTGACCGCATCCTGGTCCTGGGGACCAATCCGGGCCGCCTCCGGGCCGAATTGGTGAACGACGTGGCTCGTCCGCGACACCGCCGTACTCCGGACTTCGACGCGCTCGTGGACCACATCTACGGGATCATGACCGGTGCGTCGGTACCTGCCGCAGTGGCGAAGAGCGGCCCCACGAGTGCCCGGCGCACGCCGGGCGACACCCCGCTTCCACCGGCGACCGTCGACGGGCTCTCCGGGCTGGCCGAGATCATCGAGCATCGGAACGGGTCTTCCGAGCTTGCTGACCTGGCGCGCCTTCTCGGTCTCGAGGTCGACGACATGCTCCCGCTCGTCGACGCGCTGGTGCTCCTTGGGCTCGCCACGCTCGAGGAGGACGATCTCACACTGACGGAAAATGGGCGTGCCTTCGCGGGGGCGAGCATCCAGGAGAGCAAACGCATCTTCTCCGCGCAGGTACTCGAGCGCGCCCCGCTGGTGCGGACGATCCATCGCGCCCTGCGGGGATCCCAGGACGGCAACCTTCCTTCGGGATTCTTCACCGACCTGCTGCACCGCAACTTCGGCGAGGTGGAGGCCCGACAGCAGCTCGACACGGCCGTCAACTGGGGACGCTATGCCGAGCTGTACGCCTATGACGGTGGACGTGAACAGCTTCACCTCGAGGAGCACGAGGAGCACGCGGACGGGACCGAGCCCTCTGCCGAGAGTCCCGTGCGTCGGGGAGCCCTCCGTCTGTTCCTGGGCGCGTATCCCGGGTCGGGCAAGACCTTTGCCATGCTCCGCGAGGCGCACCGGCGCCTCTCCGCCGGTGAGGACGTCGTGGTGGCCGTGGTCGACTCACGCGGCCGGTCCCACACCGAGGAGGCGGTCGGCGACCTCGAGCGGGTCCCGCTCCGGGTCGTCGACGACGACGGGGCCCTACGCGAGGAGATGGACCTCGACGCAGTCCTCGAGCGCCATCCCCGGGTGGTGCTGGTTGACGACCTGGCCCATGCCAACGCTCTCGGTGGTCCCCACGTGTGGCGCTGGCAGGACGTCGACAGCATGCTCGACGCCGGCATCGAGGTGTTGGCGACCCTCGACGCCTCACAGCTCGAAGGCCAGCGTGCGTCGGTCGAGCACATCACGGGCTCACCGGTGGCGGTGACGGTGCCCGATCATGTCCTGGACCAGGCCGCCGACGTGCAGTTCGTCGACATCGCCCCCACGGCGTTGCGTCGGCGCATCGCGCACGGCAACGTCTGCCCCCACGACGAGATCGAGAGCGCTCTGGGAGGACCTTTCCGTCTCGAGGCCCTGGGGCCGCTCCGGGAGCTGGCACTCCGGCTGGTGGCACGGCGGGTCGGCGGCGGCCGCGCCCCCGCCGGCCTCGAGCCCCAAGATGTCGTGGTCGCCGCAGCTCCGAGCACGCACGCCGAATCTCTGGTGCGCCGCGGTGCTCGCCTCGCCCGGCGAACCGGGGGACGGTGCACCGTGCTGACAGTGGAACGCCCGAGAGCCGGCGCCGCCGCCCGTGAGCACGTGGCGCTCCTCAAGGTCACCGCCGAGCAACTGGGGGCCACCTTCACCGAACGCCCAGGGGGGAACGTCGAGCGCGAGATCCGTGAGACCGTGCGCGAGGTTGTGGCGCAGCACCTTCTCATCGGTGCCTCGGACCCGGGTCAGCGTTTGTGGGCCCGGCGGGCGTCCCCCACCGATCGGCTCATCGAGGCCCTCCCCGACGTGGACGTGCACGTCATCGCCTGGTTGGCGCCGGGGTCGACCGCCGATCTGCGGGCGGAGCACGAGGAGGACGAGGCACGCTTCGGACGCCGGGGGACCCTGCGCGTGTACCTCGGGTACGCCCACGGATGCGGGGCCACGACCGCCATGCTCGACGAGGCACAGAGGCGGGCCTCACGGGGAACCGACTGTGTCGTCGCCTCGATCACACGCCTTCACCCTGGGCTCGATGCGGTGCTCGGCGATCTCGAGATGTTGGGCGCCGACTCGGGCACACCGCCCCGACGTCCCGACTTCGCCGCGGTGCTGGCCCGCAACCCCCAGGTGGTGTGCATCGACGACCTCGCCGCGGCGTCCGGGACCGGGGCGACGCTCGCCGAGGACCTGGCCCGCCTCCTCGACGTCGGGATGACCGTCATCGGCACCCTGCACGTCGCCGACCAGGTCGGGCAGTCGGTGCTGGAGCTGGTCGATGACATCGAGCTTGTCGACCTGCCCGCGTTCGAGCTCATAGATCGCGTCCTGGCTGGACCGGTCGACTCCACGACCTCGGAAGCTGCACTGCGGGTCGAGTACAGCGAAAAGAACCTCGCCCGCCTGCGGGAACAGGCCTTTCGCCTCGTGGCCTGGCATGCCGATGAACAGCAGGTGCGTCTCCTGCGCCGGCAGGGCGCTGCAGCACACTGGGAGGCGCGCCCCCGGGTCATGGTCTGCGTGGCGCCACGTCCGGGCATGGAACGACTCATCCGGCGGGGGGCTGGTCTCGCCGCCAGCCTGGACACGGACTTTCGTGCCGTGACGGTGCACACCCACGAGGATTCGGCGGACGAGGAGGCGATGCTCGGTCGCTACTCGGAGCTGACGCGCCAACTCGGGGGCCAGGTCGTGAGTCTCGACGGTCCCGACGTCGCCCCGGCCTTGGCCCGCTATGCCCGCGAAAACCTGGTGACCGAGCTCCTCGCCACACGAGGGTCTCGGGGTGGCAAACGTGCCGGAGCAACCCTTCGAGAGCTGACTCGCACTGTCAGTGACGTCGACATCCACATTCTGTCCGCGGAGTGAGGCTCACCAACCGAACACCCTGGCGTGGTCGAAGGCTCCCGATCGTGCTCACGCCCACGATTATCGTGCTCAGGGGCGGTGGAAGTGAACGTGCGTCGATGAATATCGGGTAGATCGGAAGGCCCGCGGGCGCACTCGAGTGAGGGAACGCACACCGCCGAGCGGGAAGGCACCATCGAGATCCGCCTGGACAGTTTGCGATACCAAGATCTCGCCACCAGCGGCCGTGCCTGTGACGCGTGCCGCCATGACAACGGTCCGACCGAAGACTCGCCCGGCCTCGGCCTTGGCTTTGCCGCCGAACATTGCTTGCGATCTCACGAGGGCACCAGACGTTGCAGACCGGCCTTCGCAGCCACGTTGGTGGGATCGAGCTTGAGGACGGCCTGGTATGCCGCCAGCGCGTCCTTGCCATCGTGGACTTGGTCGTAAGCGATCTCCAACAGCACCCCGAGGTCGGTATCAGTCGGCATGTTCCGCATCGCCGCCTGGATGGTGGTCACGCCGAGAGCATTCTGGTTCAACCTGTAGAGGTAATGGTTGGCCAGATTGATGTACGCCGTCGGCGAGCGGGGAGCTAGCGTGATGGAGTTCTGATACGACTGAAGTGCCTTCGCATAGGGGCCCAGCGCGCGGTACACATTGCCGAGGTTGTTCAATAGCACCGGATCCGACGGGTCCACGCTCATCAACAACCCGTCGCGTCCCTCAACACGCCACAGGCTTGAGCCATTCGTCTTGGGGACAGGGTAGAGACGCGGCGCCGAAACACCGATCTGGGGAGTGTGTGAAGGTTGTCGAAGTTGACGACACAGTCGCTGGGAACTCCGTCGGCGGAAGCGGTGAGCTCCAGTTCGGAAACCAGATCCCGTTTCGTACGAGTTAAGGCTGCCACCACAACCGACTGGATACGGTCAGCGACCGGGTCTCTAGTCAGGACTAGAACGGGTCGATCTCCACCGGGTGTAGCGGCAAACCAGATCTCACCCCGTTGCATCAGCCCAGTCCGACCAGTCCTCAGCTGGACCCCAGTCCGCAACCTCGGTGAGGGCCTGCTCCGCGGAGGTCGGCGGGAACTGGTCCCATGTTTTGGCGTCGTCCTCGCTTGCCAGCCTCACCAGGTACCGGTGGAGGGCATCTCTGAGGAGCTCGGAGCGGTCCACGCCCAACTGTTGCGCCCGCCGTTGGGCTTCTGCGGCTTCGCTCTCGCTGACCCGAAAACTGATCATCGTCATACAACAAGGGTATCATGTATGACGCTACGGGAACCGCGTTCTTTTCCTCTCGAATTGTGCCTGCACCGATTTGGGCCGGCCGGAGTCCTTGCTCCCATTTGACGAAGTCCCTGGTTAGGAGGCTGATCGAGTTTTCGGATATTGCGGGCTGTAGGTGTCGGAGTCGGCTCACTCTCCACCGCCATCTATGCCAATAGCAAAGGTTGGGCCGTCGTCGTGCCCACGCTGGCCTCGGGCGGCGGATTCGCCGCCGCGCAACTCACCGGCGCCGTCGCTGGACTCCTCCCCGCACTCCGAGCCACCCGTATGTCGCCCACCGAGGCGTTGTGGACATTACGAATCGCTCCAAGCGAGCACTCCTTGTCGTTGGGCTGCTCGATGAACGATGGACTCCTGCAGTACCCGCTCAGCTCACCGACGGTGGTCGCCGTTACCGAGACCTCCATGATGCATCGGATGGGATCTCGCACAAGGTCCTCGCCGACACCCGGCGTCGCTCTGAGCGGGATGGCATTGTCACTCGTTACCTCGATCCTGAGCGCGTCGAGGGGCCGAAGGCTGCCCGCGAGCAGGGCGCCACCGCATGGACCACGACCGTGGGTGTGGCGAACACCCGATCCCACAGGAACCCCGCAGGTGGTCATGAACCTACTCCAAGGTCTCGCATCCAACATGTGAGCTGTGAACGGATTGGCAAGGGCCGGCGTGGCATCGGGCTTACCCCAGCCGGCCGATTGCGCGATCTCCACCGTCGGTCTGACCAAGGCCTTCGGCGCCCGATCGGCGGTGCGGTCCCTGGATCTCGCCGTGCCCCGGGGCGTGCTCTCGGGCTTCGTCGGACCTAATGGGGCGGGCAAGACCACGACGATCCGGATGCTCCTCGGCCTCGTCGCCCCGACGGCCGGCCGCGGCTCGGTGTTAGGCACACCGATGTCCCACCCCGAGCGATACCTCGGAGGCGTCGGAGCCCTTATTGAGAATCCGGCCTTTTATCCCAATCTGAGCGGTCGAGCCAATCTGGCCGTCCTTGCTCAGCTCGGAGCGATCGACGCCCGCCGGGTCGACTCGGCTCTTGAGCGTGTCGGCTTACGCGATCGTGGTGGGGACCGATTCCACACGTACTCGCTTGGCATGAAACAGCGCCTCGGGATCGCCGCCGCCCTCCTCCCCAGCCCAGAGCTGCTCATCCTCGATGAACCCACCAACGGGCTCGATCCGGCGGGGATCGCTGAAATGCGGGTCCTTCTCCGTTCTCTAGTCGACGACGGCATCACCGTCTTCGTATCGAGCCACCTCCTGGCCGAAATTGAGCAGATCTGCCACCACCTGGTCGTCATCCGCTCGGGGTCGATGGTCTTCCAAGGCGACGTCGGAGAGCTCCTCGATGCGACGAGACCTGAGCTGGTGGCAACCCCCGAGCACGCCGAGGACCTCCAGGGGCTCGAAGATGTGGCCCGGGCACTCGGCGTGCCGATCCAGTCAAAGAACGGGTCGCTCCGCGTCGAAGCCGACGAGTCTTTCGCCGGGTCTCTCAATAGAGCTGCTGCCGGGGCCGGAATCACCCTCGTGCATCTGGCTGTGTCGCGGCCCAGCCTGGAAGCTGCCTTCTTCGCGCTCACCGGCACCGATAGCGGTGACGGGCACTCGATCACCAGTGTGGAAACGTAGAGACGGGTACCGGCCATGAGTCACGCCTTTCTCAGTGAGTGGATCAAGCTCAAACGCCGCAGCCTTTTCTACGGCGCCTACGGGGCCATCGCCGCCGTGGCCGTCTTGGCCACTGCCGTCACCTTCGGGACCGTCGGGAACGCCTCATCAGGTCGTGGAGCTGCGGGATCCGGCGGGTCCTCGGTGACCGTCGCCCAGCTCAGTGCCTCGAGCGGGGCTATTCATGGACTGCAGGCCTCGCTGATGCTCCTCGGCGTCATCGCCTTCGCCATCGCCGCCACGCAGATCGCCATGGAGTTCAGCCAGGGAACGCTTCGTAATCTTCTCATCCGCCAGCCCCGACGGCTCACGTTCCTCGGGGGCAAGTACCTGGCCGTCGTGTCCTTCATGGTGGGGGCGGTCGTCCTCGCCGCTGGCGCGGCGGTAGCTACCGCATTCGTGATGGCCCACATCAAGGGCATCCCCACCTCGGCGTGGACTACGTCGAGCGGGTTCGTCGATCTCGGCTCGGGGCTCTTGAACGTGGTGGCGGCCGTCGTAGGCTACGCCACGGTCGGCATGGTGCTCGGCATCGTGCTGCGCTCGTCGGTGGCGGCGGTGGCCATCGGGATCGCCTATTTGCTCCCGGTCGAGCAGATCTTGGCCGGCACGGTCAGGAGCGCCTCTTCCTACCTCCCGGGCCAGCTGTTCTCGGCGCTGGCCCGGGGTGGCACCAGTGATATTTCCTACGGTCACGCGATCGCCGGGAGCCTCCTCTACATGGCCGCCGCCGCCGCCGGAGGTGCGTTGCTCTTCGTCCGCCGTGACGTGACCGCCTGACCCCGAGGAGCCCAAGGTGCCCTTCTACCCGTATCAAGAGGAACCTGTCGTCCAAGCGGTGGGCCCGCTTTACCCGAACGTCGGCCGCAAGGTGGCCATTGCCGGGATCATCCTTGGTATCGCTGCCGTCCTCCTCGTTCCGCCCCTGTTCGGCCTCGGAGGCATCGCCTGTGGCGGCGTGGCCATCGCCAAGCACGAGCGCCGACTTGGCGTCGTCGCCATCGTGGTCGCGCTGGTAGCCGCGACCTTGGGATTCGTCATCCTCGGTGCGTCCCAGCCCCATCACCCGTGAGCTGGCCCGTCTACGCCCGGGTACAGACCTTCCACCTCGACGGCCAGAACATGCCCAAGCTGGTCGACGCCCTGGACGTCGCCGCGGACGAGGTTCGGTTGCTTCCCGGATTTGGCGGACTCCTGTGCCTGGAGGATCAATACAGCGGGAGGTGGCACCTGGTGACCGTCATCACGCTGTGGAATGCCGAGGGATTGGCGGCATCCGCGAGCCAGGCCGAGGAGGCTCGGCGACTCATCGCCCAGGCATCCGACCTCGGCGTTACCAGCCACGAGCGCAACGTGGTTCGCTTCGCGCTGGGTGAGAAAATCGAAGAGATTGGTCGGTGACGTTCGACCCCACAGCCGACGCCTAGATCTCCGCGGTCTGGACCTGATCGTCCGAACGAAGCGCTCGGCATAGGCATTGGTGCACGGGGTCCGGAACGGGGTCTTGAGGATCTGGGCACCCTCGGACCGAAGGACCTCGTCGAAGTTCGCCACGTACTTCGTGTCACGGTCGCGATCACGAACTTGACGTCAATCCCCTCGTCGGCGTATCCCTGGCCACGTTCCTGGCTGGCTGGCTGACCCAGGTCGCGTTGGGATGAGCGGTCACGCGGGTGATCCAGGCTGGTCTGCGGCAGACGTCGATGAAGAAGAGAACATAGAGACGCTTCAGCAGCGCCGTGTGGAAGAAGTCGGTGGCCACGATGTGCGAGACCCGGGCACGGGCGCACGGTAGGGAAATAAGGGCGACGGAAGCGCGGGCCTCGATTCCGATGCTCGGTGACCACGAACCCCAGCGCTCCGCCGCCATCCCAATTCTGGATCAAAACAGAGCCCCCGTCGACCTCTGGGCTCGTCAGCCCGCAGACGGGGCTCGAATTGGGCAGAGGTTCAGAAAGTCCTCAAGAAACCCCAAGGTTGGGATGACAGCCTCATGAGGTGCACGGGGCTCAGATCTTGGTGGTAGAGGACGAAGAGAACATCTCGTTCGTCGTAACAGCCGCACTTCGGCTATCTGGCTTCGATGTGGTCGAGGCGCGATTGGGTTGTGACGGGCTGCGGGTTGCTTTGGCGGCAGATCCGCCAGACCTGATCGTCCTCGATGTCATGCTGCCAGATATCGATGGATTTGAGGTGTGTCGACGATTACGCGCCGCGGGGGTCGGAGCGCCGGTGGTGTTTCTGACCGCCCGAGACGCTACTGCGGACCGTGTCCGAGGTCTCACGATCGGTGGAGATGACTATCTGGTCAAGCCCTTTAGCGTCGAGGAGCTGGTGGCGCGAGTTCGCGTGGTTCTTCGTCGAAGTGGCAAGTCGGTCGAGTCGCCAGTGCTCACTTGCGGGGATCTAGTGCTCGACGACGATGCACATCGCGTGACACGTCAGCGCCGTGTTGTCGATCTCTCTCCTACCGAGTACAAGCTCCTGCGATTTCTGATGCGAAACGCCGGCCACGTCGTGAGTCGAGGACAGATCCTCGACCACGTCTGGGAGTACAGCTTCAACGGTGAGTCGACGGTGGTAGAGACGTTCATGTCCTCGCTCCGCAAGAAAGTGGATAAAGTGGGAAGGCCACTGATTAAGACGGTGCGCGGTGTCGGCTATCGCATCGATAGATACTGAGCGCGGATGACCCTGCGCTTACGGCTTTGCGTCGCTGCCGGACTCTTGCTCGCGGTATTAGGAGTCGCTGGATACGTCCTGATTGGGACAGTCGAGGCATCCCAGCTTCAGCAAATCGATCAAGAGTTGCAAACGGCTCTCCCCGCGGCGGCCGTCTTGAGGGGTCCTGGTACTTCCCTCGCGCCTCGGCCACCTTTGGCGACTCACAGCACACTCAGTGATGTCTACGTCGCCATCATCTCAAAAGGTCATCGAAACGTGTCGCTGGATCCTGCGTTGGCTGGGAATGACGCACCGCGTACACCAAGAACTGTTTCAACTTTGGGGCACACCACTCTGCGGCCGGAGACGGTAGGCTCGTTGTCAGGACCAGAAAGATGGCGTGCCGTTCTGATCTCGCGGCCTGGGACGACCCAGCAGGTTCTCGTGGCAGTGTCTTTGACGCGGGCAGATGCCACCGCCGGAAATTTTCGCTTAGCGGTCATCGCGGCAGGTGCAGTCTTGTTAGCCGTCCTCGCCGCCGCCGCTTTTTGGGTGGCCCGGCTCGGCCTCCGTCCGATCGCCGAAGTCACCGAGGTGGCGGATTCCATTGCGGCTGGCGCTCGGTCCCGGCGGATGAGATCACCTCGTTCAGGTACCGAAGCCGCGCATCTGGCTCGAGCCTTCAACGTCATGCTCGACGAACAAGAGGCACTCGAAGCCCGGCTCCGTCAATTCGTAGCCGATGCGTCACACGAACTGCGAACCCCAGTGTCAGCCATCCAGGGGTTTCTTCAACTGTGGCAGCAGGGCCACCTGCGAGAAGGCCCGAAATTTGACGACGCAGTGCGTCGCATCGGACAGGAGAGCGCCCGCATGGCTGGGCTAGTGGAGGACCTGTTGACGCTGGCCCGGCTCGACGAGGGCCAGCCTTTGGCAGGCGACAAGGTTGATCTGGTGCCGCTTGTCGACGATGTCGTCCTGGCCGCCTCCTCTACTCATCCGTCACGCCACATCCGGATCGAGGGAGACGCTGCCGCCGTCGTCATGGGCGATCCAAGGGCGCTGCGTCAAGTGATCGCAAATCTGGTCACAAACGCCCTCATCCACACTCCATCGACCGCGTCGGTGAGCATACGTACCACTTCTTCTTCGGGCATGGTGCAACTGGAAGTGGCCGACACCGGACCTGGCATGGACGCTGAAAGCGCGGCCCATGCCTTTGATCGCTTCTGGCGGGGAGACGCCAGCCGATCGCGGGCTGGATCTGGCTTGGGTTTACCGATCGTGGCCGGTATCGTCGCCGCCCACGGAGGACAACTCAAGATGGACACTGCTCCGGGCGAGGGGACGGTGGTACGGGTATCCCTGCCTGTCGCTTAGGTGATTGAACCAGAGCTATGGAGGTCAAGTCCCTCCGATGGGCAAGATCCAAATGACCAGAGGAGACCGGGTTCTCCTTGGGATCTAGGCCGACGACATCGGCCTGATCGACCTGTGCACCAAGAGTCGGCATCGCTTGTTGGCCGGTCCTTGGATCTGCAAAATTCCACGCCCCACCTTGACGGGACTGAATTCTGCTTCCAACGTGTATTCACAGACAACCCGCATGTGGCGTTCACGGTCCTCATAGGTTCAATCGTCATGATCTGGTCCCATGAGGAACTTATTCGAAGCTGTTGGACGGCGTCACCTTCGCGGGACGCCTGAAGCGTGCCTAGGGGCGAGACCGCGATCCGGGCGCTCATCCAGTCTGCGCAGGGCAGCCCGGGCCGTGCTCTTGGTCAGTTGCGTTCCGGTCATCCTGGCCGCATGCGGCAGCTCGTCAGCGGCGGGATCGAGCACCAGTTCGACCACGTCCAAGTCGTCGGGCACGGCGTCAACGGCGGCCTATACGAACTGCCTGAAGCAACACGGCGTCACACTTCCGAATTTCGGCAACGGATCGGGCCCTCCCGGAGGAAGCGGTGGCAGCATCCCAAGTGGGACACCCCCCTCTTTCGGATCGGGTGGCTCGGCCCCCGCCGGGGGCAACTTCGCCAACAACCCGAAGTTTCAAAAGGCAGCGGCTGCGTGTAAGAGCCTCCGACCCTCGGGAGGTTTCGGGGGCCCCGGGGGGTCGGGTGGGTTCAACAGTTCGGCCTTCGCCGCCTATCGAAACTGCCTGAAGTTGCACGGCGTCACGTTGCCCACGGGCGGAGCAGCAGGCGGGGCTGGATCCACACCGTCCACCACGATCGATCAATCCAGTCCCACAGTCAAGGCAGCCTTGGCGGCGTGCGCCGCACTGCAACCCTCGTCCACCACCACGACGACGACGACGGGTTAACGATGCCAATCTCCAACACGAGCTACACGAAGGGACGGCACATCCGATGAGATTCGCCAAGCGTTTGATCAGACGCAGGTCGTTCGCCTGGTACGCCGTCCTGGGGATAGCTGTGGCCGTGGTGGCCACACTAGGCCTGGAGTCGATCTACGGGACATCCTCGGCGAGCACGTCAACAACGAGAACGGCGACCGTCCAGCGAGGTACCGTGCAGTCGAGCGTGTCGGCTTCGGGCAACGTGAGCGCGGCCACTTCGGATTCGGTCAGCTTCCAGACGAGCGGGACCTTGACCGCCGTTGACGTCACGCTGGGACAGAACGTCACCGCCGGCCAGACGCTTGGCACCCTGGATCCCACGAGTGCTCAGGCAACCCTGGCCTCGGCCCAGGCCGCCTTGAGCGCGGCCCAGTACACCCTCTCGTCCGCCCAGCAAGGAGGCACGACGGCGCAGATTGACCAGAACAAGGCGACGTTGGCATCGGCCCAGAACCAGCTCACATCGGATCAGAACCAGTTGGCGACCGACGAGACCAACCTCAGCACCGCTCAAAGCAAGCTAACTGCTGACCAAGCTCTCGGTTGCCCGGCGTCGTCTGGTTCTACCTCGTCTGGTTCTACCTCGTCTGGATCCGCGTCGTCTGGAACTGCCGGCTCGACGACGAGCGGTTCTGATACGGCGGTGACTCTCTCTGGCACAGTCGATCCGGGCGGCATCGACACCACGTACTACTTCATGTACGGCACCACGGACGCATACAGCTCCGCGACACCCAGCGCTGACGCCGGGTCGGGAACGACCAGTGTCCAGGTGAGTGCAACGGTCACGGGACTGACTCCTGATACGACCTACCTCTATCGCCTGGTGACAGTCAACTCGACCGGCACATCCGTCGGCGTCGCTCAGACCGTCAGCACAGCGGCGAGTGCGTGCGTAGTGGACCAGCAGAACATCGCCTCCGACCAGCAGACCGTGACCAAGGACAAAGCGACCGTCACGGCACAGCAGGACAGTGTGGCGGCGACCACCGCCGGGGACGTCGTTACCCCTTCTACGATCGCCCAGGACCAGGCGCAAGTGACCCAGGACCAGGACACCGTCACTGCCGATCAGAAGGCGGTCGACGACACGACCCTCACCGCACCTGTGAGCGGGGTCGTGACCTCGGTGAACGACGTTGTCGGCGACAGCGTCACCGGGGGCAGTTCGTCTTCGGGTTCGTCGGCCTCGGGATCGAGCGCCAGTTCCACCGGGTCGACGGGGTCGACGGGGTCGACGGGGTCGACGGGTTCCACCGGGTCAACCGCTTCGACCGGTTCGACCGGTTCGTCGTCCACCGCGTCTACCGGCTCGTCCAGCTCGTCGGACTCGTCCGCGTTCGTCACCATCGAGGATCTGGGCTCTCTCCAGGTGGTGGCTGGCTTCGCCGAAGCCAACATCTCCAAGATGGCCGTCGGTGAGACGGCCACCGCCACGCTTCCGGCCCTGCCCAACAGCGATGTCACCGGGACGGTCACCGCCGTGTCCCCCACGTCGACCGTCACTAGCAATGTCGTGACCTACGACGTGACCATCGTGCTGCAGAATGCGCCGTCCACCGTGAAGGTCGGGATGACCGCGGACGTGAGCGTCGTCGTCCAGACCGCCAGCAACACCTTGGAGTTGCCGAGCGCAGCCATCACCACCACAGGTCCCATCTCGACGGTCACCGTCCTCTCCGACGGGAAGCAGACCGTCAAGACAGTCACGACGGGCCTGGTGGGGGACTCGACCACCCAGATCCTGAGCGGTGTGAGCGTTGGAGAAGTCGTCGTCGAGCCCGTGGCGTCGGTGTCAGCGTCGAGCACCACCGGTACTAGCTCGTCCGGCGGTGGATTCGGTGGCGGCGGTGGCTTCCCCGGTGGAGGGGCCGGGATCCCGTGATGCCCTCAGTCGCTGACGCGCACCTTGGAGGCCGGCCGAGAACCGAGCACCCTGTTATCGCCATGCGTGACGTGGTCAAGCGCTACCGGATGGGCGATACCGACGTCCACGCGCTGCGGGGTATCTCGCTCGAGATCGATCGGGGCGACTTTGTGGCCATCATGGGAACGTCGGGGTCGGGAAAGTCGACCCTCATGAACATCGTGGGCTGCCTCGACGTCCCGACCCGAGGCCACTATTGGCTCGACGGAGTCGATGTTCGCACCCTTGAAGACGACGACCTGGCTCGGATACGGAACCGAAAGATCGGCTTCGTCTTTCAGAGTTTCAACCTCTTGCCGCGGATGTCGGCCGCCGCCAACGTCGAGCTTCCTCTCACCTATGCCGGCGTGCACCCCAAGCAAAGGCGAGCTCGGGCCGTCCAAGCACTTCGATCCGTGGGGCTGGGTGAGCGTACGCACCATGTCCCAAGTGAGATGTCCGGCGGCCAACAGCAACGCGCCGCAGTGGCGCGGGCCATTGTGACCAACCCGGCGCTGATCCTGGCCGACGAGCCCACCGGGAACCTCGACACCGAGTCGAGCATCGATGTGATGTCGGTGTTCGCTTCGCTGCATGCGCAGGGGCGCACTGTCGTGCTGATCACCCACGAGGATGACATCGCCGCTTATGCGCAGCGTATCGTCAAGCTTCGTGACGGACGGATCATCGATGATCACCGTCGAGATGCGTCCGGTGCACACAGCACGCATGTGGCCCATGCCGAAGCCGATCACGGAGTGTTCCGATGACCCAGCGCGACGTGTTGCGCATGGCACTCGGTGGTGTGACCTCCAACAAGCTGCGCTCCTTGCTGACGATGCTCGGGGTCCTGATCGGGGTTTCCGCGGTGATCATCTTGGTGGCGGTGGGCACGGGCTCCTCTCGGGCGGTCGAGGCCCGGATCGACGCCCTCGGGACCAATACCTTGACCGTGTTTAATACGGGGAGATTCGGCTCGGGGGTCTCTTCCACGGGTACTCAGTCACAGAAGGCAAGTCTGACCATCGCCGACGTCCAGAAGATCTCCGATCACAACAACGCGCCCGACGTGGCCTCGGTGTCACCGGTGCTGTCTACTTCGGTCACCGCCACCTATCAGAGCGCCACCTACTCGACGACCGTCACCGGTTCGACGCCGTCGTATCTCAAGGCCAGCGATTACACCGTCGCCTCGGGGAGGGCCATCTCGAGCACCGATGTGTCGCGCCATACGCAGGTGGTCGACATCGGCTCTTCTGTGGCCAGCAATCTCTTTGCCACGGGGTCCAACCCCATCGGCAAGCAGATCACCCTGGGATCGTCGAACTTTCTCGTGGTGGGCGTGCTTGCCTCCAAAGGGAGCACCGCCGGTCAGAACCAGGATGCGGTGGCCATAGCTCCGTATACGGCGGTCCAGGATCAACTCACCGGAGAGTCCCAGTCCTTCACGGAGCTCCTGGTCCAAGGAAAGTCCTCGTCGACCCTCACGCTGGCGCAAAACGAAGTTGAGAACATCCTCGCCGCCCAGAATGACACCACGGTGGCCAACCTTCCGTTTCAAGTCCTGAATCAAGCCAGCTTGCTCTCCACCGCCACATCGACAACGAGCACCTTGACGGTGTTGCTGGGGGCCGTGGCGGCTATTTCCCTTTTGGTCGGAGGTATTGGCGTCATGAACATCATGTTGGTCAGTGTCACCGAGCGCACCCGAGAGATCGGGATTCGAAAGGCCATCGGCGCTCCAAAACTTGCCATCCTGTCCCAATTTCTCATCGAAGCCGTCTTGATCTCACTTCTCGGCGGCGCGGTGGGAGTCGGCATCGGTTTGATCGGGGCTCGGTTCAAGATCGACGGCGTCCAACCCGTGGTGGCCCCTGCTTCGATCGCGCTCGCCTTCGGAGTTGCGATCGCCGTTGGGGTGTTCTTTGGCTTCTACCCCGCCAATCGCGCCGCATCGCTTCGGCCCATCGACGCACTGCGCTACGAGTAAGACCGAAAGGCCACATCATGTCTGATATGGAAACCAGCAGGAGTTCGATGTCTGCCACGGGGATCGAGCCGGTTACCGAAGAGTTCATGCTTACCAGGTCGTCCCCTCATGAGGCCATTTCCGCGTCGTCGGGCGGGCCGAGCGATCCACTGAGAGACGCTCTGGGAGGCGACGATGATGAGTGGCCCGAGCGCGGACCGCGCAAGGGAGTCAGGATGCCGATCCCGACCGTCTTGCTCTTCGCGGCGCTCATCGCGGCCGGGGGGCTGTGGGGTGGGGCCGCCCTCCAACGTAGCCACGGCTCGACCGCGGCCTCTTCGGCAACGTCGCCATTCGCGGCCCTGGGTCGGGCCGGGGCCACCGGTGCATCTGGGCTCGGCGGTGCCACCACCGGCACAGTCACCTCGGTCAGTGGTTCCACCCTCTACGTCACGAACTCGAGCGGCAACCTGGTGAAGGTGACCGTCGGTGCCTCAGCGACGGTGAGCCGGAACGCCAAGTCCAGCCTCGGGGCGCTTCAGGTGGGTGACACCGTGGTGGTCCAGGGTTCGAAGGCGAGCAATGGGTCGGTCACCGCCACATCGGTGTCGGCTACGGGGGCGGGCGTTTCTTCGGGCTTTCCCGGATTCGGCTCTGGTGCCAGTGGAGGAGCAGGTCCAGGATCTGGCGGATAACGGGTTTGACTCGGCATCGTGTCCCGCAAGGACGTTGTCGTCGTTGACCCGGACCGAGAATCGACTTCGACACGAGCCTGGGAGGGTAGGGCACATCGTCGTTCCGAGCGTTGTCAAGGAGGTGCAACCATTCGCCGATGAGGCGAGCTGTGGAGGTACCGGACGGTGACTCTATTGATTTCTGGACGACATCCGGGGACTGACGAAACACGAATGCGGCGCCAGAGATGAGTAGAGCTTTAGACGTACAAGGGGCTCCTCGCCGGCGCACCAGGCGGCTCGGTTCCCGGCCAGATCACACTCCTCGGTCCCCATACGACGAGCCTCGGCGAACGCCGGCGCGTCGAACGAGACGCATCGTCCTCTTCGTGAGCGCGATTGTGGGAACAGGCGTGCTTGGTTTTGGAATCATCGCGGACCTACACGTCCGATCCGAGTTACGCCAGGCTCGTTCGACGCTGCAGATCACTCGGGTACACCTCGCACTCACAGTGGGAAAGTTGTCGTCGGTGGAATCCACCCTGGGAAAGACCACGAGCCAGCGCGACACGTTGCAAGTGGAACTCACGACCACCTCACAAGAGCTCGCTATGGAAAAAGCCAGCCTGTCGACTACCCAAGCCAGCCTGTCCGACGCAAACAAGAGCCTCGCGTCCCAGGGTGTCGATATTGCCAAGCTCAATACCTGTCTGGGAGGAGTGGAGCGGGCGCTCAATCAGATTGCCGTCGGCAACAACAGTGGTGCTGTCGCTTCGATCTCGGGGGTGTCGAGCAGCTGTCAGTCCTTGCAAGCGGGAACTGGAGGGGCAGTCTACCCTTTTGACTTTCCTGATCCCGACGTCATTCGGGTCGGAAGTGTCTACTACGGCTACGCAACGAACTCCGCGGCTGGCAACGTTCAACTGATCCAGTCGTCTGATCTCGTCCATTGGACCGTGGACGGTGATGCCCTGTCCCACCTCGCGTCGTGGGCGCACTCTGGCTACACCTGGGCGCCGGGCGTCTTCGAGCTCAACGGCACCTTCGTGCTCTACTACGCGGTGGTTGATGGAACCACAGGGAAGGAGTGCATCTCGGTCGCCATAGCCGCCGATCCTCAAGGACCATTTGTCGACAACTCGACTGCACCACTCGAGTGTCAACTCGATCTCGGGGGGTCAATAGACCCGAGCCCGTTTCTCGACGCTTCGGGCACCCCGTACCTGGTGTGGAAGTCCCAAGGGACAACTGGTCAACCATCGGCCATCTGGTCCGCGCAGCTGACAGCCGATGGTACTGGCCTGGCCGGCAGCGCCGCGCAAATGCTCGTCCGTCCCAGCCAATCCTGGGAAGGTGGCGTGGTCGAGGGTCCATCCATGTTGCTGTGGTCGGGCCGCTATTACCTCTTCTATTCGGCGAACAACTGGGACAGTGCCAACTACGCCATAGGCGTGGCGACGTGTCAGGGCCCAATTGGACCGTGCTCCAAGCCTCTCACTCATGCGCTTCTGGGGTCGCAAGAGGGGATGGCAGGCCCTGGCGGGCCTTCATTGTTTGCTGATCAAGACGGCCAGTTGTGGATAGCCTTTCATGCCTATCTCCCGACGGCAGTGGGCTATCCCAATAGTCGTCTGCTGTTTCTTCGCCGCCTGGCATTTGCTGACAGTGTTCCCGTTGTTCAACCTACGAACTGATATTCATCGGCCACGCAATTGATGATTCAGCTACTGCAAACAACGGATCCATCGGGACGCAATCGCTTCGGCCCCCGCACCGGAAGTCGGTTGGTGATGGTGGTAACGGGGCGGGATCCTCTTAGGACTGACCAATTGAGCCTCAGGTCTGGCACCACGGTCGAAGTGATCCGGGATGAACTCGAAGGAGAGTCATAGATGGTTCGCATCGCTCTCACAGGTCCCAGTCATCTACTAGTGGCAGAGCAAGGCAGAGCGTCGTGGACGAACGAGAGCTTGTTGATCACACAGGGGGTCCCCCCGAGATGAGTCGAAATGACGAGGCCTCAGCGTCAGCCTCAGAGGCAGACACATTGACGCCCGACAGAAAGAGTGAGGAATCCGCCGATGCCGGGATGGGCATGGGCTCACGGCCCCCTCAGTACCCGTCTGGTGACGGTGGCGGCGAGAAGGGATGGCTCAGAGCTCGACAATCGAGTTCCCCACAGAGGATTTCTCGTCCACACCCAACTCGAACGGTCCTGCTCTCAGTGGGCATCTTGTTTCTCTCTATGGGAGCTTCGGCGATCGTGACCGCGTTTGTTACCACGCTCGCGCTCCGGTCCACAGGACAAACCACGTCCACGAGGAGCAGTACGCCAGCCAGTAGCGCGCTCCCAAGCTCCTCAAGCGACGCCACCAATGGCGGTCCGTCTCTCCTGACATCAGTGGAGCGGGGAGTCGTAGACATCAACACTGTCCTCAACGGCGGCGGGTCCGCTGCCGGCACCGGAATCGTCCTCACATCTACTGGAGAAGTCCTCACGAACAATCACGTGATCGAGGATGCTGCAATCATCAAAGCAGTCGACGTGGGTAACGGGCGCACATACACCGCGACCGTAGTAGGAACCGACGAAGCCGACGATATCGCCCTTCTTCAACTTCAAGGTGCATCCAGATTGCAGAAGGTGCGGACAGGCGACTCTTCTCGGGTGGCTGTGCACGACTCTGTAACAGCCGTAGGCAATGCCGGAGGAGCTGGGGGTATTCCAAGTGCCGCGGTGGGCTCGGTGACAGCACTGAACCAAACCATTACAGCCCAAGACGAGGTAACTGGTTCATCAGAGCAACTCTCTGGCCTAGTTCAGATTGACGCAGCGGTCCAGGCTGGTGACTCCGGAGGCCCGCTCATCAACGCCAGCGGAGAGGTAATTGCCATTGACACGGCGTCGGCGACCGGCTTTCAGTTCCGATATGGAAATAGCGAAGGATTTGCTATCCCCATCGATCAGGCGTTGCTCGTTGCGAAACTGATCTCCAAGGCGTGAGGTGTTCCCGTCCAGTGTGGGATTTGAGTGACGGCCCAGTGCTTCACGTTGCGAGAGTGGTCTCGGCAGATCTTGATCATCAACTCGATGGCGTTGGTCGGTGGCAGCGTGCGCGCCGGAGTGGAAGACACAGCGTGCGGCCATGGTGGGGTCTAAGTCAGCCCTTCGTGTAGGTTGCTCGCCACGCCGGGTGCGACGTTCGATGCACTTGGCCAGAACTCGAGCGCCCACCTGGGCGGCCAGGGCGTCGGAGTCGGCGTATGCGGCTCGCCTCTCTTTCACCACGACCCGGATCACGTCGTGGGGCAGCTTTGGACTCGGCCTTGCGAACTATGTCCAGTTGGCACCGGACGATCACCGGGTGCCTCTGCCACAGCGTAATCTGCCAACCCAGCGGCCCACCTCGCTAAAGTTGTGGGCGCCAAAGGCCGATATGGACGAGGTGGCACCAGACCGGACTCGCTTTGGGTGATCGGAGATCTGGGAAGCGTTTGCCTGCAGGGAAGCCGGTGATGGCCTTGCACCGAAGGGTGTATCTGATCGGTGCGCTCGGTGCGGTTCTCATTTTCGCCTTCGCTACGGTCGGATTAGTCGCATTTCGCTCTCAAGGCAGTCGAGCAACAGCGCTGATCGATCGAAGCGCGGCGCAAGGTTTGCTCGGAGCCGCCCAGGAAGATATTGGGACGAGCCAACTTCAACTCGGGCTGGCCTCCCCGGGTCAACAGACAGCGTCGACTCTGGCGGCCCTGCCGAGAGCTCTCGCTCAACAACAGAAGGGTGAGGACGAATGGCGCCAGTACAAAGTGCTCGTGCGGCGGTGGGGACCCTTGCCTCAGGGGTCAGCGCAGCTTGACAGTGACCTGGCTCGTCTTGGGACACTAAGCGGTCCATCTTCTTCATCCGCCTCAGAGCCTTCTACCGTCTCTGCGCTATCCCTGTCGAAGCAGAGCGTGTTGGCCGAACAGACCGACGTCGATTTTGGTACCGTGCGCGGTGCCGAGCAGGCATGGTGGACCGCCCAGCTGTCCGAGTACCGGACATCGATCGCTCATGACATTCAATGGTTCTTGGCCGTCGCTGGCCTGGCACTCACCGTCACTGTTGTAGGCAACGGGCTCCTCGGGAGAGCGGCCCGGCGTCGTGACGCCGAACTGGCCGAACGTGACCACGACCTCGAAAGGGTGGCAAATGCGAACGAGTTCGAGGCACGTCTGCAACGCGCTCTGGAAATGTCCAGCACAGAAGACAGGGTCTTCGAAATCGTTGGAAAGGCGTTTAACGAGGCGGTCCCCGATCTCAGCGTGGAAATGCTCCTGGCTGACTCGAGCCAGGCCCACTTCCAGCAGTTTGTGACCACCGGAACTGAACCGACGCATCGGTGTTCGGTGCAGTCACCGGCTGATTGCCCGGCCGCCCAGCGGGGAGAAGTCCTCACCTTTGTATCCAGCCTGGCACTTGACGCCTGCCCATACCTCAACCTGCAGCCTGACCCGTGCTCTGCGACGTGTGTCCCGGTCAGCGTCAGTGGGATGTCTGTTGGCGTCGTCCATGCTGCCGGTGCCGATGAATCGCCCCCAAATACCTACCGACGTGCAGCTCTTGAGCTTGTCGCCCGGCGAGCATCAGACCGGATCGGCCTGATGCGAGCATTCTCGCGTTCGGAGGTCCAAGCCAGTGTGGATTCCCTCACCGGCCTACCGAATCGCCGCTCCCTCGAAGAGAATGTCCGCAGGCTCGACCTTGCTGGCACCCCCTATGCCGTGGCGTTCGGTGACCTCGACCGCTTCAAGCAGGTGAACGATGTATACGGGCACAGTGCCGGCGATCACGCTCTACGTGTCTTCGCACATGTCCTTCGCGACGGGCTCCGCCCTGACGACATGCCTGGACGCTTCGGTGGCGAAGAATTCGTCGTCATCTTGCCCAATTGCGACGAGACACAAGCCGTCCGGGTGCTCGACCGAATCCGCGAAGAACTGGTGATACAACTCATGGCTTCTGGCAGCCCTCCCTTCACGGTTAGCTTCGGACTTGCGTGCGCCCAAGCAGGGCAGCGCTTTGAAGACATGGTGAGGACAGCCGACGCCGCATTGCTAGAAGCAAAGGCGCTCGGCCGTAACCAGGTCGTCGTTGCCGGACCCCAGAATCTGAGCTCCACAGCCACCTCACGGGTGCAATAGCACGCGGGCCAGCCCGGCCGAGGTGGGAACTGCTTGTCCAATCGGAACTCGAAGCGTCCGAAGCCTGGCATTCTCGGGTGTCAGCGACCTGATGGACGGGACTGGGCCAACCGTGACTCTCGCGCGACGCGGGATGCGGCGACGGAGGTTCTGTCCATCACGCTTTCGTAACTTGCTCCGATGAAGAGACCTTCGCCTGCACTCAGCAGTCCCAACCGACTTCAATCCGAACCGCGCTCCCCTCGTCGAAGGCCCGAGAATCAGCTTGGGCCGTCGTGGCGACTCCTCGTAAGCCCATCCGGGTCCAAGGAGGCGGGGTTCGGGCCTTTGTCAGACGGCGGTTCCGCTGAAGCCAAGGTGATCTTCAGATGAGGACCGCCTCCAGGAGCCTTCCGCTACCGGGGGGGCTTACGGAAAGTTAACGTGTTAACATTCCGTAATAGTGCCCATAACGGAAGGCTACGAGCGGGGTCACGAGGAGCCCGTCACGTGGAACGGCGCACCCGTCCAAGCCTGGGTCCCGGACCTCCTCGCGGGCCAGGACTTCGAGGTCGGCATTCACACGGCCCGCCGCACCGAACAAGCCATCGCGGCCGTGCGAGTGAGTGGCGGCGCCTCCGCACGCTTCGAGCCCCTCGCCTTGTTATTGCTACGGGCAGAGGGAGTGGCGTCCTCGCACATTGAGGGACTGCGCACCCCTCTCGCCGACGTTGCTGCGGCCGAAGTCGGCGACACCTCAAACGCCACCGCCGCTTGGGTGGCCGACAACCTCACAGCGGTGCGCTACGCCCTAGACAGGGCTGAGCGCAACCTCGCCATAGAGGACATCCACGAGTGGCACCGGCGCCTCATGGGCCCGACGGGTCGTTTGCCCGAGGAGATGGTCGGCGCCTTTCGCACCGCCCAGTCCTGGATCGGTGGGACCTCACCGCGCAGCGCATCCTTCGTCCCTCCTCCGCCTGATCGGGTCGAGGATCTCATGGTCGACCTTGTCAGCTTCGTGAATTCCGAGCGGGTCGACCCGATCACCCAGGCTGCAGTCGCCCATGCCCAGTTCGAGATCATCCACCCATACGGGGACGGCAACGGCCGGATCGGGCGCATTCTGATCGGCTGGATCCTCGCACACCGCACAGGGACCACGGTCCCTCCCCCCGTCAGCGTCTTCATCGCCCGCGACCCCGGTGGATATCTCGCCGGCATGACCAGGTTCCGTCTCGGCGAGCTCGACCCATGGGTCGAATGGCTGGCGGCTGAACTTCAGTACTCGAGCGAGGCTGCCGAGGCGCTACTGGTGCGCTCAGAGCAAATCCTCGCGGAGTGGAGCCGGCGCATCGATGACCTGCGTGCCGACGCCACAGCCCGGTTGGTGCTCCCCGTCCTGGTCGAGCACCCTGTCGTCTCATCGGATCTGATCGCGGACCGCGTTGCCGTATCCGAGCGCGCGGCGCGGGCAGCTCTCGCCTTGCTGGCTGAGCGAGGCATCCTCGAGCCCTACGAGAAGGCAATGGCCGGGCCGGGGCGACCCCGTCGCTTTTGGGTGGCGTCCGAGCTCATCGCGATGGCCACACACTGGAGTCCGGTCTGAAGTTAGACCTCGCACGCGACCGGTTGCTCACGACCAAACTCTCATTCCCGTGGGCCAATAATCGGGGTCAAGGTCAACTGGACCGCCGAACGGGGTCAATCTCAGCGAGCAGCCCAAAGGGATTCGAACCCGTGTCTCCACCTTGAGAGTGCGGATGGACGCGTCCACTGCGCGTGCTCCAGTCCTTCTCAGCCTGGCGTGTTACGCAGAACGTCGGCCCTGTCTGCCTGCGTCCGTCCAGTGCGCCGGAATAGATGGACAACCGGATGGACAAAGCGAGTTATGCTACAATTGTGTTATGGCACAATCGTCTTATATCCCCTCACCGGCAGCGGCCCTGTTACAGCTGGCCCGGATCAAGAGTGGCCTGAGCCAAGGACAGCTCAGTGAACGAGCTGGGGTACCGGCGACGATGATCTCGGCATACGAACGCGATCGCCGGCAGCCGACCATTCCAACTCTGATGCGACTATTAAAGGCAGCCGGATTCGACCTGAGCATGCGTCTCGTCCCGAGTGACCCTCATGACGAGGTGCTCATCAGGCTCGATTCGAGGCGTAGCCCAAGAGAGCGTCGGCGCAGAGACCAACAGATCGAGGCATGGCGCAACGCAGAGCCCGTTGGAGCGAGTGACCTGTCCCTATGACGGAACCTCTCAATGCGGCAGCCATCGTTGATGTCCTGAACCGCCACAACGTCAAGTTCGTCGTTATCGGCGCGTTCGCAGCAATCGCTCAACACGCTCCTATTCCAGCCACCAGGGACATCGATCTGACACCGGACTCCTCGCTCGAGAATCTCACTCGGCTGTCGGCAGCGCTCAAGGAACTCGGAGCTCGGATACGGACGGATGCCGTCGATGAAGGACTTCCGTTTAACCACGATGGCCGGTCACTCGCAGCGTCGTCGGTTTGGAATCTCATATGCCACTTCGGTGAGTTCGACATCTCGTTCTGGCCCAGCGGTATTCCAGGCGGATACGAAGAGCTTGCGGTGAGGGCTCGCAGAATGAGGGTCGACTCCGTCGACGTCATGGTCGCCGACCTCAGCGACGTCATCCGCTCCAAAGAGGCTGCCGGACGACCGAAGGACCTCCAAGTCCTGCCGATCCTGTATCGATTCGACCGAGAGCGCCGGGAGAGTAATCCCCCGAGCTGAAATCGAAACGCGGACCGGATATATCTCGCAGTCCCAACCGACTTCAATCCGAACCGCGCTGCCCTGGTCGATGGGCCGATAATCAGATTGCGCAGGCGTGGCGAAGCGCCTTGAGGCCCCCGGGGTGCGGGCGCGGAGGCCTGGTGACCGGCAACGGGCCTGTCGGCAGTTCGAGTCCTCCTACGCGGTCACCCGGATTACACAAAAGTTCGGACAGACCCTTCCGCGGATCTAATTCACACGGGGCAGCGAACTCTACCCATATGCGCTCTCGGCGCTTGCTGCATGAGATCCCAGGATTCAACGGATCGGCCCGAACTTGAACTCGACTGCGATGTCTATCAACTCGCCTTTCTCACTCGGATGTCGACGTGTAGCCCGGCGGCGCCGAGCATGTTGACCAGACTGTCGATACTGAACAGGTCGACCTTGCCTCGGGTGAGGTCGGAGATTCGCGGCTGAGTCACCCCGAGCCGCTTGGCCGCTTCTGACTGGGTCATGCCTGTCGCGGTGATGTAATCCGCGAGCTTCCGCATCAGGCCAGCTCGGATCTTCAGGTTCTCGGCCGTGGCCGGATCCTCTCCGATTGCGTCCCAGACGCTCTTGTATCGCTTGGTCGTCATCTGTGTCCCTTCCCTCCCACAATCTCCATCATCTGCTGATATCGGCGCTTTCCGAGGGCGAGAGCAGCCTGCGGAGTCTGCTGGGTCTTCTTCTGAAAGCAGTGCAGCACGTACACGTCTTTCCCGACGCTCGCAACGAAGAACACCCGAAATGCTCCACTTGACTCGCGCACGCGGATCTCCCGGCACCCCGGCCCGACCGACGGCATGGGTTTGCTGTCGTGGGGAGCGTCCCCCATCTGCACCAAGTAGAGCTGGTAGCCGGCTCGGTGCCGTGCCACAGTAGGAAATGCGCGAAGTTCCTCCTCAGAGCCCCCTATGAAGGGGACTGGCTTCACGGTACAGAGTATACAAGACTTTGTATTGATGCAACTACAGAGGCGGGTCTCCCA